>NZ_CP059675.1:1200000-1800000 GCF_014069575.1 Schaalia sp. JY-X169
CGTTGGGTTCTCAATCAGAGCAATGGAGTCAGAAACTGCCATGGCGTAAGCCATAACCACCAGTACCCCAATGCCAAAGATCCACAGGGCGCGGGTGGCGTGAGGCTTGATCTCAATCTCTTTGAGGTCGCGTCGTTGAATCAGCCCCTGAGCCAAACGCTCCTGGTAGACCGGATCGTCGACAAGGTCTTTGCCCATCTTTGAGGCCACAAACGCCCCGACCAGCACCCCGACAAACGTAACGGGGATCATGATCGCGAGAATCTGCATGTACTCGACACCGAACTGTTCCATCTCAGTTGCCATCAACACCACTGCTGCTGAGATTGGGGAAGCCACGATGGCCACCTGTGAGGCCACAACTGCAATCGACAAGGGGCGGGACGGCCTCGTGTTCGATTCTTTTGCGACCTCGACAATAACAGGGATAGCCGAATATGTGACGTGACCGGTTCCCGTAAACACCGTCATGAAGAAGGTGACGATTGGTGCGTAGTAGGTGATGCGCTTCGGATTACTGCGCAGAACCTTCTCTGTGACCTTGACCAGATAGTCCAGCCCACCTGCAACCTGCATTGCGGCGATGGCTGAGATAACGGACATGATGATACCGATGACATCCCAGGGGATCCCCGTCATCGGATCCACTTCCAAACCGAGCAGGCCGAGGACGATTACGCCCGCGCCACCCGCGAAACCAATCCCAATGCTCCCCATCCTGGCACCCAGGAAGATGAAGATTAGAACCACTGCAAACTGTACCCAGATCATTGTTGATCCTTTCGAGTTTCGTTAGATCGTTAGTCGTCGCCGTGAAAGTATTCGCCGAAATACTGCGGCTTCAAGAGGTTATCGATAGACAGCACTTCGTCGAGCTCCTCAGGCGTCATGAGTCCGCGTTCGAGGACAACCTCGCGTACCGTCTTCCCGGTGAGGGCGCACTCTCTACCGATCTCATCGCCATTGTGATGGCCAATGATGTCGTTGAGGTAAGTAACAATGCCGATTGAGTTGTCTACGTAACTCTTGCAAACCTCTTCGTTGGCAGTGATCCCATCGATGCACTTGGTGCGAAGTACGGCGGATCCTGTCTGCAGCAACTCAGTCGACTCGAACAGACACTGAGCAATGACCGGTTCCATCACATTCAGCTCCAACTGCCCGGCCTCTGATGCAAAGGTTACTGCAACGTCGTTTCCGAAAACCTTGAAGCAGATCTGGTTCATGACCTCGGGAATCACCGGATTAACCTTTGCGGGCATGATAGATGACCCTGCCTGCATTTCAGGAAGATTGATCTCATTGAGACCGGCCCTAGGACCCGAAGAGAGAAGGCGAAGATCGTTGCAAACCATGGAGATCTTGCTTGCCGTCCTCTTCAAGGCAGAGTGGACTGAGACATAATCTCCGGTATCTGATGTGGCTGCGATTAAGTTGGTGGAACCTTTGATCGGCAACCCTGTCACCTCTGCGAGCTTGTCGACCACTATGCTCTGGAACTCTGGCGGCGTGTTGACGCCGGTACCAATGGCCGTCGCCCCTAGATTAACCGTCAGCATTAGTTCGGCCTGGCTGGTCAGGTAGTCGGTCTCTGCCCTAATGGTGGCAGCAAAACCGTGGAACTCCTGGCCAAGAGACATTGGCACAGCATCTTGAAGCTGCGTTCGCCCCATTTTGATGACCCGAGCGAACTCATCGCCCTTGCGATCCAGGGCGTCAGAGAGCTCTCCTAACTCGATACTTAGATCGTGAACCATATGGTAGATAGCCAGCCGAAGTCCTGTTGGATATGCATCATTGGTCGACTGAGACTTGTTGACGTGGTCATTGGGATTGATTACGTCGTAGCTGCCTTTCGGTAGCCCCAAGGTCTCTAGTGCCAGGTTGGCTATCACCTCATTTGCATTCATGTTGACAGAGGTTCCGGCGCCACCTTGGAACAGGTCAACTGGGAACTGATCCCTAGCGACCTGCTCATACATGATCATGTCGCAGGCCGCGGTGATTGCTTTAGCAACCTTCTTGGGGATGACACGAGCCTCCCTGTTGGCCAGAGCTTCAGCCTTCTTGACTTCGGCCATGCCCTTCATGAAACCCGGGTAGTCACCTACCACGCGCCCGCTGATGGGGAAATTTTCCACAGCGCGTTGCGTGTGCACACCCCAGTATGCATTCTCGGGTACTTCTTTTGGACCAAGTAGGTCCACTTCTATACGTGTGTTCGCCATTGAACCCGTCTCCCTTATTATCTATTACGGAATTATTCTCACTTCTTACTAACCCAACACTTCACAAACCACCCCCGTGCCTACGCGGTGACAAACCCCCGTAGCCAACTCAGCAGCTCCTCGGCTTTCACCCGGGTATCCGCTTCTACAAACAGGCGCAACACCGGTTCCGTACCAGAGAACCGGAGCAGAGCCCAGTTGTCGTTTTCCAAGAGAATCTTCGTTCCATCGGTGTGGACAATATCCACAATCTTGTATTCACCGATGTGAGTCAGTGGTTCAGACTCAAGCCGACGAGGAACCTCTAGACGCATCTCAGGCGTTGCTGGGATGCTCTCTTCCATCGAGTAAAGGCGCCCCGTGATCCCATAGATCATCTCAAGTAATTCCGACATGCTCTTGCCGGTGCGCGCCAGAATTTCGGCGACCAATGCACAGGCGAAAATGCCGTCCTTGCCGAGGATCCAGCCCCGCACGGTGAGTCCACCTGAGGACTCACCGCCCAAAACAGCGTCGATTTCTTGCATACCAGCAGTGACGTGCTTGAACCCGACCTTGCATTCCCGGTGTTCTTCTCCGAAGTGGTCGGCTAGGCGGTCCAGTAGGTGCGTGGTTGCTACGTTGCGGACAACCCCGCCTTTCTCACCCTTGTACTCGTGCAGGTACCAGTAGATCAGAAGCAACAGCTCATTTGAGGTGACGTACTCGCCATTCTCATCAACGATGCCAATCCTGTCGGAGTCCCCATCGGTAGCCATACCGAGGTCGTACTTTCCACCCCCGGACCTGATCATCTTCTTCAGGGTATCGAGACGTTCGGAATCAGGGGCCGGTGCTATACCGCCGAAGAGAGGGTTGTGGGCCGCGTGAATGAACTCTGCCTGGACGCGCATATCGGAAAGAATGGTCCCCAGAGTCAATTGGCTGGTGCCGTACATTGGATCAACTGCAACCCGAAGGTCTGATCCACGCAGCAGCTCCCAGTCAATGATCTGCTCGATTGCGTCAATATAGGGGTCGGTCAGAGGGGTCTCATCGATAACTCCCGCGGCTCTCGCAAGGTCGAGGTCGAGCGTGACAACATCCTCAACGCGTAACGAGTTCGCCTCATCCTGGTAGCGGTCGGTCTCGGCATCCAATGGAAGCGAACCATCAGCGCGGAAAACTTTCACTCCGTTCCAGTTCGGCGGGTTGTGCGAGGACGTGATCATCACGCCGTAAGCGGACTCAGTGTATGGCGCTGCGAAGGTTACCAGCGGGGTTGGTACGTCGTCTGGCAGCAGTCGAACCGGGATATTGTTGCCGGCGAAAACCTCTGCCGCGGCTTCGGCTGACTCCCGAGAGAGGAACCTGCGGTCCCCGCCGATAACGACACCCATGTGGTCAATACCCTGGCGCGTGGCTTCATTAGCTATGGCCTGACACAATCTGCGCAGGTTGCCAAGCGTGTATCCCTCACCAATGATGGCTCGCCATCCACCAGTGCCAAACTTGATGGTGGTATCCGTGTCCTTCTTGGGCACAAAAAGGCGTTTGAGGACAATATCTGCGGCCTGCGCCAAACCTTCCTCGGTGTTGATGCCCTGTACTTCGTCGGTGTCATAGATGCGGTACGAAACGACCCCGTGGTCTGAACCCAGGAAGCTACGCGCAACTTCGGTGAGGCGATGCTCCCCACGGCTGGCAAGGTCGTCAATCTTCTCAAGGAGTACATCCGGCGCTGCTACGTATGACCCGACATTGACCTCCGCAATTCCCGCGTCTTTTGACGTCAAGTCCTCTGGTTCAACAATGGCAGTGATTCTGCCGTCGGAGTCACGCTCAATGCGGCCGTAGGGGAGAGGCTGATCCATTCGTGCTGTGAGCAGTGAGAAACCTGCTTTTTTCAGGTTGTGCCGGTTGAGAAGCCCCCGCAGGGATGCGGGACGAAGAAGTGGAGTGTCCGCGTAGGTAACTAGGAGCTGCTCGGTGTCGTCAGGAATCACGCCCCGCGCGGCTGCGACTGCGTTGCCTGTTCCCAAAGGTTCTTCTTGGACCACATAGGTAAGGTCTTCTCCAAGGGCCTCGCGAATCCTCTGATCTTCGGGAGCGATGACAACAATGATTCTCTCAGCGGGGAGAACTTGGCGAAGATTCTGCACAGCCAGAGCGGCCACCGTCGAGTCAGAGAGCTCCGCATGGAGCAACTCCCGTGATTCGTCGTCACCCCCGGCTGCAAGAATGATTGCGGTTGTTACAGGGCGATCTGAACCGATTTTCGAAGCCGTGGCCATCAAGTTCCTTCTTCTACTCCGTGCGGATGCGGTCTGCAACCAATCCTAATGACCAAACGTGAGGGTGGTTGAATCTATTGGTAGATGCCGCCCTCTTTACCGAGCAGAACATCACCTTCAACAGTGGACCCGGGCACAAAGTACCAGTCGCCCTCGACCCTCAAAGAAGTTGCGCGGCGCATTGACGGAGATTTCGGAATGCGACTCTCGTACTGGTCAAGATGTGCGTAGTAGGTGGCTTCCAAATCGACTCGTGGCGTGGTTTCCGTAGTCAATTCAAGACCGCAGTCGTCCCCCATCTCATAGAGGTTCGAACGGAGCAGAAGGAGCTCATTGGTTGTCTTGACTGGGAGGAAGCGGCTGCGGGGAACAAGAATTGCTTGCGCGTCCTCGAACACTTCTATTGCTGAGCCCATCGCTGTTTCAAGCTGTACCACCGTCAGCGTTTCATCCTCGCCCTGGTCAACGTTCTTGATGTTTCTTATCAGGGGGAGACCGAGGATCGAGTCGCGACTGGTGAGGGCATCCCGGAGGCGGGGCAGATTGAGCCACAGGGTGTTCGTGTTGAAATATGGGTGCAGGTCGATATCTTCGAACGCCGCCCGATCTCCGTCGGCGGTCTGGGCGGACTCGCGGAGGATAAGTGCGCCGTCTCCCCGCCGTCGCGCTAGATGACCGCCCTTGCGATCATTGGACGTCCTCGTGCACACCTCCATTGCGAATGTTGCTGCCGTCGATGCGAACCACGCCGCAATGTTGCCATCCGGGAGCGCTCCTAGGTTGTCACCGTTTGAGACCTGTGCGAACTCGAACCCCTGGTTGATTAGGAGGTCGAGGATGCCGGACGATTCCAGCGAGACGAAGAGATCACCGTGGCCCGGAGGACACCACTCGTCATCGGGACTCTCCGGCACGCTGATGGGTAGCAAACTCTCGGCATCGAGGCGGGGTTCTTTGCTCTGGAGAAAACTCAGTGGCAGACCTTCCACCGGGAGATCTGTGAACTGGGACAGGCATTCCAAGGTATCCGTATTCGTCCTGTAGGAGTTCATGAAGATAAGCGGTAGCGTCGCCGAGTACCTGCGTCTTGCGTGCCGGGTCTGGCAGGCAATGATCTCCAGGAAGTTCTTCCCATCACGGACCGGAATCAGCGTCTTGGCTCGCTCTAACCCCATTGAGGTTCCCAGGCCCCCATTGAGACGTAGCAACGCGGTCTTACGCATGGCATCACGTTGCGCGTCCGCCGTGAAGTCGAGAGTGTTTGCCACAACTGGGTCTAGAAACGGCTCAATCTCCTCTTCGCTGATCAATCCCAGATCGCCGGATTGCAGCTGCTGGAAGTAGTGGGAAAATACTCTGATTGCGCCCGGCGCAACGCCCGCCGCAGCCATCTTGTCCTGGGCGTGTGTTAGTGCAAGGTCTGTCATGTCGGCTCCCTTCGTAAGCTCCAGGGTAGTTCACTCACTGGACGGTCCCGAGGGCGGCGGCGATGAGACCCTTATGATCGCTAAGTTGTTCCGCGTCGTTGTAGCCGCTAGGCCGCAGCCAAGTTCGATTCAGGTGACCTGGAGGTAGGATTTTGAAAAAGCTCTCTTCGCTAGCGGTCTTAGGTATCGCAGGCATGCTTGCACTGGGTGCGTGTAGCACCAACTCGGCCGCGCCCGAATCCGGCGAATCTACTGGTGAGGCCGGGAACGAGGCGGCCGATGACACGACGTACGTGATCGGCATCAGCCAACTGATGGATCACCCTTCTCTCACAGCAGCAGCGGACGGGTTCAAAGCAGCACTCGAGGAATCGGGGCTCAACGTGACGTTCGATGAGCAGAATGCGAACGGTGACCAATCAACGGCGGCCTCGATTGCAGGATCATTCAAGTCTTCGAATGTCGACCTCGTCCTCGCCATTGCAACACCCACGGCTCAGGCAGCCGCGCAGGCTATCACAGACACACCGGTCTTGTTCACCGCAGTGACTGACCCTGTCGACGCAGGCTTGGTGGATAGCTGGGAAGCTCCAGGGGGCAACGTTACCGGGACCTCTGATGCCAACCCCGTGAAGGAGCAGCTGGAGCTCATCGAAGAGATCGTTCCCGGAGTGAAGACAGTTGGAGTTGTCTATTCCCCGGGGGAGGCCAACTCTCTTGTCCAGGTTGGCTGGGCCAAGGAAGCAGCCGGTGAACTGGGACTGGAGATAGTGGAGGCACCAGCCATGAGCTCCCAGGATGTGCTGCAGGCTACCGAATCTCTTGGCGATGTTGACGCGATCTATGTGCCCACTGACAACGTAGTTGTCACGTCTTTTGAAACCGTGTTGCAGGTTGGCGAAGCCAAGAAGATCCCCGTCTTTGGTGCCGAGGGCGACACTGTAGCGCGTGGCGCGATTGCCACATACGGCCTCGACTACTACCAACTGGGCTACCAGACAGGTCAGATGGCTGTGCAGATTCTCAAGGATGGGAAGAGCCCTGAAGAGATTGCAGTCGCGACCTCGGCGGAGCCGGCTCTATACCTCAACCTGGGGGCAGCACAGCGTATGGGTGTGGAGATTCCGGTGAATATTGTTGAAGAAGCAGATCCCGCGAACATAACCGAATAGACGCCAGCAAGCTGGGCGTCAATTTGAGAGGTGGCTGAAGCCAGTGATAACCGCTGTTGAGTTGGGCCTGATATATGCCATTATGGCTCTCGGCGTCTACCTCACCTTCCGAGTCCTTGAGTTTCCCGACCTGACGGTCGACGGCAGCTTCGCAACCGGAGCTGCCGTATCGGCGACACTAATCCTCAGTGGAACGAACCCGGTTCTGGCGATTGCTTCGTCGTTTGTTGCCGGGCTGGCCGCCGGACTTGTTACGGGCATTCTCAACACCAAGGGGAACATCGACGGACTCCTGGCCGGTATTCTCACCCAGATCGCGCTCTATTCGATCAACCTGCGGATTATGGGGACTTCGAACCTGGGGCTTCTTCGGGCAACCACCATTTTCACCCCTCTGCGCGATGGTGGGTTGCTGGGAACGTGGTACGGACCGCTGGTAATGACCCCATTTGTTCTGGTTGTTTTGGCGGGGCTGATTTGGTTCCTTCACACCAATGTGGGACTTGGGTTGCGCGCATCCGGGGATTCACCAGAAATGGTGCGTTCATTCGGGGTCTCTACGGACACTCAGAAGATCCTGGGCTTGTCTCTGTCTAATGGCCTGGTTGCGATTTCGGGGTCGCTGGTTGCGCAGTATCAGGGCTTTGCGGATGTGGGGATGGGAATCGGCATCATCGTTGCCGGGCTGGCTTCTGTCATCATTGGCCAAGCCATCCTGGGGCGCACAACAATTTGGCGTGCGGCAACGGCAGTGGTTGTGGGCGCGGTGATCTACCGGGTGGTAATCCAGCTTGCTTTGATCCTTGGCTTTAACCCCAACGATATGAAGCTGATCTCCGCGGTAATTGTTGTGTTCGCGCTGTTGGTTCCACAGTGGAAAATTCCGGCTCGTTTGCACCGGCTGTTTGGTTTGGGGCGGCGTAGCCCAGACGACAGGATGACGGATCGCCTGGTTCGTGAAAATGCTGCTTTGGAAGAGGACAACTGACATGGCGACCATGCTGGAGTTAGAAGCCGTCTCTAAGACATTCCTTCCCGGAACAGTCAACGAACGACGTGCCCTCTCAAACATCAACCTCAGCCTTGAGGACGGCGAGTTCGTCACGGTGATTGGTTCCAACGGTGCGGGGAAGTCCACGCTGCTCAATGTCATCGCGGGGTCCATCAAACCGGACGTTGGAAGGGTGACGATCGACGGAACCGATGTCTCCCGTCTCAAGGATTTTCAACGTGCCAAGTACATGGGCAGGGTCTTCCAGAATCCGTCTCTTGGAACCGCGCCCCACATGACGATTGAGGAGAACCTCTCGATTGCGTCGAACCGCGGCGAGCGCCGTACATTGGGTCTTGGTATAACAAAGAAGAAGAAGGCTGAATACGTCCGGCAGCTTCGGACCTTGGATCAGGGGTTGGAGACTCGCCTCAGGGACTGGGTGGGTTTGCTCTCGGGAGGACAGCGGCAATCTCTATCCCTTCTCATGGCGACTTTCACCAGCCCGAAGATTCTGCTTCTTGACGAGCATACGGCCGCACTGGACCCCCAAAGGGCCGAAATTGTCACGGAACTGACAGGACGTCTCGTTGCCGAGCATAGGCTGACAACGTTGATGGTGACACACAACATGGAGCAGGCTCTGTGTCTGGGTAACAGGCTGATCATGATGCACCAGGGAGAGATAATCTTCGATGTTGAAGGGGACGTCAAGCGTGAAATGACCGTCCTTGACCTGCTTGACCAATTTGAGAAGATCAAGGGTGCGCAGCTCTCGGATCGTTCGCTGTTGCAGTGATACTCTCGTCTACACCCGTGAGTTGAACTTCAACTCGGCCCCGTACGAAAGCCCGCAGATGAATCATAAGCTGTCCGCGTTAGCAGTCGCGTTGCCCCTCTTGGTTGGAGCTGGACTTACTGCCTGTGGGTCGCCCTCCACCGAAGCAGCGTGTGAGGGGGAGTGGGGCCTGGCGCAGATGTCCATGAGCGGTGACATCGTCGGTGAAGAGGAGATGGCTCAGTTGGAGTCTCTAGGCCTGACAATTGAGTTGTCGATGAAGGCAGACGGTGCAGCGGAACTTCTCTTCCTCGGGGAGGCAGAAACCGGAACTTGGCGCGCAACGTCTTCGGGTTGCGTTCTGGAGTTTGCGGGGGAGGAGATTCCGGTGGGGGTTAGCGGTGATGCTCTCACCATGGAAGACAGTGGGAGTGTGGTCACTTTTGCCCGAACTCAGTAGCGGGTCACAGGGGCTACTGCCGCTTTTTGAGGCCGACGCCGACGTTGAGGTGAAAACGCCCGGGAAAAGCTCTGCAATGTCAGCCGACGTCTCTGAAGAGATTGAGGTTGAGGCAAAGTTTATCTTCGGCCGTGACAGTGCACTGCCGGATCTCTCTCAAGTTGCCCCACTTGGGCCAATAGCGGTGAGTAACCTCAACGCCCTCTACTTTGACACACCGGAACTGCAACTGCTGACTCTCGGTGTGGCGCTTCGACGTCGCTCCGGTGGCACAGATGCGGGTTGGCACCTCAAAATGAAGAGCGAGGCCGACGGGGAGAAGATCGAGGTTCACGCACCGATCACAGGGGCACGACCGCCAATGTCGCTTCGTAATGCTCTTCCAGAATCTGTCCGCATGAGCCCCCTCTTGCCTGTTGCACGCCTAGAGACGCGCAGAGTTGAAACGCCTCTCCTTTCACCACGAGGAGCAGTACTCGCAACGCTGTGTGATGATGAGGTCCGCGCAGACACTTCGCTCGAGGCCGCAAGTGGAGAGAGCGAGCGGCCGTTTGCGACGTGGCATGAGGTTGAGGTGGAACTTGGCATGGGTGACCGGCGAGTTTTGACTCACCTGTCGAGAGTGCTGCTCAGCTCCGGTTTGCTTGCCGCCCCTTATGGTTCAAAGATTTCACGGGCGTTGGAGAAGTGGCCGCGGTCCGTTTGGAACGAGCAGAAAACCCCCACAAGCACCCTCGCGGTTCAGGGCTATGTGTGTCGTCAAGTTGGGCTTCTCCAAGCGCTTGAAGACGGGGTTCGCTCTGGCGAAGAAGATGCCGTCCACAGGTCCAGGGTTGCAGCTCGCAGGCTTCGCAGCACCCTGGGGACGTTCCCCATACTATTTCCTGAGTCCCTTCGGTCCCACCTCACTTCTGAGCTCAGATGGTACGGGGGAGTGTTGTCAGAGCTGCGGGATACACAGGTTCTGCAAGAGAAGCTTTCCCTTGAGTCCGAGGGGGGCATCGCAGGTCAAGGAGTCGATGTCGTCTTCAACTGGCTGGACGAGGACGAGGCCGTTGCTGTGGAAGTCGCCAGGGAGGAGCTGGCTAGTCCACGATTCGAACTGCTGCACGACCTCCTTGTTCTGCTAGTAGATCCACGTCGGCGGAAGGCCGGCCCAGCTATGCCTGGTGACCTGGTGGAGGTACTGCTCGGAACAGGTTGGGCGCGGCCGATTGGACGTACGTGCTCAAGGATGTTGCGTGCATTAGAGGAAGGGGACAACCCCGACCTTCTCGCTCAGGGCATGCAGTGGCACACGGTTCGCAAAGCAGCAAAGTCCGTGCGTTATGCATATGAGGCGCTTCTCGGTGAGGATGCGCAACGTACTTCTGTGTGGCGGCAAGTGACGTCAACTCTGGGAGACCTGCAGGATTCGGTATTTGCCATCAACACTCTGGGGAGTCTCAGAGAGCAGGTACCATCGCGTGTCACGGACGGAGATGATTCGAGCGTCAGCAACGCCATCGCAGGGCTCATGGAGGTTCAGTACGGAAGGCTCTCAACCCAAATCGCAAGTTCCGAACTTGCACTGCAGCAAGCACTTTCCCAGTCGGTGGGCACTTCGTGCCCGTAGGGAGGGGCCGAACTAGGTGGCGATCGTTTGTCGTGGCGACGCTGCTTTTCGGCATCTACACATCGCTCATCATGACGCTGACACCGCCGACTCCGGATGCTAGTGGACAAGACGGGGATCTGCTCGGCACCGCTGTCGCTGAAGAGCGGGCGGTGCAGATGCCGCCTTCAGTACAGGATTTTCAGGACCTCCAAGAGCTCACAGCGGAGGCGCAGATGCTGGTGGAGAGCGCGGAAGCCAATAGGTTCCCCACTGCTGTGTCCAGAGACCTTGAAGCAGCACTGATATCGGCTCGAGAGCTACAGATGGCTCCGTTCCCCAAGCGAGGCGAAGTCTTGGCTACCGCCCGTGATCTAGCCGCCATCATCAAGCAGGAACATGACAACGAGTTCCGCCGTCGGGAGTTGGGGGAGAAGATCGAAAAACTCGCGGAACCCGCCTCCATTGCAGTAGTTGCGTACGATGTGACGGGCGAAAAGGTGCTTGTGGAGCTTAATGAAGACCAGCAGTTCGCCTCGGCAAGTACCTACAAACTCTTTGTTGCATACTCAATGTTTGAAGCGGTGAACGGAGGGGAATGGGACTGGGAGGACAGACTCTTAGGATCCCGCACCCTTGGCCAGTGCTTTGACGACATGATCATCGAGTCAGACAACGAGTGTTCTGAGCGGTGGCTGGAACTCGTTGGACCCGCGACAGTGCAGAAGCAGATGACGCAGCTTGGCCTCACTGACACAAATGTCGAGTGGTCCGCCATGCGGACAACGGCTAGCGATCTGGCTCACTTCCTTAGTGAGGTTGTCGTCGGCGATGCTCTGAATGGAAACGACCTCGCCCGCCTTGGGGACGCGATGGAGCAGCAGGAATTCCGCGAGGGAATCCCGGCGGGAGTTGGTTCCGCTGTTGTCTGGGACAAGGTTGGCTTCCTAGACCAGTACCTGCACGACGCCGCCGTTGTGAAGTCCGACAAAGGCGAGATGATCCTGGTGATTTTGACCGCAGGAGGTTCTTGGGAGACGATAGCGGAGGCTGCCTACGCCGTTTACGACTCCTACTAGGAGCGGGGCCCTCATGGGCGCCCTCAAACCGGTTTTTGGGCGATACTACTACGCCTGAAAGGCTAACAAAATGTCAGGGCCTAATGTCCCTAACCTCGGTGATTCTCTTTCTTCCCGCAGAAGACTGGCCTACATCCTTGTCCTAGGTGCCTTGACGGCATTGGGCCCGTTTACCGTGGATATGTATCTTCCAGCATTCCCGGTGTTAGAAGCTGACTTTGCAGTGGACGCTACCGTCGTGCAGCTAACCCTCACGGGCACAATGGTGGGGTTTGCGGTCGGTCAATTGTTCGTCGGACCGCTGTCGGACAGAGTGGGACGCCGATATCCCTTGGTATTGGGTACATGCATACATGTTCTTGCATCGGTTGGCATTGCGCTTGCGCCTTCGATTGCCATTGTTGGAATCCTCCGTGTGCTTCAGGGGTTCGGTGCGGCTGCTGGTGGTGTCGTCGCAATGGCAACCGTCAGGGACTTGTTTGCGGGACGCGCATTGGTACGCATGCTGAGCCGAATGGCCCTTGTCAACGGGCTGGCTCCCGTTATTGCACCGATTTTGGGGTCCTGGCTACTCACCGTGACCTCCTGGCGGGGAATCTTCTGGGTACTGGGCTCCTATGGCGTCCTTGTAGTGATAGCGGTGGCGTTCTTTGTGGTTGAAACGCTTCCAAAAGAGCGCCGCTCCCGAAACCAGAAGACACTGCGCCAGCGTTATGCGATCCTGTTCCGCGATCGAATCTATGTTGGTGCGGTTCTGATTGCCGCAATGACGTTCACGGGCCTCTTTGCATATCTGTCGACTGCGCCGTTCCTTTTCCAACAGGTTTACGGCTTCGATGCACGTCAGTTTGGAATGCTCTTCGCAATTAACTCGGTTGCAGTGATCATCGGGGTTCAGACCAGTTCTCGGCTCATGGACCGCTTTGGGGTCGGCCCGCAGTGGATTCTTGTTGGGACGACATCGACACAAATGGTCCTTGCCGTGATCATCATCCTTGATGGCCTTGCCGGGTTCGGAATGTGGGGGACTGCGATCCCGCTGTGGTTCTTCGTTCTGTGCTGCGGTTTTGCGTTCCCAACCCAGCAGGTTCTTGCCCTGTCGCGTCATGGTGATCAGGCTGGTACTGCGGCCTCAATCCTGGGCGCGATGAACTTCGGAACCGCTGGGATTCTCTCTCCAATAATCGGCTTGCTCGGTGTGGGGAGCCCGATTCCGATGGGTGGAGTCATGGGGATCTCAGCACTGCTCGGAGCCATCTTCCTCTGGACGCTGGTGCGCCCTCGGTCGGTTCCCGGTCTCCTGGACTGAAGCGCGGTTTCTAGATCGAGGTTACGTGGCGGGCTCTTCCATAGCCACGGAAACTCTTCCGTCCTCGATCGCCTCCAGATAGCGTCTGTAGTCACGGGAGACCTGCTCAGAGTACTTGGTGCACCACGACAGTATTGCGACATCGAAGGCATCTGTGTCACCTATGTAGCCCCCAACCCAGTGTGCGTAGGGGCTTTGTGAATGAGCCCGCGCGAGCAAGGTTGTGCACAGGCGCACGTAGTTCTTGAGGGTTTCGACGTCCATGGTCGTCGTGTCGAAACTGCCTTTCGCATCGCGGTACTGGCGTACGTAATAGCTCCGCCCGCCCTGGGTGATATGGCCTAAGAACGGGTCGGAAACAGCTTGAAGAATCCGCTGGTGGGTGACTACTCGGTCGCCCCCCGACATGTCTTTGGTGAGTGTTTGCGGCGTCGTCATGTTCGGTTCGGAAAAGTGTGTCACGACGGACTCGCCCGCTTCTTTGATCTGAAGGACCATTCCGTTGCCCTCGGGGCCAGTGAGTGCCACCAGGTAGCAGCGAGTCCCGACCGAGCCCACGCCGACAACCCGCATCGCTACGTCCGTGATCTCGTAGCGCGAAAGCAGGAAGCCAATCTCCGAGAGGGCCGAGTCGCGGTACTGGAGGAACAGCTCTTCAAAGTCCCGCTGCGACATTTCACCAGTGTGAGTGAGGATGGGAGGATCATCTTTGAAACGGAGGAACCCCATTCGGTCGGGTGTCATGAGGTGCGCGATTGTGCGATCCGCGTCGCGTTTGCGTGCTTTCTGTGTCGTCTTGGTGAAGCCGCGGAGGCCTCCCTCACGAACGCTCGCAGCGATAGTGGTTGAATCCACCGAAACATAGTGGCGTTCGAGGGCGGGCTTTGCAAGCATTTCTTGCATCGCGGTGCGGTACGTCTTGGCGCCGTTCTGCGCGATATCGGAGACCTCGTCAGGGGACGCGCCTATCTCTTTGGCCGTAAGGATCGCGGAGGTGAGAAGCCTCTTGACGTCCCACTCCCATGGCCCAGGTGCCGCCTCATCGAAATCATTGAGGTCAAACATGAGTCGGCGTTCAGGTGAGGCATAGAGTCCGAAGTTGTTGATATGGGCATCACCGCAGATCACCAGCTGGGTATCCGTCTGCGCCTGCAACGCGAGGTCGTGGGCCATTAGACCAGCAGATCCGCGGAAGAAGGCGAACTCGCTGGCAGACATTCGTTGGTGGCGAAGCGGAACCAGGCGTGCCAGACGTCCTTCATCGCGCCTCTGAATCATTGCGGCAGGATCTCGATCGAGGGCGGTAAACTCGCCCAGAGCCTTACGGGGGATAGCTTTACGTGCCAGACGCCCTCGAATTCGCTGCGCCTGCGCTGATTCAGTTGTCATAGCCGTGCGAACCTTGCCTGTTGTGTGAAAAATACCTGTGCTGAGGTGATTATAGGTGCTGGCAGGCTCGCAGTGACCTACTCGATACCGAGTCCTTGCAGCTCTGCAAACAGGGGTTGAGCCTCTTCATCGGTCAGAGGAACCAGCGGGAGTCGCAACTCATTCTTCATCAACCCTATGTGGGCCAGGGCTGCCTTGACGGGGAGGGGGCTGACCTGAGCAAAGAGGAGGTCGATAAGCGGAGCATACTGCTGAGCGAGGGCAAGACTTGAAAGCCAATCGCCCTCGTCAAAAAGACGGATGATGTCATGCATTGGTCGAGGTATAAGGTTTGAGGCGACTGAAATCACGCCTGCCCCGCCGAGGGTCAAGAATGGGTACGTGAGGTCATCGTTACCCGAGTAGATCGCCAGCGAATCGGAGCAAAGGCGAAAATCCTCCAGAATCTGACTCATCGAAGGATTCGCCTCTTTAAGGGCGACGATGCGCTCGTGAGAAGCAAGTCGAGCGGTGGTGGTGGGAGCTATGTTCAGTCCGGTTCTGGAAGGGACGTTATAGATGATCAGGGGAAGGTCCACTGCGTCGGCAATCGCGCTGTAGTGCGCGACCAGCCCATCTTGCGTGGTCTTGTTGTAGTACGGGGTGACACCTAGGAGTCCATCCGCACCCAGATCAGCCATTGCTCGGCCGCAGTCGATGACGTGAGCGGTATTGTTTCCGCCTATACCTGCGTAGACGGGAAGGCCACCTGAGTGTTGGACGACGAAGGAGACAACATCGCACTGCTCCTCAAAGGTGAGCGTCGAGGGTTCACCCGTGGTGCCACACGCAATGAGAGCAGCCGTTCCGCCCTCGACTTGGGCATTGAGAAGAGCTTCGAGAGAAGCCCAGTCGACTGAACCCTCATGAAATGGGGTAACAAGCGCGGTCCCTGATCCACGAAACATCACGGCAGCTCCTTTCGGCGATAGGCTGCGACAACCACTCTAACAACCACCTTGTTGTGGAGAGAGCGACCGACAGAACCTGAGAAAAAGTGACGGACAGCTCTGGCGTAAAACTATATGCAGATGCATAATGGTTGCTTAGGAGCGGGACGGAAGTCCTGGAGCAGATGCCTCCATTGCTCTGACTAATTTTCACTAGAAGGAAGTCCTGAAATGACCAAGATCGCTGTGCTCGTTGGCTCGCTCAGTAAGAACTCCATCAACAAGAAGCTGGCTAATGCTCTGGAATCTGTTGCGCCCGAGGGCGTAGAATTCACAACTGTCGACGTGGATCTGCCCCTCTACAATTACGATTTTGATGGCGCCTACTCAGAGGGCCCAGCCCTGTTGAAGCAGCAGATCGACGAGGCCGATGGGGTGCTGTTCGTGACCCCTGAGTACAACCGCTCCTTCTCCGGTGTCATGAAGAATGCCATCGACTGGGGTTCACGTCCCTGGGGAAAGAGCTCATTCAACGGCAAGCCCGCGGCAATCGCTGGTGCTTCCATCGGGGATCTCGGTACAAGTCAAGCTCAACAGGCTTTGCGCAACGTCCTGTTATTCCTCAACATGCAGGTGATGGGTCAGCCGGAAGCGTACCTGAACATCAACAAGGTTCTGAACGAGGACGGGACGATCGCTCAGGGATCCGTTGATTTCCTTACCGAATACATCGCAGCAGTTGCTGCTCACGTAGAGAAGAACAAGGCCTAATCTAGGTATCAATTGTGAAGTGCAGGTGCGGGCCTGAGAATGTTCGACACCTGCACTTCGGTTTATCTGCTGACGGGTCTTTGGGTTAGAAGGTGAGGCAATCATGGAGAAACTCTCGCGCAACCAGTTGGGAGCCGCTTCAAACACGTGGGAATCGTTCTTACGGGTCTACAGTCGACTAAACCGCGAGTTCATTGCGGATGGTAGCTTTGGTGACTTGCCGATGCGGGAGTATGACATCCTCTACGCGCTGTCTAGAGCAGCAGATTCACTTACCCAGTCCGAGCTCCTTGACAAGGTAGTTCTGAGCCAGCCTGCTCTATCCCGCATGCTGAAGCGCATGGAAGAGCAGGGCCTGATTGCACGATGTCGACATGGAGTTGACGGACGAGCTTCCCTTTTCTCTCTGACACAAGCGGGCAGGGAGATCCAGCGCGTAGTCGGTCGAGCGCACGGAGTAGCGGTCGCCGAAAGGCTTCATTCAAGGCTTAGCGATGAGGAGGTAGATCAGCTGGGGACGCTGTGTCGCAAGCTGTTGACGTCAGGGGACTAGCGTCGCTCCAGAGTATGCTGGGAGCAGTATCTGTGCGGAAGTGGAGGGCTGCCGGTGGACCCAGCAATTAGACAGGCTATTACGTGGGCTGTGCTGTGTGTATCCGTTGTGATGGGCGTCTTCACCTGGGTTGATATCGCGGAGGGCACCACAAGCACTGCGATGTGGCTCAACGGGGTAGCCTGGCCGGTGGTGGCGCTACTGAGCGGGTGGGTTCTGCGAAAGAACCCCTACAACTCACCAGATCGCGAAGACTAGCGCCAACTCGTGGTGAGGCGAAGAGACTCGAGGGAGAGGCTTGACCGATGACCATCATCAAATATGACTTGAGCGGTTTCTACAATCTCCGCGATGGGGGCGGCCTCAATGCCTCTGATGGGCGTCTGCGCACCCTGCGTCTGCTTCGCTCAGACCAACCTGCTGCTCTTGACAGTCAGGATGCGGACTTCCTAAGGGATCTGCCCGTGAGGAGTATCATCGATCTTCGCACCGAGGTTGAAGTCATGATGGAGCCATCCTTGTTTAAAAAGGGTGGGTTCGCCGTCGAGAAGCACTCGATCATGGCGGGCTCCCCAGCCTCGATGATTGAGGGAGACATGACGGTCTCGAAGATGTACCAGGAGATGCTCAAGGAGGGCGGGAGAGCTTTTGCAAAGGCTGTTACGGCCGCTGCGAAAGGACTTGGTCAGGGAAGCGTCATCATTCATTGCACCGCTGGTAAAGACCGCACGGGCATCACAGTCGCCCTCATCCAAGAGCTCCTAGGGGTTTCCCGCGATGACATTGTTTCTTCATATGCGCTGACGCAGGACAACCTTGAGGGCGCTTGGCTTGAGCAGAAGATCAAGCTCGTCAGCGAGATTGTCGGCAAGAAAGAAGCAGATAAGTTGGCACCTCTCATGTCCCAGTCGCCGCCACAAGCTATGGTCGACGCGCTGACGTATATGGATGAGCACTTTGGGAGTCCCTATAACTACCTGATCAAACACCACATGGATGCGGGGGTTGTTGACCAGTTACGTGGTTCCCTAGTCGACTCCCAGTAGTTTTCCGGGCCCAGCTCACCGTCTGGGTAGGCGGGAGCGGGGCCCAGTTACCTAGGAATGCGCTGCTGCAACTGCAACGGCAAGGGCGGTCTGGAACTTCGACTCTCGATCTTCTGCTGACATGTCCCCGCTGGGATCAAGAAGGTGGTCAGACACGGTTAGCACCGTCAGGGCCTCTTTGCCGTACTCAGCAGCCGTTCCGTACATGGCTGCTGCTTCCATCTCAACCCCCAGCACGCCGTATTTTGCGAGGCCCTCAACCTGGCCTGGCACGACGCGGTAGAAGTGGTCTCGCGAGACAATCGGTCCAACGTGCACGCGCTGACCCTCAGGCACCGCCTCATACGCAGCGCGCGCCAGGTTGAAGGACGCCATTGCCGCAAAGTAGATTTCTGGAATTCTCGACTGGTTAAAGTTCGAATCCGTGTGAGCGCCGATAGCGATGACGGTGTCGCCAACTTTGACGTGCGGTGCGATCCCGCCACACGTGCCGACACGGATGATCCTCTCAACACCGTAGAACTTGAACAGTTCGCTAGCGTAGAGTGCCGCAGAAGGTTGTCCCATACCCGAACCCATCACAGAGAGCGGCTTCCCGTCCACCTCTCCTGTGTATCCAAGCATGCCCCTGACATCATTGATCAGGCGGGGCTCATCAAAGAGCAGTTCAGCGATACGCTTCGCTCGCAAAGGGTCGCCTGGCATGAGAACTGCGGGTGCGATGTCGCCTTTTTCAGCGCGGATGTGGGGAGTTGCCATTGTGTCCTCCGTGACAGTCATGGGTTGCAAGATAACGGGCCGAAAAGGCACGTCCCGACATTGTAGTGACCTTCCAGCCCAGTTTGGGAACCAGGTTGGTCGCAAAGGTAAAATGCCCATCATGACTAACACCCCTTCTTCAGATCTGGTTGGCCCTGCGTGGAAGCTGGTTGCCTTCGATCTAGACGACACCTTGGCCCCCTCAAAGTCGCCACTTCCAGACCAAATGGCGCGCGCATTGCGCGACCTTTTGGACGTGTGTGAAGTCGCGGTCATCTCCGGTGGAGCGTTTCCACAGTTTGAGCTGCAACTACTTGGGAACCTACATGCAAGCCCAACGCAGTTGGCGAACCTCCACCTGCTGCCTACCTGTGGGACTCGCTACGCAAATTTCCACGAGGGCGCCCTCGTCGACGTTTATGACCACCAACTCACTGAAGACGAGGCGCAGAACGCCATGTCAGCACTGGAGACGACCGCACGAAAGCTCGGGTTGTGGTGCGAAGACCCGTGGGGGGAGATCATCGAAAACCGCAACTCCCAGATCACGTTCTCAGCCCTGGGGCAGAATGCACCTCTTGATGCGAAGCGAGCCTGGGATCCGACCGGTCAAAAGAGGGCGTCACTGGCGAAGGAAGTGGGGGCTCTGCTGCCAACACTTGAGGTGCGGTCAGGTGGGTCAACCTCCGTGGACATTACTGCTCGGGGCATCGACAAGGCATATGGCATGCGAGCCCTCGTCGAGCAAACTGGAATCGCGAAAGAGGACATGCTCTTCATCGGAGACCGGTTGGACGAGGGCGGGAACGACTACCCTGTCAAAGCCGCAGGATGGGCGACCCTAGCCGTAGAAGGCTGGGAAGAGACCGCCCAAGTCGTGCAGGAGCTTGCCGCAAGCCTAGTGAACAGGCAGGCGTAGCAGTCTACTTCGGGTACTCCCCACGCTTCACCGTCGGGCGAGGGGAGCGCCACCGTCGTGCCATGAGCATTCGAGAGAATAGATAGAACCAGGTACCCCTGGGGATCTCATCGCCCGGATACCTCGCCGCGAGGAGCTTCTTGAGCTTGCGCCAAACGAAAATCGATTCGATTAGCGCAGCAATCAGCATCCCGTAGAACAGAACCGTGAGCCCAACAATGGTGTACTCGCTAATCCCGCCAGGCAGCGGAATGAACGAAAAGAGCAGCATTCCGCCGAGGAACACCAGCATGGCGGGGAGCAAGAACTCCGCCACAGACCAGCGAGCATCAACGTAGTTACGGATGTACCTGCGGATGCGACCCTTGTCACGAATGGGAAGATACCGTTCGTCACCGGTCTCCAGTGCAACACGTTCCCGCTCATATGCTTCGGCACGCTTCTGCTTCGCCTGCTGCTTCGCAAGCTTGCGGTCTGTCGGGACCAGTGGTTTGCGGCGCGCGGCCTCGGACTCTTTGCGTGTTGGCGTCGGGCGCCCCTTCTTCGTCGAATCAGGGCTCACCGATGCGTTCTCTTCGTTGCTCACGACCCAAGGGTAGCGGAATCGAGCTTTTATTCCTAAGCCGCCCCGCAGAGTAGATTGGGTGCATGAACACAGTAGAAGAACTCAAGCAAAACGTTGATGCGGGAACGTCCGAGCAGATCGATTTGCTCTCAAGGATTGTCGCAATTCCATCCGTTGGTTCCGACCCTGCGCATGCTGGTGACCTTGAACGCAGTGCGGAGTTTGTTTGTGAACAGTTTGGGGAGCTTGGCTTTGACGCGCGTGTTGAGCGTGGGGAGATCTCCCCGGGTGTGCTTGGAGCCCCGGCAGTGATAGCAACGTCGGAGACAATCCCAGGCCGCCCCACTGTCCTTCTCTACGCGCACCACGACGTGCAACCCGTTGATGCCAGCCGATGGGATTCCGATCCTTTCACCGCAGAGGTTCGCGGTGACAGACTCTACGGACGTGGTGCCTCGGATGATGGTGCGGGCATCGTCGTTCACATTGGAGCATTGCGTGCACTCCAACAGCTCTCTGCAGAGCTACCAGTCAACGTGGTTGTTTTCATTGAGGGAGAAGAAGAGGTCGGTTCGCCCTCGTTCCAAAATTTCCTGCAGCAGAATCGTGACGTTCTTAGAGCCGATGTGATAGTGGTTGCGGATTCCAACAACTGGACGGTGGATGTGCCCGCGGTCACAGCATCATTGCGGGGGGTGGTGACACTGGATGTCGAAGTGCAGGTGCTTGGCCACGCAGTGCACTCAGGGATGTTTGGGGGACCGATCCTGGATGCGGTGACACTATCTTCACGTTTGATTTCCACGCTTCATGATGAAGACGGAAACGTCGCGGTAGAAGGTCTAGGAGGCAATCCTCGGGCCGAGGTGGACTGGGACGAGGGCGATTTCCGCAGGGACTCTTCCGTTATCGACGGCTACTCGCTGGCTGGAACGGCAGACCTTGCTGCCCGAGTGTGGACCATGCCAGCTATCGCAGTTATCGGTATTGATGCAACCTCGGTGGCCGACTCGGCC
The DNA here is from genome assembly GCF_014069575.1 of Schaalia sp. JY-X169. Taxonomy (NCBI): domain Bacteria; kingdom Bacillati; phylum Actinomycetota; class Actinomycetes; order Actinomycetales; family Actinomycetaceae; genus Schaalia; species Schaalia sp. JY-X169. The sequence goes on from NZ_CP059675.1 coordinate 1,221,259, forward strand.
AACGCAATCATCCCCAGGTGCAGGTTCCGCCTCAGTGTCCGTACGGTTCCGGGAACGGATTCTGCCGAGGTCGCCCAGGCTGTGGAGCAACACCTGGTAAGTCATGCGCCGTTCGGCTGCCGGGTGACAACCAGCATTGAAGAAACAGGACCGTCATATCTTGCGGATTTGGAGTCGAAAGGAGTTTCCGACTTGCGATGGGCTCTCACCACTGCGTGGGACGAGGACGCTGTGGCCATCGGTGTAGGTGGATCCATCCCGTTCATCGCCCAGTTCGAAGAGGCTTTCCCCAACGCAGAGGTTTTGGTCACAGGTGTTGAGGACCCAGCCACAAATGCCCACTCGGAGAATGAATCGCAGTCGCTCAAGACACTGAAGAATGCGACGCTTGCTGAAGCGCTACTCTTGGAGCGACTGGGTAGCAGGTGAGTTTGCTCTGAGAGCGAACCCACCTGTCTGTGAGGCGCCCCCACCGTGACACATGAAATGGTGCCGCGTAAGGTTGCTGTGGAGGGTACGCCCGAATTACAACGGAGGTAGAGATGTCTGAATTACTAACCGATCTTCCCACGCATGAAGTCCTACTGTCGGCAAAGGCCGCTGACAAGGTACGGAGCCTACTCGAACAGGAAGGCCGGGATGACCTTAGGCTTAGGATCGCGGTTCAACCAGGTGGCTGCTCAGGTCTTATCTACCAGCTGTACTTTGATGAGCGTCTGCTCGATGGGGACGCAGTTGTGGACTTTGACGGCGTCGAGGTTGTCGTAGACCGGATGAGTACCCCGTACCTGTCCGGAGCAACTATCGACTTTTCCGACACCATTGAACGAATGGGCTTCACCATCGACAATCCGAACGCAGGCAGCACCTGCGCGTGCGGCGAGTCCTTTCACTAGACCAGGACCAGGTAGTTCAAGACCTTCTTAGTCACGCTAAGAAGGAAGCATCAGAGAATAAAGGATCTAGCAAGCATGCGAACGTCACGATCGACTGTGGTAGCAACGGCTCTTTTCTTGGCGGCAGCGCTGGGGCTTGGAGCGTGCACATCCGCCGACACTCCCAGTTCTAGCGGACAGTCGGAGCAGTCTTCACAGAGCCAGGATGCCTCCGCGCCTGTTGTGGATCGCAACCCGACTGGTGACCTCCCGACGGTCAAGGGTGCGTTCGGAGAGATCCCAGAGATCACAACCGTTGATGCTGAGCCACCCACCGTCATAACCGCGCAGACCCTTGAAAAAGGCGATGGCGCCGAGGTCGGTGCCAACGATGTGGTCACCGTGAACTATGCGGGATTCCTCTGGGACGGCACTCCCTTTGACTCTTCATTCGGCCGCGGAGCGCCTTCAACGTTCTCCCTCAATGCGGTGATTCAAGGGTGGAAGTATGGCTTGGCGGGCACGCACATCGGTGATCGCGTCCTCCTGGTGGTTCCTGCCGAGTTCGGTTACGGCGATGTTGATCAGGGTGACATTCCCGCTGGGTCTACGCTGATCTTTGTCGTTGACATTGTTGACGCATTCGGCTCTGACACCGCAGCCCTCAAGGAAGCAACACTCACTGACGCGGAGTTGCCCGATGGGCTAGTGCTTGAAGGTGAGCTAGGTGAGCCACCTCTTGTGTCTTTTGAGGAAGGTTCAACGCCCCCGACAGCTGAGGAATCAGTCGTAGTTGCCGAAGGTGCTGGTCCGGTCGTTACTGCTGAGGACACCGTCATCTATCAATACGTTGGCACATACTGGGGCACGACGGAAGAGGCAGTTTCCACTTGGGATACGGGCGCGCAGGCCATAGAGGCGCAGTCGTCGCTCTTTCTTGGTGAGCGCGTTGGGTCTCGTGTGGCAATGGTGTTTCCCGCCGGCGAGGGCGAGCAGCCAGCGATGGTTATGATCGTCGACATTCTTGCTGCCTACACTCCGTGAGCAACCGATTAGGACTGGCGCGCCACTCATGACACCGTGATGCGCCATGGACGATACACTTAGAAGCGTTTGAATCCGTACTCGGCGCAGGTGCTGGGTAGGACGTTGAGGAGATACCTTTGAGCGAGCAGGTCGTTGACGTACTTATATACTCCGCAGATTCGGCTAAACGCCAAGCGGTAATCGAGGGGACAGGTGTACGTCCGGGTAGAGATTCTGCACGTTTGAACTGGATTGAGACAGCCACAGCTGCAGGCGCAATCGCCGGAGTGATTAAGCATGAGCCCCCGATCGTGGTCCTTGACGCTGAAACTCCAAAGGTCGGTGGCATGGCCGTGGCGCAGGATATCCAGAATGAGTTGGACCTTGATGTTGAGCCGATCCTGGTGCTTCTTACGGCACGACCACAGGATGATTGGCTGGCCACCTGGTCGGGAGCCGAGTTCACTGTCCATGCGCCATACGACCCCCTGACTCTGCAGACGACAATGGTTGAGGTCCTCAAGGCCGTTAGGTAGATTGCGGTGTCACTATGGGCTGACTTTGCGCCTCTCCTTGCAAAAGGGGAGAGCCTTACATATGACCAGAGTCGTGAAATGATGGCGCTGATCATGGCCGGGGAGCTGGACGAAGTCAAGCTATCTTCCTACCTGTCGATCATGGCTGTGCGTGGGATTAATGTTCGCGAACTCCGTGGCCTCGCCGACCAGATGCAGGCATCCGCGAAGCCCATCGACCTTCCAGGGCAGGTCGTGGACATCGTCGGCACGGGTGGCGATAAGGCGAACACCGTCAACATCTCCACTATGGCAGCGCTTGTCATCGCCGCTACTGGTCTTCCGGTCGTCAAGCATGGCAACAGGGCATCGACGTCCGCATGCGGGTCCGCGGATCTGCTTGAGGCGCTCGGAGTTGACCTCAATCTGCCAAGCTCGCAGATAATTGCGTCGTTTGATGTTGCTGGGATCGCATTCTTGTTTGCGAACAAATTCCACCCGAGTATGCGCCACGCAGCCCGGGTACGTCGCGACCTTGGGTTTCCGACGGCATTCAATGTACTCGGTCCATTGACTAACCCCGTGCAGCCGGTTGCATCTGTCGTGGGGGTTGCACGAGAGGATGCAGCTCCGCTGGTTGCTGGTGTGTTTGCAGAGCGCGGCACAAGTGCTTTTGTCTTCAGAGGCGCCAAGTATGGCCTTGACGAACTGACCGCGGCAGAACCGTCCCTACTCTGGGCAATCCATGGTGGGCGGATGGTCCACATGGAGATCGACCCAGCTGGAATACTTGGGCTCGACGCTTGTACCGTAGAGGATCTGCGCGGAAGCACGGCGGACGTAAACTCCCGGGTGGCTCGTCAGGTTTTCGAGGGCGCGGACGGGCCTGTGGCAGATGCTGTGGCTATGAATGCGGCGCTTGGGATCATGGCGGGACAGGCAGCCGGCCTTGCATCTTCGTCACCCTTGACATCTCAAACGAACTGGCTTGAGAATGCAGTCTTCGAGGATGGGTTCAGGGAAGCGTTTAAACTTGCAAAGCAAGCCCTCAGCAGCGGGGCTACGCAAGCCAAGCTGGAGAGTTGGGTACGGGCGACTCAGGAGCAGTAGTCCGCGCCACGGTGGGCTAGTCCAACCCCAAATGGAAGGCCTCTTCGAGGTCAGAACTTGAATAGGCCCTGAAGGCCAGGTGAGTGGAGATGGTTTCCACGCCGGGAACTTTCGCAATGCCGTCCGTCACCACGCCCTCAACGTCCTCGTACTGCGAGACCTTCACCCTAGCGATTAGGTCAATATCTCCGGTAACGGAGTGAACCTCCACCACACCCGGGATATCCGCGATTGCCTGTGCTACCTCTGGGATGGACTCAACCGCACAGTTGATCATTACGATGGCCGTAATCATTGCGATCCTCTCCTTGCCTGTACTCTCGTGGCAAGCCTAATCTGGTTTTGCGGGCAACATGACGTAACGTAGGGAAGTATAGTTATTCGTTGCCACGAACCCGATCTACTTCAGGAGCGCACGTGGGTTTCTATTCTGTCTTGAAGGGTGCCGGCGCACCTGTTTTGCGTGGGGTATATCATCCGTGGATCGAGGGTGCAGAGAATATTCCCAAGGAGGGTCCCGCGATACTTGCTTCCAATCACAATGCTGTGTGGGACTCTATCTTTCTTCCCATGATGATCGAGCGGGAAGTCGTTTTCATGGGGAAGGCAGATTACTTCTCCGGCACCGGTGTTAAGGGCTGGGCGACCAAGAACTTCATGAAGGCTGTTGGAACAATCCCTATTGACCGCAGCGGTGGCAAAGCAGCTCAGGCGGCCATGCAGGCGGGACTGGATCGTTTGGGTTCGGGGCAGCTGTTTGGGATCTATCCCGAGGGTACGCGTAGCCCGGACGGCAGGCTCTATCGAGGGAAGACGGGTGTTGCACGCCTTGCACTTGAGTCGGGTGCTCCGGTGCTTCCGGTGGCGATGATTGGCACTCATGCGGCTCAACCCATTGGCCAGAAGGTTCCTAGCAGAACGAACATCGGTGTTGTTGTCGGCGAGCCGTTGGACTTCTCCAGATACCGTGGTCTTTCAAAGGACCGCTACATTCTCCGCGCGATTACAGATGAAATTATGTACAACCTGATGTTGCTGTCAGGTCAGGAGTACGTTGACAAGTATGCCGCCGATGTTAAGGCCGAACTAGCAGCAAGTGGCGAGTTTGATGGGCCTGTACCAAACTCGGCGAAGATTGATCGTGACGCAGAGGACGGCCGGGCGTAAGAAACTCGGACAGTATAAAATGGCGTTGGCTCGGCTGCAAAGTTCTTGATGAAAGAGGTAATGAAGTGAGTGTAAAGCGTGTTGCGATCCTGACAGCTGGAGGTTTTGCCCCCTGTTTGTCCACTGCTGTTGGTGACTTGATTGAGCGTTACACGAAGGTTGACCCGAGTATTGAACTGATTGCGTACCAGCATGGCTACCACGGTTTGCTCACTGGAAACTACGTGGTTGTTGACGATGAGGCACGCGCAAACGCCAATGTGCTCAAGAGGTTCGGTGGATCTCCGATTGGTAACTCCCGCGTCAAGCTAACGAATGCGAAGGACTTAGTCAAGCGTGGCCTCGTCAATGAGGGAGATGATCCGCTAGCAGTCGCGGCGAACCAGCTGAAGGCTGACAATGTTGACGTGTTGCACACAATCGGTGGTGACGACACGAACACTACGGCGGCTGATCTTGCTGCATTCCTCCATGACAACGACTATGACCTCACTGTTGTGGGACTTCCTAAAACCATCGACAATGACGTCGTCCCGATTCGGCAGTCATTGGGCGCAGACACTGCAGCGGAAGAAACCTCGAAGTTCGCTCAGAACATTATTGGTGAGAACCGCGTTGGACCCCGCACGCTGATTATTCACGAGATTATGGGACGAAACTGCGGTTGGTTGGCGGCTGCTGGGACTCAGAAGTACCGTGCTTGGCTGGACCAGCAAGAATGGGTTCCTTCAATCGGTCTTTCTCGCGAGCGTTGGGACGTGGATGCACTGTACCTGCCTGAGATGCACCTTGACATTGTTGCGGAAGCGGACCGCCTCAAGAAGGTAATGGATGAGCGTGGTAACGTCAATATCTTCATTTCTGAGGGCGCGGGTGTTCCTGAGATCATTGAGGAGATGGAAGCGCGCGGTGAAGAGGTACGCCGGGATGCATTCGGGCACGTACGTCTGGATGAAATCAACCCTGGACAATGGTTCAGCAAGCAGTTCGCGCAGAGGCTTGAAGCCGAGAAGGTGATGGTTCAGAAATCAGGTTACTTCTCTCGTTCGGCGCGTTCCAATGCTTACGACCTCGAGCTAATCGGCCAAATGGCTGACTTGGCAGTTGAATCGGCTCTCGCTGGTGTCTCCGGCGTTATTGGTCACGATGAGGAAGATGGAGACAAGCTGAAGGCTATCGAGTTCTCCCGCATTGCTGGTCACAAAGCATTTGACATCGAACAGCCGTGGTTTGTGGAGATGATGGCGAGTATTGGCCAACCTCTAGAGCCGGCAACAGCGGAACAGTAGGAGTTTTGACCAGGCCATGGGATACGTGGCGCGCCAAGGAGGCGCGCCACCAGCCTGACTACCAGGATCGCGAAGTCCTCAGCGAAGTTGTTGGAAATCTGCGGCAGAAGCCACCGTTAGTTTTCGCTGGGGAGGTCGATGACTTGCGCTCAGAGCTGGGCGCTGCCGGACGCCATGAGTCATTTGTGCTCATCGGTGGCGATTGCGCAGAAACTTTTGCGGAATCAACTGCGAATCAGTTGCGGCTAAAGATTCAGACGCTGCTACAGATGGCTGTCGTACTCACCTACGGTAGTTCCATGCCGGTGGTAAAGATTGGCAGAATCGCGGGGCAGTATGCCAAGCCGCGTTCGTCACCCGTTGAGACTAGGGGGACAGCGACGCTCCCGTCGTACCTGGGGGATGCGGTTAACTCCTTTGAGTTCACGCCTGAGGCCCGTTTCCATGACCCGCGCCGGCTGCTGGATACCTACCACGCGTCAGCCGCGTCCCTGAACCTGATTCGCGCATTCGCCAAGGGTGGATACGCGGACCTGAGGAGGGTCCACGAATGGAACCGAGGCTTCGCCGCAAACCCGGTATTTGCTAGGTACGAGCATTTGGCGACCGAGATCAACCGTGCTGTACGGTTCATGGAGGCAGCAGGAGCCGACTTTGACACATTGCGTCAGGTGGACTTCTACTCCTCTCATGAGGCGCTGCTCCTCGAATATGAGTCTGCCCTGACGCGGATTGACTCACGCACAGGGCTTCCTTACGACACTTCCGGCCACTTCTTATGGATAGGTGAACGAACACGTGGCCTGAATGAGGCCCATGTGGAGCTGCTCAGCAGAGTTCGCAACCCAATAGGTGTAAAGCTGGGACCGACCACCACACCGGACGAGGTTTTCGGTCTCATTGAGCGACTCAATCCCGACGGGGAAGAAGGTCGCCTAACCTTCATTTCACGCATGGGTGCGGATAGTATCGAGACCAGCCTCCCGCCACTTTTGGAGGCGGCAAAGACGGACGGACGTCCAGTTACTTGGATAACGGACCCAATGCATGGGAACACCATCTCGACATCGAATGGCTTTAAGACCCGGGATTTTGAAACGATTATGCGTGAGGTGCGGTCATTCTTCGACGTCCACTCCTCTGTGGGCACGGTTCCCGCTGGCATTCATGTGGAGCTAACTGGTGCGGATGTAACGGAAGTGATTGGCGGGGCCGAAGGCCTGGACGATCTTTCGCTCGAGCAGCGTTACGAATCGCTCGTCGACCCTCGGCTGAACCATCAGCAGTCTCTTGAGATTGCATTTCAGGTTGCTGGTCTTGCTGCTGAGGCAAACGACAGTGAGCCGTATGCACCCGCGGATGCGAGCGGATTCGACGAGGACGAGTGGCAGCTGTTTGACGCTGCCCGCTAGGGCAACTGTACGTCGAGTCGGCCTGTCGGTTGCTTGGCAGGCTCTTTCGAGAATGTATTTACACGACGGTGATGGTTACTGTCGTCCCCCGGCGTGCCTGTTCTCCAGCGGCAGGGCTCTGGGATCCGACAATACTGAAGAACCCGGCAATCCTGTTGACTTCAACCACGAAGCCAGCCTGTTCAAGTAGGGCAGTGGCCTCATCTGCGCGCTTGCCATAGACATCCGGCACACTGACGAACTCAGGACCTTTTGAAACGACGATAGCGATCGCGTCCCCCCTGTGTAGGGTCTGGCCGGATACCGGTGTTTGGCTGACGACGTTGCCCTCGGCAATATCGTTGTTGTATTCTTCCGAGACTTCTGCGACAAAGCCCGCATCAGCCAGGGTTGCTTCGGCCTCAGCTCTCGGTACATTGACAATGTCCGGGACAGGGAGCGGCTCGCGCCCTTTAGACACAATCAGTGTCACGTCCTCGTCATGGCGGATGCTAGTGGTGGCCGTAGGATCACTGCGGATAACAGTGCCCGCGGCGACGTCCTCAGACCACTCCTCAGCGGTTGAGCCAAGGGAGATTCCTTCCTCTGCGAACAGGCTCTCAGCCTGTTCGGGAGTCAGGCCAGAAACCTCAGGAACGGTGAGCATCAGTACGCCTTTGGAGACGATGATCTGCACTTCAGCGGTCTTGTGAATGGGTTGGCCTGCCTCTGGGCTCGTTCTTATGACGAGGTCGGCTGGAATATCATCGGAGTTCTCGTAAGAAACGTGAGAAGCAAGGTTCAGGTCAGCCAAGCTTGCTTCGGCCTGTGCTACTGTCATCGTCGCCACGTCCGGCACCTCCAAGTAGGACCCGGGACCGTACTGCTGCCACCACCACCACACACCCAGAGCGATTGCTGCAGTAAGCAGCAAAATGGTGGTGATGATCAACCAAGTTCGAGATTTCGCTGTTAGTTGGCGGGAGTTTGGAGCGGAGACGGAACCTGATGTCTGGACCACCAGTTCTTGGACTGGCAGAACTGAAGTTCGTCCGGCTTTACCCACGGGAATCGTCATGTCATGGGGGGCATCATCCGGGGCGGTCTGCGCAACAACTGGCAAATCCCTATCCAAGATCTCTGCCGGGATCGACTCCTTCGTGTGGCGAAGAAGAGCCAGGGCATCAATGGCGCTGGCTGGGCGTTCAGCAGCTGAACGTGCGCAGAACGATGACACCAGCTCGTCGATCTCAATAGGAAGCCACTCAGTCTGCTCAGAAGGGGCAGGAATATCTTCATTAACTCTCGACAAGGCGACCTTAACGGGGTTCTCATTGCCGCCGGGTAGTCTTCCTGTGAGCATCTCGGAAAGAATGATGCCGAGGGCGAAAATGTCGGTCCTAGCATCTGACACGCCGTTGAGGGCGACCTCAGGCGCGAGATATGCGACTGTTCCCATAATCGATCCAGTAGTCGAGACACTGACTTCTGAGGCAGCACGAGCAAGACCAAAATCAACTATTCGCAGGCTCTCGTTGCTATCGACAAGGATGTTTTCGGGTTTCAGGTCCCTGTGGACGACTCCGGCGCGGTGCGCAGCAGCCAGTCCGTCGAGGATTTGTGCTGTGAAGTCAAGAGCCTTGCCAAGGGTGAGAGGACCTTCTGAAGCGAGAAATGAGCGCAGATCTGGGCCATCAACCAGTTCCATCACCAAATAGCCTTGGCCCTGCACAACTCCCTGGTCGTAGATCGGAACGATTCTGGGGTGAGACACTTTGGCCGCAGAACGCGCTTCTCTGCGGAAGCGCGCGGTGAACTGTTCTGACTCAGCAAGGTGGGGGTGCATGACTTTTAGAGCAACCAGGCGGTCGAGACGCTCGTCGCGTGCAACGTATACCGTTGCCATCCCACCGCGAGCCATTCGCGAGATCACCCGATACCGCTCGTCAATCATCATGTTAATCAACGGGTCAGTAATCTGGGTTCCTCGCTCTTCCGAGGGAAGTGTCTCAGTCATTCCGGGTCCTTATCACGCCTCGGATTCTACTTCAGGGCTGGGTGTGACCGTACCCGGCGCGCTGGACTACGCTGTTCACATGGCAACTTCCGCATCAGAATTACTAGAACGCATCCCCCATATTCCAGCCAAGGAGGCTGCTGACCGCCTTGGAGTCGAGCCAAGCCGAGTCAAGCAGCTGATCCGCGAACGCCAGATTCTTGGGTTGCGGGTGAACGGGCAGAGCTACGTCCTCGATGAAACCCTGGTGGAGCTGCCACCCGAGCGCCAACATGTGGCTGAGCTTCAACGCCCCGGCATGAAAGATCCGCGCATAATCAGAGTCACTGATGAACCCTTGCCTGCACTGCGGGGAACAGCGCTGCTGCTTGAGGACGGCGGATACTCCTACGAGGAACTTGTCGACTGGATCTGGAGGGACAACCCGTGGTTGCAAGGCCGTCCCATCGACCTGCTGAGAAGCGGCGCACACAAACAGGTTAACAAGGTGGCGGCAACGGAAGCGTGGTGACCCCGGGGGTCCTGGGCCTATTTGGAGCGGCTCGTCACCATATCCACGAGGTAGGTGAGCAGCATCTTGGCGGGTGCGGGAAGAGGCGCCGCAGCAAGGACGTCTAGCGCTTCTTGCACATAGTCTGCGATCAGGTCTTCGTGAGGGTCATTGCCGTGCTCACGCAAGATGGCGTGGACCTCATTGATCTCATCAGAGTTCAGGGTGCCCCTGTGATACAAAGCGTTGATTCGTTCTCTGTCTTCGTGTGGTGCCAAACCGAGTGTTAGAGCCAAGAGGACAGTCCGTTTCCCCTCGGCGATGTCACCGCCCGTTGGCTTGCCTGTCTCATCAGGTTCCCCGAACGCACCAAGAGCATCATCGCGAAGTTGGAAGGCAATGCCCGCAGGTTCCAGGACGCCTTCAAGGACGTCCATCAGAGCCGGTGAGCCGTTGGCAGCAGTGGCGCCAAGAACTGCTGGATACATCACTGAGTAGCGAGCAGATTTGCGACGAACAATATCAAGTGCATGGCTAACCGAAGAGATGGTCTCTCTTGCTTCTGTGTGTTCGAGGGGACGGTAGGACACGCTGGTGTCAGCCCACTGGCCCATGGCGACCTCGCCAGTCATGAGGGTGAATCGCCGCAGAAGTTGAGGTGCGGTGGAAGATGTGCAGTATGTGAGGGCGTCGGACAGCGCATAGTGGGCTGCAGACATGAGGAAGTCGCCAGCCAGCACCGCACCGTCCCTGCCAAAGTCTCGAGCGCTACCCCAAAGTCCTTCCGTCGCGTGGAGCGTTGCAAATTGGATGTGAGGGGAGGGGTTTCCACGCCGGGTGTCAGCGTCATCAAGGAGGTCGTCATGGACGAGAGCGGATGCTTGGTAGAGCTCAAGGGCGGTCATTAGCGGCACGATCCGCGGGTCGCCTGCCGCCTCGGTGATGAGTGCTGCAGGGTCACTATCTCTCTCGGCTTGCATCGATATTGCGCATGCAGCCCCAATCGCTCCGCAGAGCGCACGGAAGTGCTTTCCCCCACGCACAGACTGGAGTATGGGAGCCCAAGCACTGGCTGCGGGAGGAAGGGAAACCTGCTGGTAGAAGGCTTCTGCACTGGTGACGACGGCATCCTCGATACCCGCGTGCAGACCTTCGAGGGCAGTGTAGATCTCAGGTGAGCCTGGAGAAGTCATGTATTTCCGCTCTAGCTAACGCATCTCTACTACGCTATGCGCATAGTTTGTCGAGGCTGTCATAGGTTGTGTGACTATAATTGTACGAGTCTTCTGCCTCCCGGGGAGGCGCATACTTCCAAGAATTCCTTCAGAAAGGCTCCTGCGTGTCTATGGCTCCGGATGCTCAATCTAAAACACCTGTAAAGACTACTCGAAAGTCGACGACGTCTGCCAGCAAGGCTAAGAAGCCGGCCGCAGCCGTGGCTGAGAAGGCAGCCCCCGTCAAGAAGGCTGCACCCGCTAAGAAGGCAGCCCCCGTCAAGAAGGCTGCACCCGCTAAGAAGGCAGCCCCGGCTAAGAAGGCTGCACCCGCTAAGAAGGCAGCTCCGGCAAAGAAGGCTGAAGAGATCCCAGCTGACGTAGAGGAGCTAGATGAGGATCTGGTCCTTGATGAAGACGAAGCCGTCGAAGTCGAAGTAGAGGATGAGTCTGACGAGGTCGAGAAGACGGGTACAGATGACGAGGGCGAAGATGACAGTGACGATGACGAAGGGAAGCCGAAGGCTCCAGCAGCGCCGATCAGAGGGTTCCTAGTTTCAGACTCTGATGAAGCCGATGAGCCTGTACAGCAGGTAACTGTCGCCGGTGCGACTGCGGATCCTGTCAAGGACTACCTGAAGCAGATCGGTAAGGTATCGCTCTTGAATGCTGAGCAGGAAGTGGACTTGGCTCGGCGCATCGAGGCGGGTCTTTATGCGGACTTCAAGCTTAAGGAAGACGGCGAACTCATGAGTTCGCGTGAGCGGCGGGAGTTGACGCAGCTTTCTGCCGACGGCCAGAACGCTAAGAACCACCTTCTTGAGGCAAACCTGCGACTGGTGGTATCGCTGGCGAAGCGTTACACAGGCAGGGGAATGCAGTTCCTTGATCTGATCCAAGAGGGCAACCTTGGCTTGATTCGTGCAGTTGAGAAGTTTGACTACATGAAGGGATACAAGTTCTCCACATATGCCACCTGGTGGATTCGTCAGGCGATTACGCGGGCCATGGCTGATCAGGCAAGAACAATCCGTATCCCGGTTCATATGGTCGAAGTGATCAACAAGTTGGCTCGGGTCCAGCGTCAGATGATGCAGGATCTAGGTCGCGAACCCACACCCGAAGAACTTGCTTTGGAGTTGGACATGACTCCGGAGAAGGTCGTAGAGGTGCAGAAGTATGGTCGTGAACCAATTTCGCTTCATACTCCGCTGGGCGAGGACGGGGATTCGGAGTTCGGTGACCTGATCGAAGACTCCGAGGCGGTAATTCCGGCCGATGCGGTCTCATTTACTCTTCTCCAAGAACAGCTTCATCAGGTGCTTGACACGCTCTCAGAGCGTGAGGCCGGAGTTGTTTCCATGCGATTTGGACTTGGAGATGGTCAGCCGAAGACACTGGATGAAATCGGCAAGGTCTACGGGGTAACGCGGGAGCGGATTAGACAGATCGAGTCTAAGACAATGAGCAAGTTGCGTCATCCTTCACGTTCACAGGTGCTGCGGGACTACTTGGATTAGGACTAGAGAGAACAAAGGTGGGGCCTGTTCGAAATGCTCGAACAGGCCCCACCTTTGTTCTCGACTTATTCAAGCCGCTCGCACTGAGCCCCTAAGAGTCCATGATTTCACGGTCATCTTGAACAAACAGCGCGACTGAAGAGAGTGCCTCAATGTGGCGGCTTGCGTGGTGAGCGCAGAAAAGGAGTTCCGATGCAGGAAGGACCGCCCGGACCCATGCGCGAGCTCCGCAGGAGTCACAGCGATCAAGCGCGGTGAGATCCCTACGTTCAGCCGAGGGGAACACCTCGGGTAGTGATGGAGTCATAGTTGAAACTGTCATAGCTACATAAAAGCACGACCAGCCGAAAAAACGCAGTGCTGTTCCACTTCTTTCGCCGATGGCACAAGGCATTGGGTTCGACGGCGGGGGAGTCGAGAGCAACGCTCGATTGCTTCTATGATCTTCAAGTGAGTTCGAAACAGACAAAGGCACAAGCGAATGAGTACTCTGCACGGCATCTGTCCGTACTAGAGGGACTCGAAGCCGTGCGTAAGCGCCCCGGTATGTACATCGGATCAACCGATGAGCGCGGGCTGATGCATTGTGTTTGGGAGATCGTTGACAACTCGGTGGATGAAGCACTGCAGGGGGAGTGCAGCCGGATCGAAGTTATACTGCACGCTGACCGCTCTGTATCTGTCATGGACGACGGGCGCGGGATCCCAGTGGACACGGTACCGGGAGTGGGCCTGTCTGGAGTGGAAGTTGTCTTCACCAAGCTGCACGCGGGCGGCAAATTTGGGGGATCTTCGTACACATCGTCCGGAGGTCTGCACGGAGTAGGCGCCTCAGTGGTTAACGCACTGTCGGCCCGCCTTGACGTCGAAGTTGATCGTGGGGGGAAGACCCACAAGATGAGTTTCCAAAGGGGCGAACCCGGAAAGTTTTCCGATGGGCCACACCCTCACCCAAACTCTCCATTCACACCGTTCCAGGACGCACAAACCATCGAGGTCGTAGGTAAGGTTCGCAGGGGAGCCACCGGTACCAGGGTGCGCTTCTGGCACGACTTCCAGATCTTTCCAGAGTCCGAAGCATTCTCTTGGGATGCGCTGGTTTCAAGAGGTCGCCAAACGGCGTTCTTGGTTCCCGGGTTATCCATTGTCTTACGCGACGAACGCGGTCCCGAGTACCTCCAAGAGGAATTCTGCTACGAAGGTGGCATCTCTGATTACGTAGAGTTCCTGGCAGTCGATCGTCCCGTCACGGATATTTGGCGAATTACTGACTCTGGTACGTACGAAGAGACTGTCCAGCAGCTGGGCGACGACGGGCACCTTCGCCCAGCAACAGTACAGCGCACCTGTGAGGTCGACGTCGCGCTGAGGTGGGGGGTTGGGTACGAAACGTCCTTGAAGTCTTTCGTTAACATCATTTCCACACCCAAAGGTGGAACACATGTTCAAGGTTTTGAGCAGGCTCTACTCAAGGTATTCCGCAGTCAGATCGATAAGCAGTCACGCCGCCTCAAGTTAACGGCCAAAGATGGTCGTCTCGAAAAGGACGATGTGATGGCGGGTCTGACTGCAGTAGTCACAGTTCGTCTGCCTGAGCCACAGTTTGAGGGACAGACAAAAGAGACTCTGGGTACACCGCAGGTTCGCCTAGTCGTGTCACGCGTAATCTCGAAGTGGCTTGAGGACAAACTTGCGAAGTCTGGACGTGCCGACAAACAGGAGAACCAGGCACTAGTTGAGAAGCTGGCCGGTGAGATGAAGGCGCGCACCTCAGCGCGGCTTCACAAGGAAATCTCCAGACGCAAGAATGCGCTAGAGACTTCTTCACTACCGGCCAAGCTGGCAGACTGCCGCACGACTGACGTTGCGCGTAGCGAACTGTTTATCGTTGAAGGTAACTCCGCACTGGGGACAGCCAAAGCTGCACGCTCATCAGAGTTTCAGGCACTGTTCCCAATACGTGGCAAGATCCTCAATGTCCAGAAGGCATCCACATCCGACATGTTGGCCAACGTGGAGTGCTCAAGCTTGATCCAAGTGATCGGTGCTGGCTCAGGTCGAACATTCGACATTGATGCTGCGCGCTACGGGAAGATCATTCTCATGACGGATGCCGATGTTGACGGAGCACACATTCGCACATTGCTCCTTACCCTGTTCTTCCGTTATATGCGACCACTTGTTGAGGCCGGGCGTGTGTTCGCGGCCGTTCCGCCTCTCCACCGGATCGATGTTCCGGGCCGCGGCAGAGCGAAGCCGGAGATTATCTACACCTATTCTGAGGCGGGCCTGCACGAGGAGCTGCGGAAGCTGTCGCAGCAGCGTAGAAAGTACAAGGAACCAATTCAGCGTTACAAGGGGCTCGGAGAGATGGATGCCGACCAACTCGCTGAGACAACCATGGATCCAGGCTCGCGACGTCTGCGCCGGGTGACCCTTGGAGACGAAGAAGCTCTGCGCGAAGCGGAGAGCGTATTTGAACTTCTCATGGGATCAGTTGTAGCACCGCGAAAGCAGTTCATTGTAGACGGTGCACGCTCGGTTGTTCGTGATCGAATAGACGCTTGAGAGTCCCTGACTCGACGTCGTTTCTTCACCGCGCCTCACGCTACTTCAGCTTTCCAAGTTGCCATCCTGCTGCATATGGCCGTCAATGCGATATTGTGTGTCGGTGACCGTTGACCGCATGAAACTACCCCTGCAGCACGTAGGGGTCGTCTGGGAACACCTGAAGCCCACCCATGCAGACCAGTTGGTAGAACTTTTGGCTCTCGTCGAGGAGTCTGAGGGAGTGCCCTACAGGACCTCCCGTGCGGAAATTGAGGATATGTTCTCCAGATCCGAAGACAACTGGTCGGGGGTTGCTGGTTTCGACCGAAACGGGAGCGGAAAAATGCTCGCCTTCGGATATGTGGGAGTTAGCAGAGATGGGTTAGAGCAGGCAGTTTGCCAAGGTGGAGTTGATCCTTCCAGCCGCGGTATAGGGATCGGTTCGTCGCTGTTGGAGTGGCAGACGAAGGCAGGAGCCGAACTCGTGCAATCCCACTTTGGCGGGGGACGAGGACGTCTTACCCACACGATTCACGAGCGTAACTCCGAGTTCCTCGCGGTGCTTGAGTCTTTGGGCTACGTGTGGGAGGGCAGCGCCACTGAGCTCCGTATCCCACTTCAACGTTGGTGCAGCCCGAAGGCACTACCAGCACTTCTTGACATAGTCCCATGGACGCCTGAGATGGATGATGGGACGCGGCGGGCATTCAACCTTGTTAATGGGGAGATCTCCCAGCAGTCGCTTCGCGCATCAAAGTCCGACTGGGCAGAGATCAATGCTGGGATTCGCAGAGACTGGTCGTTCGTTGCCCTCAACAAAGAGGGCGACAGGCCCAGGGTGAGTGGATTTATTTCAGTTGGTGGGTATGAGCAGGACTGGGAGGCGCTGGGCTGGCGTGAGGGAGTTCTGCAGATTGTTGCGGCTCTTGACACCAACACTCGCGCCAACGTTCTTGAGGCACTCATCGATGCGAGCGTGAGAGCACTGCTTGAGGCGGATGTCGACAAGATGAGCGTGACGTTGGATCCGACGCAGGATGAAGCGACGATGAAGTTCTACAGGGACAGAGGCTTCGAAGTCTCTGCGTGGTTCCACACATACTCGAAGCCTCTGGATTCTGGAGCAGAGAACTAACCCCAAGTCGCTAGTTAGCCAAGGGCCTCAATCACTGAAGCAACTGCCACGCCGGAGGCATCACGTTTTCCAAACTCGGAGGGGAGCGCCACCGGTGTCCCTGCTGCACTTGTCGCCACCGGGCGGAACGCACCGGCCCATGCCATCCTGAGGTGGCCCTCATCCTTGAGGAATCGGTGGCAGCGCACGCCCATGGTTGCCCGACCTTTTGCGGGGTACTCTGCAAGTGGAGTCAGCTTTGCGGTCCCTGGAACCGTTCCGGGCAGGCCATCTTTCGGCTCGGTGACCGTGGCAACAACTGCGGTGGGTGTTTCTTCAACTGCCGCAAAGAAGATTGCTTCGTCATTGCTAGCGAGTTTGATCCCGGCCATTCCCGCAGCCGGAGATCCCTGGGGGCGTACCGTGTCGATGGGGAACTTAAGTAGTTGTGCTGACCGGGTCAAGAAAACTCCAAAATCAGTTGCCTGACTGTTTGAAGCGCCCACCACCCGATCGTCCTCGTCCAGTTTTACTACCGGCCAGGTATCTCTGTTGCTTGGCCAGTCTGGTTTGACCCTCTTAACGATGCCCTTGCGCGTCCCCAAGGCAAGCACCTTCGAAGCGTCATCGGAAACGACAGCTATTGCCTCAACGTCGCGACCCAGTGAACCGCTGACGATATCCGCCAGGGCAACGGTTCCCGCAAGTGACTGGCCGAGGTCGGAGCGAACGAGGGCGGGTAGAACCTCGACTGGGATGCGGTGCGCGTTCCCATCCGAAGTTAGCACCACAACTTGCCCGCGGGTCGTTGTAGCACCCCACGACCGCCACGAGTCGCTTGCGTCGCTCTCGGGGTTCGCTGGTGGCTGCTCTCCAGGAATCCTTGCAATTCCCCCCGAGGGCGTGAGCACGACGATGCAGGGTTCATCAGCGATCTCGAGGTCGCTCCCACTGCTGGAAGCACCAACGGGTACGGCCTCGTCAGATAGGAGAACAGTGCGCCGCGGTGATGCAACAGCCGCCGCAGTCTCTTGAAGGTCATCCGCGACCTTCTGTTCTAGGAGCGTGCGCGAGGATGCGATTGCGCGAAGTTTGTCCAAGTCAGACTCAAGTTCGTCCCGCTCATTCTCCAGCTCGATACGGGAAAACTTTGTCAGCCGTCGCAAACGTAACTCAAGGATGTAGCGTGCCTGCACTTCGGAGAGATCGAAGGCGAGTTGCAGGCGCTCTCTAGCCTCTTCGGCGTCCCCGGATGAACGAATGATGGCGATAACGTCATCGATGTCTAGAATCGCTCGCAGAAGGCCCTGGACTAGGTGAAGCCGCTCTTCCTTGCGTGAGATCAAGAAACGAGTGCGTCGAAGGGTGACATCAATTCGGTGAGCGATGAACACCTGCAACATGTCGGCAAGCGTCATTGTCTTGGGTTGGCCATCAACAAGTGCAACCGCGTTGGTTGCGAATGATTCTTCAAGTGGCGTGTACTTGTACAGTAGCGCCAAGACAGATTCGGGGTTGAAACCGTTCTTCACGTTGATGACTAAGCGCAGTCCGTGCTCGCGATCAGTGAGGTTTGTGACTGCCGAGATGCCTTTGATTTTGCCGGAGTTGACGCTGTCTTTGATGCGTTCGATCACTCGCTCGGGGCCGACCATGTACGGCAGCTCAGTGACAACAATGCCCATCTTCCGCGCGGATACACGCTCCATAGTTGCCTTTGCGCGTACTTTGAAAATCCCCCGCCCAGTCTCGTATGACTCTTTTACCGCTGCAAGGCCAGGAATGATGCCGCCACCGGGGAAGTCAGGCCCGGGAACGAAGCGCATCAGATCTTCTGTCGTGGCCTGGGGGTTCTTGAGCAGGTAGAGGGCAGCGCGCAGCGTCTCAGCCGGGTTGTGTGGTGGGATTGAGGTCGCCATGCCAACCGCGATGCCTGATGCCCCATTCACCAGAAGTGATGGGAAGTCGGCGGGCAACACTTCGGGCTGTTGGAATTGGTTGTCGTAGTTGGGAACAAAATCGACTGCGTCCTCGTCCAGACCGCTGGTGAGAAGTGCGGCCGAGGGCGCCAGCCGGGCTTCTGTGTACCGGGCTGCGGCAGGGCCATCGTCAAGTGAGCCGAAGTTGCCGTGACCATCGACCAGTGGGAGGCGAAGGTTGAAGTCTTGCGCGAGCCTGACCAGTGCATCATAGATTGGCGCATCTCCGTGGGGGTGCAGCTTCCCCATCACCTCGCCGACGACCCTCTGCGACTTCACGTGTCCGTGACTGGGCGACAACCCCATCTGCTGCATCTGGTAGATAATGCGTCGCTGAACTGGTTTCAGGCCGTCTCTCGCATCCGGTAGGGCCCTTGCGTAGATGACCGAGTAGGCATATTCCAAGAAAGAGTCACGCATCTCTACGGAGACGTCTACCTCATCAATTGAATGCTCTTCATTCTTGCCGACCACGTTAATTGCCATGGGGGACATTATTGTGGACTTTAGAGGTTCTACCGACCACCCACGCTAACGGAGGGCAAAACAGCAATGATTGGATTCGACAAGATCCGCCAATCTGGGTTCCATGCGGACTTGATTGAGAGACTCGTCAAACAGGTGAATGGGGGACAGATACCCTCCCACAACCTGTTTCTGCTTGAAACGACCTTCGATGATGACTCAGTCTTCCGGCATTTTGACTACCTGGGGTTGTCCGGTGCGCTGCTCACTTCAATCCATATTGACGAGCTGGCGGCCGGAGCCCGCTGGTATATGAACTTGCTCCCGGTTCGTCACGTCACAGGTCTTGAGGTGGCACAGGTTGCGCTTCCCCTGCAGCCCGCCGATAAGGATGTACCAGCTGCCACACATGGTGACGCCGGTGACGACAATCACGAAGTGGGGTTGACCGTCGTAGTGTCGTCCTCCAGCCAACGCTCCTTGGAGCTGGAGCCGTTGCGCTGTGATGACCCGGCGTGTACCGCCGATCACGGGTACGTCGGAGGAGG
Organism: Schaalia sp. JY-X169; assembly: GCF_014069575.1. Taxonomy (NCBI): domain Bacteria; kingdom Bacillati; phylum Actinomycetota; class Actinomycetes; order Actinomycetales; family Actinomycetaceae; genus Schaalia; species Schaalia sp. JY-X169. The sequence continues at coordinate 1,240,529 of NZ_CP059675.1, forward strand.
GAAAGATGAGGGCCTGGTGATGACTTTCGGGGCGCAGTCTGCCAGTTCCAACGAGGACGATGCGATGGAGTTTGTTGCCGCACTATCCACCGCCATGACGCTATGACCGGCCAGTACATTCCGGGTCAAGTTGAGGGTGGCACAGAAGGGTTTCCTCCGGGGGTGCAGGCGCCTGTTCCACCGCCGCCACTGTGGATCGGAAGCATCATGAGTGCTGCGGCCCATGCTGGCACCGAGGGTGCCTTCGCTGGTGCTGGGGGTGCTTCCAGTGCTGCTGAGTCTTTTGGGTTAACCACCGGAGAGCCGGTGATTGTCATTCTTGTGGATGGTTTGGGGTACAACCAACTTCTGGGCCACCTGGGTCACGCTCAAACGTTACGCGGACTCACAAACCGCCCCGTCGCAGCTCAGACATGTGCGCCCTCGACAACTGCGGCTGCCCTAACTTCCCTGGCTACCGGAAAACTACCCGGGGAAACCAGGATGGTCGGATATTCCGTCAGACATGGATCAGGAGTGATGAACCTGCTCCAGTTTGCCGAGGGCGTTGACGGGGCAACTTGGCAGCCTGAAGAGACAGTTTTTGAAGCAATGGCAAGCCAGGGGTTTGAAAGCGTAGTCGTTACGGACCAGAGGTTCATCGGAACGGGACTCACGCATGCTGCCATGCGAGGTGCCAGGTTCGTTGGAGCGAAGGAGCTCGGTAGCAGATTCCGCTGCGCTGGCGCGGAGGTTCGCAAGCACGTTCCTCTCACGTATGTGTACTGGTCAGGGATCGATAAGGTCGGGCATAAGTACGGGCCGAACTCTCGAGAGTGGGCAGAAGCCCTTGAAGACTTCGACGCTGAGCTTGGAGCATTCCTAAGTACAGTGGATGGCACAGCCCAGGTCATCTTGACCGCAGACCACGGAATGGTTGAGGTTGACCTACGCGTGGACATTGCACGCATCGCGGAGCTGTCGCGGGGTGTCGAGGTGCTTGCGGGGGAGGGGCGCGCGGCCCACGTTCACGCGGAGCGGGGAGAGGAGCGTGCTGTCGAAGAACGTTGGCGCAACTTCTGGGAGGACAGGGCCTGGATCTTCAACCGAGAAGAAATCCCCGCCATTGTAGGATCTGGGCCCGGATGTGACCTCATTGGTGATCTCCTGGTAATGCCGAAGGGAAACGCTGTCGTGGTCGACTCCCGATCTCAGACAGCGTCTTCAATAGCGATGCCCGGAGTACACGGTTCCCTGACGAAAGTTGAGATGGAAATCCCCGTGTGGCGACTGGTTTAGGCCGCCTTAGTCTCCACGCGAGCCGAAGACAATCTCATCCCATGAAGGCATGGGGGTCCGGCCGCGCTTCTTGTTGGTTTCTGCACTCTTGACTACGGGAAGATCTCGGTCAGCGATGGGTTCCGCAGTGAGTTCGAGCTGCTCCTGGGACTCAGAGGAGTCTAGTGACTCAGAATCATCCCGGCTGGGTTCTGGACTAGCCGCACCGGCAGTGGCCCCTTCAGCGTGGGTCTCGGCAGGGAGCGAAGCGGAATCATCGGGTCTCAGAACAGGCACCAGAGGGACCGTGTCGAGATGTTCTTCATCATTCTCAAAGCCCATCATCACCGGCTGCCTTCGGCCACGTGCAGCACTGAGGCGCTTCAAGAGTTGTTCCTGACGGTCTAGGAGGAGATCTCCTGTATCACTGACAGGCTCGATTGTCGCAGAAGCCACCGGCGCAAAGAGGGCGCGCACAGGCTCTGGCTTACGTGCGGACTCAGTCAGACTACGGGCCGCATCATCGGCCGCTGCGGCAGTATTGGTGAGGTCGGAGAGGGTCCAAGTGGCAGACTTTTCGACTTCATCCTCAATGAAAACAACCGAGACCTCCCACGCCGAGTTACCGCGCTTCGCGGCCTGCCAGGAGAGCTGGTCGGTGTCGACACCGCGTTCTGCTAGCCGATCGACAACGAGTTCGCCAAGCCTTGGCCCGTCTGTATCGGAACCAACTGGAGAAGACAACGCTAGGTCGATCGACCGGAGGATCTCAGCTCGCACCGGGCCTTCAAACCTCCGAATGCGCTCAATGTCCGTGTTGGTTTGTGCAGCGATTTGTGCGGGTGAGACACCTTCCCTGAGGAAGGCTTGGATCTCACGGGGTGTAATGCGGCGCACTGGCTCGTCTTCAACTGGCTCGAGAGTCGCGCCTCGGATTACTGCGGCGGTGAGGTTCTCCGTTAGCGCAGCCGCATACTTGCGTCCGTCCTCGTCCACAAAAAGAAGCGCGTCGCTTTCAGCATCACGTCCCACAAACTCAAGAACAATCATCTGGGCCACCTTTCCAACCCAATGGTGCCAAACTAACGGGCAAGATTGCGGATGCTATGGGGCGTGTTCGGATAGCAGATGGAAACATGGCCCCAGAGGTGTTAGTATCCCCGCGGTTGCCCCTATAGGTTTACCAAGACACGACAGGGTCGCGAAAGGACAATAATGGCCACTGACTACGATGCTCCTCGCAAGTCTGAAGAGGATCTTTCAGAGGACTCAATTGAAGAACTCAAGTCCCGTCGTTCCGATATCGGATCGAATGATGTGGACGAAGATGAGAATGAGGCGGCAGAGAGTTTTGAGCTCCCTGGTGCCGACCTCTCTAAAGAGGAGCTCACCGTGCTGGTTGTACCCGCACAGGAAGATGAGTTCACCTGCGTTTCTTGCTTCTTGGTGAAGCATATTTCGCAGCTCTCCCCAGAAAGCGATCCGGGTGCACCGATGTGCCTGGATTGCGTTGCTTAAGAAGGTGCCGAATGGCATTTTTTCGTCGTAAGGCAAAACAACCCGCGGGGCTCGACGGGGCGAACACCGATGACTCGTATAGCGAGTTGGAAGTAGACGCGGAAGTTATGCCACGTGGACCTAGGGATTCTGGTGGATCCCCAGTTCCGGGCGGGTATGTCGACCTCGGGGCGCTCTATGTTCCTAGGCTTCCTGGCCTTCAGTTGCGCGGAAAATTTGAAGCCGACAAGACCACTCTCTTTCGGATGCTGCTTGTGCTTGGGACGTCAGGAGTCACCGTTAGCGTTGCTGCCGCACCAAAGTCTGGCGGCGCCTGGAGCGAGCTCTCAGACCAGATCGAGACTTCGATTGTCTCAGCAGGTGGAGTGGTGGAGCGACAGGTTGGTCCTTACGGCACGGAGCTTCACGCTAAGGTGGCGGCAGTCCTTCCCGACGGAACACGCGGGTTCTCGCCACTGAGGATTATCGGTGTCGAAGGTCCTCGATGGGTGGCTCGTCTCGATGTCGCAGGGGCTGCGGCCGGAGGGGATGAGGCACAGATGGCTGCTTGTGAGCAGCTAATCGATCAACTGATTGTCCACCGTGGCGATTCTCCAAGAATCCGTTTTGAGGTCCTGCCACTCACGTTGCCCAAGGATACGGCTGCGGTCGATGGACCTCGGTAGTCTCGCGCGAAGGCTCTTCCCAACGGGGAGCGCCGCGAGCGTGCAGACCGAGCAAGTAGATCCTCTTGCCGCGTGCACACTGGTCCCGGAGAGGCAACCAATCTCCTCGTGCATTCCTCGCCGAAGGTCCACCGTCGCTGGTCTGGTAAGAGAAGTCAGTTCGGTCGAGGTCGATGGTTCGACCTCGGTAGTAGTAGCTATCGAAGATGAACAGGGCGATAATTTGACCGCTGTCTGGCACGGTCGGAGAGAACTTCCGGGTATTGGTGTCGGGACGGCTCTCGCGCTGACCGGTACCGTGACAGAGGTGAAAGGGATCAAGAAGATGCTGGACCCCTCGTACATGATCATTAGCCCCAACTTGAAATCGTAGTTTTCCAAGCACTAGAGAGAAGGTGGAGTTGTGGCAATTGAGGAGCCGACCGGCCCCCAAGAGAGCGTCCTGCACACTAGCTCCCCGACGGCGGGTAAGGGCTGGGCGGCCCAACTTGATAACCAGGATTTCTCCATCGCCGAGTCAATAGGCGGATGGCGCGGAGCTGTTGAGTCGCTGCTTCCCGGACTAGTTTTTGTGGTGGCCTACGTGGTCACGCACAGCCTGGCATGGCCACTTGGTCTTTCAGGCGGGATCGCAGCTATCTTCATCATCGTGCGGCTCATCCAGCGAACGTCCATTACCCAGGCATTCACCGGGATGTTCGGAGTAATCATCGGTGTTGTCTGGGCGGCTCTTTCCGGGCGAGCAGAGAACTACTTCGCCTGGGGCCTAATCACGAATGCCGCCTTCTTGGTCGCGATGGTGGTTTCGCTCATTGTGCGCAGACCTGCTCTGACCTTGCTTATGCAGCTCCTTGTCGGACTCCCGGACGATTGGAAGTCAACGTCATGGGCACCTCTGCTCCGCAAGCGGGGTGCCTACGCGACCTGGGTGTGGGTCGCAGTCTTTGGCCTGCGGCTTGCAGTCCAAGCACCCCTCTACTTTGGCGGCAATGTTGTCGGCCTCGGCGTACTGAAGCTGGTCATGGGCTTGCCACTTTTTGCTGTTGCAGGTTGGGTGACATGGATCCTTCTGCGTGGGATCGTGCCGAAGTCTGACCAGGGAGAATCCGAGCAGAGTGGAGAAGATGCCGGTAGCAATCCCGGCGAAATCTCCGGCTAGGACACCAGCTCTTCAAGTGCAGCGAGCTCTTGGTCAGAGTTTCGTCCACAAATGATGATCAGCTCATCACCGGCGGCAATCTCTTGTACTTGAGCCGGAGAGATCGGTTCGCCACTGCTGACAATGGCAGCAAGAATGAGCCCACCGGGCATAGGCATGACTGATGGGGACGCGCCAACGATGGCAGATCCTCGTGGTATTTCTATTTGATAGACGGAAGTCGAACTGCTTCCAATTGCTAAGAGCCCGACCATCTCGCCCACGGACACTGCTTCCTCTACAAGGGTGGTGAGCATCCGTGGTGTCGAGGCCAGCACATCGACCCCCCAGCTTTCGTCGTACATCCATTCGTTGGCTGTGTGATTGGCGCGGGCAATAACCTGCGGAACGCCAAACTCTGTTTTTGCGAGGAGGGACACCACTAGGTTCACCTTGTCGTCGCCGGTTACGGCAGCGATTGCATCGGCATCGCGTGCTCCCGCTTCTTCCAGTTGAGTTGGGGAGCATGCGTCTGCGAGTACCCAGTCCGCATCGGGAACCAATGAGACCTTGATTGAGTCGGGATCATGGTCAACGATGACAACATCGTGGCCGTGTGTGATTAGCTGCGTCGCAATCGAACGGCCGACGGCACCGGCTCCTACGACAAGAATTCTCACTTTTGAGCACTCCCTTTCAGAGCAGCTGTGGGCGGGGGTGAAGTGAGAGTGTCGCGGACCTCCGCCGCCTTCGTGCCGTTGACCCCAATGAACAACTGGTCGTTCTCTTGCACCACCATGTGTGATTGCGCAACGAGGACCTTCGAGAGCCTCGAGACGAAGACCACCCTGCCGCCTGTCGCTGCCTCGACCGTCTGCAGAGGTACTCCATACCAGGCCTGAGTCGGTCGAGCAGCAATGAGCGCAACAGCCCCCGTCGGTCCTGTCCAAACGATTTCAGCATTTGGCGGAACCATGCGTTGGAGCACAGCCATTGCAGTTCTGCGGGTCGAGGCTACCGTCGGAATCCCCAAACGCTCATACAGCTCTGCGCGCTCAGGATCGGCAATTCGTGCCACGACTCTTTGGATTCCAAATGCTTCACTGACGGTACGAGTTGCGATGATGTTTGAGTTGTCACCATTGGATACCGCTGCGAATGCGTAGGCCTCTTGAATGTGAGCCTTCTTAAGTGTTGCGCGGTCAAAACCGTTGCCGTGGACGCGCTGCCCGGAGAAGTCTGGACCCAGACGCTGAAAAGCGCTGGACTGGAGGTCGATGATGGCAACTGAATGCCCCTGAGCGTCTAGTTCGTCCGCCAACATGGCACCAACTCGGCCGCAACCCATGATCACGAAATGCACGGTACCAAAGTACCATCGTGGAGCCCACTAGAACTACGAACTGTACGCTTGGGTTCGCAAGGTAACGTTCACGATCGCAACACCTACAGACAAAGGATGAGGACATGGCTTCTGCCAGAACAGCGTACGAGCAGGTCACACTGGGGAAACCTGTCCACGGAGGAGCGTGTCTGTCGCACGCGGCCGATGGAAGGACGCTTTTTGTGCGGGGTGGGTTGCCAGGCGAGGTGGTGAAGGTCCGCTTGTCATCAGAACATAAGAGATTTGCCTGGGCAGATGTTGTGGAGGTGATTGAACCGTCGCGTCACCGGGTCCCTCACATCTGGCCCGAGGCCGCTGGTGGTGGTGTCGGCGGTGTTGAACTTGGACACGTGGAGCCCTCCTACCAGCGGGACTGGAAGGGCCAGGTTCTGACTGAGCAGCTACAACGTATCGGAGGTGAGAAGGTCGTAGAGCAGGTGCTTGATGTAACCGGAGCGCAAGAGGGTGAGGTCCTAGTTCCTGTTCGCCCAACGCCGGGTGATTCTACCGATGAGATGCTCCTTGGACGTCGCACGCGTCTACAGCTTGTCGTCAACGCGCAGGGTAAGCCGGGGATGCGCAAGTACCGTTCTCATTCCGTGGTTCCATTGAGGTCCCTACCGATCGCCTCTGAAGAGATTGCAAGCCTGAATGTCTTGACCGACCCCGCGTGGAAGAAGCGTTGGGTGCCGGGAGAGCGAATTGCGGTAGAGGCTCCCAACGGTTCCCTCCCCGTAGTGGTGACTTCTGCCGGTACGTTCTCTGACCCTCAGACGCCCGGACCTGAGGTATCACAGTGGGAAGTCGACACCCGCTACGGGACACACGTGTTCCCAGTTCGTCCCGGCGCGTTCTGGCAGACCCACCGCGAGGCACCCAGCGTGCTTGTTGAAGCGGTTATTGAGGCAATGGATATTGCGCCAAGTGACATTGTCGTGGAGCTCTACGCGGGGTCAGGACTGTTCTCCCGTTTTATTGCTGACAGACTGCCAGACGGAGAGCTGCTGACGCTGGAAGGTAACTCCGATGCTGTGGACAGTGCCGGCTCAACCCTAGGCGACGCGGTTGAGGCCGGTCGAGCACAGGTATTTCAGGGCACCGTAGATCGTAAGGGTGTGGAGGAACTGATTGCAGAGGCGCGCGGGGCGGTAACTACGGTTCTGGCCGACCCTCCCCGCACGGGGGCTGAGAAGGCGGTTGTCAAAGCCATCTGCGCATCTCCAGCTAAGCGTGTCGTCCTCGTCTCGTGTGACCCGGCCTCGGGAGCGAGGGACCTAGCCGACTTCGTCGAGGGCGGATTCGTTATAGAGTCAATAAGTGCTTGGGATCTATTCCCGCACACGCATCATTTTGAGATGGTCACCGCCCTCGTACGTCCCGGATCCCGCCCCCGGAGGTCGTAGGCGCGAGGTGTGCGATATGTTGGAACATAACCACTACCAAAGGAGGTCCCAGTGGCAGGTTTGGACTCGTTCAATGCAAGTGCAACATTGACCGTAGATGGTAAGGAATACCGCTACTTTCGTCTTGACTCGGTTCCGGGTGTGGAACGTCTTCCATACTCCCTGAAAGTACTGGCGGAAAACCTATTACGCAACGAAGACGGTGAGAATATAACGGCCGAACACGTGCGCTCAATTGCCGCGTGGGATCCGCAGGCGCAGCCGGAGAATGAGATTCAGTTCACGCCTGCGCGAGTCGTTCTTCAGGACTTCACCGGAGTTCCGTGTGTGGTGGACCTTGCGGTCATGCGTGAGGCTTACAAGACGATGGGTGGGAACCCTGAGAAGATTAACCCGCAGGTGCCCGCCGAACTGGTTATTGACCACTCTGTTCAGATTGATGTCTTCGGATCCTCGATGGCATTGCAGCGCAACGTTGAAAGAGAGTACGAGCGGAACGGTGAGCGCTACCAGTTCCTCAAATGGGGACAGCAAGCTTTCTCCGACTTCAAAGTCGTTCCACCGGGCACCGGCATTGTGCACCAGGTTAACCTCGAGTACTTGTCGCGGGGAATCTTCACTCGAGATGAAGATGGCGTAACTGTTGCATACCCGGATACCTGTGTTGGCACTGACTCTCACACAACGATGGTGAACGGGATGGGCGTCCTCGGATGGGGTGTTGGTGGCATTGAAGCCGAGGCTGCAATGCTTGGTCAGCCTATATCGATGCTTATCCCGCGCGTTGTCGGCTTCAAACTGACCGGTGCGATTCCGGCTGGGGCAACTGCCACAGACGTGGTTCTGACAATCACCGAAATGCTGCGCCGTCATGGTGTGGTAGGTAAGTTTGTGGAGTTCTACGGCGAGGGCGTCGGGGAAGTACCGCTGGCGAACCGCGCAACTATCGGAAACATGTCTCCCGAGTTTGGGTCGACTGCGGCAATGTTCCCGATCGACCAGGTCACCCTCGACTACCTCTACCTAACGGGGCGCTCAGAGGACCAGGTTGCGCTCGTTGAGGCCTATGCTAAAGCCCAGGGGCTGTGGCATAACCCAGAGGATGAGGTCGAGTACTCAGAATACTTGGAGCTGGATCTGTCGACTGTTGTTCCGTCGATTGCCGGCCCCAAGCGGCCCCAGGACCGGATTCCCCTTGATGAGGCCAAGGAGGCCTTCCGGGGAGTTCTGCCTTCGTATGTCTCCGCTTCTCCGCAGGTAAAGGAAAGCCAGCTGGACAGGGCACTTGAGGGAACATTCCCCGCTTCAGATCCCATCGAGTTCGACGACAGCAGCGACAAAAATGGGACGAAGCCAGCGGAAGTCGAAGAGGCCGACATCCGCCCGCATCGGCGTGTTGATGTGACCCTTGAGAACGGGACCACAGTTGAGCTCGATCACGGAAAAGTCGTGATTGCTTCGATCACCTCCTGTACGAACACCTCTAACCCCTCGGTCATGCTCGCGGCCGGCCTCTTGGCGCGCAACGCAAACAAGTTGGGGCTTCGGGTCAAGCCGTGGGTGAAGACATCGCTTGCCCCAGGCTCACAGGTTGTTACGAACTACTTTGAGCGGGCCGGGCTGTGGCCGGACTTGGAAGCCTTGGAGTTCTACCTGGTTGGGTATGGTTGCACAACGTGTATTGGGAACTCGGGGCCACTGCCTGAAGAGGTATCGGTCGCCGTCAACCAACATGACCTCTCGGTCGCATCTGTGCTATCTGGGAACCGCAACTTTGAAGGGCGCATTAACCCGGACGTCAAGATGAACTACCTGGCATCCCCGCCTCTTGTCATTGCGTACGCGTTGGCTGGGACAGTTGACTTCGATTTCGAGGACGATCCACTTGGGCAGGATCCCGACGGAAATGACGTCTACCTGCGCGATATTTGGCCTTCACCTGAGGAGGTGCAGGCAACGATTGATTCCAGTATTGACCGGGAGATGTTCCTGGAGGATTACGCGGACGTTTTCGCGGGTGATGAGCACTGGCGTTCACTCGATGCTCCTGATGGTGCAACGTTCAAATGGGAAGATGACTCGACCTATGTGAGGCGTGCTCCATTCTTTGAGGACATGCCAACAATGCCGCAGCCGCTCCACGATATCGTTGGCGCCCGGGTTCTCTTGGAACTTGGGGATTCAGTCACCACCGACCACATTTCTCCGGCTGGTTCCTTCAAGGCTGATTCTCCCGCGGGGCGTTACCTGCTGGACCATGGTGTTGCCGTCCGCGACTTCAACTCCTATGGTTCCCGCCGTGGTAACCACGAAGTGATGATGCGGGGAACATTCGCAAATATTCGTATTCGCAATGAAATGATTCCCGGGGTCGAGGGCGGATTCACCAAGGACTTCACCAAGCCGGATCAGCCAGTCACCGCTGTCTACGATGCGGCACAGAGCTACATCGCCGAGGGGATTCCCCTAGTCGTTCTCGCGGGGAAAGAGTATGGCTCCGGGTCCTCCCGAGACTGGGCGGCCAAGGGAGTCGCGCTACTTGGAGTGAAGGCAGTTATCACCGAGTCGTTCGAACGTATTCACCGTTCCAACCTGATCGGCATGGGTGTGCTTCCGCTCGAGTTCCCAGAGGGTGAAGACCGCAATACGTTGGGGTTGAACGGTTCTGAGGTCTTTGACATCGTCGGCTTGGAAGAGTTCAACCAGGGAAGGACGCCCAAGACTGTCCGGGTGACGGCCATACGCGAGGACGGTGAGCGCATTGAGTTTGATGCACGCGTCAGGGTTGATACCCCAGCCGAACGTGACTACCTGCGTAATGGCGGAATCTTGCAGTATGTCCTGCGTGGTTTGAAGGCAAAGGAAGACGCAACCATCTAGCATCTAGGGTCTGCATGCTCAAGGAGCGGGCGGGGGTCGAACTTCAAAGGTTCGACCCCCACTTGTTGGGTTCTAGCCCTGCTCCGTAGCGGATACTAGTCTGAAATCGGGACCTCGACCTCGGATGTTGTCCCGAAGCCCCATACTTCGCCGTAGAAGGCAAGCTCTGTGTCCCAGGCCAGTTTTATCGAACGGTCGTGCAGAATCCTGTGTCCCTCTTCTGGGAACACCTCCAAAGCAACGGGCTTGCCCATGGAGCGAAGTTCTTCCGCGGCCTTGCGGACAGTCCCGACGGGAGTAAGAGGGTCCTTGCCACCGTGCATGAACAGCACCGGAGCAGAGATCTCCTCAAGGTGTTCCAACGGGTTAACACGGGACCAGGCCGGATCGTCAAGTTCGTACGAACCCACCAGTCGACCCGGGTAGTTCCTTTCAAACTTGTGCGCATTACGCGCAAGATCGCGAAGGTCACCCGCACCCGCGAAGACAACGCCTGCGGAGAACAGATCCGACTTCTCCAGGGCACTGAGGACAGTGACGGACCCAAATGACTCCCCGCGGATTCCCACCCGCTGAGGGTCCACAAGGCCCTCATTGATGAGATGACGGACCCCATCAAGGCAGTCAGTCACGTCCACTTCGCCCCAGTGACCGGAGAGAGCTTGGCGATAGTCACGCCCAAAACCTGTTGCACCGCGTGGGTTTGGCTTCAGCACCGCGAAGCCGCGGCTGGTCCAGAACTGCGCTGAAAAGTCCATTCCCGGATGTGCTGCCATCGTCGGCATTGGGTTAACCGAGACGAGCAGTGGGGGACGCTCCCCATCTGGAGCCTCAAAGTCCTCACTACGTGGGAGGTAGAGAAGGCCATGCCCGGCGGTGCCGTCCTGATTCTTCCAAATGATATTTGCGGCTTGAGAAATGTAGCCGGGTGCAACCTCCATCTCCGAGGAGGGTCTGACTAAGACGGGCTCACGATCGCGGACCTCAACGATTGAATCTGGCTCAATCGCAGAATCGCCCAGGAAGACAACACGGCCAGCATCTGCAGCAACATTGCCGACGGGCCACCATCCTAAAGGCCATTCTTCAAGCAATCCGTTATCAAGCTGGATCGTCCCCAGGTGTTTTTCCCCGTCCTTGGACCACGTGCAAACCAGGTGGTTGTGATCAAGGTTGTCGTAGGTGTGAGAACCAAGTTGCCAGTGAGGCTGCGAGAATGCCTGGTCAGAGGGGTGGAGGGCGCGCGTCCTCAAACGGGTCTCCCACGCATCCGTTGGTTCACCAACTCGGCTCTCAAAACCTTCGGTGCGGTAAAAGTTCGCCCACCCCGTAGAGTCGTCTGCGTGGATGAGGTCTCCATCCAAGGTCCAACGCGGCTCATAGACACAGACATCCTTATGATCGACGAGAACGACATCGGAAAGATAGTCACCAGTCGGGCTCAGTGCACCCACATGAAGCTGTGATTGGGTCCACGGCATTTCCGGGTGGTTCCAAGTGATCCACACGAGCTTTTCACCATCATGGGAAAGTCCGGGAGCCGCGACAAAATCTGTTCCACTGAAGATGGTGCGAATCAGTTCGGGTTGTCGAGCTGCCGAGCCATCGAGCGGGATGGAAACAAGGGAGAGTTCAGGCTCCTGCCCCTGCTCCAAACCTCGCCGGTCTTCCCTAACCGCATAAACCAGTCCCCGTGCGAGGTCGATCTCAAAATCGCCGTAGGCGCACTTGGAAAGTGGCGTCAGGGGCACAAGCGCACGTTTGCGATCGCTGACTCGGAACGCATAGACACGATTATCATTGCCATCCGAAATAACCAGCTCGCCGTCACGTACCGCATACCCACGGCCTCCGCGTCCATTCACTGACGTGGCCACCGTGACAAGGCGTGCTCCTTCCAGCAGCGGAAGCACTTCCATTGTTTGTCCGAGGGCGTCCCGGCGCAACAGTACGGATCTACCCTCCCGTTGTGGGTTGTCCTCAACCCAATAGATGTCCGGACCGTCCACCCTTAGCTGGGTGATGTTCACGGTTCGTTCAGTGAAGGACTCCGGTGTAATCGGGGAATCCCATGTTCCGTAGCCGGCGGTTTCCTTAGACATGCGTCCTCGTCTTCATGATCGGCGTCGATAGGTTGCCCAGATGTACTGGACCTTGTGTTGCATTCTACTCGTGACTCCGCTTCGGTAGACTGCGTGAATGATCCAGATGACTCCGAATGGTGACCGCGACGAGTTACGGCGGTACCCGCTGCTGTCGCGCATTAGCTCTCCCGGTGATCTTTCCACGCTCACTTCAGCCGAGTTGGTTGGACTTGCACAGGAAATCCGTGCCTATCTGATTGCCTCTGTGGCCAAAACCGGAGGACATCTGGGACCAAACTTAGGAATCGTAGAGGTCGCGCTAGCTGTTCACCGCATCTTCGAATCCCCTCGGGACACAATCATCTGGGACACCGGCCATCAGGCTTACGTGCACAAGATGCTGACTGGGCGTAAGGACTTTTCAAACTTGCGGCGCGAAGGAGGTCTGTCAGGCTATCCGAGCCGGGCGGAATCCGTGCATGATGTCGTTGAAAACTCCCATGCCACGACAGCCCTGTCGTGGGCCAACGGGGTCGCCCTTGAGAAGAAACGTATGCACATACCCGGTGCGACGGTTGCCGTCATCGGTGACGGTGCTCTGACCGGTGGGATGGCATGGGAGGCCGTCAATAACATCGCCCAGGGCCCCAAGTGTCCCATCGTGATCGTCATCAACGACAATGGGCGTTCCTACGCGCCGACAGTGGGTGGCTTGGCGCAGATCCTCGATGCTCTGCGCACGTCGGAGGGATACGAGGAGACGTTAAAGCGTGGTAAATCAACCCTCCTGGGACTCGGCAGGGTGGGGCACCACGCGTATGACGCCCTCCACGGACTCAAAGCGGGACTGAAGGATGTACTTGTACCCCAAAGCGTCTTCCAGGACTCAGGTATCAAGTACATCGGACCGGTTGATGGCCACGACGAGGTCGCGATGGAGTTGGCCCTAGAACGAGCAAAATCCTTCGGTGAACCTGTCATCGTTCATGCGATCACAGAGAAGGGGCGTGGCTATACCCCTGCGGAAGAGGACATCGCTGACCGTTTTCACGCGGTCGGTGAGATTCACCCGGAGACAGGACTACCTGTTGCCCCAGCCCAATTTGGCTGGACCAAAGTCTTTGCTGAGCACCTGCTGAGCCTGGCGGAAAGGGACCCGAAGATCGTGGGAGTGACAGCCGCGATGATGGCGCCAGTGGGTCTGCAGCCACTGGCCACCAGGTTCCCCAACAGAGTCATCGACGTTGGAATCGCAGAGCAGCACGGTTTTACCGCAGCAGCCGGCATGGCTTTTGAAGGCGCCCATCCAGTGGTGTGTGTTTACGCCACATTCATGAACAGGGCTTTTGACCAGCTGCTCCTGGACGTATCGCTCCACAGCGAGCCTGTCACTATTGTCTTGGACCGGGCTGGTGTCACCGGAGATGATGGGGCATCGCATAACGGCATGTGGGACCTCTCCCTCGCGGCAATGGTGCCCAACCTTAAGGTCGCAGCACCCCGGGATGCCAGCACCCTTCGCGAGGAGCTTTCGGAGGCTGTTCAAACGCAGTCCGGGCCAACTCTAGTGAGATTCCCCAAAGGCGAGCCGCCCGGGGATATCACCGCGTTGAGGAGTTTCGATGGGAGTGACGTCGTCTTTGAGCGCTCCGCCCTCGACATCCCGGAGTCGCAGGCTGGGCCATCCGTCCTGATCATCTCGGTCGGTTCCATGGTCCCCACAGCAATCGCTGCTGCAAAACGCCTGGTCCAACAAGGACACCCCGTAACTGTTGTTGATCCGCGCTGGGTGCTACCAGTGCGCGCAAGCCTGGTTGAGGCCGCCAAGCAGTTCGACGTGGTGGTTTCGGTTGAGGACGGGCTCGAGGTCGGGGGAGTGGGAAGTGAGCTGGGTCGGCTCTGTGCCACAGCCGGAGCGCCGCCGGTTCAGATTCTGGGGATCCCAAGAGTGTTCCTCGCGCACAAGACGCGAGCTGCCATTCTCCAGGAAGTCGGCCTAGATGAGGCCGGAATCGTTCGTGCAGCAACGCGGGGTGCGCAGCGCGTCACAGTGACCAAGAGCTCCGAGCAGAAACTGGGTGTCAGAGTCGACAGTTCCCGCGGAATATAGCGTAATTCTCCACCTCTGTGATGCTTTGCATGGGGGGGCTTCAGGGACTTTCGAGGCAGACCGACCTAAGCTTGGTGTCATGGCGGGAGACCCTCGCCGAGTGTCAAAATCCAGGAGCAAAGCAGCATGGTAACGACCATCGAATCCACCTCAACCGCTACCCAGGAAGCCTGGCGGGGGTTCACGCCGGGTTTGTGGCAAGACTTTATCGACGTGCGCGGCTTCGTTCAGCTTAACTACACGCCGTTTGAAGGGGATGCTTCGTTCCTTGCCGGACCGACACAGCGTACCGAACGTGTGTGGGAGACGCTGTCGGGCATGTTCCCTGAGGAGCGTGAAAAGGGCGTCTACGATATCGACACGAAGACTCCCGGTCGTATTGACGGACACGCCGCAGGATACATTAGCGACGATGACAATGTGGTTGTCGGCCTTCAGACTGACGCCCCCCTCAAGCGTGCCATGATCCCCAATGGCGGATGGCGCATGGTTGAGAAGTCGCTGCAGACTTACGGCTACGAAGTTGACCCCTTCGTGAAGGAAATCTTCACTCACTACCGCAAGACTCACAATGCGGGTGTCTTTGATGTTTACCCTGACTCGGTGCGTAAGGCACGCTCATCGCACATCGTCACGGGTCTTCCTGACGCTTACGGCCGAGGCCGGATCATTGGTGACTACCGCCGCGTCGCACTCTACGGTGTTGACCGTCTGATCCAGGGCAAGAAGGTTGACAAGGCTGACCTGAATGCACGGTTCTCAGAAGAGGGCGTCATTCAGCAACGTGAAGAGATTGCGGAGCAGATTCGCGCCCTTGAAGAGCTTAAGCGAATGGCTCAGTCCTACGGTTTTGACATCTCGGGCCCTGCGAAGAACGCAAAGGAAGCAGTGCAGTGGCTCTACTTCGCGTACCTGGGTGCAGTCAAAGAGCAGAATGGCGCAGCAATGTCGCTGGGACGCACCTCTACTTTCCTGGACGCCTACTTTGAGCGTGACCTCGCTGAGGGCACGTTGACTGAAACTAAGGCGCAAGAAATTATTGATGACTTCGTCATCAAGCTGCGCATCGTGCGTTTCCTCCGTACCCCCGAGTACGACGCTCTCTTCTCCGGAGACCCCACTTGGGTTACAGAGACGATCGGTGGCACCGGCGACGACGGACGCACACTGGTCACCAAGAACTCGTTCCGGATGCTGCAGACCCTCAACAACTTGGGTCCGGCACCGGAGCCAAACCTCACGGTTCTCTGGTCAGAGAAGCTGCCTGAAGGCTTCAAAGAGTTCTGCGCGAAGACCTCAATCGAGACTTCCGCGATTCAATACGAATCGGACTCCCTGGTGCGCGAGTCGTGGGGCGATGACGCTGGGATTGCCTGCTGTGTTTCTGCCATGGAGATCGGCAAGCAAATGCAGTTCTTTGGCGCGCGCGTCAACTTGGCGAAGGCCCTCCTCTACGCCATCAATGGTGGCAAGGATGAGATCACGGGTGTTCAGGTTGCCCCGCCCTCGGACGCTGTTTCCGGGGACGTGCTGGTGTACGAGGACGTCTTGGAGAAGTTTGACGGACTCATGAACTGGCTTGCCCGCACCTACGTGGACGCCCTCAACTGCATCCACTACATGCATGACAAGTACGCTTACGAGCGTATCGAGATGGCGCTGCACGACACTGAGATCCTTCGCACCATGGCCTGCGGTATCGCCGGACTTTCTGTGGCTGCCGACTCACTGTCCGCCATCAAGTACGCCAAGGTTTCACCAGTACGCGATGACAACGGCATCGTTGTTGACTACGTGATTGAGGGTGACTACCCCCATTTCGGCAATGATGATGACCGGGTCGATGAGATTGCCGTTCACCTGGTTGAGTCGTTCATGAACAAGATTCGTCAATTCCCAACCTACCGTGGAGCAACACACACCCAGTCGGTCCTGACCATCACATCGAATGTTGTCTACGGCAAGAACACGGGCAACACACCTGATGGCCGCCGCGCTGGCGAGCCGTTTGCTCCAGGTGCAAACCCAATGAATGGCCGCGATACCCACGGCATGTTGGCTTCAGCGCTTTCCGTCGCGAAACTTCCCTACGACGCGTCCCAGGATGGTATTTCGCTTACCAACACGGTCGTTCCTGCAGGATTGGGCCGCACTGAGGGCGAACAGGTGCAAAACCTGGTGGGTCTGCTGGACTCCTACATGGGCGAGGGCGGCTACCACATGAATGTCAACGTGCTCAACCGTGACACTTTGGAAGATGCCATGGAACACCCGGAGAACTACCCGCAGCTAACCGTGCGTGTCTCGGGCTATGCGGTCAACTTTGTTCGCCTCACACGTGAACAACAGCTGGACATTATCAGCCGAACATTCCACGATCACATGTGATGTGACTTCTTGGGCCCGGCATGATCTGTCGGGCCCAAGCTTTCTCCACTTTCCGAAAGGCTTGAGAAATGTCTGCCGTGCAGCGTGCGTCTGATGGTGTGTCTGGAGAGTACGCGCCCGCGCCCGCTGATCACCCGTTCTTACGCCGCTCCGGGGGTGGGCTGGACGGCCTCGACCCACTAGGTGATGTGGAACGCCGCGAGCAAGCGGCGATGATCCACGCCGGTCGACTCCTGTCTGTTCACTCCTGGGAGTTGGTCACCGCGGTAGATGGCCCGGGAACAAGGATGACTACGTTCCTGTCAGGTTGTCCGCTTTCATGCCTGTACTGCCATAATCCGGACACTATGGACATGCGCAGGGGGACACTGGTTCCAACTGACGAGTTGTGCCAGCGCATCTACAGGTATCGGCGGATATTTGCCCGCACAGGAGGTGGCATCACGATCTCTGGTGGGGAACCTCTTATGCAACCTCGCGGGGTCTCTGAGATCCTCCAGTTTGCCCGCGACAACGACATCCATACAGCCATCGACACTTCGGGTTTCCTTGGAGTGCGTTGCAGCGATGCGATGATGCGAAACCTCAACCTGGTCTTACTCGATATCAAGTCGGGTGTCCCTGAGGTCTACAAGAGGACAACGAATCAGGAACTTGGGCCAACCCTGGAGTTTGCACAGCGCCTCGGTGTTGCACAGGTGCCGGTGTGGGTGCGGTTCGTCCTCGTTCCCGGACTTACCGATGACCGTGACAACATCGAGAGAGTCGCGGAAATCGCGTCATCGATTCCCTCACTTGAGCGCGTTGAGGTACTCCCGTTCCACCAGATGGGGCGCGACAAGTGGGAGGCTCTGGGGTTTGACTACAAGCTGGAAGAGACAAAACCTCCCACGGCTGAGGCGACCGAGCAGGCCCGGGACATTTTCAGGCGACGAGGGATAGCCACATACTGACACGTGCTGCTAACGGAGGGACGCGATAGTGTCTGCGGTAATTGCTCGGGAAAGATTATCTATCTGCCACGCGCGTGCGCCTGCACTCTGAAGTGCCTCATCCAAATCACCGGCAAGGGGTCGCCATGCCACCTCTCGTTGGACGCGTGGTTCGAGGACGACCTCCGGCTGGATTCCCAGTGGAGCAGCCGCACGACTAGCAAGTGCTCGCATGGTTTGCAGTCTTTCCCACGCAACAGGATCCAGTCTCTTCCACATGGACGCTGCAGGTACATGTTTCGGGTCATGGGGTGTCTTCGGATCCGGTAGCGCGCCCTCAGGAAGTGCGTGGGCCCGTGCCACGGCACTCCACCATGTATCGGTGTGCTTGCGCGCCCTCGTCCGGCGGAATTCTGGGATTGATGTCAGCGCGCCTTTGGAACGTGGATCAGCGAGCGCTGCCGCAATTATCCCGTTGGTTGCTAGAAGGCGACCGGGCGCGACATCGAGTTCCCGCCCAAGCTCTTCGCGCACGGTCCACAGTTCGCGCGCGACAGCCAAGCCAAGTGGTGTGCGGACTTTCCCAAGTCCCCTCAGGTCCCGCCACGACGGATCCCGGGGTATCAGCGGATGGGTCAACTCGTGGACAAACTCCTGCTCCGCCCACTCCATACGCCCGGCATCCTCAAGCCGTAGGGACATCTGTGTCCGAAGTTGGGCCAGCAGTTCCACATCGAGTGCCGCATAGCGGAGCCAGTCAATGGGAAGTGGGCGAAGCGACCAGTCTTCATTTTGGTGACTCTTCTCCAAGGTGATGCCGAGGACGTGCTCGGTTACCGCACCTAAGGAGAAACGTTCGAAACCGAGCAGACGTGCTGCGATTTCTGTGTCAAAAATCGATGCTGGGGCTAGTCCCAGCATCTGCATGCATGCCAAATCTTGATCTGCTGCGTGAAGAATCCATGGGCCGGTCATAGTGGGCGCCAACATAGACAAATCGGGTAGCACACGCGAGTCAATCAGGAAAGATCCGACCTCGTCCTTACGCAGCTGAACCAGGTATGCCCCACCTCCATAGCGGTAACCCTGTGCACGTTCTGTGTCGACGGCAACCGGCTGATTGTCCCTCCCAAGGCGGTGCGCAGCATCTTCAAGCGCTGTGGGTGAGTCAATTAGGTCGGGAACACCTTCAGCGGGTGAGCGAAGAAGTCGAAGATCAGGGTCAGCAGCTGTGGAAGGAGTATTTTCCTTAGACTCGACTGTGAGAGGTACCCCCTGCGGTCGTGGCCCCCTCACAGGTGACGTTGGGCTTATGGGTTCGCGAAAGAGTGGTGCTTCAGCCAATGCGGTGTCCTAAGCGGGTCACTCCGTGTGGGAGCACCCCTGAGTTTGAGCGCAGTGCTTCAGCCCAACCGGACAGGTCTGCGCTTAGGTCATTTGATGTCGGTGTCCATGAGCAGCGCAGGTCTGCATTCAAAGTCGAACCTTGAAGTTCAAGGCCCCCAAAGGTTTGAGAGATTTCTCTGGTCACTGTGCCGACGCAGGCCAGAGGCGTGGAACCCGCATCAGTCAAGGACTGAAGAAGCGTCGCCCAAATTACTTCGCCTAGGAGCGGGTCTGTACTCTGATCGTCGTCAACGCTCATCCTCGCTTGACCTACAAGGCGAATCTGTCCACCCCAAACTTCCTCTTGTTCAGGATCACAGAGGATGACTAGGGTTGCTTTCGCAACTGGCTGCTCGCCGTTTCTCTCTTGTGTCTCAATCTCAATTGCAGCAGACCATGCGGCGAGCCTCGTGGGAGCGGGGACTTCGTGAACAACCAGACTCGGGTCAATCCAGGCATCACGTAGGCTGCCAAGTGCAGAAATGAAATCCTGCGGAGGAGCGGATCGAGTCACGCAGATAACTCTACGGAGCGCGGTCGAAAATGTACGGAACCACGCCGTATTGAGTAAGGTCAACTGCTGTAGCGTTGTAGAAGAGGAGGACAAATGACACTTTCACAGGTTGCTATAAGTCCCATTGCTGCCCAAGAAATGAGGACACGCGCGGTTACTGCGCACGTCAACGTGCCAATTGAGCAGACATGGGTCTGGGCGGAGTTCGAAGAGACATTTCCTGATCGACACCTAGTTGGCTTCTTTTCGGTCGAGGTCGATGGGATCCCCGCCGCAATCTTCAGCCTGACCCGCTACCGCTATCACGGCTTTGACTTCCTCTGGTGTAAGCACGGTCCAGTCTGGCTGGTAGACCAGTCAGAAGAGCTGGAGAATGCGACTGTCGAGGCGATGATCAAGTGGATCAAGAAGGCCGCTAAGGGCACTGCCTTCTTACGGCTGCATCTACGCTTTCCCGGACCTAGCGCGCATCCCCCCATGCAAATCACAACATATGACCGTACCGTCTTTGTGAGTTTGAAGGACAATGCAGATGATTTGATGTTGGGATTCAAGAAGCGAGCCAGGACAAAGGTTCGCGGCGCAATAAAGAAGACTCCTGTGGACTGCGCTGATGAGACGGAGCTGGCGCTCGAAGACTTTACGCAGTACTACGAGATTATGGCGGAGACAGCGGCGAGGCAGGGATTCACGCCTTGGTCCAAGTCTGTTTACCAGAACATGCTGCGCACGCTCAAGCGCGACCATGGGCGGCTGTACGCGGGTCGCGTGGACGGGAGAGTCGTGGGGTTCGCAATCTTCACCCTGTCGGGCACCGAGGCCGTCTACTACTATGCCGCCGCCAACGCTGAGGGTCGTGAACACGAGGCTTCCATCCAAGTGCTCTATGCGGCACTCGTCGATCTCGGGGCGGAAGGTTACAAGACAATGGACCTGATGGGCGTGGGTTCCGACCTCGCCCCTTCACTGAATGCTCTGACTGCATTCAAATCGGGCTTCGCACAGGAAATCAGCGAAGTAGCTCCCGCCTATGACATCCCAGTGAACCGAACCGCCTACCGGACGCTTGAAGTATTGAAAGATGGAAAGACCAAGCTCAACACGCTGAAGAGTCGGATTTCCCAACGTGAAAAAGCTGACTAGGTGCCAGTTTGGATGGTGCGTCCAGCGCTGATAGAGTTACATCTGCTCGTCCGGCATAACGTCGGAAAAGCACTGCGGACATAGCTCAGCTGGTAGAGCATCACCTTGCCAAGGTGAGGGTCGCGGGTTCGAATCCCGTTGTCCGCTCGGGCCGTTGGCGCAGCGGTAGCGCGCTTCCCTGACACGGAAGAGGTCACTGGTTCGATCCCAGTACGGCCCACTCAGAAATGGTGGTACACGCAAGCGGGGAGTCATAGCGACTCCCCGTATTTGTTTTGCAATGCCATACGCGGCGGCATCGAGCTTTCACCTATGTCAGTAACCTCGCCACATTGTAGGCTGTGGTGGTATTGAACACAGTTGCATAGGATGGTGATCTACGTGCGAAGCGACCACTTGTTGCTCGCCTGCATCTAGACTGTCGCACTTTCTTCCGGCATGTCCCCCGTACCGAGTCCTGTGGAATTGCAGCCAGAAGGGGAAACTCCTACGAGTGGCTCCGAAACGGGGGAGTTACCCGTGGTAGGCCCCGACGATAACCCAGTAGAGAACAGGGAAGAAGCAGAGACTCTAACGGATCCTGATGCCACCATGGTTGACACCGACCAAAGCATGTCCGGAGACTTGGAGCACCTAAGTTACGGCCCAGAAGAAGGTGTTCAACCTACCGGAGCCGAAGATGCTCTGACCGCACAGGTCCTTCCTCAGGGCTCATTTGCAGATGCCACGCCGCTGATTCGCGGGACACAGAGGGCGTCCGGAGGCGACAGGTATGCAACCGCAGTGGCGATCTCTAAGCGACTCTTTCCGAACGGAAATGCTGACTCGGTATTCATTGCTTCTGGAACGTCGTACTCAGACGGATTGGCCCTGGGCGCACTTGCTGCCTACGCCGGGGGACCGCTGTTGCTCACATCGGCCCAGTCACTACCACCAGTCGTTCACGATGAAATACAGCGGCTCACCCCAAAGACCATCTATATCGGCGGAGGAACGGGTGCAGTAGGCGCCAATGTTGAGCGGCAGCTCTCGCTTCTTTCCACCGAGATTGTCAGGCTTGCTGGGACGGACAGATATGGCACCGCACGCGCAATCGCAGGGGAGTTCCCAGCCGGATCACCGGTTGCGATATCTACGGGTACAGATTTCCCGGATGCGCTCGTCGCCGCAAGCGCAACCCCAAAGCTGGGGGTGTGGACTCAGGTGATTGCGAGGGTCGCGAATACCAACCCCGGCGAAGTCACTTTGGTGGCTAACGGCACGAGTCCTGTTGTTACCGGGACTGGACCACTGTGGATCGACAATCAAAGGACACTCGTTGGTGAGGCCGCGCCGGTTCTCGAAGTTTCAACACCAGGGTGGGGGATTGGCGCAATCTCGACCGATGGAGATCAAGTTGCTGTCACGGCAACAAATGAGAACGGGGAGGGCGCTTGGATTCTAGTCTGGAGCATGCGTGAACAGCGTCTAGCAGCTGCAGTTAATGCGCTTTCAGCCTGGGCGCAGACATCGATAAGTGGCGACGTCCTCGTGTGGGGTAACGGGACTTACGGTGGTGACGGTTCCATGTTCATGTGGGACGCCGAAGGGCTCGGTATCAGCAACATTGGAGACGCCCCAGGAATATCAATTCCGTATGTCAACGGGAGGATTCTGGCAATCCCGTCCCTGGATGACTCAGGTGCAGTGATCTGGTCCTTTGCCAAAGTGCCCTAAGTTTGGAGCGCGCAAATCCCGCTCCTAGATACCTGTCTCGAAATAGCGGTGGAACTTTCGGAAATAGTTGTAGGTCTGCCCCAGTGCGATTGCCTTCCTCTTCAGGTTCTTCTCAACCGGGCGGCGCAACGGGTTGACGACTCGGTGCTCCCGCACCAGGAAACGCACCTTCTGGAGCAGGATGGGATCGGTGGTGTACTTCTTGATAAGGGAGACCGGAACCAGAGTGTAAAGGGCCGGACTAACGGCATCTACACGAGGTTGGGCGCGCTTGTCGATGAGGTCGTTTGCCATGATTTCCATTGGGTTCGCTCCCGCGGCCACGACGTAGTAGGAGTTGCGTCCAATGCGGGGGTTGACCTCTAGGAAGTACGGCTTGTCATCCCGCGGGTCGACTTTGATATCAAAGTTAGCGAAGCCCGTGTACTGGCCAGCTTTCAGAATCCTCTCGGCAGACTCCCAAAGCTCAGGAAGAGCCTCCGTAATCATTGCCACGGGGTTCCCAATCATGGTTGGAGACGGATCCTGCAATAATACCTGGGCTGAGCTCCGCAGCTTCACTTCGCCGGACGAGTCCACGTAGAACGTCAGTGAGCGCATCTGATCATCGCCACCTGGGATGAGCTGCTGGACCAGGAACTTGTCACGAAAACCCGCTTCGCGCAGGCGACTCCACAGCTCGTTGAGCTCGGTGGCAGTCGATATGAACCAGATCTTCCTTTTTCCTGGAAAGGAGACCTTCTCGTAAGCGCTGCCTGAAGACGCTTTGGCGACCACTGGGAACGGGATGTCGATGAGAGGTGCTTCCCAATCATCGTCCGCGCCGGCGCAGTTCACGACGATGGTTTGGGGTGTGGCAACCCCAAGGTCTGTGCATACTTCGGCGAAGGAATCCTTGTCACAGAGCTTGGCAATTGTAGCGTCCGTTGGTGACGGTATCAGGTAGTGCTCTTCAAGTACATGACGATGGCGTGCGAAAAATCCGATAGCTCCGTCAGAGTTTGCTAGCAAAATCAGGTGTTTGTCCCCGTTTGCTTCAGCCACCTCAGTAAGGGATGCGAGCCTCTGCTCATCGCTTGCACCCGGTTCAATGTGCTGAATGTCAAAGAACACCGACTCTTTAATAAGTGCGACAGGCTCGTTGGCAACGCACAGGCACCTGACGCCAAAGGCTTCATAGCACTCAAGCCCAAGGGCGTAGGCTCCTGCATCTCCACCAAACACAACAGGGAGAATGGGTTTGGTAGGAGTCGAGTGCGAGTTGCTTACCATTTTCAGCCTGCCTAATCTTCGCGTGCATGCAGCGACAAGCAGAAGTCCCATTTGCCGCCAGCCCTAGGATAGCTTTCAATTCTAGCTGCGCAGCCTCCTTCGCCAATGTCGTCTACCTCCCTCGACTTGCTAGAGTGTCAAAGCCGCGGGTAGAGTTTTGCCTCGTGATTGGCGCCCGCCTCGGGTGCCAAACGCGGATGTAGCTCAGTTGGTAGAGCATCACCTTGCCAAGGTGAGGGTCGCGGGTCCGAATCCCGTCATCCGCTCTCTCACGGTTTCTCCGTATGGTGGTATGTCGGGTAAATTGATGAGTGTTATGGTGGGTTGACCGAGAGGATAGGTAGCGGCCTGCAAAGCCGTCAACACGGGTTCGAATCCCGTACCCACCTCGGGCCATTGGCGCAGGGGTAGCGCGCTTCCTTCACACGGAAGAGGTCACTGGTTCGATCCCAGTATGGCCCACACAGCAGGATCTGCATGATACCAACGAAAAGTCCTTACACACAGACGTGAAAATGGTGCCAATGGGGATGTTTTGGGGATATCATTTTTCAGACTCCAACTTCCAGCCCGTTATCCTTGAGTCTATGAGTAACTACTCTGTGAATCACTCGCTCGGCCGGATCGACGTCATCGAACTTGACGATACCCCTGCCCTGAGTCGCGACGTTGGCCTTAATATCTCGGCGATTCAAGCTGCCTGGCCCGGTTTTGAGAACTCATTCGACTCGCTGCAGGGTCGCAAGATGATGGGACTCTTCTACGGTGAGCATGGCGTCTATCGGTTGTCGTCTGTGCGGCTCGATCGAGATTTCGATAACCCCCTTGGTCTGGACGAAACCGTCATTCCTGGCGGGAGCTACCTCCGGCTGCGTTTGCGCGGGTCTGCCCCGTCCATATACGACGATATCGCCCCAGCATTCGACGTACTCTTCGATCGCGCAGACCACGACCCGAAGAGGCCGCACATCGAGTACTACCGCCGTGAGGGCGAGGTCGACTGCCTGGTACCGATTAGCAGAACGAGCCAAAGCGAATAGTAGGTCCCATAAGACTTGTGGTGATGGACCCCCCTCCAGACTCACGGTGACGGCGCTAGCCCTCCAAGTTCGCGAAATGTATACGTTGGGGTGAAATCTGCTTCTGGGGTGTGTACTCGGTGTGCACATCGGTTCCCAACGTAATCATTTCGCTGAGCGTCGGCGGGAGGGTGCGCGTGGGAGTATTGACACATGGTTGAACTGCATGAACTCCCGGCCCTCACCCAACGCGAACTCCTCACTCAAGGCACCATCTCTCCCGTCGAACTAACCGAGCACTACTTGGAGCGGATCGACCTACTGAACCCGAGTGTTCACGCACTTACGACAGTTACGCCTGAGCGTGCACTGGATAGGGCCCGTCAACTCGAGGACGACAGTCGTGATAGAGGTCGGCCTACCCGTCACGAGTCTCCGCTGTGGGGCATGCCCTTCGCTGACAAGGACTTGAACGATAGGGCTGGGGTTACCTCTACCTATGGTTCGAGACTCACGGCCGACTATATGGCTGGGGAATCTTCACCAATCGTTGTTGATATGGACGAGGCCGGAGGGGTCTCACTGGGAAAGACCAACGTTCCTGAGTTCGGCTTTCCGGCATACGGGGAGAATCTCTTGCCCCAAGGATCGGCCCGCAACCCATGGGATCTGACGCGCGATCCCGGGGGGAGCTCCTCTGGGGCGGCGGCTGCCGTTGCTGCGCGAATGCTACCTTTTGCGCCTGGCAACGATGCCGGAGGCTCCATTCGCATTCCCGCCTCTGCATGCGGATTGGTTGGTCTCAAACCAACCCGAGGACGAGTGCCAGGGGAGTCCGGCATCGCCTCCCTCGCGGGGCTCGCGGTAGGGGGACCTCTTGGGCGCAGCGTTGGTGATGTTGCCCTTCTGCTGGACGGGATGGTTAGCGGACCAAATAGGTATGCACTGCGTGCCCCCGACGACCTCGGACTTCCGGCCTCGGGCTCTTACGTGGATAGTCTTGAAGCCCCTCTCCGCCCACTGCGAATTGGGTGGAATGTGTGGTCGCCTTGGTCGACGAACTATGAGATTGAGGTCGACTACCAAGTGAACCGGGTGTTCGAGGAAGCCCTGTTAGCGGCAGTGGAGATGGGACACACTGTCGAATACGTCGAGCCGAGTCCAGCCCCGGACTACTTCGCGAGTTTCCGTGCCGTGTGGATGGCCAGCGCTGCATCACTCCCTGTTCCAGATGAGGCGCTCGACGCGCTCGAACCCCTCACCGCATGGCTTGTCCGCACGGGAAGAACACGTCCCGCTGCCGACCTTCCCAAGGCGCTGGCAGCACTGAAACAGTTCGAATTACAGATCATTGCTGACTACCAGCCCTACGACCTGATCCTTACTCCACTACTCGCCATGACACCGCGACCAACCGGGTGGTTTGATGACTCCGATGGGGAACGTAACTTTATGCAGCAGTGCCAGTTCACCCCTTTCACCAGCTATGTGAACGTTGCCGGCCTTCCAGCCCTCTCCATGCCTGTCGGCACGGGGCAGCCAGACGGTGCTCCGGGCGGGATCACACTACCGGTGGGCGTGCAGGCGATAGGCAGGCCGGGGGATGAGTCGACGCTTCTGAAACTCGCCTTGCAACTCGAGGAGGTTGCCGACTGGTCGTCGCGTGTGCCACTTCCAATCTGAACTTAGAGGACAACCTTGCTTGGTATTCTCAGCTTGTGCTAGGCGCGACAACGCGCAATTGCCAGATGTAGGAGGAGCAGTGCTCGAAGTCCATTCCGTAAGTGCAGAGGACCTACGTCAAGTCCAGAGTGGTCTTGTCGGTCGCACACCTCTCGAGCAGGCGGAACCGTGGGAGGGTTTCGCTGCTGTGATGGGTAGTCCTCTTCGCTTTCGACTCCTAATTAGCGAGGACGGAAAACCCCTTGCATTCGTATCGCTGTACAGCCATGAACTTCGCGGCGCAAAGTTCCTCTGGGCTCGTCGTGGCCCAGTCTGGTTGAAGCAGCCGCCACCGGAACGTGAAGAATCGGCCCTCTTAGCGATCAAACGATATGTAACAGCGGAAGACCCGGAGATCGTCTTCATCCGCCTTCACTCATGGTATGTCCACCCCTTCTTGCGAACCCCGATTCGCGTCCTCGGATATGATCGAACAGCCTTGATCAATGGAGCACGAGGCAACCGTCAGGCAGCTTTGGATGCCATGCCGTCAGCGGGACGCAAACTCGTACGACGATCCCAGACGCTGTTTGGTGAAGCGGGCGGAGTGATTGCGGAGGAGACGGGGCTTACTCAAGAAGAGTTTCACGAGTACTACAAACTCTTGGAAGAGACTGCCCTGAGGGACTGCTTCACGCCTCATGAAGAGAACTACTATTGGCAGCTCCTAGTTCAGTTGGGTCCAGAGCACGCGCGGCTATTTGGTGCCCGCATCGACGGTGACCTGGTGTGCTGGGATTTGGTAATCGCCTACCGCAAGAATGTTGGGGCGTTCTTCGGGGCTTCCTCCGACAGTTCGCGGCAGACCAAGGCGACGGTGCTCTTGGACTTCGAGGTGGCGTGCATGCTGGCCGAAGAAGGCATGTGCGACCTCGATTTGATGGGTGTGCACTCACCGATGGTCCCAAGCCTCTACAGCGTGGGCCGGTACAAGCTGCAGTTTGTGCAGAACTACACGAACGTACCGGGGCTATGGGAGTTCCCACTCCGTCCCAACATTTACGGAACTCTATGTGGCGCACTCAAGGTTAGGGCCACATGGCGGTCGGTGTCTTCAAGGCTGCGGCTATTATTGGACAGGCAAGGCGGGCCCACCGCACCTGAAAGTCTGACGCTGGGGGAAAAGTGACATCATTCGTGGTGAATGTTGATGGAGAAGACCAGGAAGTTGAACCTGGGACCACAGGTCTGGACCTCTTTGGGAAACGACGTGACATCGTCGCAATGACTCTCAATGGCAAGGAGGTTGATCTCGCAGCAGAGCTGCCGAACGGGGGCGTAGTCTCCGCGATCACCATTGGCTCACCTGAAGGGCTTGCGATTCTCCGCCACAGCAGCGCCCACGTGCTTGCGCAGGCTGTCCAGGACGTCAACCCCCACGCTGACCTTGGTATTGGCCCGCCAATCACCGATGGCTTCTACTACGACTTCGGTGTTGACGAGCCTTTTACTCCAGAGGACTTGCGTGCTTTGGAAAAGTCCATGGCGCGGATCGTCAAAGAGAACCAGACCTTCCGCAGAAGGGTAGTTTCCGAGGACGAAGCGCGCGAAGAGTTAGCCGATGAGCCCTACAAGATCGAACTGATCGCCGACAAGTCGTCGGCTACTTCCGAGGACGGATCATCCGTAGAAGTGGGCGGCGACGAGCTCACCATCTATGACAACGTACGCCGCAATGGCGATGTGGCATGGAAGGACCTGTGCCGCGGCCCTCACGTGCCGTCAACGAAGTACCTGGGGAACGGCTTCGCATTGACGCGGTCGTCCGCAGCCTACTGGCGTGGAAGTGAGAAGAACGCTCAACTGCAGCGTATCTACGGCACGGCCTGGCCCACCAAGGATGAACTGAGGGCTTATCAGGAACGCATCGCAGAGGCTGAGCGACGCGATCACCGCAGACTGGGCAGCGAACTGGACCTGTTCTCCTTCCCAGATGAAATCGGGTCGGGACTACCTATCTTCCACACCAAAGGTGCAGCCGTGCGCATGGAGATGGAAGAGCACTCACGTCGCCAGCACCTAGCCGGCGGATACGACTTCGTTTCAACCCCCCACATCACAAAAGGCGAATTGTTTGAGCGTTCGGGACACCTCGCTTGGTACAAGGACGGAATGTTCCCACCCCTCCATGTCGATGAGGTCGTCGATGAGGAAACGGGGGAGGTTACCAAACCTGGTCAGGACTACTACCTGAAGCCCATGAACTGCCCCATGCACTCACTGGTTTTTGGTTCACGAGGGCGCTCATACCGCGACCTCCCTATGAGGTTGTTCGAGTTCGGTACCGTGTACCGATACGAGAAGTCCGGTGTGGTTCATGGCCTGACGCGCGCCCGCGGTTTCACGCAAGATGACGCGCACATCTACACCACTAGATCGCAGATGAAGGATGAAATCCGCGAAGTCTTAGAGTTCATCTTGCAGTTGCTGCGTGACTACGGACTGGAGGATTTCTACCTGGAGGTCTCCACCAAGGATCCCGAAAAGTACGTTGGCACTGATGAGATTTGGGATGAGGCAACGGCAACACTTCGCGAGGTTGCTGAGGAATCAGGCCTAGAACTGGTCGAAGACCCCGGCGGCGCAGCGTTCTATGGCCCGAAGATCTCAGTGCAAGCCCGCGACGCCCTCGGCCGCACCTGGCAGATGTCCACGATCCAGTTGGACTTCAACACGCCTGAGCGCCTCGACCTGGAATACACGGAGTCGGACGGATCACGGCAGAGACCCGTGATGATTCACAGGGCTCTCTTCGGCTCGATTGAGCGCTTCTTCGCGATTCTTCTTGAACACTACGCTGGCGCATTCCCACTGTGGTTGGCACCTGTTCAAGTTCGACTCATTCCCGTTGCCGACGCTTTCAATGACTACATGGATGACATTGCCAAGAAACTGCGGAAAGAGGGCGTCCGTGTGGAGGTCGATACTTCTTCCGACAGGTTTGGTAAGAAGATCCGCAACGCTTCCAAAGAGAAAATTCCAGTGGTCCTGATTGCCGGGGGCGAGGACGAAGCCGCAGATGCAGTCTCTTTCCGCCTTCGCGGCGGCGAACAGATCAACGGTGTTCCCGTTGATGACGCCGTGGCGAGGATTGTGGATCACATTCGGACGCGGCGCAACGACGACGACATTTGGCCAGTGGCACAGTAGATGTCTCAGCAGAACGGTGTTGATTCCGGAGATGGCCACGAGTTGGCGGGTGCCCCAGACGGCTTCGAACGTCTGTGGACCCCATACCGCATGGCCTACATCGAATCCGGTGACACGAGGGCGGCCTCGGCATGCCCGTTCTGTGTCGCACCATCACTAAACGATGAGGACGCACTGATTGTCCACAGGGGGCGCAACGCGTTCGTTATTCTCAATCTCTACCCCTACAACTCTGGCCACATGCTTGTTTGTCCCTACCGGCATGTAGCTGACTACACCGACCTGACGACCGATGAACGGATCGAGGTCGGTGAACTCACCGCCGAGGCAATGCGGGTGGAACGGCTTGTTGCAGCCCCCCACGGGTTCAACCTGGGGATGAACCAGGGTGCAATTGCGGGAGCAGGCATTGCCGGTCACCTGCACCAACATGTCGTGCCAAGGTGGGGTGGGGACGCCAACTTCTTCCCGATCATTGCCCAAACCAAAGCGATTCCAGAGCTACTTGGGGATGCCCGCGCCAAGCTCGCGGCAGCCTGGCCTGTAGAACGTCCGTCGAATGATGAGGAGATCGTGTAGTGCTTGGAAACCATGGCCGGTCGGTTGCGACCGTAGTCTTCACTCCGTTTGCAAAGCTGCTGGCCCGCATCGGTATCACACCGAACATGGTGACGTACGGATCCGCTGTCATCGTTGCCGGGCTTTCTTTCGGCCTTCTGGCTCGGGGCTACCTGGGATTAGGGGGGATTCTGCTGGGAGTCGTCCTGTTCGCGGATTCGGTCGACGGCGTGCTCTCCCGCCTGACTGGCACGTCCTCGAAGTACGGTGCCTTCCTTGACTCCACCATGGACAGAATCACCGATGGAATGGTTTTTGGCTCACTGCTGTGGTGGGCGATTGTGGGACTGCCAGACGGCGCCATCCGGACAACAACGATTGTCGCCGGAATCGTTTCAATGGTTGCCATTGGCGTGGTGCCTTACACGCGTGCGAGGGCGGAAAACTTCGGCGTCGTTGCCAAGGTCGGAATTGCGGAACGTACCGATCGGCTCATCATCGTCCTCGTCGGTGCGGGTTTCACAGACTTCGGGCTTCCCGAGGTTCTCTTCCCAATCGGAATGGTCTGGGTGGCGTTTGCTTCGTGTGTGACAGTCATCCAGCGGATGGTGGTCGCCCACCGCGCCCTGGCAGGCGAGGGGCTAGAACAGTCATGAACTTGGGTCGCATCTATCGTTTTGCTTGGCGCATTCTTCCACACTTACCGCGCACACTGGTTTATGGCGGGGCGGACATTGCGGCCCGAGTGGTCGCACGAGGCAATGGCGGTTCCGTACGTCAACTTCGAAGCAACTATGCTGCACTACTGGGCCAGGATGCTTCGCAGACCATGGTTCGACAAGGCGTGCAATCGTACTTCCGGAGTTTTGCTGAGCAGTTCACGCTTCCGGGATTCTCCACAGCAGAGATCAGGCAAGCATGTGTTTACCCCGGGGTTGAGACAGTTCATGACCTGATGAAGGACGGCCCCGTAGTCCTAGCCCTGACACATTCCGGCAACTGGGACATGGCGGGCGCTTGGTTCTCCCAAGGCTACGGCACGGTTCTCACGGTTGCTGAGAAGCTGGAACCACCAGAACTGTTTGATGAGTTCGTCAAGTTCCGTAACTCTCTTGGTCTCGAGATTATCGGGGTGGGTCCCGGTGAGCACGTGTTTGAGCAACTGAAGGACCAGGCGCGAGGACGTTCTGTGTTGGTGCCACTCCTTGCTGACCGGGATATCTCTGGAAGCGGAGTTGAAGTCATGCTCGGCTCTCAGGCTGCTCTCGTTGCTGCTGGACCTGCTGCGCTTGCAGAGGCCCTTGACAGGCCTTTGATCGCCGGTCATATTTCATATCGACGGTTCAAAGGCAAATGGCAGCTCTACTTCCATTTCACGGACCCCATACCTCGTCCGACTCCTGGAGCGGGACAGTCTTTAGTAGAGGCATGGACCAAGGCATGGGTAGAGGCCATTGCTCCTATCATGCAAGAACATGTTGTCGACTGGCACATGATGCAAAAGCTCTATGTCAAGGACCTGGACCCTGCCAGGCTAGAGCGAGCTAGGAAGCGTGCACTGGAGAATAGGGCTGAAGGCAACGAAAGGGAGATGCAGTGAGGATCGGTATTGTCAGTCCATACTCATTTGATGTTCCAGGTGGCGTGCAGATCCACATCCAAGACCTGGCAACGGAACTGGTGCGTCGCGGACATTTTGTGTCAGTTCTTGCTCCTTCCGAGAGCGATGACCACCCCGACTGGTTTGTGCCTGCAGGGCCTGCTGTCGCCATCAGGTTCAACGGTTCTGTTGCCCGGCTGTCATACGGTCCGCGCGCAGCAGGGAAGACCAAGAAGTGGCTGGAAGACGGCAATTTTGATGTTGTCCATATTCATGAACCGGGCACCCCATCACTTGGAATGCATGCACTAAAAAATGCCGATGTGCCCGTCGTGGCTACGTTTCACTCCGCTATGGAGCGCTCCACAATCCGCACTCTAACCGCCCCGCTTGTTCGCCCTCTGCTGGAGAAAATATCGGCCCGCATTGCTGTGTCGAATGAGGCGCGGCGAACACTTGTCGAACATCACGGTGGTGATGCGATCATCATTCCCAATGGAGTTGAGACGAGTTTGTTCAAGGAGGCGGCTCCCACTCCCGAATGGGAAGGATCCGTCGACGTGCCCGTCATTGTTTTCCTCGGGCGTCTTGACGAGTCGAGAAAGGGTCTTCCAGTCTTCGAAGGCGCAATTGAGCCAGTTCTCGCAGAGTTTCCACACGCCAGGTTCCTTGTTGCGGGCCGCGGGGATGCCAAGGTCTTGGACTCCGTCCTCAAACGCCACCCAGACAACGTCACACTCCTTGGGGAGATCAGTGATGAAGAGAAGGCTTCCCTCCTGAGCGGGGCGACCCTTTACATCGCACCGCAAACGGGTGGCGAGTCATTCGGTATTGTTCTGGTCGAGGCGATGGCCGCAGGTACCGCTGTTGTCGCATCGGATATCGCCGCATTTTCGGCGGTCCTTGACAATGGAAATGCCGGAGAGCTTTTCTCCAATAGAGACTCCAAGTCCCTTGCAGAAAAGACGAGGGCGCTTCTGCGCGATCCCGAACGCGTCGAGGCCCTCGCTGCAGCCGGTCTTGCGCGTTCAGCGATGTATGACTGGGGAACTGTGACCGACCAGATCATGGCCGTCTATGAGGAAGTAGTCGACTGGGGTGCCCCGCCCGTGACGGGCACTGCGTACGAAACCGTTCGATCGAAGATGGGCAAGGCAGATCCTCAGTGACATCCTGGATGTGGTGGGTCAGTGGAGGGGTGATTCTCATCGTGACGGTTGCGACCTTAGCTTGGACCTATGGTGCAAGGATTGACCGACTGCACCGGAGAATCGCGTCCGCGCGGCTCCGCTTGGATCGACACCTAGTGAAACGCTCTGCAGAGGCTGTGAGGCTTGCCGATTCGGGAGCACTCACAAAGGAAGATTCGAACGCTCTTCGGGAAGTGGCTACCGCGGCCCTGAGCGCCGCTGAGTTTCCATTGGCTGAAGATTCTCTGGGAGGGTTTGCACGACAGGGTCGAGGCAGCGCAGAGGATTCGGCACTGCGACGCCACGCTGAATCTTCTTTATCGCAAGTACTTCGCTCGACGTTGACTCCCGAGCTGCGCGGGGAGCTGGAACAGTCCGTCCTGACTCACACACAGTTGGACGTGCTCGCTTCTGCGACCTACAGGGCGCGAGTGGCTCGCAACTTGCACAACCAGGATGTCTCCAATGTACGCAGGCTCCGTGCCAAGCCGATTGCACGCGTGTTTCACCTCAGTGGTAGAGCACCGTTGCCACAGTATGTGGATATAGATGACCAGTAGCGAGCCTAATCCCTGGGAGCGGTACCGGCTCTCAGCCCAGAGATCTGAGCGGCAAGACGAGGGGCATCACCTCGATTCACCCTCGCCATACTCCCAAGCCCAGCCCTCTTCAGATGCAAAAGTTGGGCGGTTCCGGACGTGGTGGGTTGCAAGAGGGCTGTCGACCTCGGACACGGTAATCGTCATTGCCGCAGTAGTGGGTTTGATCGCGACCAGTCTTGTCTTGTTTCAAAGTACCGGGTTCGTCTCTACCGGTGCGTTCGGCCTAATTGCGTTACTCCCATTGGGGATCGTGGCATGGGTTCTCTCCCGCTCGGACGCATTGGCACCAATGCCGCTCAGATACCTTCTCTTCTCAGCTGCATGGGGCGCCGGTGTCGCAACCGCAATTGCGGCGGCTATCAACACAGCCCTTTTTGAAGATCTCATCCACTATTTAGGCGACGTAGCATCTGCGGAAGTCCGCGCTGCGGTCCTGGTGGCGCCGTTCTCAGAAGAAGTCCTCAAGGGTCTTGGGGTTGTGGTCATTCTTGTCGTGGGTCGCCCGTACGTGGTCTCACTCAGCAATGGTGTGGCAGTCGGGGGTTTGGCTGGTGCGGGATTCGCATTCACTGAGAACATCCTCTACTTTGCTCAGGCCCACGCTGAAGGTACTTCATCCTTGGGCGTGACCATCTTTGCCCGCGCAGTTATGAGTCCATTCGTCCATCCCCTCGCAACATCCCTAATCGGGATCGGCGTTGCCGCGGCTCTTCTAGGTCCCAAGGGGATCTGGAGTCGTTGCTGGCGAGGTGGCGTGGGGTGGATTGCAGCCATTTTCGTTCATGCTGCTTGGAATGGCTTGGCCAGCAGGGGGATCGAGTGGCTTGTCTGGTACATCCTGCTTGAGGTTCCACTCTTTATTGTCTGGCTGATCTGGATACTGCGGCGGCCGAAAAAAGAACTTCCGCGTATTGGACAAGGCTTGGACCCCTATGTGGCAACAGGTTGGTTGTCCACCCAAGAGCTCCATATGGTTTGCGATGCCGGGGGGAGGAAGTATGCGAGGCAGTGGGCCCGGAAAGTCGGCAAGCCAGCCCCGAAAGCGCTGCGGGGTTACATGAAGAACGCGGGACGGCTGGGACTAGAGCAACGCCAGATTGAGAACAGCGGACCGTCACGCCCTCGTACCCTGGTTGCACAGAAGGCACTAGCTGAGATGATCATTCATCGGGAAGCGTACTTGGAAGCCGGTCAGTTGGCCGTTGAAGAGGGAAGAATCGCCGGAGATGACTGATCTGGGTCCCGACTGGGTTCCCGACGACGAGGGCGTACCCAGCCGAAAGGGCGCGAGGCTACTCATTTTTGATCGTGAAGGAAACATTCTCCTGATCAGGGGCCACGATACGCACGACCTCAAACACCGCTGGTGGTTTACGGTCGGCGGAGGGTTGGAGCAGGACGAGGATCCGCGTGCGGGGGCACTTCGTGAGGCGATTGAGGAGACCGGATTCTGTTTCGATGCACGTTTCGTGGAAGGTCCGGTCATGCATCGAAAGGCGGAGTTTCGTTTCCGTAATGTCATGGCACGTCAAGAGGAGCTTTTCTTCATCGCGCGTGTTGACGGAGTGAGACCACAGGTCGAGTCTCAGAACCTAACTGCGCTGGAGAACGAGACGCTCGACGAGTTTGCCTGGTTTTCTCCGGAGGAACTAGTAGCTCTTGCAGGGCGTGAGACGGTGTATCCGCTGTCACTACCGGAACATGTGCTTGCGTGGCACAAAGAATGGGATGGCGTTTACGTAGAGTTGGCGGCCGAGGGCGGCGCCACGCAAGGGTGGGTAAGGGACCCCGATCCGCGTTGATGTGAATGCAAGGCCGTTTGCCGGTACTGGAAGCCGGTCTACACAAGGTAGAATCACCAGCGAATCTGCAACAGGGAGGCATCATGTCCGGTCACTCTAAGTGGGCGACAACAAAGCACAAGAAAGCCGCCATCGACGCGAAGCGTGGAAAGCTCTTCGCACGACTGGTGAAGAACATTGAAGTGTCCGCACGTAACGGTGGGGGTGACCCCGCTGCGAACCCGACGCTCTATGACGCCATCCAGAAAGCCAAGAAGAATTCGGTTCCGGCAGACAACATTGACCGTGCTCTCAAGCGTGGGTCCGGCGCTGAATCCGGAGGCGCTGACTGGCAGAGCATCATGTACGAAGGCTACGGACCCGGTGGTGTCGCGCTGCTGATCGAGTGCCTGACGGATAACCGCAACCGTGCAGCGTCTGAAGTTCGAGTCGCGCTGAGCAGGAACGGTGGCTCGCTTGCCGAGCCTGGCTCCGTGTCATATCTCTTCAGCAGGAGGGGCATGATCGAGGTACCCACTGAAGGCGTCGACGAAGACAATCTGTTTGAGGTGGCGGTGGAGTCGGGTGCTGACGACGTCGTTCGTTATGGCGATATTTTCAGGATCACTTCAGATCCATCGGATATGGTCGCAGTCCGCACCGCACTGCAAGGCGCGGGCATTGACTACAACTCGGCGGAAGCAGAATTTGAAGCGTCAGTCGAGGTTCCAGTGGATCTTGAGGGCGCAAAGAAAGTCATGCGGCTGATCGATGCTCTGGATGACTCCGACGACGTGCAAAACGTGTTCTCAAATGTAGATATCTCAGAAGAGGTAGCAGCGGCCCTTGAGGAAGAGGACTAGACCGGGCAGTGAGAGTACTGGGAATTGATCCCGGCCTCACGCGCTGTGGTTTGGGGGCCGTGGAAGTCGATGATTCACGGAGGGCCACACTGGTTGGAGTCGAAGTGGCTCGAACCAGCCCCTCCCTGGCCACCCACTTCCGCCTCAGGGATATTGCAGATGCAATCGCAGCGGCCATTGGCAAGTACCAACCTGAGGTAGTTGCAATCGAGCGTGTGTTCACGCAGGACAATCTTCAGTCAGTGACGCCAACTACCCAGGTTATGGGTGCCGCAATGGTGGAAGTGGGACGCGCGGGACTTGCCATGGCTGTGTATACGCCTTCCGAGGTTAAAGCGGCAGTCACCGGATCGGGCAGAGCAGGGAAGGCTCAGGTCCAGCACATGGTCGCACGCATCCTGTCACTGTCCGCGCCCCCACAGCCCGCCGATGCAGCGGATGCTCTAGCTATCGCCATCTGTCATGCATGGCGGGGGACAGGCCTCTTGGGTAGCGGATCTGATAGCGCCGTGGAAGTGTCACTGTCTGGGAAAGTTTCTTCGAAGGCTCCACTTACTCCAGCCCAGCTGGCTTGGGCGCAAGCCCAAGCAATGCAAAAACGGCGAGGAGCAGTCGATCCAAGGCGCAGCACGCAGAGGAAGAACACCCCGTAGCGGCAGGCATTTCTTCTATTGTCGGTGCGCACTGGTATCGTACAACTGTTCGAAGGGGGAGCTATGATCTCATCACTTACAGGCACTGTCGGTATCCGCAGTGCCGACTGGGTGCAGATTGTCGTGGCAGGAGTCGGTTTTCGGGTAGAGATTCCGAAGTCTTTGCAGATTACCTCTGAGGAAGTCACGTTGCAGACAAGCCTCATCGTCCGGGAAGATTCTCTAACCCTCTTTGGATTCACAACCACGGAAGAACGTGATGGCTTCGAAGTTCTCATGTCTGTTTCTGGAATTGGACCAAGACTCGCCCTCGCAGCTATTGACACCGTTGGGCTGGATGATTTGCGCAGTGGCGTAGCATCAGGCGACTTGGCGCTGCTTACACGGATACCGGGCGTCGGAAAGAAGACGGCGCAGCGTATGGTTCTGGAAATCGGTGACAAGTTGGGTTTGCCAGCGGATACTGCAGGCGGAGGCTCTTCTGGTTCAACCACGACTAGTACGCTGCGGGAACCTGTTGCAGCAGCCCTTGAGCAGTTAGGGTGGCCACGTGCCATCGCAGAACGTACGCTAAATGAACTCTCGGGTGAGTTTACAAGTGTTGAAGAAATGTTGCGTGGCGCCCTAGCGGTTTTGGGGGCTCAGCGTGGCTTCTAATATCGATGACTTCGACTACTTGAACACACCGGCTGAGGAACCTGAAGTAAGCCGGATCATTGCTCCGGACAGTGATGAGATAGAAAGGGCAGCCGAAGCCGCGCTGCGCCCTCGTTCCCTCAACGAGTTCATTGGTCAACCTGCTGTTCGCCGCCAGTTGAGTGTTGTGCTCGATGCGGCGCGCGGGCGTGGGGAGCCAGCGGATCACGTTCTCCTAGTAGGTCCACCTGGCCTGGGAAAGACCACACTCGCGATGATCATTGCCTCCGAAATGGGGGCGTCACTGCGTCTCACTTCAGGTCCCGCTATTCAGCACGCCGGCGACCTCGCGTCGATTCTGTCGGCGCTTCAGCCCGGGGACCTGCTCTTTATTGATGAGATCCACCGTTTGGCGCGGACTGCCCAGGAAATGCTCTACATGGCGATGGAAGATTTCAGGGTTGACATCATTGTTGGCAAGGGGCCCGGTGCCACTTCCATTCCGCTCACCCTGCCGAGATTCACGGTCGTTGGTGCTACAACAAGATCTGGCATGCTACCGGCCCCCCTCAGGGACCGGTTTGGGTACACCGCCCACCTTGAGTTCTATTCGGTAGCCGATCTCCAGGCAGTGGTCGGTCGCAGTGCTTCCCTTTTGGGTGCAAAGCTGGAGTCGGGGGCAGGAAATGAGATTGCTCGTCGTTCGCGGGGGACACCACGTATTGCGAACCGCTTGCTACGCCGCGTTACAGACTATGCACAGGTAGCAGGCGAGCTGACCGTCTCTCAAAAGAGTGCGTCCAATGCGCTTGAACTCTTCGAAGTGGATGCGCTTGGACTCGATCGTTTGGACCGTGCCGTCCTAGAAGCCATGTGCCGTATGTATGGCGGGGGGCCCGTAGGCCTGTCAACGTTGGCCCACACGGTCGGGGAAGAGGCTGAGACACTCGAGACAGTGGCAGAGCCCTATCTGGTACGGCACGGCTTTATCGTTCGCACTTCACGTGGCAGGGTTGCGACACAGAAAACCTGGGCTCACCTAGGTCTAGTCCCGCCGGAACCGGATGCCCTTTTTGGCGCATAGCTGATTTTTGTGAGGTTTACTAGTTAGTTGCGGCATAGAGGGTCCGCCCAGGTTACGTAAACCACAATCTGTCCCCTAGACTTTGTGAGCATTGCAATCGATGGAAAGAAGGTCCCCCGTGGAGATCCTGTTGTTCATGGCAGTACTTGTTGGCGGCATGTTCGTAATGAACTCCTTTGCCAAGAAGTCGCAGAAGAAGCGCCAGGATGAAGCAGAGAAGACCATGTCCGAACTCATGGTTCCGGGGGCCTGGGTACAGACGTACTCCGGCTTTTTTGGACGTTTTGTCGATACTGATGGCGACGTCATCATCCTCGAGACTCCCAGTGGGGAAGAAACCTACTGGTTGCGTGCTGCTATCCGTGCAGTAACCGACCCCCCTTTCGAGACCTTGGGTGAGTCAGAAGACGATATTGAGGTAGATGTACTGCAGATCGAGTCCGACGTTGATGGCACGGACGAATCAGAGCAGCTTGACGGTGTCGTCGATTTGGATGGTGAGGTCGCAACCGAGCCAACTGAAGAGTCAAACAAGTAAGAATTTAGTTAAACCGCGCAGATAAAGGTTCCACTACCTTGGCAACAAAAAAGAATCGGCCGGGCAGAACCCTGCTCTCCATGCTTATCGTTACAGCGATCGCAGTGGGAGCACTGGTTATTGGCCATTTCACGCAGGGGGCCGGCTTTACCCCGAAACTCGCCCTCGACCTTGAGGGCGGGACGCAGATCATTCTGACTCCCAAGCTTGAAGAAGGCGCCGATGCACGTTCTGTGACAGCAGATGACATGAATGAAGCAATCGCAATCATTCGTCAACGAGTCGATGCGTCTGGAGTAGCAGAAGCGGAAATCTCGACACTGGGCTCGAACAACATCGTTGTTGCGATTCCCGGGGACACTGACGAGTCGATTCTGAATCTAGTTCGCACCTCAGCAACCATGCGTTTCCGTCCGGTTCTGACCACAGGTAGCCCCCTTCCCCTCGATTTGTCGCAAGTTCCCCAGAGTGAAACGGAACTGGCCGCGATGTCTTTGGAGGAGCTCGCGAACAGCCTGGCCGACACCAACGGTGATGGCGTTATCTCGGAAGAACCCGTTGCGACACCAGAGAACAACTCGGACACGGCATGGATCACAGAGGCGAACTACCGTGACTTCCTGTTGCTTGACTGTACGGATGCCGCGAACCGCACAGGTGGTATCGCGGATGATCCAGCCGCGTCCATGGTTACGTGTGGCGTTGACGGAGATGCCAAGTACATTTTGGGGCCAGTTGATATCGAAGGTACCCACCTGAAGAATGCTTCAGCCGGAATGGACACTACTGCCACTGGCCAGCCCACCGGACAGTATGCCGTGTCCCTTGAGCTCGATTCGGCGGGGACTAAGCAGTTCGCGGAGGCGTCGCAGCGTCTGTATGAGTTTGCTGACACCGACGCAACGCGCAACCGGTTCGCGGTCGTCCTCGACGGTACCGTTATCGTCGCACCTTCAATGAATGTGCCCATCAGCGACGGTCGCGCAAGCATTACAGGCAACTTCACAGCCTCGGAGGCTCAAGAGCTGGCGAACCAACTCCAGTTCGGTTCACTTCCGCTCAACTTCGAAGTCCAATCTGAACAGCAGATTTCAGCAACCCTTGGTGTTGATCACCTTCAGAAGGGTATCTGGGCAGGTCTGGTCGGACTTCTCCTGGTTGTGGGCTACATGGCATGGCAGTACCGTGGTCTGGCGCTGCTTTCTGCTGGGTCACTCGTCGTTGCAGGCGGCCTCACTTATCTAATCATCACGATATTGTCGTGGACCATGGGCTATCGCCTCTCACTTCCCGGTGTTGCGGGCTTGATTATTGCAGTCGGCATCACTGCTGACTCCTTCATTGTCTACTTCGAACGCATTAGAGATGAAGTTCGAGATGGAAGACCGCTCTCAGTTGCCGTTGAAGAAGGTTGGCAGCGCGCCAAGCGAACGCTAGTTATTTCTGACGCTGTCAACCTAGTCGCCGCTGTTGTGCTCTACGTGCTCGCTGTGGGCGGTGTGCAAGGCTTCGCCTTCACACTGGGCGTCACGACGGTCGTCGACCTAATAGTCGTCTTCTTCTTCACGCACCCGATGATGTCGCTGATGGTGCGAACCAAGTTCTGGGGCCAGGGACACAAGCTCTCGGGGCTTGATCCCGCCCACCTTGGTGCTTCAAACAGCTCGATCTACAGGGGCCGCTTGAACGCGGAACCCATTCGCAAATCCAAGGTACAGGTACCAGTTCCTGTGGGTGCGGGTGCGGCCTCGGCAGTTGAACCCACAGTGATCACGGATACTACCCTTGAGTCCAGTGCTGACGAAGTGGATGCGTCTGTAGACGTACCACCAGTCGTCCGGCAAGCACCAGGTGAGCCGCGACTATCGCTGGCAGAACGACGGCGCCTCTCTCCGAGCACCGGGGACTCTAGCGGGGAAGAATCAGATGTTAAGGAGGAAAGCCGTGGTTAGTTTTTCCCAGTGGGGTAATGAGCTTTACTCTGGCAAGAGGTCCTACAACATTGTCGGTCGAGCCAAGACATTCCTGACCGTCGGTATTACGTTGATGATCGTATCGCTTCTCCTTGTTGGCTTCAGGGGTCTCAACCCTTCGATTGAGTTCTCCGGAGGAACACAGTTCATCATCTCGGGTGCGCCAGGTGCTAGCCAACAGGTTGCCTATGACACCCTTGCTGCTGATGGGATTACCGAGAACGTTCGCGTCTCAGCATTGGGGACGGACTCCATCCGTATCCAAGCCCAAAGTCTCGATACTGCGCAGACAACGGAACTTCGCAACGACTTGGCTGCGGCTTACGACGTGCCACCGGAGGATGTACAGACAAACTCGGTGGGTGCAACGTGGTCCCAAGACGTCACCCAAAAGGCCCTTCAGTCAATCTTGATCTTCGTTCTGATCGTGGCAGTGGTGATGACGGTGTACTTCCGTTCTTGGACGATGTCACTGGCCGCAATGGTGGCGCTCGCACACGACCTCGTCATCACGGTTGGCTTCTTCGCCCTCACCCAAGTCGAAGTGTCGCCCGCAACTGTCATCGGATTCCTCACGATCCTCGGTTACTCCCTATACGACACCGTGGTTGTTTTTGATAAAATCCGTGAACTGACTGCGAATCACATTGACCAGAGGAAATACACCTACGGTCAACTCGTTAACCTCGGTGTGAATCAAACTCTCGTGCGCTCCATCAACACGTCTGTGGTCGCACTACTACCTGTCGGTTCAATCCTCTTCATTGGATCTCTACTTCTCGGTGCAGGCACACTCACAGACATTTCTCTTGCACTATTCGTCGGAATCATTGTTGGGACGTTCTCATCCATCTTCATCGCCGCTCCCACTTTGGCTCTCATGCAGAGCCGCCGAGTGAAGACAAAGAAGGTGGATGACACAATCCTCGAAGTTCGAGAGAAGACACATGTCGAGGGTGAAAAGCACCAAGATGAGGTGCTCGTTGCCCGATCCAACACCAAACCGGGTCACCACCTCGGTCAGAGTGCGCAACCGAAGCGCAAGCGCAGGGGGAAGAAGTGAGTTCCAAGAGTGAAGTAGCAAAGACGGTTGAATCAGCGATTGGTCTGATCCCCGACTTCCCCGAAGAGGGCGTCCTCTTCCGAGATATCACCCCTCTGATTGCCAATGGGCCTATTTTTGCAGAGCTCACTGAGTACCTCGCGCAGAAGTACGCAGGGCACATTGACTATGTGGCCGGCCTGGAGTCACGGGGCTTTATTTTGGCCGCCCCACTGGCCGCAGAGCTTGGAATCGGGATGCTCACTTTGCGCAAGGCAGGCAAGCTTCCGCCCCCTGTGGTTGGGGTTGACTATGCACTAGAGTACGGCACAGCACGTTTGGAGGTACGGCCTGATACTGTTCCTCAAGGTGCACGTGTCCTCATCGTCGACGATGTGCTCGCAACCGGCGGCACCGCGGCGGCTGCAGTATCACTCCTAGAGCACTCGGGCGCACACGTCGTTGGCATGTTCTTCTTGCTCGAACTTGTTGACCTAGGTGGACTTGCGAAGATCGAACGGGAAAACGTTGAAGTCTTGATAAAGGTTCATGAAGACGGCGAGGTAGATCCTCAAGAGTAGGACTATCATTGCCGAATGGAGGAGATCGAGGTAGTCGAGGGGCCTAAGACGCCCCCATCGGGCTCGCTAGTCCGCTCGGGACTAGCGTGGTTCTCCTCGCGCGGTCGATCCAGTATTCCTGAGATCGAACCATTGATTCGGGCCGTGAAGGCGCACCACCCTCGTGCTAATACGGCAGAGATCGAGCGCGCTTACCGCACTGCTGCAAAGTGGCATGAAGGGCAAAAGCGTAAGTCGGGTGAGTCGTATGTGACACACCCGGTGGCTGTAGCGACAATTCTTGCTGAGATCGGTATGACCCCTCCAACACTGGTGGCTGCGCTGCTGCACGATACCGTTGAGGATACCGGCTATACATTAGAGGCACTCTCGGAGGAGTTTGGGCCTGAGATTGCAGCGATGGTGGACGGCGTGACCAAACTCGATCGCATTCGCTACGGTGCGTCTGCGCAATCGGAGACACTTCGGAAGATGATTGTCGCGATGAGTCGCGACATTCGAGTCCTTCTGATCAAACTTGGCGACAGGTTGCACAACGCGCGCACCTGGAAGTATGTTGCGTCTGAGTCAGCAAAGGGTAAAGCACGCGAAACACTAGAGATCTATGCGCCACTTGCGCACCGACTCGGTATGAACACCATCAAGTGGGAACTTGAGGAGCTTTCTTTCCAGACGCTCTACCCGGACATCTACGAAGAGATCGATCGCTTGGTGGGGGAGAGAGCACCTGAGAGAGAGGTATACCTCAGTGATGTTATCGGCCAGCTCGAGGAAGATTTGCGCCACGCTCGGATCAAGGGGACGGTGAGCGGTCGGCCTAAACATCACTACTCGATCTATCAAAAGATGATTGTCCGCGGCAAACAGTTTGACGAGATCTATGACCTGGTTGCCGTTCGTGTCCTTGTCGACTCGGTAAAGGACTGCTACGCAGTCCTTGGTGCTGCCCATGCACGCTGGAACCCCATTCCGGGCCGCTTCAAGGACTACATTGCGATGCCGAAGTTCAACTTGTACCAGTCGCTGCACACGACTGTCGTTGGGCCCGGGGGCCGACCCGTCGAGCTGCAGATCCGCACTCGTGAAATGCATGAGCGAGCCGAGTTTGGGGTTGCAGCTCACTGGCGTTACAAGCAGTCTGCCGCGACCTCGCAGGCTGAACCTGACCGGATGTCGCCCAAAGAGCAGATGGATTGGGTTCGCCTCCTTGTGGAAATGGAGAAGGAGACAGGCGATCCCGAGGAGTTCCTGGACTCTCTAAGGTATGAGATCGCCGGCGACGAAGTCTATGTGTTTACGCCCAGGGGCCAGGTGATTGTGCTCCCCCCTGGTTCAACACCTGTGGATTTTGCGTACGCTGTCCACACGGAGGTAGGGCACGGCACAGTGGGTGCAAGAGTTAACGGACGTCTTGTCGCCCTTGATACCAAACTAGAGTCCGGAGACTCGGTAGAGGTGATAACTGCTCAACAGGGCAAGGGTGCGCCGTCTCAAGACTGGCTGAAGTTCGTGGCTTCATCCAGAGCAAAGTCGAAAATCAAGTCATGGTTCCAGCGTGAGCGCCGCGAAGAAATGATCGACTTGGGCAGGGACCACATTGCTAAGGCAATGAAGAAGCAGAATCTGCCTCTCCAGCGCCTGATGACTCACAGTGCGGTTCTGTCAATTGCGACCAACATGGGTTTGAAGGATATTTCTGCCCTCTATGCGGCAGTTGGGGAGAACCATGTCTCGGCCCAGCATGTCGTGAATCAGTTGGTGGAGGTCCTGGGGGGCGATGCAGGAACTGAGGAGACGCTTTCCGAAGCGGTTACCCCTGGCCTAACACCTGCTTCTTCGCACGCCTCCTCGCAAGATGCTGCTGTGATCGTCTCGGGTCTTAGCTCCAATGAGGTTTGGGTTAAGCTGGCGCGTTGCTGCAAACCCGTGCCTGGCGACTCTATTGTTGGCTTCGTGACGCG
Organism: Schaalia sp. JY-X169; assembly: GCF_014069575.1. Taxonomy (NCBI): domain Bacteria; kingdom Bacillati; phylum Actinomycetota; class Actinomycetes; order Actinomycetales; family Actinomycetaceae; genus Schaalia; species Schaalia sp. JY-X169. Next base: position 1,285,272 of record NZ_CP059675.1, read on the forward strand.
GGGGGAGGGTGTGTCGATCCACCAGGAGAGCTGCGTCAATGCGCAGCATCTCATTGAAACGAGCCCCGAGCGGATGATCGAGGTTCAGTGGGATGCGAACCAAACAGGCAGCCAATATCTGGTTGAGGTTGAGACTAAAGCACTCAACAGGCCTGGCCTTCTGAACGAGTTGTCCAGAGTATTCTCTGACCACCGCGTGGATATTGTTTCAGGTTCAATGGCCTCATCAAGTGATCAGATTGCCACCGCTCGGTTCACCTTTGGACTTCCCGGGGTGGGCTATCTGGACCAGGTGCTCTCAGCCTTGCGCAGGGTTGACGGCGTCTTCGAGGCATCAAGGGTCTTAGGGACAGCACAAAGGAAGAAAGAAAAGTAGGGGTTAGAGACTTGCCCGGTGGCAGGTGTAAGCCGCGCCCCCAAAAAAATGGAGGTTGCCACCCACTTGCTCCCCCTGCTTTCCGCGTTTGTGCGTTGGCGGGTAGTATGTTTGCTGTGTGCATATCAGTGGTGCACACGACGCGCAATCGTACGCCAATAGCATTGGCCTAACTCTTGAGGATTACTTTGACTGAGCAAGCAAAGCCCCAGGTTCCCGCAGAAGACCAATCTCCGGTCTCTGAGAAGAAGCCCCAGGAAGTGAAAACCCTTGAGTTCGGCTATACGGATGCCGATGGGAACATCTGGGCTAAGGATGGAGATGATGCGCGAATCGTGGGGGCATATCCCGATGGCCTGCCTGAGGAGCCATTCGCGCTCTACACCCGGCGCTATGAGGACCTCGTTGCCACGGTGAACCTTTTTGAGGCAAGGATGCCGCAGCTTTCCGCACGGGACCTTGACTCCACTCTGAAGTCTCTTGAGGACCAGGTGAAAGAGCCAGCCGCAATTGGTGACCTCCCCGGGCTCCGTAAGCGAGTAGCGGGCCTGGCCAGCGAGGTCACTGCTAGGAAGGAAGCTCTGCGAGTTGAACGTGCAGCAGCCAAGGTCGCCGCATTGGAACAGCGAACTGCCATCGTCGTGGAGGCCGAAGAGATTGCAGCTCAGCCATCGGAGAGAACTCAGTGGAAGAACTCCGGAGCCCGCCTGCGCGAACTCCTGGACCAGTGGAAGCTCTACCAGCAGCAAGGACCCCGTCTTGATAAGGGGGACGAGGACGCCCTCTGGAAGCGCTTCTCGCTGGCGCGCACAACATTCGACCGCGGCCGCAGGCAGTATTTCTCAGCCTTGGATGCTCGACAGGCAACCACAAAGACAACCAAAGAACGCCTTATCAAGGAGGCCGAAGAGCTGCAGGACTCCACCGACTGGCGTGACACCGCCTTCAAGTACCGTGGCCTTATGGATCAGTGGAAGCAGGCTGGTCGCGCCTCTCGCAAGGAAGACGATGCCCTATGGGCTCGCTTCCGTGCTGCTCAGCAGGTGTTCTTCGACAAGAGGCGCAACCACGAAGCAGCGGTTGACGTTGAGTTCGGAGCAAACCTCGCCCTCAAGGAAGCACTCGCATCCGAGGCCGAGGCCCTGCTGCCCATAACCGACATTGAGGCAACCAAGAAGGCACTACGTGACATCCAAGACAAGTGGGAAGACGTGGGCCAGGTCCCGTCTCGGGATGTCTCCCGTATCGAGGGTCGGCTCCGTGCTGTAGAGCGCGAGCTCCGCGAGGCAGAGAACAAGGAGTGGCAGCGGTCCGATCCTGAGACACGAGCCCGAGCACAGGGAATGCTGGCCCAGCTTCAAGACTCAATCGCAGACCTAACAGCAGCTAAGGAAGCCGCTGAGAAGGCGGGGAACGAGAAGCTGGCTGAAGAAACTGATGCTGCCCTCAAAGTGAAGGTTCTTTGGTTGGAACAGATTCAGTCATCGATTGACTAGAATCCCGGGGTTACTGGTGAAAATCGAAGTCGTAGGTGCTTCACTCTTTGATGCAAACTGTTATGTGATGTGGCTTGAGGGCTCCAAGGAAGCACTGGTCGTCGATCCGGGCCCAGGCACAGCAGAAGGTGTCAGCGAGGTACTGGAAAGCCATGATCTTGCTGTGGGCGCTGTGCTATTGACCCATGGGCATATTGATCATGTCTGGCAGTGCGCTACGGTCTCCGCTGGCAGGCCCGTCTATATTCCTGAGCCTGACTTAGCACTGATAGAAAACCCCATGGGAGCCCTTGGCATGCGCGCATCTGCGCTAGGGATAGGGGAGTGGCAGTATCCGGAGGTGGTTGTTCCGCTAGGGAGCGAGCAGTTTAATCCGGTAGAGGGCATCACAGTTCGTGTCATTCCTGCCCCGGGACACTCACCGGGCTCATCGGTATTTCTCTTCGCCCCAACCCCGACAGACGCTCCAATGGCACTGTCCGGTGACGTTATTTTCGCGGGCTCAGTCGGCCGCACTGATCTTCCCGGAGGGGACGAGTACGTGATGCGTGAGAGCCTCCGTACACTTGCAGACGTCCTCGATCCGGCGACGGTGCTTCTGCCGGGACACGGTCCCCAGACACGCTGGGGCACTGAGCTGCAAACCAATCCATTTGTTCTACGTGCCCAGCGACGTAGATAGCCGACCCCGTAAAGAGGCAACGTGAGCAAGAAGTCCATCTCTGGGTTTCCTGAACTACTTCCAGCAGGACGTGCAGTTGAATCCATGGTTGAGGACCGCCTACGGAACACTTTTGAGTTACACGGGTTCGCAGGAATACAGACACGGTCAGTCGAGCCACTTACTGCCCTCGAGGCGAAGGGTGAGACGTCCAAGGAAGTGTACGTGCTACAGAGACTTCAATCTGCACGTTCTGGAGGGCCTATTCCTCTCCGATCTGACACTCTGGGACTGCATTTTGATCTCACCGTGCCGCTAGCCCGCTACGTTCTGGCAAACTCGAATGACCTTACCTTCCCTTTCAAGCGCTACCAGATACAGAAAGTCTGGCGTGGCGAGCGTCCTCAAGAGGGGCGATTCCGCGAGTTCACACAAGCCGATATTGACATCGTGGGGTCTGGAAACCTTGGTCTGCATCACGAGGTCGAGGCCGGGGAGGTCATGCTTGATGCATTCGCAGGGCTCGATATCGGCCCGGTGTTGATGGAGATCAACAACCGTAAGCTCCTTCAAGGCATCGCAACAAGTGCGGGTATTGAAGACTTTGAGGGAACTCTGCGCGGTCTCGACAAGTACGACAAGATCGGACCGCGGGGCGTATCTGAGGAACTGCGGGCCCTCGGTCTGTCGGATTCTCAGATTGACGTAGCTCTAAACGCCGCAGCTATTTCAGTCGAAACCGGCAGGCAACTGCGTGAGGCAGTCGGCGCCCTCGGCCTCGATCCAACTCCACTTGCAGAAGGACTCGATGAGTTGGCGACCGTTCTGGATGCCCTCCAGGAGTACGCACCCGGACAGGTCCGTGCCTCACTGCGAATCGCACGAGGATTGGATTACTACACGGGCACCGTCTACGAGACAGTGATCCCCGGACATGAGAGCTTCGGTTCGGTTTGTTCTGGTGGTCGCTACGACGCCCTCGTTTCTGATGGACGCAGAACGTTCCCGGGAGTCGGACTCTCCATCGGGGTATCTCGACTTGTCGCACTTCTTCTCACAACTGGCATCCTGGAACCGGGGGCACCGAGTCCCGCACGAGTCTTGGTGGCAGTCACCAATGAGGAGACAAGGGGTGAATCCGTCGCCGTCGCACGCGCTTTGCGGCAGCGGAACATCGCAACCGAAGTCTCACCGAGTGCTCGGAAATTTGGCCAGCAGATACGTTTTGCGGAGCGCCGCGGCATCAGCTACGTCTGGTTTGTAGACGAGGACGGGGCCCATTCGGTGAAGAACATCGTCACTGGCGATCAAGAGCCGGCTGACCCTGCACAATGGCTGCCTGCTGACGTTTAGGTTGTTGAGTAGTCCCCCTGTTTGAACGTCCCCGCGGCGTTCACCTCGGGGACGTCCTTCTAGCGACGCGGCTTTCCGTACTTCTTGCCACCCTTGCGGTCGAACTGGCGCCCTGCGCGTCCGCCCTCGTACGTGCGTTCTGAGCGCGGCCCATCACCGTGGCTGCCCCCGCGCGGGCCCTCGTCTACCGAAATACGGAGCCGTCGGCCGGATACCTGGGCTTTGTTGAGCTTTGCCATCTGGCGTTCCGAGAGTTCATCCGTGACCTCAACAACCGAGAACGACGGGTAGATGTTGATCTTGCCAAGGTCCGCCCCGCGCAATCCGGCCTCGCCGGTCATCGCGCCGACAATCGCCTTAGGGGAGACGCCGTCCCGCTTACCAACTTCAAGGCGGTAACGGTTGCTTCGCCGATCCCCGCGTGTCTTCCGAGCGCGAGGGGCATCAGTCGCGTCAATCTTGTTGAAGTTTGCATCCATGCGTTCACGCGCACTGTCGGAGACATTCTGCATCGTTGGAGGAACAGCCGCACTATAGAGCAGTTGCGCCGCGATATCCCGGTAGCGTAGGCCGCTCGCGTGTGCTGCCGCGAGGGCTCCTTCGATTGCGGAAGTATCCTGTGCCGCCCCACCCGAATCAGCGTTGATCAGCCCTTCGAGGACGCGGCGGGCGCGCGCATCGATGATCTCTTGGCTGGTTGGAATCGGAACCTGCTGCAGCTTCGCGCCAGTGACACGCTCAATCTGGTGGAGGCGTCGCCTATCCCTTGGCGAGAAGAAGGTCAGGGACCGTCCCGCGCGCCCCGCACGACCGGTGCGACCGATCCTGTGAACGTAAATCTCAGGTTCGATCGGGGCCTCATAGTTGACCACCAAACCGATGCGCTCCACGTCCAGCCCGCGAGCCGCCACGTCGGTTGCTACGAGCACGTCGAGGTCTCCGTTGCGCAGACCCTGGACCATGCGTTCACGCTCACGTTGTGCAATGTCTCCTGAAATACCAGACGCGCGGATCCCACGGCTCAAGAGGGCCACAGGGATTTCTTCAGCATCCCGCCTTGTCCGAACGAAGACAATAGCTGCGCCGCCCTCGCGCCCCTCATAGTTGCCGCGCATTTCGAGGACGCGAGCCAGGGCTTCGGTGCGTAGATTCGCAGGGACCAATGAGTAGGTCTGGTGAATGGTCTTCACTGTCGAGGCAGCCGAGGTGACTTCGATACGTTCCGGATCGCGCAGGTGCTTACCAGCAACCTTGGTAATGCCGCGGGGCATCGTGGCGGAGAAGAGCGCAGTGAGACGCTCATTCGGGACGGTTGACAGAATAGTCTCAACGTCCTCGGCAAAGCCCATGCGAAGCATTTCATCAGCCTCGTCAAGTACCACGGTGTTGACGGAGGTCAGATCCAACGCACCCTTTTCGATCAGGTCCATAATGCGCCCCGGCGTCCCCACGACGACCTGTGCGCCCTCACGCAACGCGCGCAGCTGGGGACCGTAGGATGACCCGCCGTAGACAGTGACCATATGGACCTTTGACTTAGGTCCTGCAAGCGTCTCTAAGGCTTCTGTGGTTTGAAGCGCAAGTTCGCGTGTTGGGGCGAGGACGAGGGCGGCAACACCTTTGACATTGCCGTTGACCCGACCGAGGAGCGGAAGCCCAAAGGCCGCAGTCTTGCCCGTACCGGTTTGCGCTATGCCGACGACGTCGCGGCCTGCGAGCAGTGGAGGGATAGCAGACACCTGGATAGGCGTGGGGATATTGAATCCAAGGTCCTCGAGAACTATTAGCTGATAGCCCGGCAGTCCCAGGTCCGCGAAGGTCGTGGGGGTGGTTTCTTCAGTCATTTCTTCCTTTTGTGGAGTCACCGCCGGGGCCGTGTTCCCTCTAGTTGCGCCAAGTTACGCCGGGTTCACTTTACGCGGGAAGAGGCGCTCCGGCGCGCGCTGTGACTACCTCCACGCTCCGTATGTCTTTGCCGAAGGACTCTACGTCAGGGACGACGCGCCGAACGCGTACAATCGGAGCAGTTGAATGGAGCAGGTTGATTCGCGCTTGACGCGAGCTGTGGGAAAGGAACTTCGTGCTACGCACTCACACGATGAACGAGCTTGGCCTTGATCTAGAAGGCGAGACAGTCACGTTAGCCGGATGGGTTGACCGTCGCCGTGATCACGGTGGCGTTATCTTTATTGACCTTCGGGACGCTTCTGGTATTGCTCAGGTAGTGGTCCGTGATGAAGAAATCGGTCACCAACTGCGCCCAGAGTATGTTCTGAAGGTCACTGGCAAAGTCTCTGCGCGGCCCGTTGGTAATGAGAACCCAAATCTTGCTTCAGGGCAGATTGAGGTGCTGACTGATGAAGTAGAGATACTTAACACTGCGGCTCCTCTACCTTTCCAGGTTTCCACCCACGCGGATGGCGCAGTGGCTGGTGAGGAGGTACGACTCAAGTATCGTTATCTCGACTTGAGGCGGCCAGCGGCCCAGCATGCCCTCCGGTTGCGGTCGGCAATGTCTCGCGTAACGCGTGAGACGCTGCTAGATGATGGCTTTGTTGAGATTGAGACGCCGACGCTGACTAGGTCCACTCCCGAAGGGGCAAGGGACTTCTTGGTTCCTGCTCGTCTTGCGCCCGGCTCCTGGTATGCCCTTCCCCAGTCGCCGCAGCTTTTCAAACAGCTGCTCATGGTGGGAGGAATGGAAAAGTACTTCCAGATTGCGCGCTGCTACCGCGATGAGGACTTCCGTGCCGACAGGCAACCAGAGTTTACGCAGCTTGACGTTGAGATGAGCTTCGTTGACCAGGACGATGTCCTGGAGGAAACGGAAAAGGTACTCCGTAACATTTGGGCACTAATTGGCTATGACATTCCGACGCCCATCCGGCGGATGCCGTTCCTTGAAGCGATGGAACGTTACGGTACTGACAAGCCTGATCTGCGTTTTGATCTTGAGCTTGTTAATTTGACGGATTTCTTTGCAGGGAGCCCGTTCCGATTGTTCCAGGCCCCATATGTTGGCGCCGTTGTGATGCCCGGTGGTGGCTCTCAACCGAGGCGAGCCTTCGACAAATGGCAGGAATGGGCGAAGTCCCGTGGCGGTAAGGGTCTCGCATATGTGACCATCGCCGATGACGGAACGCTCGGCGGGCCGGTTGCAAAGAATATCTCTGAGGAAGAACGTGCAGGACTCGCTGAGGCAGTCGGCGCGAACCCGGGAGACTGCGTGTTTTTTGCCGCAGGCGTCGCGGACTCAGCAAGGTCCCTCTTGGGTGCAGCCCGCTTAGAGATAGGTTCGCGACTGGGACTGATGGACCCGAATGAATGGTCGTTCCTCTGGGTTGTCGATGCTCCTATGTTCAAGCCATCAGCAGCCGCAAAGGCCGAGGGCGATGTTGCGTTGGGTGCCAGCGCTTGGACTGCGGTCCACCATGCCTTCACGGGCCCGAAGCCGGAGTATCTGGACACGTTTGACTCTGATCCCGGCTCCGCCTTGGCAAACGCCTACGACATTGTCTGCAACGGTAATGAGATTGGCGGAGGGTCGATCCGTATTCACCGCAGAGATATTCAGGAGCGGGTTTTTGAGGTGATGGGAATCGGTCAGGAAGAAGCACAGCAGAAATTTGGCTTCCTTCTTGATGCCTTCCAGTTCGGCGCGCCTCCTCACGGGGGAATCGCGCTCGGTTGGGATCGGATTGCTGCCCTTCTGTCCGGTGCCGACTCGATTCGTGATGTCATTGCGTTCCCGAAGTCGGGTGGGGGATACGACCCACTGACGGAGGCACCCGGGCCAATCGACGCAGCTCAGCGCGCAGAGACCGGGGTTGATTTTGTTCCTGAGGAAGAAGAGCAAGCCGACGACGCGGGTACAGACGCCTAGTTCGACAACTGGGGAGTGGGCAGCACTTTCTATCAAGTTCTCACAGACACTCCCCAGATGTCGGAGGTCACAGTTAAGCTGTGACCATGAAGATCGTTGAACTACACCCAGATAACCCTCAACCACGACTCGTTCGCCAGATCGTTGCTGTTCTGAATGACGGTGGCACAATAGCGCTCCCTACTGATTCCGGTTATGCCGTTGCCTGCATGCTTGGCAACAAGGATGGTATGGATGTGATCCGCCGCATCCGCAACCTCGATGACAAGCACAATTTTTCCCTGCTGTGCCAGTCGTTCGGACAGTTGGGCGAACTGGTAATAGTGGATAACAAGGCCTACCGCACAATCAAAGCGCTGACGCCGGGGGCGTACACCTTCATACTTCCTGCCACGAAGGAAGTCCCGCGAATGACCCTGAACAAGAAGAAGAAGACGGTGGGTGTCCGTCTACCAGACCACAAGGTCACCCAGGCTATCGTCGAAGAGCTGGGGGCGCCGTTGCTTTGCTCCACCCTGATCATGCCCGGAGAGGATGAGCCGTTGACCGATGCTGAAGATGTGGCGGCAAGGATCGGGAACGAAGTTGACCTCGTTGTTGATGCTCCGGTTGGGCTTGCGGGTGCGACCACGGTTATTGACTTCATTCCCGGCTACCCGGAAGTCGTGCGTGAGGGTGCTGGCGACACATCCTTGTTTGCCTAACGTCCTCGACGAAGCGGTGGGTGGTCCACCGCCGTACAAGCACGCACCGCTTTTTAAAGGACCTCTTTCTAATGGATCTATTTGATGCTCAAGGCATCGACAGTCATGGGCTGCCGCGGCCGTCGGCCTCGGGGCCCCTGGCTGTTCGGATGCGACCCACGACAGTGGAAGAACTTCTGGGCCAGTCGCATTTGCTGACTCCCGGCTCACCACTGGCTCGGCTCTTGGATTCTCAGTCAACTTCTGTACCGTCAGTCATCCTGTGGGGACCCCCGGGAACGGGAAAGACGACGTTGGCCTACCTGATTGCCCGCCAGTCTGGAAGACGGTTTGCTGAGGTTTCGGCTGTGAACGCTGGCGTCAAAGAGGTACGTGAGGTGATTGCGTCCGCAAAACATGCACTAATGGCCAGTGGTGAAGAAACGGTTCTGTTTATCGATGAGGTACACCGCTTCTCAAAATCACAACAGGATGCCCTTCTGCCTGCCGTAGAGAACCAGTGGATCACACTTGTTGCGGCGACAACCGAGAATCCCAGTTTTTCAGTAATTTCACCTTTGTTATCCAGGTCTCTACTCCTTGTACTTCACCCGCTGGATGACGAGGCGATAGGGGAGACCCTGCAACGCGCTCTAAAGAGCGCGTCCGGGTTGAACGCAGCCGTAGAACTTGGAGAGGGTTCACTGGGGGTTCTGACTCGCATTGCTGGTGGTGATGCCCGCAAAGCTTTGACACTCTTAGAAGCAGCGGCAGCAGCCACCCTCGACCGGGGTGACAGGTTAATCACGGTTGAGGATGTATCGACTGCTGCAGCGAGCGCACTGGTTCGCTGGGATGAGGACCAGCATTACGACGTAGCCAGCGCTTTCATTAAGTCGATGCGAGGTTCAGACCCCAATGCAGCTGTCCACTATCTGGCCCGAATGCTGGAAGCAGGTGAGGATCCGCGCTTCGTTGCCAGGAGAATCATGATTAGCGCCGCTGAGGATGTTGGCTTGGCCGATCCGAGTGTTCTCCAAACAGCAGTTGCCGCAGCTCAGGCCGTTGCGATGGTGGGAATGCCCGAAGCACAGATAATTCTTGCGGAGGCGGTTCTAGCGGTCGCAACTGCCCCGAAGTCCAACACGGCAGTGGTCGCAATCAGCAAGGCCACAGAGGACGTGAGGTCCGGTAAGGCAGGTCCCGTTCCATTGCATTTGCGTGATGGCCATAGTTCCGGATCTCGCAAGCTAGGTCATGGGCTCGACTACGTCTACTCCCACGACCAACCTCACGCAATCGCGGCTGGGCAGACCTATCTCCCTGATGCGCTCCGTGACGCCAACTACTATGTGCCGACCGGCAGGGGTGAAGAAGCCAGAATTGCGGCAAGCATGGAGGCGATCGCAAGACTTCACAAGAAGGCCACAAATCAACAAGGTGACCAACCGCTCATCTAAATGTCATGGCTGTCGATCGAAGCTGACCTCGGCATCAAGTAGCATTGCATCTGGTCATTTTTGATCGAACCTGGGGTCTTAGCCAAATGAGTGTTGACCCCATGGCCTCGCAGCCAGCGGGACCATGACAAACTGAAACAGGAGAAATAGGCATGGCAGATAATCGTGCACGCAAGCAGGTGCGCCAATCACGCGCCCTCGGTATCCCGCTGACCCCGAAGGCAGTGCGCTACTTTGAGAAGCGCCCTTACGGACCCGGAGAGCATGGCCGCACACGCCGCCGTCAAGAGTCCGATTACGCGGTTCGACTCAAGGAAAAGCAGCGTCTTCGCGCCCAGTACGGTATCCGTGAAGCACAGATGGCGAACACGTTCCAAGAGGCTCGTCGCATGCAGGGCATGGCTGGTGAGAACCTCGTGTCATTGCTAGAGACCCGACTGGACGCCCTTGTCTTGCGCTCAGGGTTTGCACGCACCACCGCTCAGGCACGCCAGGCGGTTGTCCACCGCCACATCCTGGTGGATGGCAAGATCGTTGATCGCCCTTCGTTCCGAGTCAAGCCGGGCCAGGTCATTCAGGTGAAGCCGAAGTCCCAGACCACTGTACCGTTCGAGGTCGCAGCCGCTGGCGCTCACCAGGAGGTCCTGCCCAAGGTCCCCGGTTACCTTGACGTAGATATCGCAAATCTCAAGGCAACGCTGACGGAGATCCCGAAGCGCAGCGACGTCCCTGTTGAGTGCGACGTCCAGATGGTTGTTGAGTACTACTCGCGCTAAACCAGATACTTGTGCCTCGGTGGACTTCTTCCGGGAGAGCACATGCAGCAAATGCGATGAGGACGGGAGCTGTTGGCACCCGTCCTCTTTGCTATTCTCAATCCGCAGCCAGGATTGGGACCACTGAAGCTAAGAGAGAGAAATGCGCACACACGAGATTCGCGAGCGATGGATCAACTATTTCGCTGCCAATCAGCATGAGATTCGTCCTTCGGTACCACTGTTGTCGCCCGAGCCGTCCATTCTCTTCACCATTGCCGGAATGGTTCCTTTTATCCCTTACATAACAGGGGAGGAAGAACCACCGTGGCCTCGTGTCGCTTCGGTGCAGAAGTGCATTCGTACAAACGATATTGACAACGTCGGGCATACCTCGCGCCACGGCACCTTTTTCCAGATGAACGGTAACTTTTCATTTGGGGACTACTTCAAAGAAGGCGCGATTCACTACGCTCATGATCTCCTCACGGGTGCGGTCGAGGACGGTAAGTACGGCCTCGACGCCGACCGCCTTTGGGTGACTATCTGGGACGGCGATCAGGAAAGCTTGGACGTGCTCACCAAGCAGATCGGCATGGACTCCAAACACATTGTCCGCCTTCCCCGCGTTGAGAACTTCTGGTCCACCGGCCAGCCCGGCCCTGCTGGACCCTGCTGCGAATGGCATTATGACCGTGGTCCCGCATACGGCCCAGAAGCGGTTGACACTACGACCGATCCGGGTGGAGATCGTTATCTAGAGCTGTGGAACCTCGTTTTCGATCAGTACATGCGCGGTGAAGGCGAAGGCCAGAACTACGAACTACTGCACGAGCTGGATCGCAAGTGCATCGATACAGGTGCGGGTCTCGAGCGGCTGGCGTTCGTGTTGCAAGGCAAAGCAAACATGTTCGAGATCGATGAGGTCCGACCAGTCATCACCAAAGTGGAAGAAATCTCCGGTAGGCGTTACGGTTCCGGTGGTGAAGATGACGTCCGCATGCGAGTCATTGCTGACCATATCCGCTCTTCCATGATGTTGATCAATGATGGCGTCCGCCCAGGTAATGACGGTGCTGGTTACGTTCTCCGCCGCCTAATGCGGCGCGCAGTCCGCTCGGTGCGTTTGCTGGGTGTTGACGAAGTGACGCTCCCGGAGCTTTTCCCTGTTTCACGAGATGCCATGTCTCCCTCGTACCCCGACCTACTGACCAACTGGGACACGATCGCCGACGTCGCGTATGGTGAAGAGGTTTCCTTCCGACGCACGTTGGATGCAGGAACCACAATCTTTGACGTGGCAAGTCGCAAGGCTGAGGAGGAGTCTACGAGCGGTGTTGCAACCCTGTCGGGCGAGGCCGCTTTCGCGCTTCACGACACCTACGGATTCCCGATCGACCTCACCCTCGAAATGGCGCGTGAGAAGGGACTTGCGGTTAACGAGGCACAGTTCCGCAAGCTCATGAGTGAGCAGAAGGAACGTGCCCGCGCGGATGCTCGCGCAAAGAAGGCCGGTCACGTTGACGTCAAGGTGTTCCACGAGATCGCGGATAGCATTGGCGGAGGCAGCGAATTTGTTGGTTACACCAGTGCCACCGGGGAGTCCCAGATTGCGGGCCTCCTTGTCGACGGAATTCCAGTGCCGTTCGTGGAAGGACCCGCCCAAGTGGATGTGGTCCTCACCCGCACACCGTTCTTTGCTGAGGCCGGTGGACAGAAGGCCGATCAGGGTGTCATTCGGGTTGAGAATGGCGTTGAACTGGAAGTCTTTGATGTCCAGTCACCTCTCAAAGGTCTATCTGTTCACCGCACCACGCTGCCAGCTGGCACCGTGGCAGTCGGGGATAGGGCCTACGCCGAAATTGATCGTGAACGCAGGCTCGCCATCGCGCGTGCTCACACGTCGACCCATATGATCCATAAAGCACTCCACGAGGTCGTGTCCGAGCGGGCAACACAGGCAGGATCCGAGAACTCGCCGTCACGAATGCGCCTTGACTTCCGCCACGGCAAGGCACTGACGAACACTCAGCTGTCCGATATCGAGGCAATGGTCAATGCCAAGATGATGGATGACTTGGAGATTACGGAGACCGTCCTCCCAGTCGAAGAGGCGAAGGCGCGCGGCGCCATGGCCCTCTTTGGGGAGAAGTACGGCAAAGACGTCAGAGTGGTCACCATCGGTGACGATTGGTCAATGGAGATTTGTCTGGGGACACACGTGTCGGCAACCGGGCAGATTGGCCGCCTCAACATCCTTTCAGAGTCTTCTATTGGCTCTGGGGTCCGCCGTGTCGACGCACTTGTCGCGGATTCCTCGTACGAGTTCCAATCGGCGGAGCATCTTCTGGTTTCACAATTGACGAATCTGCTGCGCGGCAAGCCAGAAGAGCTCCCTGAGAAGATCTCTACCCTTCTTGACAGGGTGAAGTCCACTGAGCGTGATCTTGCTGCACTGCAAAGCCAACTCTTGCGCTCCAAGGCTGCGGATATCGCCGAGGGCGCGACCCGTGTCGGGGTGGTTCGGATGGCAAAAGCCGACCTCGGAACAGTGTCTAGTGCCGATGCGGTTCGGGACGTGGTTCTAGACGTGCGCAACCGACTTGGTGCTAGTGAACCCGTGGTTGTTGCCTTGGGGGCTGTCATGAATGACAGACCTATCCTGGTGGTGGCTACCAATCAGAGCGCCAGGGATGGCGGTATCCGAGCTGGGGACCTTGTCAGGACTGGAGCAAAAGTCCTTGGTGGGGGTGGCGGTGGCAAAGCCGATGTTGCTCAGGGTGGCGGAACTGATCCCAATGCACTTCAAGATGCATTGCAAGCTGTCGCTGCTCAAGTGAGCGGAGTGGCGTCCTGAGGCCCGGCGCGCGAATCGGCCTCGATATCGGAAGCGCTCGTATCGGTGTCGCATTTGCCCCTGGGGATGCCGCTGTCGCGATTCCTTTGGAGTATGTCCCAGCGAAGCCCCGGAAGCGTGCCCTTAGACTCATAACAAAGCAGGTTCGCGAGCGCGGTGCAATTGAAGTTGTTGTTGGGTTGCCCAAGCATCTGAACGGAACCGAAGGAGAATCCGCACATCTCGTTCGTGAGTTTTCGGCCGCGCTTGCTACTATGCTGCCTGACGTGAGACTTTGCCTGGTGGATGAGCGACGCTCGACTATCGCCGCAAAGGAACTACTGCATGAACGTGGGATCCAAGAGAAGGAGCAACGTCTTTTGATTGATTCCGTCGCGGCACAAGTCATCCTTGAACACGCACTGGAAGTAGAGCGGGTAAGCGCTAAGCCTCCCGGTGAGGAGATTCGGGTGATGAACTTAGACGAGAGGGGTGACGATGAGCAACAGTAGCTCTGAGGACGCTTCGGGCAGTCCCTTTCCATCACGGCGCGATCTGCATGCTTCGCGGATACCTAGCAGGGGAGCCGCGAGTTCAAGCGATGCGAGCGCTGATTACAGCGCCGCAGGCGTGGCTGAAACTGAGGTCGTTGGACAAGCCTTGCCGACACCCGCTGTGTCTCACACGTCCGAGGGGTCATTCCCGACGCGTCGAGAGCACCTCATCGAGACCGGCGCACTTCCTCAAGTCAAACAACGCTCGCCAAAGAAGTCCGAGCGACTCGCAAAGAAGGCAGAAGATAGCGCGATGAAGGTAGAGGTGACTTCCGGTCGTGAACCTTCGCCTCAGCCAAGCCTCGGCACTCGCCCTCTAGCACCCGGTAATGGTGTTCCGCCCACTCGACTAAACTCCGGAGCAGTTTCCCCGCTGAATGGTCGGGCAAGTACCCCTTCAAAAATGAAGGCCAAGAAGGCCCCTAAGTGGCGCGTCGCACTGATCCTGATCCTGCTACTTGCCCTGGTGGGTGGAGCTGTCTACTGGGCGTGGATGGGTCTGAGTGGCGACTCTGCGACCTCGCAAGAAGAGCTTGATTTCCCGGGTCCGGGCGAAGGTAGCGTTGAAGTCACAATCACAACAGGAGAGCTTGGCTCTGAGATCGGTCAGTCGCTGGTCGACGCCGGCGTTGTGAAGACGGTCCGTGGTTTCACACTAGCATTTGAAGGAAACTCTGCCTCGGCAACCATCAAGCCTGGAACCTACACCCTCAAGCTAGGTATGAGGTCCGCAGATGCTCTTGCTGCACTCCTTGACGAGGCCAACCGAAGCGACAACGCGATTACAGTGAATGCCGGTCAGACGGCCGCTCAGGTCTACGAGCGCATGATCTCGGTTGGCGGCTTCACCCAGGATGAAATCGACCAGGCCCTTGCAGATCCTGCAGTGCTTGGACTGCCGGAGGCTGCAGACGGCAACGTTGAGGGTTGGCTCGCTGCCGGGTCCTACGAGGTGGCCATCGGGGAGAGTGCAACGGACGTCCTGATGACGATGGTGGGCCGTACAACCGCGTTGCTGACTGACTTGGGAATTGCTGAAGCCGACTGGCAAGAAACCCTCATTAAGGCATCAATTCTTGAGCGTGAAGCAGGCGTCCCTGACGATTTGCCCAAGGTGGCACGTGTAATCCTCAATCGCCTTGAGTTGCCGGAAGCTGAGACGCGGGGGCTCCTTCAGATGGACTCAACTGTGCTTTATGGAGTTGGTAAATCGGGTGGACTACCCACGGCGGAGGACTTGGGTTCGGACAGTCCCTACAACACCTACCGAGTTCAAGGTCTTCCCCCGACACCTATTGCAACACCTTCCCAGGCTGCCATTGAAGCGACGATCAATCCCGCAGATGGCGATTGGCTCTACTTTGTCACGGTAAACCTGGATACGGGAGAGACACTGTTCAGCTCAACACTTGCAGAGCAAACAAGCAACATCGAGTTGCTTACCCAGTGGTGTGAGCAAAATGAAGGCAGGTGCTGAGACACGATGAAGCGGTGGGCTGGCGTCATTGGGTCACCGATCGAGCACTCATTGTCACCGATCCTGCACGATACTGCATTCGGGCTGCTCGGTCTTGATTGGGAGTATCGCAAGTACAGGGTTGAGACAGACGAGTTAGCCACCTTCATTGCAGGTGTTGGAGCGGACTGTGTGGGACTCAGCGTCACATCGCCCCTGAAGCGCGCAGTACTACCTCTGGTGGATGCGACAGACGGACTCGCGAACCTGGTAGAGGCGGCCAACACCGTTGCTTTCTCCTCATCCATGAGCGCGGCGTTTAACACTGATGTCCAAGCAATAGTTGACACAGTTCGCCCCCACTTGGTCGCACCTAGTGTCACAGGTAGCTCCGGGCTGGGCCTCTTGGTTCCAGAAAATGCAGGGCCCCTCACCTCACTTCCTCCCGCAGTGGTCGTCGGTACAGGCGCTACCGCGTGTTCCGCTCTAGCTGCACTCAAATCTCTGGGCGCCACAAAGGTCTACCTGGTAGGAAGATCCTTCGCGGGCCCTCAGAATGCATACGTAATCGGAATGGCTCTTGGCCTCGAAGTGCACAGTGTGCTTCTCAGAGTTGTCGACCGGTACCTCCCCGCACTCAACGCCACCCCCGTACTGATCTCTACCGTGCCGCCCGCTGCCACAGTTGACCTCGCATCGAAGCTGACGCCACTTCGTGACGGGGTCTTGCTCGACGTCACATACTCATCGGGGCAGACCCCCCTTGAGAACAGGTTCGTGCGCGCGGGAGCGCATGTGACTTCTCCGTTGACCATGCTTACTCTGCAGGGGATTGCCCAGGTGAAGATTTGGACGTCCGAGGACGTTCCTTTTGATCCGGTACACAAAGCGGTCACAGCTGCGCGGCAATGATTGGGAACGAGGCTCAGTGGGTCCTAGCCTCTATTGTGTTTGCTGCCAATCTGCTCTGGGTCGGGCTGCGTGGACGTTCGCTACTAGATCACTACCTTCCAGACTCTCCGCTATCTCACTTGAGCTTGATGTGGGGCACGACCGTGAGCGGAGCTGCGGCCCTATACGTCGGTTCTTGGGGTGCTGACATACCGGTCGGGGGTTGGGGCTTCGCCGCAATTGGAACAGGAGCTAGCCTTGAGGGTGGAACTGTCACTGCGCTTGGAGTCTCACTCGCATCACTCGGTTGGATGAGCATACTGATTGATTCCAGAGTTCGGAAGTTACCCGACCAACTCACTGGGCTCCTGGCGGTCGAGGTCGCAGTGCTCATACTCGTCTCTCCCTGGACAATTGGTGTTGCGTCGCAGTGGTTCCTGCCGATAGTCGCAGGGGCCGTCGTTTGGACTCTGCCATTGGCAGTTGGTCAAAGACTTGGACAAGTGGGGCTGGGGGATGTCAAGTTAGCTCCGGTGCTGGGAGCAGCCCTAGCAACATGCTCCTTTCGCGTGGCCCTTCTTGGACTAGCCGCCGCGTTTGTGGCAGCAGCCATCCGCGCACTGTTTCTAACAGTACGCGGGGGACTCTCTAAGAGGTTCTCCTTTGGCCCCTACCTGATGGGAAGTGCACTGGGGTGCTGGGCGCTTGCGACTCTTGGACCTCTGTCACCCGGCTCAAGCGGATTGTGAAAAGCTGGGTCCATGCTGAAATGGACAACTGCTGGAGAATCACACGGTCCCGCTTTGGTCGCTTCTCTGGAGGGCGCACCTGCAGGGATACTTGTAAGTACCGCTTTGATTGCGGAGGCGCTCGCTGAACGCCGACTAGGTTATGGTCGTGGGCCGAGGCAACAGTTTGAGAAGGACCGCGTCGATATCCTCACTGGTGTTCGCCATGGCCGCACAACCGGAGCACCAATCACCATCGTCATTCACAATTCCGAGTGGCCAAAGTGGGAGGCCGTGATGAGCGCTGATCCGGTACCACAAGAAGCTCTTCTTGTAGATGCTGGACGTGGTGATGTTCGGGAGATGGCGCGGAACAAACCGCTGACACGCCCTCGTCCCGGGCACGCCGACCTAGCAGGTGTTCTTTCTTACCGGCAGGAGGACGCAAGGAACATCCTGGAACGCGCATCCGCGCGAGAGACGGCTGCACGCGTCGCTCTTGGCGCAGTAGCAAAACAGCTTCTTCATCAAGTCTGCGGTACCGAGATCGTCTCCCACGTTGTGAGCATTGGGCAAGCAAGCGTACGAGCAGTCCCACTTCCCACCCCCGCAGACTACGACCAGTTGCGCGCTTCTCCAGTCCGCACCCTAGGGGCGAGGGCGGAAGAGGCCTTCATCAAAGCTATCGATGAGGCGGAAGAAAACCAGGAAACCATTGGCGGAGTTGCCGAAGTGATCGCGTACAACGTCCCCGTGGGACTCGGTTCTCACGTGTCATCAGACAGGAAGCTGGACGCGGCGATCGCGTGGGCCCTGATGAGTATCCAGTCTGCGAAGGCCGTGGAAATTGGTGAGGGCTTCGAGACTGTTGCGAGTCCCGGTTCGGCTGCTCACGACGAGATAGTGCGCCAGGATGGCGCCATCACCCGTTCCTCGAATAGGGCCGGGGGAATCGAGGGGGGAACCTCAAACGGTCAGCCTATCGTTGCAAGGGTTGGCTTCAAACCAATCTCCACTGTGCCCAGGGCTCTTCCTTCAGTTGATCTTGCAACCGGTGAGGCGAGCTCCGCTTTCCACCAGCGATCGGACACTTGCCAGGTAGTTCCGGGCGCTGTCATTGCCGAAGCAATGGTTGCCCTCGTCCTCGCACAGGCACTCACTGACCGTTTTGGCGGGGCGTCCGTCGAAGAGGTACGCGCCCAGTTCGACCTCCAGGAGGCATACGTCAGTAGCAGACTTCGCATCAAGCAGGAGGGTGAAAGCAGTTGATAGCACAGCTCCCCACAAGTCAACCCTGGTATCTGATTGGTCTCCCCGGGAGTGGGAAGTCAAAAGTGGGCCGAATTCTTGGCGCAACGTTGCGCGTGCCGCATATCGACATTGACGCGGAGATAGAGCGTACCTCCGGGAAGACCATCAGCGAGATCTTCTCGGGGGAGGGCGAAGCAGCGTTTCGGCAGCAGGAAGCCAAAGCGATCCTCGCAACCGCTGGTCAACCCGGCGTGTTCTCGCTTGGCGGAGGATGCGTTGAGACCCCGGAAGTCCGTGATTTTCTTCGCGACCAGACGGTGATTTGGATTGAAGCGCACCATCGTGAGCTACTGGCAAGGGTTTCACGCAACACGAGACGCCCACTGCTGGTGGACAACCCCGAGCAGAAGCTTCTGGACCTGACGGAGCGCCGCAGCCCCCTCTACCGTGAGGTTGCCACGTGCACAGCCCAGTCTACTTCCGGCCCCCCCGACGAGGTCGTGCGTCAGATCTTGCGCCGACTTCTTGAGTGGGACTTCGTCTCCGTCAGGGGCACCCACAGATATAACGTCATAACAGGGAGCGGTGTATCGGAGCTTCTGGCCGGGTATATTCCAGCGGACGCTACGAAGGCGCTGCTCGTCGTCCCGGACGCCCTTGCCAATCAGGCATCCCACATTGAGAGCATTCTGCGCGGGGCAGGCCTTGAAGTCCATGTCTTCGCACACAGGGACGGAGAGACCGCTAAGGACCTTGGGACGTTATCCCGCGCTTGGGACATGCTTGGGAAAGCTCGCATCGGAAGAAGAGACCTAGTCGTCACATTTGGCGGCGGAGTGAGCACAGACCTGGGCGGTTTCGTGGCTGCCACATGGTTGCGTGGGGTTCCAGTCATCCATCTTCCCACTACGCTACTCGCAATGGTCGACGCCTCAATCGGCGGCAAAACGGGGATAGACACCCCCGCGGGAAAGAACCTCGTCGGCGCCTTCTACGATCCTCTAGCCGTGCTGGTTGATTTGGACAGCCTCGTCACGCTGCCACAGAGTGAGTACACCGCGGGCCTCGCAGAGGTAATAAAAACCGGCCTCATCGAAGACCCAGAAATCCTCCGGATCATAGAAGACAATCCGCGTATTGGGGACGTCGCATGGGCAGCCAGTGAAGGCATGGATACGGTCGCGGAAATCGTCCAGCGTTCCATCGCTGTGAAGGCAAGAATTGTCAGCGCGGACCGCCTTGAAGGTGGACTCAGGGAGACGCTCAACTACGGTCACACCATGGGACACGCTATTGAACGTGCAGAGAACTACGGCATGCGCCACGGCGAAGCAGTGGCAATCGGGTGCATCTTCGCGGCGCACCTCGGCGTGGAGTTGGGCCTGATCAACGCTGAGACTGCACACAAACACGAGCTGCTCTTTGAGTCGGTAGGGTTGCCGACTCGATATCGCGGTAACCTCTCGGTTCTCATGGAAGGTTTGGCCACGGACAAGAAGGCACGGCAGGGTAAACTGCGTTTCGTCTTGCTCAGTGCAGGTACCCACCCTGCGGTACAAGAGGTCACAAACGACACCGTCGTCCGCGTGGCTACACTCCTTGAAATGGAGGAAAGATGAGTTCGTTCCCCGTCCTCGTAATACTGGGAGCCTCCGGATCCGGCAAGTCCGCAGTGGCTGATGCACTTGGACGAAGGCTTGAGCTGCGCGTCGTTGAGGTGGAAGCAATGGTGGCGGAGCGGGCAGGAGTTCCATTGGGAGAGATGATGACGGACTCTCCTGAGGATGCCCTTGAAGCCTTGGCCGTGGCATCCCAGGACGTGCTCGCCGAGGGCGGTCCCGGAGCGGGGGCGATTGTCGTGCTCAGTCCTTCCGCGGTTCTGAACCCCGGGGTAATGGTGGCTTTAGAAGCGGCCAAAGCCGCGGGAACCAAGGTCACTGCCCTACGCGCATCACTGTCCTCACTGGTTCGCAGAAACGGTTTGGATGCTATTCGTCCAACCAACCTGGGCACTCCGCGAGCGTGGTTTAGGACGCAGTTAGCCACTCTAGAGGAGGCGTACTCGAAAGTGGCAGACGTTTGGTGCGATACTGATACCTGCGATAGCGCCATGGCCGCGCGGTTAATCGCAGCAGACCTCGGGTTTTCCTTCCCTGCAAGGATGCCTGACTAACCAGAAAGTAGTACCCGTGGCAACAACGAACGACCTCAAGAACGGCATGATCCTCGTCATTGACGGAAACCTCTGGCAAGTGGTCGAATTCCAACACGTCAAGCCAGGTAAGGGCCCTGCTTTCGTTCGCACCAAGATCCGCAATGTGCTCTCGGGCAAGACCGTCGATAAGACGTTCAACGCTGGACTGAAAGTTGAGACGGCGACGGTCGATCGCCGTGACATGACGTACCTGTACCACGACGGTGAAGACTTCGTCTTCATGGATGATTCCACGTATGAGCAGATACCACTGTCAGCAGCGATCGTTGGGGATGCCGCAAACTACTTGACTGACAACCAGAGGGCGGTTGTTGCGTTCCATGGTGACCAGGTGCTTTCCGTCGAACTACCCGCAACTGTGACCCTGCGCATCACGCACACCGAGCCAGGTCTCCAGGGAGACCGCTCGTCTGCAGGCACCAAGCCCGCAACGATTGAAACGGGATTTGAGATTCAGGTTCCGCTCTACATGGATGAAGACACTCTGATCAAAGTTGATACACGGACGGGCGCATTTGCCGGTCGTGTAAACGAGTAGCAGGACGGGCAGCGCCGTGGCACATGACAGAGGGCGGTTCACTTCGCGCACCAAGGCACGAAAGAGGGCTGCCGAGGTTCTCTATGAAGCCGACCAGAAGAGGGTCGTTGCTTCTCCAAGTGATCTTCTGAGTCTTCTTGAGGAGCGGAAGGAGTTCACGTCCGCCCCCTCGCCGCTGCCCGCATACTCGGTTGAGATTATTGAGGGTGTCGCGTCGGCTCTTCCGCAAGTCGATGACCTTCTTAATCAACATGCCAAGGGAGCGGGGATCGACCGGTTACCCGCCGTAGATCTTGCAGTCTTGCGGGTGGCCGTCTGGGAGATGCTTCACAACTCAGAGGAAGTCCCACGGATCACAGCCATTGACGAGGCCGTTTCCGTTGTCAAGCAGATTTCTACCGACGCTTCCCCCGCCTATGTGAATGCCGTCCTTGATGCGGTGCGCTTGCATCTCGATAGGGACGAGGTCGCCACAGCTTCGCCAGCTACTTCTGATTTTGAAGAAAAGACCCCGAAACAGGAAGTGGAGACGGAGTTCGACCTCGATGAGCTGCTCGACGAGTACTAGTTCTTATCCCACCTGTGGGTTTACGCTCTGATTCCACACGCGAAGGCGGACTCTGCCCTAGAGTAAATGCAGTTATGAAACATTCTTTGGGGAGATAGATTATGCCGCTTCCAGAACTTACGGCCCAGCAGCGTGAAGACGCACTAGAGAAGGCTACGGCGGCAAGACGCCGTCGAGCTGAAGTTAAGGTGGGCCTGAAGAGTCGGAACATTTCCTTGGGACAGTTCTTTGAACTGGCAGACGAGGATGAGGCGCTTGCGAAGATGCGCGCGAAGTCTCTCCTTGAGTCCCTACCTCGCGTCGGTGTGCACAGGTCCGCCCTGATAATGGATGAGATCGGGATTTCTAAGACTCGACGTGTGCGCGGGTTAGGAAGAGTGCAACGCGAGGCTCTTCTCGACATGTTCGGGAACTAGCCCGCACGAACTGCTTCGCGAATCCAGAAAGTGACGAGGACCGCAACGGTTTTTCACCTGAGAACTTTTGTGCAATCGTTGGGATATGAAACCCGCTCCACTCTTTGTTGTCGCTGGCCCTACCGCAGTTGGCAAAGGCACAGTTGTGGCCGCACTGAGAAGTAGACACCCCGATCTGCCACTGTCAGTTTCAGCGACGACTCGTGATCCGAGGCCGGGGGAAGTAAGCGGAGTCGACTACTTCTTTGTGTCTGATGGTGAGTTCGACAGGATGGTAGACAGGGGCGAGTTCTTAGAGTGGGCGGTAGTGCACAGTATTCATCGCTACGGGACACCCGCCGCATGGGTTGAAGAACAACGAAGCGCTGGCAGACCAGTTCTGCTGGAGTTGGACCTTGCTGGCGCACGCCAAGTCAAACGAAAAATCCCCGATGCCGTCTTGATCTTCATCGCTCCTCCTGCTTGGGAAGATCTGCAAAGACGTCTTGTCTCTCGAGGAACAGAAACCCTAGAGGAACAGTCTCGACGCCTTCGCACAGCGCGCGATGAGATGGCGGCCTCGGGGGAGTTCAATGTGGTTTTGGTAAACCATGACGTCGATCGCACAGCTGCGGAACTGGCCCAGGTCATGGGGCTGAACTAGAATAGTGCGGGTATGTGGGCGAACGCCCTAGTGACAAACCTGCTCCGTAGCGGGCAAGAGGAGAAATACATGTCGGGAATTGTGGCCCAGCCAGAAGGTATCACCTACCCGCCGATCGACGAGCTGCTCGAACGTGCTGACTCAAAGTACGCCCTCGTCATTCTTGCGGCCAAGCGCGCCCGTCAGATCAACTCTTACCGGATGCAGCTGGACTCCAACATGATTCAGTCTGTTGGCCCAGTTGTCCCCTTTGAAGCCGACGATAAGGCTCTAGCAATCTCCCTACGCGAAATCGTGGAAGACAAGTTGGAACTTGGACGCAACGAAGAAGCGTAGTACAGCGCCTGTCGCGATTGTCGGCGTCGGCGGTGGGATAGCCGCCTATAAGGTCGGCTATCTTGTGCGCTTCTTGCGCAAAGAGGGGTGGGAAGTGCACGTTCTTCCCACCCGGTCAGCTTTGCGGTTTGTCGGTGAGCCAACCTGGCGTGAGCTTTCTGAAAACCCGGTGACAACCGACGTGTTTTCGCCAGAGGGTCCCGGACATATTCACCTTGCAAATCGGGCTGATCTGATCGTTGTCGCGCCAGCCACAGCCAACATTATTGCCAAGATCCGTGTCGGCATCGCCGATGACATGCTGACAACCACCATTGCTGCAAGTGCGGCCCCTCTGGTCCTAGCCCCTGCTATGCACACACAAATGTGGGAGAGTGCAGCCACGCAAGAGAACATAGCTGTGCTGCAGGCGCGGGGCGTTCACGTCATCAAACCTGAGTCTGGGTCCCTATCCTCAGGGGACGAGGGGCTTGGCAGACTACCTGACCCCGAAGCCATCGGTGCCGATGCATTGCGTATCTGGGAACAGACCCAATCTGGGTCGCACGCGAGCCAATCTGAGAGAGAGCTTGCGCTCTCTGGCCGCAGGGTAGTCATTACGGCTGGAGGCACGCAGGAACCCATTGACCCAGTTAGGTACGTGGGAAACAGATCGTCGGGAACGCAGGGGATTTCCCTTGTCAATGCTGCACTCGACCAGGGTGCCGAAGTGACTCTGATCGCCGCGGCTATGAGTGCAGCCATTCCCATCCACCCAAGTCTCACCGTGGTTCACGCGGCCACGGCAAGCGATTTGGCAACAAGTGTGCGCTCGGAGGTCGGTCACTCCGATGCCCTGATCATGGCTGCGGCAGTCGCCGATTTTACGCCGATCAGTGTCTCTGATGAGAAGATCAAGAAGACTGCAACCACTGAAGAACTTGTGTTAACCCTGCACCGTACAGAGGACATACTCGCTTCAGTAGCCAAGTCACCACAGAGGCCGTCCGCCCTCATCGGTTTTGGCGCGGAAACCGGCAGCCGCGCCCAGGTTGAGCACCTTGGATCCCGCAAAGCCCGGGCAAAGGGGTGCGACCTATTGGCGGTAAACCAGGTCGGTAACGGAATCGGATTCGGCGACGTACCCAACACCCTGGTGTATTTTGATGCTGCCGGTGAGATAGTCGGTGAAACCAGCGGGTCAAAAGACCAGGTTGCCGCAGATTTGATCTCTCGTGTGGCAGAGCTCTTGCGAAAGAAGGACTAATTGTGTCAATAGGGGAACTTCGCCCGTTCACTTCCGAGTCTGTAACGGAAGGGCACCCAGACAAGCTTTGTGATCGAGTCTCCGACGCGATTCTTGATGAGATTCTTGACCAGGACAGAGCTGCTCGCGTTGCTGTTGAGGTGGTGGCAACAAAGGGTCTCGTGCACGTGGTCGGTGAAATAAACACGAACGCTTACGTTGAGATTCCCAATGTTGTCCGCGAAGAGATCGTCCGCATCGGCTATGACAGCCAGCAGGCAGGTTTCGACGGCAACTCCTGTGGTGTCTCTGTTGCTATCGGGCAGCAGAGCCCCGATATTTCCGGCGGTGTTAACGAGTCGTTAGAGGTTCGCGATCACCTGGCTGACGGCAGCGATCCGCGCGATGTGCAGGGTGCTGGCGACCAGGGAATCATGTTCGGATTCGCATCCGACGAGACCCCGGATCTGATGCCGGCCCCGATTTGGCTGGCGCAAAAGCTGGCCATGCGCTTGGCTGAAGTTCGCAAGTTGGGAATCGTCGATGGCCTGCTCCCGGATGGAAAGACCCAGGTTACGCTTCTGTACGAGGGCGACCGCCCGGTAGCTGTCGACAATGTTGTTGTCTCAAGTCAACACGTTGAGAGTCTGGCGGAAGTTGACTTGCGCGACGCCATCAACTCAGAAGTCATCGACCCCGTTTTTGCGAACTGCGGTATTGCGCTTGACTTTGCGACAGCGCGCAGGATGGTCAACCCTTCCGGAAGGTTTGTGCTTGGCGGTCCGGCAGCCGACGCGGGGCTCACCGGTCGAAAGATCATCGTGGACACCTACGGTGGTAGCGCGTCGCACGGCGGCGGTGCATTCTCCGGTAAAGACCCGTCCAAGGTGGATCGTTCGGCCTCGTACGCCGCTCGGTGGATAGCTAAGAATGTTGTTGCTTCGGGACTCGCGAAGAAGTGCAAAATCCAGTTGGCATACGCGATCGGTTCCTCCCGCCCAGTCTCGATCACGATTGATACCTACGGTACCGGCATCATTCCGGAGGTAGCGTTGGCGGCTGTCATCGAAGATGTGTTTGATCTGCGCCCCTTGGGTATCATTGAAGATCTTCGCCTACTCGATACCTCCTTGGTTCACTACCGGGACACGGCTGCTTACGGACACTTTGGTCGTCCTGGCTTTAGTTGGGAAGAAATTGACCGTACCGAGGATCTGCTGACAGCGGCAAAGGTGTAGCAACATGGGGATAGGGAGGTGGACGCATGTCTGACCAAACTATCGCTAGTGCACCAACCACAACTGACGCCGACTCCGTGGAGTTTCCTGGCCGCGGCGTGGCCCAGGTCATCGTCGACATCGATGCTCCCCACCTGGATGAGCCGTACGATTATGCCGTACCCGTAGAGTTTCGCGACACGGTATGCGTAGGTTCACAGGTTCAGGTCCGTTTTGGACGACGGAGGGTGAGCGGCTATGTCGTGGGATTATCCGCAAGCTCGTCATTCTCTGGAAAACTGGCTCCCATTTTGCGGGTTGTCACACCGCTTCCAGTCCTGTCCAAGGCTCTTCTTGAGACGATCAACTACCTGAGCCTTCGCTACTGCGCGACAAGGAGTCAGCTTCTCTCATTCGTTGTGCCTACCCGTCGGGCCCGCGTCGAAAAAAGCTTCGGGGATGCGATTGCGACCGCACGCAGCGCGGGAGAGGGCATCTTCCAGGAGCCTGCCACCGCTCTGCTACCGCCGTCGCAGGTTGAGAGGAAGGTGATCACCGCACTTCCCGGTGACCGCCAGAAAATGCTTACCAACCTGGTGAGTGAGATCGCAGCACTGGGGGCAACCGCCCTCGTCCTAGCACCAACTGCCGCGTCAAGCCAACAGATTTGCGGGGAACTAGAGCAGAGCCCTGGGCTGCGTGTGGGACACATTGATGCTGAACAGAGTGCTGATCGTCGCTATCGCGTCTATCTTCAGGCGCTTCTGGGCAGGTTTGACGTTCTGGTCGGTTCCAGATCGGCGGTGTGGACACCACTCCCGAACCTTCACACGATCGTCATCTGGGACGACGGAGACGATCGCTACAGGGAACAAAGGGCACCCAGGCTGGACGCCCTCGACGTGGCGGTCGCTCGCAGCCATGTCGAGCATGTGGCGCTCGTGTGTTTGTCGTACGCACGCTCTATCAAGGCTCAGGCGCTGGTGGAGACCGGTTGGGCGTCCGAGGTCGTTCCCCCCGGGGACCTAGTTCGTTCCACAGTTCCGCGAGTGGCGATGTTTGATGGTTTTTCCGCTGAGCGCGAGGGCGCGACCGGGTTCACGCGACTACCCGACGCCGCTTACCGAATGATACGGAAGGGATTAACGGAAGGTCCTGTCCTTGTCTCAGTTCCTGCGGCAGGTTCGGTAACAGAAACTGGATCCGGCTACTTTCGAGTTGGATCCGATCGGGTCCGCGATGAACTCGAGAGGGCATTTCCCGGGGTGCAAGTAGTGGTCTCTTCATCTACCGGGGGAGTGGTGCGATCCCTGGAAGATTCCCAAGGCATAGTCGTCTCGACGCCCGGGGTCGAGCCGCGGACTTCGGAAGGCTACTCATCAATCGTGATCACGGGAGCAAGTGGCGTGGCGTACCGCGATAGCCTGGACGGGAGCCTCGACGCCCTCCGCAGGTGGATGGAAGCGGCGGCTCTCGCGGCGCCGAAGGCCCCACTCCTGCTGGTCGGTGAAGTCCCCATGCCTCTTCTGGATTCACTCGTGTACTGGCGCCCTCAAATTCTGGCTCACGATGAATGGATGAGGCGGCAAGAGTTGGGGTTTCCGCCCGCACGATGGACGGTTGCCATAGAGGGCAACACCTTCGCTGTTGAGGCAGAGTTGGCGGCCGCAGAGCAGTCAATGGGGGTGGCACAGGCTCGATTCCCCGGCGAAGAATGGGCCCCTCTCACGCTGGTGAGTCACGAAACCCGGGTTGGAGACGATGGGCACGTAAGAGAGCGTGTAGTTTTGTCGGTGGCTCCTCGTAACATTCGAAGACTAATGGTGGCGTTGGGGGAAGCGCGACGGGAGCTCAGTCGTAATGGCCGGGAGCTACCAGGCTTTGACATCAACCCCAGTTCACTGGTTTAACAACGTCAGGTAAGGAAAGGGGCGCAGAATCTTGGCGCTACGCATTATTTTTGGCGGTACCCCGAGTGTCGCACTCCCGACTCTTGCCGCCCTCGTCGAATCAGAGCACAGCGTGGTTGGGGTGGTGACACGGCCCCCAAGACGGCGGGGACGCTCAAAAGCACTGGTTCCCAGTGAGGTGGCGGCCTTCGCACAAGAGCATGGAATTCCGCTTCTTGAGACAGAACGTCCCAGGGATGATGAGTCATTGGCGTGGATAAAATCCGCCCGCGCCGATCTGGGGGTGGTCGTCGCCTTTGGCGCACTCCTCACACAGCCTGTTCTCGATGCGCTTCCGCTGGGGTGGATCAATCTTCATTTTTCATCGTTGCCAGATCTGCGCGGTGCTGCGCCGGTGCAAAGGGCACTTCTTCGCGGGGACACGGAACTAGGTAGCAGCGTGTTCCAACTCGAACGGGGAATGGATACGGGCCCGGTGTTCTCATCCGTGCGGCACTCGATTGATCCTCATGCGACGTCCGGGGAAGCACTTGAACACCTTGGTAGCGTTGGGGCCGCTCAGGTTGTTGCTGTCGTGGACGCCCTGAGTGAGGGGACCGCTGTCGCGGTGCCTCAGGATACGGGCGTGTATGGAGAGAACATTTCACAGGCACCCAAGCTGGCTCGAGCCGATGGCTTTATCGACTTCAAGGAGGCGGCTGGCGAGGTGGTAGACCGCGTGCGCGGGGTAACGCCAGATCCGGGAGCGTGGACCACCCTTCCTGACAGATCAGTCATGAAACTGGGTCCGCTCCACCGGATTTCGCCACAGGGCGGTGAGCTCCCAACAGAAAAAGACAGGGCTCTACCGGGCTCAATGACACTTGAAAAGGGCGGTCTACAAGTCGCCTGCGCGGACGGCGCAGTCCAACTCGGTGAGGTTGGTCCGGCAGGAAAGAAGTGGATGGCCGCCAGCGATTGGTTTCGCGGTGCTCGACTGCCAGAAGGCGCACGTTTAGGCGGGGCAATGGATGGGGGCAAGTAGATGAGTGTCAAGGGTGGTAAAACGGATCCAGCCAGGATGGTGGC
This sequence comes from Schaalia sp. JY-X169, assembly GCF_014069575.1. Taxonomy (NCBI): domain Bacteria; kingdom Bacillati; phylum Actinomycetota; class Actinomycetes; order Actinomycetales; family Actinomycetaceae; genus Schaalia; species Schaalia sp. JY-X169. Next base: position 1,313,791 of record NZ_CP059675.1, read on the forward strand.
GGCCGAAGTCCTCATTGAAGTTGAAGAGGGGGGCAGATTCGCCAACTTAGTCCTTCCCAAGGCGCTAAGGACTGAGCAAACCAGAAACAGGCGCTTTGACTTCAGGGATAGCGCGTTCACCTCAGAGCTGGTCTATGGCACTCTGCGGCGTCAAGGACTGCTTGACTTCGCATTGGCTAAGCACTGCTCGAAGCCGCTCCTCAGCTTGGATATCCCTGTCCTGGTCAGCCTCCGCATGGGGGCCTACCAGCTTCTATATATGAGGGTCGCGGACCATGCAGCGGTGTCAGAAACCGTTGAGGTGGCACGCAGTCTGGCAGGCGAAGGAGCATCTAAGTTTGTCAATGCTGTTCTGCGCTCCCTGCAACGTGAAGGGAGCGAGGCCGTGTTCGCACGGGTTGCCGCGATTGGTGATGAGCAGACCCGCTTGGCCACGAAACACTCCCATCCCGGATGGATTGTTTCTGACATCCGCGAAGCCTTACGTGCAAGGGGCATTGACCCCAACGAGCTCGGTGATGCACTTGAGGCTAACAACGCTGCACCACGCGTCACACTTGTTGCCAGACCCGGATTAATTACCGCCGCCGAACTCGCCCAGGAGGCCGAGGATGTCTTGGGTGTAACAACGCGGCAGGGCAGCATTAGCGAGTATGCGGTGGTACTCGACGAGGGCGGTGACCCCGGGGCGCTCCCATCCGTGAGAAGCGGTCGCGCCGCAGTTCAAGACGAAGGCTCTCAGCTGGCTGCGATCCTTCTTGCTCAGGCACCAGTGCAAGGAAGCGACACCCGTTGGCTCGACATGTGTGCTGGGCCAGGCGGCAAGTCCGCGCTCCTCGCCGCGCTCGGGTCAGATCGGGGCGTGGAGCTCATTGCGAATGAGGTAAACCCCCGCAGGGCTCGCCTAGTCGAGCGATCGGTGCAGGCAGTCAGCAACGTTACTGTAACGACTTCTGATGGAAGAGATATCAAGACGGACCAACTCTTTGACCGGGTGCTGGTTGATGCTCCCTGCCTGGGCTTGGGTTCACTACGGCGCCGGCCCGAATCAAGGTGGCGTCACTCCCGAAGCGACCTCGACGAACTGATCCCCTTACAAGAGGAGCTCCTGGCTTCAGGAATGCGCTTGACCAGGCCCGGGGGAGTGATCGCCTGGGTGACCTGCTCACCTCACACCGCGGAAACTCTCGGACAGGTTCAAAAGGTTCTTGACGGAGGGTTAGTGGAGCTGGTTGACGCTGCAGCGCTGGCACAGGCGGGCTCTCCCGACGATCTGGATCTGCAAACCGGAGACGACATCGCCGCGCAGACTGTTCAACTGTGGCCCCACCGCCACGGGACCGACGCCATGTTCGTAGCATTACTGAGACGCATGTAGGACAGATAGGGTAGAGGAATGGATGTAAAGATAGCCCCGTCAATTCTCTCCTGCGACATCGGCCGCCTTGCCCAAGAGCTTGACCGTATTTCAAACGCGGACCTGGTGCACGTAGATGTTATGGATGGCCACTTTGTACCGAACCTGACGTGGGGTCTTCCCGTTGTGGAGGCCGCGGTTCGACACGGGGGACTTCCTGTTGACACGCACCTCATGATCGAAGATCCTGACCGCTGGGCCGTACAGTACGCGCAAGCGGGCGCGGCCTCGGTCACCTTCCATGCCGAAGCGGCAACGGCACCAATCACGCTTGCGCGGAGCATTCGCAAGGCAGGGGCACGTGCAGCAGTGGCCTTCCGACCCTCGACTCAAATCGGCGCCTACCTGGACTTCATAGACGAATTCGACATGATTTTGGTGATGACCGTTGAGCCAGGCTTCGGAGGACAACGGTTCCTAGATTCGACATTGCCGAAGATTCGCCAAGTTCGCAAAGCCATTACTGATTGCGGTGCGGCAATACAGCTTCAGGTCGATGGGGGAATCGATAAGCAGACTATTCTCGGTGCAGCCGAGGCCGGAGCCGATGTTTTCGTGGCAGGCTCAGCAGTGTTCGACAGCGACGATCCGGCCGCACAGATAGAGGCCCTGCGTAGAGAGGCTAATGCAATCCTCAACGGCCCCAAGGCATTCTTGGCCTAGTATTGCCGTTCGTGACAAACCATGCACCAGGCTCCGCTACCGCCGATGCTGAACACCATGGCATAATCGAAGCATAGCTCCGGGGTCGGTGAAAGTCCGAGCCGGCGGTGAAAGCCCGCGACCCGCCATCAGGCGGTTGAATCGGTGAAATTCCGATGCCGACGGTTAAAGTCCGGATGGGAGGAGCGGGCCGTCAGTGCTACCTGGCGCGCCCTACCCCGTGGCGGAAAGGCTACGGTGGCCAGACGCACAAACCAATCCTCGCCATTCCTTGCCTGGATGGCGCCCCTAAGCATCGCCGTAATCGTGCTGGGGCTGTGGTGGATGCTCACAACTCTGCGACCGGTTGAAGCCTGGGTATTTCCTACCCCCAACGCCTTTTTCGAAAGGCTCGTGACCCTGCTGAGTCAGTCGTGGATGTGGCAAAGGATTGCGGTTACATCAGGCGAAGCTGTCATTGGGGCGGTATTTGGCACAGTCGTTGCTCTTCCCCTAGCCTGGGGGATCTTCAACAACGAGTTTGTCCGCGCTGGAGTTGAGCCATTTCTGGGAGCAACCCAGGCGATCCCGGCCATTGCCATCGCACCCCTTTTGGTCCTGTGGATGGGAAACGGGTTCACGCCGATTATCGTCCTTTGTGCACTGATCACGTTCTTTCCCGTCCTCGTCTCCACAACTGTCGGCTTGCGCCAGATGGATACCGACGTCCTCGATGCAGCGGCTCTCGATGGGGCATCGGGATGGGCCATGATCCACTCGATCGAGGCACCGTTGGCCGCCCCGGCAATACTGGCCGGTATTCGCAATGGATTCGCACTATCCGTCACCGGCGCGATTGTCGGTGAGATGGTGATGGGCGGGGCGGGACTCGGTCAGGTGCTAACGCAGCAGCGGCACAACCTCGACACCGCAGGAATGTTCGTCACTGTTTTCATCCTCGCCACTATGGCCATGATCCTTTACGGCCTCATCTACAGCGCGGAGCGTCGCGCACGCCGCGACGTTTCACCTTCACGACACGATCGCCCTCGACCAGAAAGCAGGACATCAGCATGACCGCTACTGCAACCAAGAGAACGTCACGAAGCGCACGTCTGCTGACGGCTGCCAGCATCCTCCTTGTCTCGACAATGGGACTGGCAGGGTGTGCGGGCTCGTCGACACCCCAAAGCGGAGGTACGACCGCAGGCGAAATCCCGCAATCCGGCCTGGCGGGGGAGACCGTAGATCTGGGTGTCGGAGGAGAAGGAGTCACCATTGGGCTTACCTACGTTCCCAGTGTTCAGTTTGCGCCCGTTTACGTAGCGGGTACGGATGAGATCTTTCGCGCGGCTGGCATCGGGGCCTCCATTCGGCACCACGGAGGTGATGAGGGGCTCTTCACCGCTTTGATGTCGGGAGACGAGGACGTCACTGTTGCTAGTGGCGATGAGGTCCTCCAGGCCCGCACTATGGGGATGGATCTGGTTTCGATCGGTGCTTACTACCACGAGTACCCGGTTGTTGTCGTGGCTAAGGAAGACAGCGGAATTTCGACAATCGCTGACTTACGCGGCAAAAAAGTGGGATTGCCAGGTGAATTTGGCTCCAACTGGTTTGGACTCCTAGCGGCTCTCCAGGATGCAAACATGACCACGGGGGACATAACAGTGGTCCCCATTGGCTATACGCAAGCAGCATCTTTGGCATCGGACCAAGTGGACGCGATAGTTGGATTCGTGAATTCAGATGTGGTCCAGTTGCAGGATTTGGGAGTCCCAATCACGGTTGTCCCTCTCACCGAAGACCCCACACCGCTGGTTGGGGCATCAATCGTCACGACCCGTAAGTGGCTTGACGCCAATCCGAAGTTGGCCGAGGGCGTAGTCGGAGCTATCACCGCGGGTGCAGACCGAGTTGTGGCAAATCCTCAGCACGCACTTGAGGTGACAGCCCTGTGGGATCCGGCTTTGGAAGACCCACAAACACGACGGGGAGCCAGCGCTGTCCTGGACGCAACCATTCCGCTCTGGCTTGATTCCGAGGGCGTCACATCCGGCTTACAGAACCTTGAGACATGGGCAGAAATGGGCACCTTCCTGTCAGGTGTCCTGGACGAAGAGATTCCCAAAGCCGAGGTCGAGGCAGCCGTGACTAACGACTTCGCGAAGAAGTGAGAGGCGAATTACTCTTCCCGGCGCGGACACATTCCACTGCTTCCGGACTGCCCGGTTAGGGTTTTCCCATGACCACTTTCGAAGATCTTTTTGCTGAACTAGAAGTCAAAGCCAAGGACCGCCCTGAGGGTTCCGGCACCGTCAAGGAGCTTGACGCGGGCGTGCATGCAATCGGTAAGAAGATAGTTGAGGAAGCTGCGGAAGTCTGGATGGCTGCTGAGTACGAATCAAAAGCAGACCTTGCCCTGGAAATCTCTCAGCTGCTTTACCATCTGCAGGTCATGATGGTTGCAAAAGAGGTTTCCCTCGACGATATCTACAAGTACCTGTGAGCAAAATGTTGCGAATTGCAGTTCCCAATAAGGGATCCCTCTCTGAGTCAGCTGTCAACCTCTTGGCCGAGGCCGGGTACAGGACCAGGCGCAGGGGCAGGGAACTCGTCCTTGCCGACGCCGCGAACGACGTGGAGATCTTCTTCCTCCGGCCTCGCGATATTGCGGTGTATGTGGGTCAGGGGCGAATCCAAGCGGGGATTACGGGTCGTGACCTTCTGCTAGATTCCGGCACTAAGGCAACTGAGATGCTGGGACTTGGCTTCGGTCGCTCACGCTTCCGATTTGCTGCTCCCATTGGCACCAAGAGTGAACTCGCTGATCTTCAAGGGGCACGAATCGCTGCTTCTTACGACCTTCTGGTGAGCGGTTACCTCGCATCCCATGGGATAAACGCCGATGTGATTCACCTTGACGGAGCAGTCGAATCATCAGTGCAGTTAGGCGTTGCCGACGCCATAGCTGACGTTGTGGAGACAGGCTCGACACTCAAAGCTGCCGGACTAGAAACATTCGGCCCAACAATTCTTCAGTCGGAAGCAATCCTCATTACCGCGCCCCAGCATCTTTCCGATCCAGCACTTCAAGTGTTGGAGCAGAGGCTGCGCGGTGTCATCGTCGCTCGCGATCACGTACTCATTGACTACAACATTCGCGGCGACCACCTAGAGGCGGCCACAGCGTTGGCACCGGGTCTGGAATCGCCAACCGTTTCTACTCTGGCTGAGGCGGATTGGAAGGCAGTTCGGGTCGTTGTGCGCCGGGCTGACATGAACCAGGTCATGGACTCTCTGCTGAATGTCGGCGCTGAGGGCATCATCGTCACCTCCCTGGTTGCCTCTCGACTACGCTAGGACAAGGCAAATAGAAACTTGGGGGCGCAGTGGTTCAAGCAAAAGTTCAGGCGCCCCTACGTATCCTGAATCTTGCGCTCAATCTTCTGAACACTCGTGAGGGCCTAGGCCGTGTCCAACTCATGACCGTGGTGAGGGGATACGGCGCAACGGACTCAGCCAGTGCCCAGCGCGTGTTTGAGAGGGATATTGAACACTTGCGACGGATGGGTTTGGCCGTCGATGTTCAAGACCGCTTTGACGCTGCTACCTACCGTATTTCAGCTTCATCGCTACCGGCACAAGGAACGATCTTGACGGACCGCGAGGTCGCGTTGCTCCTGCGGGCAGTGGATGCGTGGAGTGATGGAAGCGGCGAAATGGAAGCCCTGCGCAACAAGCTGCGCGGATTCTCAGAAACCGTCCTCGCGCCCCAGCAGAGCAGCACGCGCTTCAGCCTGGAATCTGCCAACGGCCTCGAAATTGTTCAAGGAGCAATTGAGCAGGCACGGCCCGTTGCCTTTGACTATCTGTCCCAAAAGGGGGCATCCCAGCGCTGCGTTGCGCCCTGGAGAGTCATTGTTCGTGGTCGTGCGCTCTACCTATGGGGATTTGATCTGGACGCTTGGGAGCCAAGACTCTTCAGATTCTCCCGGTTCCTCACCATCCCTGCATTTGCGGCTCCCCCTGACTCAACACCGTCACAAGGTCCCCTTCAAGAGGTGGCTTTCGCCCCGGATTTCTTCTTGATTCAGCCTGTGATGTTGGTGAGACACGGTAGCTCTCCCATCACAAGTGCCCACTCAACCCCACTTCCAGAGGTGGATTCTGCCGAGGCTGGGTCCACGGCTGCAATGCCAGCACCGGAAGACACCGGCATGTGGCGACGGCGCGTGGGGGAGCGGGAGGATGCGCACATATGGGAGGAGCGCCTGCTCCGAGAAGCACGTGATGTCCGCGTCCTTGAACCCTCTTGGCTTGCTGAGCTTATCGAGACTCGGCTGAGATCAGCGGCCGCCTGGAGGGACGAAGACCGTGCCTGAACCCAGTACGACCATCCTTGCCCGCCTCATCTCTATGGTGCGCATCATCGATGCCCAGCCAGGCATTTCCGTCACCGAACTTGCGCAGTTCTTCGGCCGACCAGAGAAGCGCATACGGGCCGACATAGATCTTCTTGATAATGCCGGCATTGGGGATCTGCTCCCGGGAAGAACGTTTGAAATTGACTATGACCTCTACACCGAGCAGGGCCTCCTCACGCTGCGTTCACAACTGAATCTCTCCGCTCCTCTGCCGATTACGGAAAAAGAGTTTGCGCGCCTAGTTACCGCTCTCCAAGCAATGGCTCCAACCCTTACTGAATCTGAGCAACAGATACTGCCACAGACTCTGTCTACGCTCTTAGCAGCTCGTAGTCGCATGCAGGCGACCACCGCCGATGGGGATGCTCTCGCCAATCTCACACCCGCTATCTCGGAAGTAACAAGGGAGAAGGTTGCAGAGGTGCAAAGGGCTCTCACAGATTGCACCGCAATTGTTTTCGATTACGTCAATGGTGCGGGGAGGCACTCCCACCGAACTGTCTCCCCATCCGCCCTCGTCCTCGAAAGAGACGGCTGGGTGATGACAGGATACTGTCACACAGCAGAGTCAGAACGAACGTTTAGGCTCGACCGAACGACCAATCTCGCGGTTGTCCAAACGGCCTTTACACCGCCGGTTGACGCAACGTCTTCGGGCCAGGGAATGGAATCCGGGGAACCGGGCGAAGCTGTCATAGTCACCCTTGACCCAGGAGCCGCGTGGGCTCTTCGAGAGTCGCCGGCCACGATTGTAGAAGAAGGCCGCGCCGGAGCATTGACTGCTACATACCGGGTGTGGGATCCAACCTGGATGCGCACGGAGCTCCTGGCGCTAGCACCCTATGTGGAGGACGTCTCCCCACACCACTACCTAGAAGAGGCCGCCGTTTACGCGCGACAAGCACTCGAAGAGCCATTGCAAGGAGAGGACACAGGTAATGCCTGAACAAGAAGAGGTACTCAGCGCTGCGGACCGCATGGCGCAGTTCCGACGCCACATGGTTGTTCAGGAATCCGGCCTCGAGCAGTACCTGTCATCCCTGCATTTCTCCCCAGACCCATTCCAGGTTGAGGCATTAGAACACTTAGCCTTGGGTTCTTCCGTCCTCGTTTGTGCCCCTACCGGAGCAGGCAAGACCGTCGTCGGTGAGGGGGCAACATACCTTGCTAGGGCCCGCGGCAAGCAGGTCTACTACACGACGCCCATCAAGGCGCTCTCCAATCAGAAGCTGCGCGACTTTCGTGACCGCTTCGGCGACGACGAGGTCGGTCTACTCACCGGCGACACCGCCATCAACCCGGACGCGCCAATCATCGTCATGACAACCGAAGTGCTTCGCAACATGATCTACGCGGGCAAGGATCTTCGTGACCTGGGCGTGGTAGTCATGGATGAGGTTCACTACCTTTCAGACCGCTTCCGTGGCCCGGTGTGGGAAGAAATCCTCATTCAGCTACCCGAGCACGTCCTCATCGTGGCGCTGTCCGCCACACTGTCGAACGCGCGGGAATTTGGCCGTTGGGTCGAGGACGTGCGGGGCTCCTGCGAAGTTGTGATCTCTGATGACCGCCCCGTTCCCCTCTACCAGCACATGATGGTGGGGCCGCGCATATATGACCTCTACGCACGACCAAAACAGGCGGCCGCGGGGAAGGGGACACGCGCAATCAACCCCGACCTGCAAGCCGCAATAAGTCAGATCCAAGAACGAAGCCCCGGTCCCTACGGCGGACGAGGACGACCGTCGCGGCGCAGACGCGTTCCCGTTTCCCGGTACCGCATGCTCGAATCACTACAGCAAAAGAGGTTGCTACCGGCGATCGTCTTCGTTTTCTCTCGTGCGGGATGCGAGGACGCCGCAAATGACGCAGCAACCTTTGGACTGCAGCTAACCACCTCCAGTGAGCGCTTGGCGATCAGGGAAGAAGTTGAACAGACGCTCTCAAGCATCCCCATTGAAGACCATGGTGCCCTTAACCTGCACCAGTGGGGTCATACCCTGGAGGAGGGCGTTGCTGCCCACCACGCCGGACTCTTACCACAGCAGAAGGAAGCTGTTGAAAGACTCTTCGGGAGAGGTCTCATCAAGGCCGTGTTTGCAACCGAAACACTGGCTCTAGGCATTAACATGCCCGCACGCACCGTGGTAATCGAGTCTTTAGAGAAGTGGGATGGAAGCGAGCACGTGCGCCTCACTCCGCGTGAGTACACCCAGCTAACAGGACGAGCGGGACGGCGAGGAATCGACATCGAGGGGCACGCCCTCGTCATTGAGCGCGGTGTCGTCACACCCGAGGAAGTTGTTGAGCTTTCTTCCGGGCGGTCCTACCCCCTCCATAGCGCTTTTCACCCCAACTACAACATGGCCGTCAATCTTCTGTCTCGACTTGATCTTGAAGACGCAACCGAGATCCTTGAGTCATCGTTCGCCCAGTTCCAAACGGACGCCTCAGTCGTCAAGGACGCCCAGAGGCTACGGCGAGCTAACAATCGCCTGGATGAGGCAGCCGCAAAGCTTCACTGCGATCACGGTGATGCGGCGGAGTATTTTGGGCTTCGTGAACAGGTGACGACGCTGCAGAAACGTGCGGCAAAGGCATCAAGGGACGGTCGCGCTCAGCAGCAGGGACGGATCCTCGCAGAGCTTAAGGTTGGCGATGTAGTGCGGTTCAAGAAGGGACGCAGACTTCGTAGCGCAGTCGTTGTACAGGCTCCAACATCAGGGTTTGCGACTCCGCTTGCACGAGTGGTTGGTGAGGACGGAAAACCTGGGTCTGTGGGCCCACGCGAGGCCGAGGGTGGCTTGGAAGTCCTGGGGCGCATGCCGGTTCCGGATAGGGGAGCGAAGCGTCCCAAAGACCGCGCAGAGCTTGCTGCAGCATTGCGCAACGCAGACTTTACACGTGCCCACACACGCAGCCGAGGCCGTGATGATGCCAAGGTGTCAAAAATGCTCGATGAGGCTGCCGTCCTCGAAGAGAGAATCCGCAAGCATCCAGTTCACAGTTGCCCAGATCGGGAAAGTCATGCGGGCATTGGACATGAGTACGCGAGGCTTCTGCGGGAGCGAAATGCACTCGCAAAGAAAATCAATGACCGCAGCTCAGAGATTGTCGACGAATTCAAAGCGGTTTGCTCCGTCCTTCGTAGTCTTGGCTTCCTGGACGGTAACCATGTGACGCAACGCGGACAAAGATTGCGACGCATCTTTGGAGAGCGTGACCTGCTGGTAGCGCAGGTCATCGCCGAGAATGCCTGGGCTGGCTTGAAACCGGAGGAGCTGGCGGCAATCGTCAGTGCAATCGTCTATGAGCCACGGGGCGAGGACGGAGTATCAGCCGTTCCTGCAAACTTCCCAACCGCAGGACTAGAGACAGCTTGGTCTACCACCATGGACGTTTTCAATCAGGTTCACGGCGCGGAAGTCCGAGCAAACCATGAAGTCACAAAGCCACCTGCCGGACAGCTGCTCGATGCCATGTACCGCTGGTCAAAGGGTTCATCACTAGCAACAATCCTGGAAAAAACTGAACTCTCTGGCGGAGACTTTGTCCGCTGGGTACGCCAAGTCTTAGACATGCTTGATCAGCTGCGCCGCCTCGAGGATCCTGAAATCAGAACCGCTGCCACCAAGGCACGCTCCAAACTTCTGCACGGAGTTGTGGCATGGACCGAGTTCTCGTGAGAGTACCGGCACAGTGGCGAAGCAGGTCTGCAACTGGGCGTACCTGGCTCGACCTGGTTCTTATCCTGGTTTCGGCCGCAGCAATGTGGGCCGCCTTTCCTTTCGCTAATCTGTGGTTTCTTGCGATCCCTTCAATCGCATTACTCGTGGCGTTGGTGGACCGTATTCATCCGGGACGCGCAGCCGGATACGCAGCAGTATGGGCAATGGCGTTCTTCATGCCGCATATTTCCTGGATGCAGATTGCAACTGACAATACGGTCATCGCCTGGGTCGCACTGGCCGGAGCGCAGGCATTCTTCATCGCCCTGTGGGGTCTGGCGCTGTCTGCAATGCGAACTTGGGCTTGGGCCCAGAGCATTTGGGGGGAAGCGCTTGGCGGAGCCCTGCTCTGGGTCACTTTCGAAGAACTACGTTCCCGAGTTCCCTTCGGGGGTTTCCCCTGGGGCAAACTTGCATACACGCAGGTGGATAGTCCTTTGCTTGCATTTGCTCCGCTAGGGGGCGAGGTCCTAACTTCATTTGTTGCGGTTGTCATCGCGATCGTTCTGAGACGCGCTCTGGCTCTGCGGACAGCACCCAACAGAGAAGAGAGCTTCTTCGCCCGTCTTGCGGCGCTTGGTATCGCAGGTGTCCTCTTCATCGCACCGGCGTTATATTCCCTTCCCAAGAGTCAGGAAAACGGGGAGATTGAACTAGCGCTAATCCAGGGCAACGTCGAAATTCCGATGGCAGAAACCTTCGCAACGCCGCGGAAGGTAACGGGCAACCACGCCCGCCAAACCCTGGCTATGTTGGATGAAGGTCATGAGGTCGACCTCATCCTCTGGGGGGAAAATGCGACTGATATCGACCCGCGTATTGACCCGGCGACGGCCGCCCTCGTCGAAGAGGTAGTGGACCGGGCCGGCAAACCGGTCATGCTGGGCGTGATGGAGTACGCGGGGGAGCAGCGCTATAACTGGATGGCTGTCTGGGATCCAGACCGGGGGTTGCTAGAGGAAATGTACGGGAAGCAGCACCCTGTCCCGTGGGGAGAGTACGTTCCTCTCAGAGAGATTTCAGAGTTCCTGGCCACCGCGTCTGCGCAGATCAGCGTGGATATGGCATCCGTTGATAACCCTGCTTTCATGGAGGTGGAACTCTCCGACGGCAGGAGCATTCCCCTTGCTGTGGGGATCTGCTTTGAAGTTGCCTATGAGCCGCTGATCGCCGAGGGCGTGGCAATGGGCGGCGAACTGATCGTTATCCCCACCAATAATGCTCACTTTCAGAATTCCGCAGAGTCAGACCAGCAGTTGCAGATGGCACGCTTCAGAGCAGCTGAGTTCTCACGGTCCACTGTCCAAGTGTCGACAAATGGCGTCTCTGGAATGATCCGCCCCGACGGTTCGCTAGTTGCAGTCACCGGGACACAGGAGGCAGCACACCTGGTTGGGGAACTACCTCTCCGCACATCCATAACGCCGTTTACTTATGTGGCGTCTTTCATGCCGGTTCTCGTGATGGTCGGCGGATTGCTCTTGGCATCAACGAGCCTCGGCGCGTATTACTACGCCCGAGGCCGTGATAAGAGGACGGAAGAGGGTTAGGGTCTGCGATAGTCCGTATCGAAGATCAAGTCGCCGTTGCGGTATGCCTCGAGCTGTTCCTGGAGCAGTACGTCCAATTCCTCAAGGCTGCGTCGTTCCAGCAACATATCCCAGTGGGTACGCTGTGGCTTGATGTTTTTTGATTCATCTTCTTCGGCTGCTTCGCCCACAAGTTCCGCAACTTCGCCGCAACGGCATTCCCAAGTTGCAGGGGGTTCTGCATCAAAGGCCATTGCAATCTTGAACTCGTGGCCATTGGAGCAGACGTATTTTGCCTCAAAGCGCTCAGCGAAAACTACGCCATCTTCAGACTCCAATGATTTGGACCCTATTTGCATGCCTCGTAATGCACGGTCAGCCACTGCGTCTCCTTGGGTGTACAGACAGAGCACGGCCAAAGGGGCACGTGCAGCAAACTATTTTACCCCTGAAGACTAGAGATTCCCACCTTGGACGCCGAGGGCGAACGAAACAGCAGGTAGCTACGATCCGATAATGTACATTATGTCAGATTCTAGTAGACGACTTTGAAGTCCCTCAGTCCCTCCGGAGTTGAACGTGAGGTTTCCAGTCTTGAAACGTGGGCTCCGGGGAATCCCCTACGAAGGGTCTGGAGGAACATATCAACACGATGCTCCACACCTTCAACGTGAATCTTTACGCTGCCGTCATACTCATTACGCACCCAGCCAGCCACACCTTGTTCGTCAGCGGCCCACATTGTGCGGTAACGAAATCCGACACCCTGCACATGACCGCGGACCACGACGTCCACTGCTTTCAGGTACTGGTCGCCAGACATTAGGACGCTGCTTGCTTCTCACGGCGACGGCGCGCCAGCTCATCCATCCCCACTACCGTGGAGTCGGCTTCTACCGGGAACTGCGCCAAGCTGCCTTCGACCTCACGCCACACGCGCCCAACGGCGATTCCAAACACGCCCTGGCCACCCTGGAGCAGGTCGACAATTTCATCCGGCGACGAGCACTCATACACGGAAGCACCGTCACTCATTAGCGTGATAGAAGCGAGGTCATCGATACCGCGTTCGGAAAGCTGTTGGACTGCGACACGGACCTGCTGCAATGAGATCCCCGTATCAAGTAGCTTCTTGACGACTTTGAGGACCAGGATGTCCTTGAAGGAGTACAGACGCTGGCTACCGGATCCCGCAGCGGCTCGAAGGCTTGGCTCCACGAGGCCGGTGCGCGCCCAGTAGTCAAGCTGGCGGTATGTAATTCCAGTGGCTTCGCAGGCCACGGGTCCACGATAACCAGCGGCTACATCCACCTGTGCAAGCGGGTCGCCAAATAGCATGGGCTGACGTGTCCGATCTGTCTTAGCAGAAACCTCTGGACTCACGGCATCTCCTTGCTGAGTTCTTACGAACAGGTCTATCTTCGGGTCATTGTTCTACAACCAACTGCCACCTACAACACCTAACGATAGCGCGGTTGTTCCAGTCTCACGCTTAACCTGAGGGTTAGGCTTGGGTGTGTCGCAGTAATTTTCGTGCCTACTCCCCCAGTGAGTCGACGGCAATTTGCAAGTAAGCAGTGTGGAGAGCACCGGCCAGCTCGCCCATTTCCTCAGCCTGAGCCCTGGCCCTCTCTATGTCGCCGGGGCGGTCGCGCCGGGAAGACGAAGAGATTGCAAAGTCGATAATGTCTGCACTTCGATCTGCGCTGCTGCGAATAGTTCGTAGGTTCCGTGCAGGAAGGCCAGCGGCTACCAAAGCAGTGATCAAGCGAACCACCTGTACTGTTCCACCGGCAAAATGGCCGCCCAGGTCCGGGGCGATCAAACCAAGCTTGACGTAAGACTCTAGAACCGCGCGTGAACAGCCAGTTAGCTCCCCCAGCTCACGCACAGTGATGGTGCGGCCTCTCTCGGGGACCACGGCAACGCCATCTGAAGATACCAGCCGCGCCCGCGGGGGTGCTTCGACGTCATGGCCGTTGTCGAGGGCTTCAAGCTCCTCAAGTATGACCCGTAGTGGCGCGTAGGAATCCCTTTGTTTCGTCAGAATCAGTCTGATGCGTTCGACGTCCGCGGACGAGTACTTGCGGTATCCCGACGCAGTGCGATGAGGTGTGACCAGGCCCTTTTCTTCCAAGAACCGCACCTTGGAAACTGTGGTAGCTGGAAACTCCCTGTCCAGAATCTTCACGACCTGGCCGATTGTCATCACCGCGTCACGGGAAACGCCTCGAGGCCAAGGTTCTAGCGCCTGTGGCCGTTGGGAAGAAATGGTGTCCCTTGCCGGCCCTGCGCTACGTGCAGCGCCCACTATCGTTGAGACGACGGGTGGTATGTGAGTCGGTACTTGCCAACCTGGACCTCATCCCCCGCCGACAGCAGTGCCTGATCAACTCGCTCACGGTTCACATACGTGCCGTTCAGGGCACCGGAGTCCCGAACGTAGTGGCGCCCCTCTTTGACGAGAAACTGGCAGTGTTTGCGCGAAACGGTTACGTCGTCGAGAAAGATATCCGACGAGGCCGAACGCCCCGCGTTAGTCACCTCTTGATCCAAGAGGAACCGGGCCCCGGAATTCGGTCCACGCTGAACAATCAAAAGCGCATTCCCCGGCGGGAGAGCATCTACCGCCGCCTGGTCCCGCGCTGAGAGTGGAACCTTCGAGACCTCAGACGCGTCGGACTCTTCAGGAGTACCGAAGAACGCGGTACTTGTTGGGTCAAAAGTTGCTTCTTCAGCCACTTCGTCCTCCTTGTTTCCACCTAAACTTTGCGGACCGACATACTCCTGACCGATCCAAACTGAGACCATCCTAGTCGCTTTCCCGCACTCTTTGTTGGTCGACCGTCAGTCAATTGCTGGCTTGGCCCAGACCGGTTCGAACGGTTCTGTAACAGCCTTGATCTGAAGCAAGTTTGAAACTTCAGTGGTAACCATGGCCCCGTACGCTTTGAACTGAGAGACCGCCCCTCCTCTGATCTCCAACGCGACAGACAGAGTCGAGCCATCACCTATTGCGCGCCATTCGTAAGGTGGAGACAACGGTGCCCCACTAGCAACGATCCCCCCCTGGGAGTCCGTTCCAAACCAGGCGCGGGCATTTAGTCGGACATCATTAATGGAAATCGATTCGGCGCCTGCGTTCCTAAGTTCCGCCAAAGTCGTGACGAACACTGAAACGGGGATCATCTCTTGCTGAGCCGACACCCTCATTATGATGCCCGGCCCCTCCACCGGAACTGTGCCGGCAGCGACCTCGGCCTGTGACGTAGCCAAGGCAACTGCATCACGGGCAGCCTGGCTGGCATCAGCAGCCTCCTTAAGCTCAGTGAGCTGCCCCTGCAGAGCGCTTCTTTCATTGCGTAGCGCATCCTCGCGTTGCTCTAGGTCCCCTAGCAGAGCAACCAGCTGATCCTCGTTGAGACCGGCTAGAGGATCCGCTGCCTGCGTTCGCACTGTCGTTGTGATCGCTAAGCCGATCAGTAAGAACATTGCCAGCAGCAGAATGTGCAGCGGACGGGGCCTGGAGACAAAAGAGTTGATGAACCGCTGAGGGCTGAAACCTCGACGTTCATGAGAGTGGTGCCGACTTGGAGTGCTTGGTCCCATGTTAGGCCTTGAAAATCAAGCGACGGATGGATGCCGAGTTGCTGAAGATACGGATACCCAAGACGACGATCACTGCCGTAGTCATCGCGCCACCGACACCAAGCTGGACACCGAGGAACACTAGGAAACAGGCAATCAGGACGTTCCAGAAGAACGAGGCGATAAAGACTCGATCGGAAAAAACACCTTCCAACCAGGCACGAAAGGCTCCAAAAAGGGCGTCGAGTGCCGCCACCACCGCTACGGGCAGGAATGGCTGTAAGCCCAAAGGGATGACGGGCTCAAAGATCAGGCCGGCTACAACACCCAGTATCAATCCGATTGCTGCTATCACTTGGTTCCCCCTACTGCGATTCCATGGGAGTCGCCTGACTCGATCGTAGTGGTATTGCGCCAAGGGTAAGGCTCTCGGCTCGAGTCTCAGTCACCTGAGCGGAAGTGGCTTTCTCTATCTCAGCGACGCGCTCCGCTCCGCTGCCGCTCTGTAGTGCAGCCAACAGTTCGGTGGGATCTCCGATCGCCTCAATAACATAGGGCGATACAACCGGGTCGAGGTTCACAAGTATTGAAGACCCTGCCATCCGAACCGATGTGCTTGCGACAACCCTGTGCCCATTGATCGCCATTGCCTCCGCTCCCCCTGACCACAAAATGTTGACAACTGCCCTAAGGTCAGCGTCTCTGAAACGGCTTGCGCGTCCCGACAGTGAGGTTGCCTGCTCAGCGATAGAAACCACTACACCCGGACCTGCACTTCGAACACTTCCTGCGCTCACAGCAAGTCCAGAACCCAGCTCCATTGATTCACCCTCAAGCACCTCCGAAGCTCGCGCTTGAGCCTGTAGTCCCTGATTTTCTTCATCTAGAATCCGTACGCGTACTTGCGCATCGCGTACCTGTTGCGCAAGAAGCGCCCGTGGACTCGTCACATCATCATTGATGTTGCGCAGGTTGAGAGCCGCTACCGTCATCCCAAAGCCAAGTGCTGCAGTCAAGACTAGAGCCACGACTCTTCTTGCCAAGGAGCTCTTCGGAGCGTCGATTTCTGCAGCATCGTAGTATCCGGGGTCCAGCGAGAATCTCTCAATGTTCTTGAGAAGTAGCATCGAAGCCGCAGGGTCCCTGTGTGCCGCGTCAACGGCGGGCACGCCTGCGGGGTCATCGTGACTCACGGGGCACCTCCCAACGTCGGAACCGAGTCCTGCCTGACCTAGAATGGGGGCATGTCTTCACTATCTGAGATACGTCCCCAGACTACTGCTCTCCCGCTAGATATTGCACTAGAGGGCTGCGGTACGTGGCAAATGTGGACCGATGAGAATGGATTGGTCGACCCCTCTGACACCCTAAAGGCACTCCCGGTTACAGGAGTCTCAGTCAGTACGGATGACTTGGACGCCGACTGGGTGTTTGTAGGTGTCCCAGGAGCGCATCGCCACGGAGCATCTCTTTGGGAAGCGGCGCGACTTGGCGGTGCAAGCGTGATTGTCACTGATCAGGATGGAGCCGAACTGGCCCAAGATGCGGATCTACCAATCGTCGTCGTTTCTAACCCTCGTCACACGGCTGCCATGATGGCCGCAAACCTTCACGCACCCGCGCAGAAGGACCTGGTTATTGCAGGTGTGACCGGAACCAATGGCAAGACCACCACCACGTATTTTCTGCGTTCCGCCCTCGCCTCCGGCCTTGGACAAATGGGACTGTTCGGAACACTCGAAGTTAACACGGGTTCCCTGTCTGTCACGGCACACAGAACCACCCATGAGGCTCCTGTCGTTCATCGCGCCCTGGCCGCCACAGCGCAGGCAGGCTTGAGGGGCGCTGTCGTCGAGGTCTCGTCGCATGCTCTCTCCCTAGGAAGGGTTGATGGGATCGACTTCGACCTTGCGATATTTACCAACCTGCAGCACGATCACCTGGACTTCTATGAGAACAGCATGGACCTCTATTTTGAGGCCAAGGCATCACTCTTCGAACCATCACGCACCAGGGCCGGAGTCAGCGCGGTTGATGACGAATATGGGCGTCGCCTCGTTCGCCAGGCCCAGGTTCCCATGCACGCGGTCCAGGTCCTCACAGACGATGACCTTTGCGACTTGGCCGTCCCTCTTTGGAGAGTCACAGGTGTGACTCCGAACCGAGCGATCGGTGGGAACACGTTCACACTCACAGACCCAAGTGGAACCGAGTACCAAGCAGTCTGCCCAATTCCCGGTCTGGTCAATGTTCAGGACGCGGCTCTCGCCATCGTCGGCGCAGGGCTCCTTGGTGTTCCAATTCAAGATGCAATCGATGGTGTCGCCAATGCACCAGCCGTTCCCGGAAGAATGCAGTGGGTGCCGAGTCTTCCAAATCAACCCCTGGTACTTGTGGACTTCGCGCATACCCCCGAAGCCCTTGAGCGGCTGCTACTAGACATGCGCCCGCTCTGCCACGGCGAGGTAATCCTCGTATTTGGCACAGACGGTGACCGCGACCCGAGCAAAAGAGTCCCACTCGGTGAGGTAGCGGCTCAGAGTGGAGACCGACTGTGGGTTACCGATGAGAATCCACGCTGGGAAGATGCCCAGGCTATCCGCACTCAAATCCTCGAGGGGGTTCGCAAAACTCGTCCAAGCATGAAGGATGTGATCGAGGTGACGACATGTCGTCGAGACGCGATACGGGAGGCAATCTACAGCGCCAGAGAGGGGGATGTTGTCATCATCTCTGGCAAGGGACCGGAAACTTATCAGGACATTCGCGGGGTCAAGCATGCGTTTGAGGATGCAGCTGTGGCTTCCGAGGTGCTTGCCGCCTACGCCAAGTAGTGTGTTGATCAGAGACTTGCCAACATACAATCAGTAGAGATCAACAGAGCACGGGTTCATACCCCGCTCCCAAACGTCACTTTGCGAGGACGACCAATGGAACCGACAACCACCGACAACGGGTTTGACGACAGTGACCTTTTCGATGAGGAGTCTGCCGTGTCCCCTGGCACGGATTTCACTGAGGAAGCCGAGGTCGAGGACGCAGAGCTTCAGCTTCAGCGCATGCGTGCAATGCGTGCCGACCTCGCCCAGTACGACCTCGAGGCTGAGGACCTGGAGCTCCTCAGTCAGGGTGATGACTGGTCCCAGCCCGACCTCGAATACTCCTCACGTCCCGTTGTTGCCGTAATCGGGCGGCCGAATGTCGGCAAGTCAACTCTTGTCAACCGTGTGCTGGGGCGCCGTGAAGCAGTTGTCCAAGACACGCCCGGTGTGACCCGCGACCGAGTTCTCTACGACGCGGAGTGGGCCGGGGTTGATTTCGTCCTCGTCGACACTGGCGGATGGGAGGTTGACGTTAAAGGTTTGGATCGCCAAATCGCGGAACAGGCCGAGGTCGCAATAGATCTGGCCGATGTCATCATCTTTGTTGTGGATGCCAACGTCGGCGCAACGTCGACAGATGAGCAGGTTGTTCCTCTACTCCGCAAGTCTGGAAAGCCGGTTATTCTTGCCGCAAATAAAGCCGACTCCTCAACACAGGAGTCTGACGTTACGGCGCTGTGGTCCCTGGGTTTAGGTGAGCCCTACGCCATCTCGGCCCTGCATGGTCGCGGCGCCGGTGACATGTTGGACGCGGTTGTCCGCGCGATGCCAGAAGAGTCCGCACACCCGACAAAACGACGTCCGTCCGCCATCAGGCGTATTGCCCTTGTTGGTCGACCCAACGTAGGCAAGTCTTCACTTCTGAATGCTCTTGCCGGGGAAACGCGGGCAGTTGTCCACGACCTGGCTGGCACCACCCGTGACCCAATCGACGAGATCGTTGAAATCGAGGGACGCCAGTGGGAGTTCATCGATACGGCAGGCATAAAGCGCCGACTACACCGCACCAGCGGCGCCGACTACTATGCCTCCATCCGCACGCAGGCGGCTTTGGAACGCGCTGAGATTGCGCTGGTACTCGTCGATGCGTCAGTCCCGCTGACAGAGCAAGACGTCCGCGTCATACAGCAGGCAGTAGATGCCGGGCGTGGCATCGTCATCGTCAACAACAAGTGGGACCTGGTTGATGATGAGCAACGGGTTGCGTTGATGAAGCAGGAGGAGCGTGAACTGGTGCAGGTTGACTGGGCTCCCCGCATCAATCTGTCCGCGAAAACTACCTGGCATGTCAACAGGATTACGCGCGCCCTCGACACAGCCCTTGACGGTTGGGAGACGCGCGTCTCCACAGGGCGCCTCAACGCCTTTTTTGGTCGCCTCACTTCTGCCCATCCCCATCCATTGCGCGGCGGCAAGCAACCGCGCATTCTCTTCGGGACGCAGGCTTCAACCGCTCCCCCACGCTTCGTCCTCTTTACAACCGGTTTCTTGGACCCTGCCTACAGACGTTTCATTCAGCGACGTTTGCGGGAGGAGTTTGGCTTCGAAGGCACGCCGATCCAACTGTCGGTTCGCGTGCGAGAGCGCCGCCGCCGGTAAAGCAGAGGAAGTAGAAAGTAGTAAGTAGTCACGGGAAGTTGATTAAAGTGTTCAGCAGTTACATTGCTATTGGAGACAGTTTTACAGAAGGACTTGGGGACCCGCGGCCTGACGGTTCCCTTCGCGGGTGGGCTGACCGCGTGGCGGCCGGCTTGGCAAATGGTTACTCGGCTTCGCCGGACGGCAACAACCGCCCCTTCCGCTACGCAAACTTGGCGATTCGAGGACGAAAGCTCGGTCCGATCATTGCAGAACAGCTGCAGCCTGCCCTAGCGCAGAGTCCCGATGTCATGTCATTTAACGCCGGTGGCAACAACATGTTGCGGCCAAAGTTCGATCCGGCCGAGTCGATCGATCAAATCGTCGAAGCCGTCGAGGCGATCCGCGTGACCGGAACCCATGTCCTCCTCCTCGCGGGTCCGGACCCTGTCAACAACCTCCCCATGGGCCATGTCTTCTCCTCAAGAGGCGAGCAGTACACGGAGTTGGCCACAAATGCGGTTGCCGGCATGGATGGTGTCACCTTTGTCGACAACTTCAACGACCTGGCGTTCCGCGACTCAACATACTGGTCCGAGGACGGTCTACACCTGTCACCCGCGGGGCACCTTCGAGTGGCCGCTAACTGCCTAGACGCACTCGGGATTTCCTACCCGAATGATTGGGCCGATCCGCGTTACCCGGTGCCTGACCCGAAAAATTACCGCAGCCCGGCCTACTTCAACACATACATCACTCCGTGGATCGGACGTCGCCTCACGGGTCGTTCCTCCGGTGATGGCCGAATGGCTAAGCGTCCTCTGCTGAGTGAGTTCCGCGCCGAATACGACCTGTGAGGCAACGCGGTCGTCCTCGTCCGCATGATGGCGACTGCGGGGGCGTCCGCCCTTATTTGGCACACTTGCCGCTAGCAAACTGTTTCCACACATCTACAACTTTTGGAGGGTATCTTGTCGGGAATGCCGCAGACCCAGGGACTTATCCATCGCTATGCACAGTGGTTGCCGGTAGCGGAGGGCCAGCCAATCATCAGCCTCGGTGAGGGTTCGACGCCGCTGGTGTACTGCCGGGTAATTTCTGAACGCGTAGGCAATGAGGTGTGGGTTAAGGTCGAGGGCGCGAACCCGACAGGTTCCTTCAAGGACCGCGGCATGACGGTGGCGGTGTCTATGGCTGCTGCTCGCGGAGCACAGGCTGTTGTCTGTGCTTCCACGGGAAACACTTCTGCGTCGGCAGCTGCCTATGCAGTTCAGGCAGGAATGACCCCCGTTGTCCTCCTCCCCGCGGGCAAGATCGCCAAGGGCAAACTTGCTCAGTCGGTGGTGTACGGGGCGCGAATCGTGCAGATTGACGGCAACTTTGATGACTGCCTCGACGTGGCCCGCAAGCTGGATGCCAACTATCCGATCGCCCTTGTTAACTCGGTGAACCCGGATCGCATTGAGGGGCAGAAAACGGCTTCGTTCGAGATCGTTGATTCACTTGGTGACGCCCCCGATATTCATATGCTCCCCGTTGGCAATGCCGGGAACATTACCGCTTATTGGAAGGGCTATCGCGAATACTTCGAGGCCGGTAAGTCCACGCGACTGCCGCAGATGTGGGGCTTCCAGGCGGCTGGCTCAGCGCCGTTTGTTGTCGGTCACCCGATCGCGGACCCCGAAACCGTTGCGACGGCAATTCGCATTGGTAACCCGGCCTCGTGGGATCAAGCAGTTGCGGCGCGTGATGACTCAGGCGGTCGAATCGAGGCTGTTACAGATGAAGAGATCCTTGCTGCGCAGGCACTCCTGGCGGCGAGCGAGGGTGTGTTTGTCGAACCGGCCTCGGCCGCGGGCATCGCGGGTCTTCTGAAGTCCAGCGAGGCGGGCACGCTTCCGACAGGTAAGACCATCACCATCACGGTGACTGGTAACGGTCTAAAAGATATTGACACAGCCATGCTGGGACGCGACATTGTCGCCGAGGTGCTGCCTGCGGATGTGGACCTAGTCGCGACCAGTCTGGGTCTCTAGAAGCAATGACAATGCTCATCCCCGTGGGACGTAGCGCAACGGTTCGTACACCGGCAACCACCGCGAACCTGGGGCCCGGTTTTGACGCACTGGGTTTGGCTCTCGACTGGGTTGATCAAGCTTCCGTGGCTGTCATTGAAGACGGATACACTTTTTCGCTGTCGGGAGCCGGTGCGGCTGCGCTTCCCCGGGATGCGAGCCATCTCGTCCTCAAAACGATCCTGCGCGGCATCGAGGATCTGGGAGTGGAAGTTCCAGGTCTGTCGTTTACGGCTCACAACACCATTCCGCTCGCGAGGGGGCTTGGCTCGTCGTCCGCTGCCATTTCTGCGGGGCTAGCGCTGGCCTGGGGGCTGGTTTACCCGGATCGACCCCTTGACCGCTCCTGGGCCTTTGGCGTTGCTGTCGACATAGAGGGCCACCCCGACAACGTTGGACCAGCCATATTTGGTGGGCTCACAATCGGCTGGCTCCGCCAGGGTACGTGGCAGATCGCCCAGGCCACGGTCCGGGAGGATATTCGTATCACGGCCCTGGTGCCATCAACCGTGCTTGAGACTGAGAAGGCACGCGCCGCGATGCCTGCCAGTATTCCGCTTGAGGATGCCATCGCGAACTCAGCACACACCGCTCTGCTTATGCATGCTTTTGCGTCGGCGCCAGAGCTACTGCTTGATGGCACATCCGACCGGCTCCACCAGGAGTATCGCCGCGGCCTCTATCCGGTTTCGCTGGCACTGGTAGAGCACCTACGCGGCCAGGGTCTGGCAGCCTGCATCTCAGGTGCGGGCCCCACGGTCGTTGTCTTCCACAGCAGTGACCAAGGCGCCCTTGTTGACCTAACGCTTGAAGCGGCGGCTGGCGATCCTCGCTTTGCCGGATTTACCAGTCACTCACTGCGCATTGGCGACGGGGTGCAGGTCGTCTCCTGATGTTTGGGTTGAAGTCTTGGGCGGCTGCGCGCAAATGCAGCCGCCCAAGATGGAGCCCGACAGGCTTAGAAGCCGTGTTCCTTGGCAATAAGCTCAGCCACTTCCACAGCGTTTAGCGCGGCACCCTTGCGGAGGTTGTCTGAGGAGACGAAGAACACCAACCCACGGTCCCCTCCTACAGACTGGTCGCGGCGCACGCGTCCTACGAAGGTGCCATCTTTGCCGGCTGCTTCGAGCGGATTGGGAAGGTCAACCAGATTGACACCGTCCATCATTGTCAGTGCGGCGTTAGCCTGATCGACAGAGATGGGCTTGGCAAACTCCGCATGAATGGTTAGCGAGTGCCCAGAGAAAACAGGGACGCGCACGCAGGTCGCACTAACCGCAAGGTCTGGAAGTCCAAGAATGCGACGCGACTCATCCCGCAACTTCTGCTCTTCGTCGGTCTCTCCGCTGCCGTCATCTACGAAGTTGCCCGCCTGCGCGACCACGTTGAAAGCAATTGGAGCGGCGTACACCTTTGGTTCACCGTGTTGCACAGCACTACCATCGCGAGCAAGTCCTTCGATTGGAGCATCACCTTCCACAACGGCTCGCACCTGGGAGCCCAGTTCAGCAACACCCGCAAGGCCACTTCCGGATACGGCTTGGAAGGTGGTGGCACGCAGAGCACGCAGCCCCGCAACCTCATCCAGTGCCTTGAGCGCGGGCATCGTGGCCATCGTGGTGCAGTTTGGATTGGCGATTATGCCCAGCGGGCGGTTGAGTGCATCCTTCGGGTTGACCTCAGAAACGACAAGCGGAACCAGAGGATCTTTGCGCCACGCAGATGAGTTGTCGATTACCACTGCTCCGGCTTGAGCAAACAGGGGGGCGTAGGCCTTAGAAGCGGCACCACCCGCACTGAAGATGGCAACTTGAATACCCTCAAGATCCTTGGGCGCGGCAACCGTGACGTCCTCGACGGTAATCTCATGTCCCTTCCACGTCACCGTCTTTCCGGCAGAACGTGGTGAAGAGAAGAGACGAAGGTTCGCAACCGGGTAATCACGCTCATCGAGCAGGTCGAGCATCACGCCACCGACCTGGCCGGTTGCACCAACAACAGCGACATTAAGTCCGCTACCCTGGGGGGCCATATCTTGTCCTTTCGGAGACTACTAGCAATGAACAGCGTACGAGGACGTGCGAAGTTGTCCATCAAACGACCAGACTTCGGACCGTTGCTCTCGTTTGGCTCAAGGACCCTTGGTGAACTTGGCGCTCTGAGTACAAGTAGACTCCTAACGTCACAGTATTGGAGGAACAGTGCAGATCAACATTCCCCGCGAGTTTAGGCTGGATGCGGTACCCGCCACCATGACGCTGTCCGACGAGGATCTGGATGCCCTACTTGGGGACTTCCCAGCGGAACTTACATCAACTGATCGGACCGCAACTTTTCGGTTCGAAAGTCCGCGAGCCGCGGCAGACTTTGTGGATTCTCTGGACGGACAAATCCCCTACTCGGCCCGCGAAATGACAGAGGAGGACGGAGAAGTCTTTGAGACACCCGGCCTCGGAAGCGTTGCGCGTGACATTGTCGGCAAGTCTTCGTCGCATTTGGGGGGCGCAGACAAGACCGCACGTGCTTGGGGCATTGCAGCCTTCTCGGTTGCAGTCTCCGGGACGGTCATTGCACTAACTGCTCTGGCAATTGGGATCATCTCACTCGTAATGTAACGGGCTAGCGCTCACCTCGGCAGGACCAGCTCGATGGCCAAAGACTTTGTATCAATGACTTGACACATTGATTCATTAGTTGGATGATTGTGCTACCCACTGAGAGGAGTTCAACCATGTCCACGTCCTTCATAACGGTTCTTCTGATAGTTTTCGTCGCCGTCGCTCTCTTTACCGTAGTCGTGGGCATCGTGCTCACAATTGTCGTCAAGACCGAGGATCCGAGCCACGGCGCGAGGCGTCGCATACAAATCCTCTATGGCACCGCAGCACTGGTCGGCATTGCTTTCGCGGCGCTTGCCGCCTATGCGTTTCCAACCATCTACGTCAACTCGACCGTGGTACCGGGCCTGCTTGCGGCTCTCGGTCCTCTACTTGCCGGGATCCTCTTTGTTGATGTGGCAGCCCTTGGTGAGTCCTTTTGGCCCCGACCGAAAGGCCAGAAGCGCGGCGCATACCTGACCCGACGACCCGCCCTCGCCAACGCCGACGCAGCTGCCCGGATTGCAACGATTGTCTGGGCCGTTCTACTGGTGCTGTCACTGATCCTCTTCGGATCGATTGCTACCAAGGGAGGTGACGCGAGCGGGAGGGCGATCGCGCACGTCGCCGCAGATCCCGCTGTCAATGGTCAGAGTGGCCCGTTCCCAGGATGGCCCTACGGAATCCCCATGCTCGTCCTAGCGGCGGTCCTGATCGCGTTGGCGCTTGCGGTACTCCACGTGATTGCGCGCCGCCCCGCAGTTAGTGGGAGCACACCGCAAAGTGACGCTCAACTGCGGCGTATATCCGCAACGAACCTCTTGAAAGGGACTCAAGCATCGCTCGCAGTCAGCCTTGCCGGAGTGCTACTGATTGCCGGGCAATCCAGTGCCAATGCGGGTTACTGGTGGGGACCAGTCTGCATCGCATTGTCAGTGGCGATCTTGATTGCAGCGGTGGTCATCCTAGTGTGGCGATCACGATGAGCGCGCAAATCAGCATCGACATCACTTCGGCTGTTCCACCGTTTGAACAGGTGCGTTCCCAGTTGGCAGCCCTGATTTCCGCCGGCGTCCTCACTCCTGGCACCCGGCTCCCCACAGTTCGGGACTTGGCCGCGGATCTCGGGATCGCCGTTGGAACCGTGACCAGGGCATACCGGGAACTGGAGAGTTTGGGATTGGTGACATCCCGGCGACGGACAGGAACAGTTGTTGCCGAGGGCGCTCCGGATCTCTCCGAGGCGCTGAGAGACTCAGTCAGTCAGTTGATCGCTGCTGCTAACGCCTCACAAATGCCGGATGACGAAGTGCTTGCAATCGTGCAGGGCGCGTTACTACGAAGAAACCGGTAACGGGCTCGGTGGGGCGGCCCGCTCGGGATATCCGCTCGAGTCGGCCCAGTCTGGGCCGACTCCTAGGCTTCGCTAGTAGACCTGTTCCAGTGCTTCCATAACCAGTTCGTAGTCAGGTTCGTCGTGTATTTCTGGAACCTGCTGCGTGTAAGACACCGTCCCGTCCGGTTCAACGATGACAACTGCCCTGGACAGGAGTCCAGCTAGCGGCCCTGTCGTCATTGTTACCCCGTAGTCCTCACCAAATGTGGAGCGGAATGCCGATGCTGTCACGGCATTGTCAATCCCATCCGCCCCGCAGAAGCGGGCCAGAGCGAAGGGAAGATCCTTCGATGCACAGACAACCACGGTGTTTGGAAGCTCTGCTGCTATTTTGTTGAACCGACGTACCGACATGGCACAGACACCGGTGTCTACTGAGGGGAAGATGTTGAGAACAATGCGTTTACCAGCAAAATCCTCATCATTGACTTCACTCAAGTCATTAGCGACAAGTGAGAAATGTGGGGCTTTGGTCCCCTTTTCTGGGAGGGAGCCGATCGTTTGGACTTCATTTCCTTCAAGTGTAATTGTGCTCATAGTCCTATCGTCCCACTTTGCTCAAGACTCTGCCAGTGGCATTGTCCTGCTGCCCGGCCTGCGCAAGGTATTTTTGCTTGCTGGGCAACTTGCCAGATAGTGCCCGTAGCGCGTAGAGGATTGCAGCTAGGTCAACAATCTCCTGGGTCAGTGCCCCAACCATGGCTGGAATGGCTCCTGTCGCTGCCACCAGCATCAGTCCAACACTGAGGATAATGCCGATCCAGATCGCAGTGAGCGCAACCCGCATAGTCTGCTTTGCGATGGTATGAGCATCTGCAACCTTCCATACGCTATCTGGCACGATCACGGCATCTGCGGCTTCGCCAGCCGCCGTCGCCCCACGAGCGCCCATTGCTATGCCAACATCCGCAGAGGCGAGCGCCGGCGCATCATTCACACCATCGCCGACCATGAGTGCTGGCCGAGGTTGGAGATCGTGGACAAGCGCAACCTTCTGCTCAGGTCGCAATGAGTAGCGAACATCAGTTATTCCCGCTTGGGCACCGATTTCTCTAGCCGTACTCTCGCCATCACCTGTCAGCATCTCAATGGTCTCAACACCCTGATCGCGAAGGTAGGCAACCAGCGCAGGAGCGTCAGGTCGCATTTGGTCCGCGAGGACGATGACTCCGGCAGGCTCTCCATTGATGGTCATGTATGAAGCAACCTCACCCGGTTCTAGCCTCACACCATACTCAGGGCTGTGAGGCGCGTCCGTTCCGAGCACGAAGTGCCTGCTGCCAATAACTACTCGGCGCTGACCAAATGTTGCGCTGACACCCGATCCTGCGGTCTCTTCGGCTGTCTCAGCCGCCAAGAGTCCGAGGCCGCGGCCCTTTGCAGCAGCCACAATGCCTACTGCAAGCACATGGGCCGAGTACTGTTCAGCAGATGCTGCCAACTTCAGAACTTCAGACTCGTCAAAACCCGGATAGGTATCAACTCGGACGACCTCGGGCCGTCCTCCAGTGATCGTGCCCGTCTTGTCAAAGGCAGCGCTGCGAATGTTAGACAGGCTTTCGATTACTGCGCCACCCTTGAAAATCACGCCGTTCTTGGCACTGCGTGACAGGCCACCCATGAATGCCACCGGTGCCGCAATCAAGAGCGGGCACGGAGTTGCGAGGACGAGAACCTCAGCGAACCTGACCGCGTCACCGGAAATGAACCATGCTGTTCCGGCGATTATCAACGCCAGTGCCGTGAAAGGTACAGCGAAACGGTCGGCAATTCGGACAACTGGAGCCTTCTGCTTTTCCGCATCGGCTACCAGCGCGACGATCTGCTGGTACTGAGAGTTTTCAGTAGTACGTAGAGCCTCAAGGCGGACGGCCTCGTCACCGTTGAGAGATCCAGAGGGGACCTCACTGCCTGCACGAAGGTTCACAGGCAACGACTCGCCCGTGATGGCTGACTCGTCAAATGACCCGCGTGTGCTTAGCAACTTTGCGTCAACCGGGACGACTTCACCGGGTCGCACAAGCAAGTGATCACCCACGCGAACCTGAGCAGCTGGGACGTCTTCAATAGCTTCGTCTTTATCTCCTTGGCGTGAGGAGAACCTGTGGGCCGTTTGGGGGGCCTGCTCAAGAAGTGCGGTGAGCGCACTCTTTGCACGGTTGCTTGCGTAATCCTCCAGGGCTTCTCCCCCGGTCAGCATGAGCACAATAATTATTGATGCCCCGTATTCGCCGACAGCCAGAGTTGCCACCATCGCCATCACTGCGAGCACATCCAGCCCAAAGTTCCCAGCCATCATGTCGCGGACCATGTCCACTACTGTCCAGAGAACCACCCCGCCCACATAGATGGTGGCCAACACCTGAGCGATCGTCGTGTAGCCAAGGAGTGCGGTCACGAGGACGATCAGGCCAATCAGAATGGTCGCGCCCACCAGAGGGTAGCGGCGCGCTGCATCTCTAATCTTTCTCATGCGGATAGCATTGCCAGTTTTCGGCGGGATTTCAAGGAAGGTAAGGGTTGCCAACCTTAGGAAGACAGCCAGCGACACGGCAGCTTCTACGGGCCCAGAACTGCCTCAAGGCCCTATGATTACAGTGTTCAGGCGGGAGGCTCCGTATCGGTGAGTCCTGACCTACTTATATAGAGGAGACCATTGTGGCGGACAAGACATCTGCAAGTGAGAAGCTGCGCGTAACAATAACCACCTACCGTTGGGGTTTCGGCATTGCGGGCTTGGTAGCAATCGCTATGGGCATCTTTGTCTTGGTGTGGCCGAATGAAATGGTGAAGATCGCTGCCCTGCTAGTAGGGATCTACGCAGTACTTTCCGGGCTGATCTACATCTTCACGGCCATTCGAGCTAAGGAGCTCAAGTCGCTTGCGCGGATTACCCGCGTGGTTGCGGGCATCGCCTTCATCACGGCCGGCATTGTCATGCTTAGCTTCCTCAGTGCCTCAGCAGTGGTCCTCGCAAACGTCCTCGGCGTCATCCTGGGCATCTTGTGGATGGTCGAGGGCGTCTCTGCACTTATACTCTTGCGTGGTCGCGTCGAACAGAATGCGCTGGCAACAGCCTATGCAGTCGTTGCGCTTGTCATTGGGGTCTTGCTACTACTCACCCCGGTGTGGGGAACCGCGTTCTTGCGCTGGATGATCGGTTTTGGTCTTGTCCTCCTCGGCATTGCCCAGGTTTACCGGGCCGCGATGGCATCGCGTGAGATCAAGGTCAATATTGAGGTGAAGGAAGGCTAGGGCCTGACTCAGGCCGGGCCACGGCACCCCTGCAGATCCGTGAAATGTATACGTTGGGCGCTAATGTTAGTCGCGGGTGCCCACCCCCGGGTTACTTCGGTTCCCCACATATACATTTCGCGCCGCGTCGGGCGGACAGCACCGGAACGGGGCTGAAAATGCCGGACTACCTTGAGTGCCGTGGCGCCGCGGAGCGACTTAGGACATACGGAGCCGGGCAGGCCCGGTTTGACCTAAAATCACATCGTTATGTGAGCCTAGGCGGCTCCGCATGCCTGGGGGTCTCCCACGCTGCGGCCGAAACTGTGTCTACTTACGACCGAAGCTGAAGAAGCCGCCCTTTGAGGATTCGGACTTCGGGTGCCCGTCGCACCACTGTCCCTTGGGAACGCTGGCCTTAACTGCGGCCACATGCTGCCCACAGCCACTCCATGTTGTCTTACCGCAGGTCTTGCACTTAACTGGTGAACACATAGTTTTCAATCCTTTGTTGTTACTTTGCTACTTTGTTGAAGTTATTGAAGTACTGCATCGAGCCCTACTTGATGATCTCAACCTCGGGAATAACGCCCCCGGCAATCGCATCACGAATGGTCAGCATGCCCCCTGACAGATTGCGAACATCATCGAACCCTTCTTGGACGAGGATCCGTTCCGCGAGGAAGGACCGCACACCCGACTGGCAGTGGACCCGGACTGGGCGTCCCCCTGCCGCCTCTCTCACCTCGTCAAGGCGTGCCCGCAACTCCGTGTGAGGAATGTTGAGAGCCCCTTCCAGATGCCCTGAGGCAAACTCGCTTGCACTGCGAACATCCAAGACCAGGCTGTTCTCTAGAACCTCGGGGATCTCGCTCGCATACCACAGCTTTGTAACCCCATCCATAACATTCTGACCGTAGTAGCCAATCATGTTGACGGGATCCTTTGCACTGCCGTAAGGGGGCGAGTAAGACAGGTCCAGGTCAATGAGGTCATCAACCTTCAGTCCGCCCCTCATCGCGGTCGCCAGCACGTCGATTCTCTTCTCGACGCCGTTTTCTCCAACTGCCTGGGCACCCAGGAGCGTGCCGTCTGCCTTTGAGAAGTGCACGACCATGTGGATCTGCGTCGCACCGGGGAAATATGCTGCGTGGTCGTTGGGGTGAGTGTAAACCGTGTGGTAGTCGATTCCCGAAGCGTCGAGGGCGCGACGGTTCGCTCCGGTCATGGCTGCAGTAAATTTGCCGACCCGAACAACTGCAGTGCCCAGCGGCACAGCAAACTGCCGCGCTTGCACTTCAGTCGTGCCTGCGCCCCGCGCAATGTCATCAGCGATGAGGCGACCGGCCCTGTTGGCAGGTCCGGCCAAAGGTACCGGGCGCAGTGCACCCGTGAGCGGATCCGGCGAAGCAACGGCGTCGCCTCCTGCCCAAATGCCTGGGAGGTTAGTCCGACCGTGACGGTCAACCACCAGTGCACCGCGTTCAGTTTTCAGGCCCGCGGCCTCGAACACCGTGGTAGCCGGGCGAACACCAATGGAGAGAACAACCAGGTCTGCTGGCAGGCGGCGCCCATCCGCTAGGACAACGTCCACGGCATCTCCGGATGGTTCGATACTTGCTGCTGCCACGCCGGTCACTGTCTCAATGCCCAGGCGGTGTAGTTCTGAGGTCACCCGTGCCGCAACTTCCGGTTCAGTCGGCGGAAGTACGTGAGGCGCCAACTCAACGATCGTGGTTTTCACGCCTTGATGAGCCAAGGCCTCGGCAGCTTCCAACCCGATGAACCCAGCACCCAGAACAACTGCCTGCCTAACGCTGCCCTCTAGGACACGCTTGCGCATCTCTAGGGCATCGGGAACAGTACGCATGTGCCAAACCTGTTCCGAGTCAAACCCGGGTAGGTCGGGACGCAGCGCAACCGCACCCGGAGCAAGGATCAGGTTGTCATAATGCAGGACGTCCTCGCCGTCCCCGCTGCGAACCATGACGGTCTTTGCCTCAGCATCCACGCCGACCACTTCGTGACCGGTGCGTACGTCCAGATTGAGAGCGGCCCGCAGCTTCTCGGGGGTCTGCACCAGCAGTGCGGCGCCATCCTCTATCTCTCCACCGACGTAATATGGCAAACCACAGTTCGCGTAAGAAACGTAGGGGCCCTTCTCAAGGACAATGATCTCTGCGGTTTCATCGAGGCGGCGCAGGCGCGCAGCCGCACTCATCCCTGTTGCTACTCCCCCAACGACAACTGTGCGCATGCGGGTGGTCCTCCTATTGTTTGATTTCAACGACTATTTATTTGATTTCAACGACGTTTACTATACCCCATGGGGTATCAAGAGCGGGGTGTGTGGATTGTCTCCACACACCCCATTTAACTCCTGCTAACCACCTGCGCTAGTCGTGCGAATGGCCTTTCAGGACCATACGCATGATAGTTAGATCAAACCCAACAAACTTCACAAACTGCGGGATCAAGGACTTCCTTGCCCGCAAGGTTGCGTCGGTTGGCAGGGGTGCAGCTGCAAGGTCTGCAACTGGTCCCCCAACATACTTGTCAGTAGTAGTCGATTCCGACATTGCTTCCGCCTTCTCACTTGTCATCTCAGTCACTCCGGAATCAAGAACCAGAAGGGGTTAGCCTTCGCCTTGTAGATGAATAGGTAGTGCAACATCAGCTTCACCCAGTGCCCGGACAATCCAATGTCTCCGCGAGTGTCTTTGATGTCGCGACCCGTCGGGTACTTCACGTAGTCAGGTACGACCGGCATCATTGTCATCGCAGCAGCAGAACCCTGCGTCATTCCCGTACCTGCGGACGCAACACACGCAGCCCCCATGTTTGCCATGGAAGCAGATACTGCAGTCGCATTGGGGTCCTTGATTCGTTTAGCGATGGTCTGAGCCACAGCCTTGCCCATGACGCCCGAAGGCATTCCCGTCCTCGGCGGAGCAGGTGCGATCATGGTCCCGTTTGGAGTAGTCCGAGGGCGCGAGATCTGGTGGGGTGGAGCAAACGCAATACCGACTGCAAACACGTTGGGGAACAACGGGGCTTCATAGGTCTTGGGCCAGTCCGCGGCTCGCCACTCCTCGTAAGGCTTCGGCGTGTAGTCGGCGTCAACCTTCATAAACCCGGACGGGGCGAACATCTTTTCAGAGATATCCGTACCGTCAGCATCGAAAGCCTTGAGTGGGACCCCACCGAACGGGGGAAGCAGCATCGCGAAATCGAACGATAGCTTGTGCTTCTCACCATCGAGCGTCTCATACGTAATGACGCCATCGGCGATCTGCTCGACCGCAGTTCCAAGGATGGCCTCGACGTTGCGCTCCCTGAACAGCGACCCAGTCCACAGTTCAGAAGAGGTCTCAAAACCTCGGTCGACGAAGGTCATGCCATCGACGCCAAAGTCGCCGAGTTCCGCCTCATTTGTGAGGAAGACGAGCCGAACCATGTCGCGAACTCCGGCTTTACGAAGTCGATCGTCGACGTTGAAAACATACTCGAAGGCAGCGCCCTCACAGGTGCATGTGCCATGACCCGTGCCGACCACTGCAACCTGCTTCTGACCCGCTCTGGCACGCTCAATCAGCGCGTCCAACTCCCTTGCCGCATGTACAGCGTGGTCGGCGGTGCACACCGAAACAGTCTCACCCTGATCCGGACCCAGCCCCGGCGTCGCTTCAAAGCGCAGCTTGGGGCCTGTTGCGTTGATCAGATAGTCGTAAGGGATGCGCGCCCTGCGTCCTTCTTGCTCGGGCAGCGTGCTCTCAACCTCAACGAATCCACTATCGACGCCATCACCACCGTTCGGCCAAATCTGGGTGGCCTTCGCTTGCACCAGGTTGATGCCCTTTTTCTTGTATATCGGGGCAAGTGGAAACAAGACCTTCTGCTGAGGCATTGTTCCAACACCAACCCAGATGTTTGATGGAATCCAGTTCCAGTCCCGATTTGGCGTAACAACCGTCACGCTGTGTTCTTTGCCAAGCATGCGACGCAAATGCAAGGCTGCTGTGTGCCCTGAAACGCCGGCGCCCAACACCACTATGTTGGCCATGCGCATTCTCTCCCTTGATGATGTACGCGTGAACGAGGACGTCGCTCATTCGATGACGTCCTCGTCTCAAGCATACGCCCCCCGGGGTATTTTGGAGCGGGATTACGACTTAGGGAACAATATGATCGGCAGCCCGGAACAGTCCATACCATTCCTTGCGCGTTAACTCCACGGTCCCATCAGCTACGGCGCGAAGACGATCCGGCGTGGTGGTACCAAGCACCACCTGCATCTTTGCGGGATGGCGGGTAATCCACGACGCAACGATGGCCTCCTCGGCAACCCCATAACTCTTTGCTAGACGCGCAATCACCTTGTTGAGGGGCGCAAACTGGGGGTTACCCAGGAAGGTGCCATCAAAGAAGCGTGCTTGGAATGGCGACCAGGCCTGGACCGTGATCTGGTTTGCGCGACAGTAGTCCAGCACCCCACCCCCATCAATGACAACAGATTGGGATTCCCTGGCCATGTTTGAAGCAATCCCTTGAGTAACGATTGGACAGTTTGTCAGAGAAAGCTGCAACTGGTTGATTGCCAAAGGTTGCTTGACCGCCGTCTTCAAGACATCAATCTGGCGCGGAGTGTGATTGGAAACCCCAAAATGGCGGACTTTCCCAGAGCGATGCAAGTCGTCAAAGGCCCGCGCAACCTCTTCAGGTTCGACGAGGGCGTCTGGGCGGTGCAACAGAAGGAAGTCAATGTAGTCGGTTCCCAGCGCCTCAAGAGACCCGTCAACCTGCTTCATAATGTGGTCATAGGACAGGTCGTAGTAGCCCTCTCCGCGAATGATTCCGCACTTGGTCTGCAGAATAATCTCATCACGTTCAAGGCTCGATAGTTGAAGGGCATCAGCAAACTTACGTTCACACTGGTGCCAGTCATTGCCGTAGATGTCCGCGTGGTCAAAGTAGTTGACTCCACCGGCGCGTGCCGCATCATAGAGGGCCCGAATCGCCTCGTTGCTCTTATCTGCAATTCGCATCTGACCCGAAACGACCCTGGGCGCAACAACATCTGTCTGGGGCAGGATGTAAGTCTTCATTGAACTTCCCTTTCGTTCGGTACGACGCGCGCCCACCTGGGTAAACTTGCGCCATGACTAAATCATACGAAGCTACCCCTCCCAACATCCAGAGAGTTAACGAGTTTTGGGCAGGTGCGGCAGATGAAATAGAGGTTCACTCGGACAGCGCCCTCTTTGGAGAACAGACTGAAGCGGGCCTGATGCCTCCAGCGTTCCAGTTTTCCGATGATAAAGCGGAGGCCACGCGCGTCGCTCAAGAGGTCCTCGCTGGCAAGAAGACCACCTTTACGACGCCACTGAACGACTTCACCGATCAGGGTGCGCCGCTGCCCGCCCCCGGTGACATGTCAATCATCTGCGATGGAAACGGCGAACCTGTAGCCCTGGTCTCAGATACGGATGTCAAGACCGAATGGGCCGAAGATGACCCCTCAAACAAAGTGGTCATTGAAACCTTCGAGGTCATCTACTCCTAAACCCCGGCCCTCACTGCCGAATATGGCCATCTCCCACCACAATCCATTTCGTGGTGGTGAGTTCGGCCAGACCCATCGGCCCGCGGGCATGCAGCTTTTGGGTAGAGATGCCGATTTCTGCCCCAAGTCCAAACTCTCCCCCGTCCGTGAATCTGGTTGAGGCATTCACATTCACAACGGCGGAATCGACCTCGGCCGTAAAGCGTTCGCTAGACAGAAGCGACGTCGTGCAGATGGCGTCGGTATGTCCCGACGACCACAGGCGAATGTGTTCGAGGGCGGAATCCAGGTCCGGCACCACCCGTACCGCGACATCCATCGATAGATACTCGGTTGCCCAATCCTCGTCCGTTGCCGTCAGGACATCAACACCGCTGGGAGCGAGAGCCTGCGTGTGCGCGTCGCCGTGAATCGTCACGCCCCCCTCCGCGAGCGCGACAAGTAGCCGCGGAAGGAAACTCGGCGCCACGACCTCGTTCACTAAAATCGTCTCAGTCGCATTGCACACCGAAATCCGGTGCGTCTTTGAGTTGATTGCGATCGCTAGGGCTTGGTCTTCATCTACTTGCGCGTCAACGTAGACGTGGCAGTTTCCCACCCCGGTTTCAATCACCGGCACTGATGCTTCACGCACCACTGTCTGAATCAGGTTCGCGCCACCGCGAGGCACTAGGACATCAACCAAACCGCGCGCTCTCATCAGGGCGACCGCACCGGCGCGCCCATACCTGTCGATAGACTGCACCAAGTCCGCTGGTAGCCCCTGTTGCACGAGGGCGGCAGCGATTACGTCGACGAGGGCGGTGTTGCTCTCCAATGCTGCACTGCCGCCGCGGAGGATGACCGCGTTCCCACTCTTCAGGGCGATACCCGCAGCATCCACTGTCACGTTGGGACGGGCTTCGTAGATCATTCCAACGACACCCATCGGCACCCGCAGCTGGCGCAGGCGGATCCCATTCGGCAAAGTTGAGCCGCGGACGACCTCGCCCACGGGATCGGGCAGAGTCGCGAGGTCGCGCAGAGCGCCCGCAATTCCGCGCAGACGGCCCTCATCCAGCGCGAGTCGATCCAGCAGGCCCTCATCCAAGCCCGCTTCCCTCTCTCGGTCAACATCTGCCTGGTTTGCCGTGAGGATCCTCTGCTGATTCACGAGCAGCGCATCCGCGACGGCCTCAAGGGCACGGTTCTTTGTGTCGGTTGATGCAGTCGCTAGAGAGCGGGCAGCAACCTTTGCTCGCCGGGCAATGTCCACGACTCCGGCTTCTGCGGATGACGACTCGTGGGCAGTAGAGAAGGTCTCACTCGTGGGGAAAGTCATACCGACAACCTAGACCGGCGGGCCCTCGTCTGCCAAGGGCGCCACTTTGTGGACGACGAGCCGGACGGGGTGACGCGCCTAACGCACCCGCCGGTGACGCGCCATTACCACCAGCTCATCGCGGTGAACCACCTCGTGCGCGTACCTCTCCCCCAGCGTCTCCTCGACACCCGCCATGGACAAGCCCGCAATCTGGGGAATCCGCGGTGAAGAGAAGCCAGCCAGGCCCCGTGCGACAATTGCGCCATCCGGGGCCACAATTTCCACCGCGTCACCCGCGATGAACTCCCCCTCTGATCCGACCACACCCGCAGGAAGCAACGAGGCATTGCGATCGGCCACCGCCCGGGCGGCGCCCTCGTCCACCAGAATCTGTCCCCGAATATCCGCCGCATAGGCAAGCCAGAGCTGGCGAGCCGGAAGCCGACTGGCCGTCGCCTCAAACCAAGTACCCACCTCTTCCCCCGCCAGCGCCGCACCCGCATTCTGGGCCGAGGTCAGCAACACCGGGACACCCGACGACATCGACATGGCCGCTGCCTGAATCTTCGTGATCATCCCGCCTGTGCCAAAAGCGGTTCCCCGCGTGCCAACATCGAGCCTCTCCGCCTCGGAGAAACTCCGGATGGATCGGACCCGCGCAGCGTCGGGCAGCCGAGGATTCTTGTCATAAAGCGCATCCACATCCGTGAGAAGAACGAGGGCGTCTGCGTGCACCAAGTGAGCCGTCAGCGCGGCAAGTTTGTCATTGTCCCCAAAGCGGATCTCATCAGTTGCGACCGTGTCATTCTCATTGACAATAGGAATCACCCCCAGAGACAAGAGTGTGTCGAGGGCGCGGCGCGCATTCTTATAGTTGGTGCGCCGCAAGACGTCCTCGGCCGTGAGGAGGACCTGGCCAACAATGTAGCCAAGTTCAGCGAACTGCCTGGTGTATTCGGCAATCAACAGACCCTGCCCAACGCTTGCAGCCGCTTGAGCACCGGACAACGTGCGCGGCTTGCACTTCAATCCCAGGGGACCCATAGCGGCCGCCTGGGCACCCGATGAAACCAGCACAACTTCCTGGCCTCGACCTCGGGCGGCGGCAATCGTCTTAGTCAGGCGGCCCACGGCGCCAAGATCAAGGTGACCGTCAGGGCGCGTCAGAGAGGATGAGCCAACCTTGATAACTAGTCGCTGCGCTCCGGGGATATCCGAGCGCGACAGGGTAGCCGCGCGGGGCGTTCCACCATTTTCTGCTGCTTCCATCTTGTGTCTCTGCCTCCTGCACCCCTAGATGGTGGGCTTGCCCCAAAGGATGACCCCGTCCTGGTCGCGAATCACGACACTTCCAGCGCCTTCTAGGCTGATAGCGGTTTCGATGTGTCGCCTTCCGTCCTCGGATATGGTCCGGTAGACGTATCGTGTGTGCTCAACAAGCACGGGCTCAGTGGTGGCGCGGACCAGCCACGGGTTGCGACGCCTCAGCGCAATCAACGCTTTGTGCGACTCAAGTGTTGCTTTGCCGAAGCCAAGTAGGCCATCTGGCGTCTCGGGCATCCTCGGGCGGATTGCGTCATCCCCCGCAACATTCTCTTCCTTGATACCAGTGAAGCCCTGCTCATCCCCGTAGTAAACCGATGGTATCCCCCCAACGGTCATGAGGATCGCGAACGCAATCACGGCCCCATTCGCGCCAAGAGTGGAAGCAATTCTGGTCACGTCATGGTTGCCAACGAATGTGTTGGGAACAAAGTGCTCCAAGAAGTCGTTGTGTCTCTTCAAACCCCAGTCGAGCTCGAAGAAGTTCTCATCCAGGATGCTGGACCAGATCGCCTTCCACAGTTCGTACTGCGTAACAGAATCAACTGTCGACTCTTCAACAAACTCGACATAGTCGCCGTGGATGACTTCACCCAGGAACCAGGCGTCCGGGTATGCCTCACGCGCCGCCGGGAGGATCTTCGCCCAAAACCACGGGGCCACCGAGTAAGCAGCGTCCAGCCGCCACCCGTCGATGCCCTTACCCAACCAGTGGTTAATCACCTCAGACACGTAGGTTTGCGCCGCCGGGCTCGCATGGTTGAGACGCACCAGTGAACCGTGGCCTTCAAAAACGCGCGGTTGCGGACCACCGCTTGCATCCCAGTCAATGTCGAAGAGGTCGGCGTCGGGCGAGTCGGGCCCTTCAGCCAGTGCAGCGAGAACCTGGGGATTCTGGGACCCCACATGGCTGAACACCCCATCGAGAAGAACCCGCAGCCCACGCTTCTTGCATTCCGCAAGAAGTAGGTCGAAGTCCTCTTCAGTTCCCAGTCGAGGATCGATTGTGAACTGATCAAGGGTGTCGTAACCATGAGAGGAAGAAAGGAAGAGAGGACCGAACAGGATGCCTGAAACACCCAACTGTGTGGCGTAATCAAGCCAGTCGATTACTTGGAGCAGACGGTGGCTCTCGCCCTCGTCGCCACCCTGATCGCGAATTGGGGCGCCGACGAATCCCAGGGGATAAAGATGCCACCAGATTGTGTTGTCAACCCAGTTCACATTAGCCTCGCTTCTCACGACTCCGCTTTGACATTTGTACCGAGCTTAGCCCTGACCTAGGCGATGAATACCGATCCGGCGAAGCCTGCAAAAAGAACCAGGTGTGCCACCCCTAATGGCACGGTCGTCCGCCGCCGGGTATACGTGACCCACAGCAGGATCAGCGTTGCCAGAAGCAACGCAACATCCAACCCACGCAAGCCAAATACGACAACGTTGCCTGTCACCACCCCGATGACGAGGACGGATGGCACGGTCAAACCAACGGTGGAAACAAAAGCGCCAAGGCAGAGGTTGACAACCCGCTGCATCTCATTGTTGAGCGCCGCCCGCAGGGTGGTCAGCGTTTCTGGTGTGAAGACAATGGCCGCGATCACCACGCCCCCGAGGGCGATAGGCAGATGCAACTCACTGACCCCGAAGTCGATGAGGGTTGCCAGGTGTTCCGCCAACATGGCGATGGCTACCAGGAGCGCGACAAGGATCAGGAACCTCGCGGCAAGTGAGTCAACTGGTGACGCTTTCGCTGGAGAGGTTTTCTCGTCAGTGCGACCGTGTCCCTTAAGAGCCACCCCACCCGTATGTGGAGCTCGAAAAAGATTCCGTCCTCGGCCAATTTGGAAGACCAGGAACACCGCGTAGCCCACGCCCACAACATTCGCCAGGATGAGGGCCGCAGCCGTTGGGAATGAGCCAGTGTAAGGGCGGAAAACGACGGGGCCGAGGAAGGTTGCCAGTGCGAGCGTGGTGATCAAGACCAGATAGATGCGGGTGCCGCCAGGATTGAACCGCTGGGGGCCGTTGCGGCGGGCCCCGATGACAATCGCGACACCGACAACCAGGTTGAGGATGATCATCATTACCGAGTAGATGGAGTCACGTGCGATCGTGGGCGCGGGACTGGGCCCAAGCATGACAGCCGCAATCAGGACCACTTCGATCACCACGACTGAGAGCGTGAGAATCAGAGACCCGTACGGCTCCCCCAGCCGCTTGGCCAGTGCGTTGGCTTCGGCGAGGACGCCAAAGGAGGCGAAGATAATCACCCCGAGGAGAGCGATAAAACCAACGATGACGAGGCCGACCGGGGTTGAAGTTGGATCGACATGGAACAGTTGGAACAGGCCCACTGCCAGCCACGCGGTGAGGAGCCGAAGCAGGCGAAAGACCCCGCGGTCAGTCCGCATCTGTCACCGGTAAAAGTGCCCCCGTCTTGGGGTCCAGTAGGAAACCGCGCACTGTGACATCTGCGGAAAGTAGCGGATAGTTCCGGATGATCTCTACATCCGCCCGAACGGTCGCCTCCGGGTCACCAATGGTAAGCCAATCAACCATCGACGCGGGGGCTTCCAGCGCGAGGTTCTCGCGAGCAAGCACCTCGACGATTCCCGCCTGAGTCGTCCCCGACATTCCGCAATCAAGATGCTGAACTACAAAGATTTCGTCAGTGCCCAGTAGTCGGGTGGAAGCCACTAGAGATCGCAGTGCATCATCTGATGCCCGCCCTCCCGCATTGCGGATGTAGTGAGCCTCAGGAACTGACAATCCCAGAGCTCGATCAGGCTCCAGTCTGCAATCCATGCAGGTTAGTACCGCGATCTTGCGAGTCGGTCGGTGCGGCAAATCTTCCGGGTATGGATACGCTTCGACGTATTCAGCGTTCGCAGCGAGTACTTTCTCAAGTTCAGACATGATGTCAATCTACCGCCGACTAGCCCCGCTGGGGAAAAAGGCGACGGAGCATGCCTGAGCGCAACCGTTCGTGATTCACTGCCGCGACCGCCGACAGGGGGATTGAAGCCGGGCAGACGATCGCGCATTCGCCGTAGTTGGAACAGGGGCCAAAGTTCTGATCCGCCACTTCGACCATGCGCTTGGCCCTGCGGGCACGCTCCTCAGCGGGGAGCGGCAGGAGAGACAGGTGCATCAGCTTCGACCCGACAAACAGGTTGGCTGACCCATTAGGACAGGCCGCCACACACGCACCACACCCGATACATGCCGCGAAGTCCAGAGCGTTCTCTACAGTTGTGTGGTCCACCGGCACCGCTTCGGCGTCCGGGGCAGTGCCCGTGTCGATGCTGACGTAGCCACCGGCTTCAATCACCGCGTCTAGTGCGCGCCGATCAACCATGAGATCCCGAATGACAGGATATGCCGCTGAGCCGAGGGGAGAAATGCGTACCGTCTGCCCATCTTGGAAGGAGCGCAGGCGCTGGTGGCAGGCGGGCGTGTTCTCTTCTGGGCCGTGAGGAAATCCATTTACCGTGATCCCACAGGCACCGCAGATACCTTCTCGACAGTCCGACTCAAACGTGACGGCGTCCCGACCCGCAGAGACCAAACGTTCGTTGAGCCGGTCAAGGACCTCAAGGATGGACATCGATTCGTCGAGGTCGTCCACCGTGAAACGTTCCCAGCGTGGGTTGGCATCAGCATTGTCCTGGCGAAGGACCTCCAACTTGAGTTTCATGCGTAGCTCCTTGTGGCAAGTGGGACCGCAGTGAAGGTGAGCGGTTCGCAATGGCGGATGAAGGACAGTCGCCCCGATGAGTCCCGGGCGCTCTGCCACGCTGAGGCAAACGCCCAGTTCCTGTCATCTCGCTTTGCTTCGCCATCAACCTGGTACTCGCTGCGGAAGTGGGCCCCGGCTGATTCGCGGCGGTCTAAGGCGTCAACGATCATTAGCTCAGCCAAATCCAAGAAGTCGGCGACCCTACCTGCTTTTTCGAGGGTTTGGTTGATGTTTTCTCCCGATCCGGGCACGGAAACTTCCCTCCAGAACCTCTCCCGGAGCTCAATCACTTCGCGCCTTGCCTCAGTCAGCGATGTCTCAGAACGCTCAACCCCGCAACCCCTATAGAGAATGTCGCCCAGTTCGCGGTGGAAGGCTCCTGGGCTGACGTCTCCGCCAACTTCAAGGAGTCTGCTCACCCTGGTTGAGACATCGCGAACCGTCGCGAGCACCGCTGGGTCGTCCTCGTCGATCAGAGTTTCCCCCAAATGCGGCGCCAAGTAGTTGGGAACGGAGAACGGCAGGGTGAACCAGCCGTCAACACACGCACTGAGCAGCGAATTTGCCCCCAGTCGGTTTGCGCCGTGATAGCTCCAGCCTGCTTCCCCACCCACAAAGAGGCCGGGAATGTTGCTCATCAGGTCATAGTCCGTCCACAGGCCCCCCATCGTGAAGTGAGCTCCCGGGGCAATGCGCATGGGGACGGTGTATGGGTCCTCTCCCGTTGCGTGCTGGTACATGGTGAAGAGGTTCCCGTAGCGTTCACCAATCGTCTTAGCGCCCACTTTCGAGATTGCGTCTGAGAAATCGAGGTACACCGAGTTCTTCAGCGGACCCACGCCCTTACCGAGGTTGATCTGCTCAGTTGCCGCCCTCGACGAAATGTCGCGCGGAGCCAGGTTTCCAAATGCCGGATACTTTCGCTCTAGGTAGTAGTCCCGCTCCGACTCTGGGATCTCACCCGGCGCGCGGGAATCGCCCGCAACCTTTGGGACCCAGATCCTTCCGTCATTACGAAGAGATTCGCTCATCAGAATCGTTTTGGACTGCCACGGGGAGTTAACGGGCAGTGCGGTGGGGTGGAACTGCACGAAACTGGGGTGTGACATCCACGCCCCACGCATGTGAGCCCTCCACGCTGCCGTGGCATTTGAGTTCAACGCTAGCGTTGAGTAGTAGTAGACGGACCCGTATCCGCCGGTCGCCAAGATAACGGCGTGAGCAGGAATTGCGCGTACCTCACCGGTCACCAAGTCGCGGACAACCACCCCGCGCGCCTCACCATCCTTGACGATGAGGTCGAGCATCTCGGTTCTGGTGTGCAGCGTGACCCGGCCGCGATCAACCTGCCGCAATAGTGCTTGAGCTGCAGCGATCTGCAACTGCTGACCCGACTGACCCCGCGTGTAGTACGTCCTGGAAACCTGCACCCCACCAAAGGAACGCGTCGCAAGCGTCCCTCCATACTCCCTGGCAAACGGCGCTCCAATAGCGTTCATGTGGTCGATGACGCGTACCGACTCCTCACCAAGGCGAAATGCCTCTGCTTCGCGCCCTCGAAAGTCTCCGCCCTTGACGGTATCTTTCACGAACCGACCTAGCGAGTCTCCGTCGACCTTGCGTGCTCGGGCGGCGTTTATGCCTCCCTGTGCAGCAACTGAGTGGGCCCGTCGCGGAGCATCATGGTACGTGACTGCCTCAACGTTGTAGCCGAGTTCGCCAAGGGTCGCGCAAGCGCCCGCTCCGGCCAGTCCTGTCCCAACTACAACGACGGTGAACTTACTGCGGTTGAGCGGACTAACAAGGCGGTACTGGTCTTTGCGGCGCGCCCACGCGGTCTCTGGGTCTCCGTCCGGAACTCCGGAATCCACCGTAGACCCAACTTGGACACGTGGCGCCGACGAGGGCGGAGCCACAAAAGGCCGGGTCGTTTTGCCGCGCTTTTGCCAAGAAATCCCAAAACTCATGACAACCACCCCATCTGCACCGCCACCGGAATAAAGCCATTGCCCGCCAAAATCACCAGCGCGCACAAGCCGCCCACCCAAACCAGCACCTGCCGCAAGCGGTAACCCATTGCTCCGAGGTCTTGCCCAGCGGTTTGCACCCCGTGGAACACGTGCGCAGAAAGCAACACCATCACAAGAAGGTAGATGGCAGCCATCCAAGGTCTCTGAAACGAGGCAACCAGGTTCGCGTAGGCGTAGGAGGCCGATTCGGTGTGCCCCGCAAACTCCACGGGTGCGACGGGAGAGGCTCCAAGGGTGAGGTCAAGAACGTGCATGATCAGGAAGGCGAGAATCGCTACGCCCGTGTATGGCATCAACTGCGCAGAAACTGACTTCACGGTGCCCCGGCCGCCGCGTGCTCGGTCCCGCAGATTGATGCGTGCGCTCTTGCCGCCCGCTCTGCGTCCTCGCAGCCACACGATGGTAGCCGCCCAGACATGAAGCAAGAGTGCCACCACAAGGATGATCCTCATGGCCCAGAGTATGAATCCCTCGGGAAAGAGCGGGTAGAACGCGTGGCGAAGCCAGTGGGCGTAGGTGTTGAAGGAATCGGGGCCAATGAAGACTTTGAGGTTGCCGTAGAGGTGGATCAGCACGAACGCCACCCAGATCAGGCCGGTCACTGCCATCGTCACTTTTAGCGCCCAGTTGCCGGGAGGTCGCCATCCGCCGTGCACCTTCTCAAGGTCGGTGCTTGCTGAGTCTGTCTTCGTCGCCATCTCGCCCCCTCTACCCAACTATATGGAAGAGGTCACGCTTTTGACGCGACTTCGGTCCCACGGAATCGTCCACCCCAGCTCATCGAATAGTCGGGAAAGGATCATTGCCGTGAAACCCCAGACAATGTGGCCCCCGAACTGGGGTCCGAGGACGAACATGGGACCCGTAAACCGCGTGCCGGAATGGTTCAGTATGGAGACACCCCGTCGCACTGGGTCCAGAAGCTCACCGACTGGCACCCGAAACACGTCAGCCGTTTCTGTCCCATCTGGTACCAGCGGTGAGGCTTTGTGCCACCAGGCTAGGACCGGGGTCACCAGGTTACCGCTGTTTGGAATCAGTGCGGTCGTGAGGGGCCCCAGGTCGGTGACTCCCGCCGGTTCCAAGCCGGTTTCCTCTGCTGCTTCCCTTACCGCGGTGGCAAATGGGCTGCAGTCACCGGGCTCGACCCCTCCCCCGGGAAAGGCAATCTGCCCGGGGTGGTGGCTGAGCGTGGTGGAGCGGCGAAGCAGGAGGACGTCCAACTCCGGTGGTACCGCGCCGAGAGGCGTGGCTGCGGGAACCGCATCAAGGCTCCCAAAGAGAAGTAGCACGGCCGACTTGCGAACTGCGAGTCCCCCTCCATCAACCGGCATATCGAAATCGAAGGACTCAGCATTGTCAGCCAAGCGTCGGAGGTCGGAAAGCGCATCCTCCACTGATCTAGACATGGGTCCAGCCTATGTCGGGTCACCTCAGATGTGGGCATGAACTGCCACAATCGACATGTGAAGGTCGTAATCGCACCCGACTCGTTCAAAGAGTCCATGTCTGCAGCCATGGCTGCAGAGGCCATGAGGCGGGGCCTTCTGACGGCTGTCCCCCATGCTCATGTAATCGTCTGCCCGATGGCTGACGGTGGGGAAGGGTCCTTGCAGAC
The DNA here is from genome assembly GCF_014069575.1 of Schaalia sp. JY-X169. Classification (NCBI taxonomy): domain Bacteria; kingdom Bacillati; phylum Actinomycetota; class Actinomycetes; order Actinomycetales; family Actinomycetaceae; genus Schaalia; species Schaalia sp. JY-X169. Next base: position 1,358,460 of record NZ_CP059675.1, read on the forward strand.
CGTACTCAACGCCCCTGCTAGCCGGTTCGCTCCCGTTCAGATGTGCGTCCAAGGCGCCCTCGGGCAACCAAAAACTACGCGGTATGCCTGGAATGGCGTTCAACGTAACGCCTTTATCGAGTCTGCGGAAGCAATCGGGCTACAAACCGTCCCTCCTTCAGAGAGGAACATCTGGAGACAGTCATCGTTCGGGGTCGGCGAACTCGTCCGCGATGCACTGGATTGGGGCGCCCGGAAAATCACCGTGGGGCTCGGTGGTAGTTCCACAAACGACGGTGGCGTCGGCGCACTGGCTGCCCTCGGTATGCGACTTATGGACGAGGACGGAAATGCAGTCGAGGCCACCCCACAGGGATTGAAGAGCCTTGCCCGGGTTGACCTAGGGCAGCTGGATCCACGCATCTTCGAGTGTGAACTCGAGGTCGCAGTGGATGTCGACAATCCCCTGTTCGGACCTCGGGGCGCGACAGCGGTTTTTGGTCCTCAAAAAGGGGCTACACCCGATGATATTCCTCAACTCGAAGTGGTTCTCGAACGCCTGGTGGGCGCCGTCCATTCCGCCTCCGGAGCGGACGGCACTTCCAACACTCACATACGGCCCGGTGCCGGCGCTGCCGGAGGGTTGGGGTGGGCCTTCATGGAGGTCCTCGGCGCCACACCGAAGTCTGGAGTCGACCTGATCTCTCAGATCGTGGGACTTCCTGATGCGCTGTCTGGCGCAGACCTCCTCCTCACCGGTGAAGGCAGTTTCGATGCCCAAACCCTGGGTGGAAAAACAGTCATGGGCGTTGTCCAGCAGGCGGCACAACGCGGCATTCCAACCGTGGTGTTTGCTGGACGTGTCAACAGTCAAAAATCCGACATCTTGGATGGAATCAAGGACATTGTGGAAATCAGCCCACGCGATCTTCCCTTAGAGGTCGCTCTTCAGAATGGGCCCACCAACCTCGAAAAGGCGGTAGCAGCCTATTTCACGCAGACGAAGCACTGAGTCAACTTGAGCGGCGGGCCTGTTCCCACAGTTGCTGGAGTACTTCCTCATTGAGAACCGGGGTCGCAGGCTCTTCAACGAAGCTTGAGTTGCCATGTACCTGGCGGTGGAGCTGCTCCATACGATGATCCAAGATCTCTGCCGCAGCAGCCGCTTCTGTCAGCTCTTCGACAATGTGGTCCGGCACTTCACCGTCATACTTGTAGAAAATCTTGTGCTCCAACGCAGCCCAGAAATCCATAGCAATGGTTCTGATCTGGATCTCCACCGGCACCCGTACCGGACCCGTAGAAAGGAAAACGGGGATCTCAATAATCGCGTGGAGACTCTTGTATCCATTGGGCTTAGGGTTGGCGATATAGTCCTTGAGCTCAAGGATTGTAATGTCATCCTGAGAACTGAGTGCCTGCAGCACCCGATATGTGTCTGCTTTGAAACTGCAGGTGATGCGTATCCCCGCTATGTCCCGCACATTCTCCCGAATCGCCTGAACCGAAGGGGCAATCCCCCGACGGTTCATTTTCGAAAGAATGGATTCTGCAGACTTAACCCTGGAGGTGACGTGCTCAATCGGGTTGTACTTCTGCAAGTGCAGGAACTCTTCCCGAAGGATCGTCACCTTGGTGAGGACCTCATCAATACCGAACTGGTACTCCATCATCATGCGCGTGAAGTCGTCACGCATTTGCCTTGCAAAGTTCGCCATCTCGATGCTGGGCTGCGGCATGGTGACGATTTGTTGCGACTCGGAGGACGTACTCATAGTGGAAGTGTAGGCGCCAGCAGTCACGGTCACCGCTTTCCGCAAACTGTTCAGCTTCAGGCTGACAGGGTTGAATCTTCTCCATTCACGTAGGAAATAAACCGCTGGAAAGCGGCACTTCCCTCAGGGTCATTCTTGTACACGCCCGCATGTTCGAGGACGGTTGCAAAAGCCTTCCCCACCTCGTCCTCGACCACCTTCTGGGCATTTTCGGCAGTGACCCGATCTGCAAACCCCTCAGCCCACTCCGCATGTTTTTCAGTTAGTTCGCTTTCCCGCAAGTCTGCGCTGGCAACTAGACCGTCCGCAACCGCGGCCAGTTCATCCTTGAGGCGGGCGGGAAGCACGGCCAATCCCATAACTTCAATCAGGCCGATGTTCTCTTTCTTGAGGTGGTGCAGTTCAGCGTGGGGATGGTAGAGACCAAGTGGGTGCTCTTCGGTGGTGAGATTGTTGCGGAGGACCAGATCCAGTTCAAACCGTGCGCCGCGTCTGCGCGCAATCGGCGTGATTGTGGAATGGGGTTCCCCATCCGTGACCGCAAGAACCATGGCGTCCTCGTCCGTGTAACCGCGCCACTTCGTGAGGATCTTGTCGGCCAGGTCAATCAGTCGATGTGGATCGTCAGCGGTGAGGCGCAGGACCGACATGGGCCACTCGACAATGCCGGCGTCCACGTCCTCGTACCCGGTGAACTCGACTGTCTCACGCAGGGGTGCCCGCTCCATTGCGAACTCGAATCGGCCCCCCTGGAAGTGGTCGTGAGAGAGAATTGACCCGCCGACAATTGGTAAGTCCGCATTCGACCCAACAAAGTAGTGGGGAAACTGAGCGACAAAGTCCAGTAGTTTCCCAAACGCGGCCCGGTCGATCTTCATCGGTGTGTGCTCTTCATTGAAGACGATGCAGTGCTCGTTGTAGTAGACGTATGGCGAGTACTGGATGTACCAGGGCGCGCTGTTGATCGTCACCGGAACCAAACGATGGTTCTGCCGGGCTGGGTGATTGAGTCTTCCCGCGTACCCTTCGTTCTCTGCGCACAGCAGGCACAGCGGGTATTCGGCTGCCGGCATGTTGCGTGCCGCCGCGATGGCTCTGGGGTCCTTCTCAGGCTTCGCCAGGTTAATCGTCATGTCGATTGTCCCGTAGTCTGTGGCGCTCTGCCAGGCAACATCTTTCGCCATGCGATCGCGGCGAATGTAGTTGGTGTCTTGACTAAGGGCGTAGTACCAGTCGGTCGCGGACTGGGGGTCGACCTCGGCAAGTTCGCGGAACCGGCGGCGAACTTCGCGCGGCGGCGGAGTTAGTCGGCCCATGAGAGCAGTATCGAAGAGGTCGCGGTACACCACAGAGTCCTGCTCGACAACGCCGCGAGCAACCGCGTCATCAGTCAGGACATCGAGGATTTGCGCCACGTCCAGGCCCCGAATCCGCTCACCTTCATCGGCCGCCACGTAAGTGTCCCGCTGCAGTTCTTCTAGGACTCCGTTGCGAGCCCACACCCGGTCCGAGGCTTCAATCAAGCCCCGCTGATGTGCGTAATCCACCAGGGCATCAATGTATCTGCTGACTGTTCGTGTTTGGGCGTCGGCCACGAGCACTTCTCTTCCCTATGAGTTCAGTTCGTACGACAGCGCGCAAGGCTGCTAGCCCGCAATAACTCCGCCACCAACTGGGCGGATACGCAGGATATGACACATGTTCGGTCCCAACACCGCTTCGATATTGGCTTTGAAATCTGCTGCTTCATTCTCTGGGACGTATGCCTGCACGGTCCCGGCAAAGCCACCGCCATGGACGCGCACTGCACCCCGACCAGCAAGTAGCTTCTCAGCGAGGGCGATCGTCAAACCCACCGCCTGTCCCTCCGGTGCAGATACGGAATAGATGTTCTGCAGGTTCGTCGCAGAGGACACGCCGGATTCAGTGACCAGGTCTAGGAAATCATCGAAGTGTCCCCCTGCCAATGCGCTGGCCTGAACGGGAACGCGGGCATTGTCCTGGAAGAAATGGATGGCTCGCAGTAGCGCCCGATCGCTTGTGGCGGCGCGGACACCGGCCAAATCCGCCCAAAACATCTCTTCGTCAACGTCCCTGAGGTGGTCCTGGCCGAAGTAGTTCGCGACCGCACCCATGTCGTGGGTGATCGCGGAATAGTCATCAGTAAGATCCGCGTGGTCTGCACCCGAATCGATAATGCACAGGACGTGACCGGAATCGGCCATGGCAAAACCGACCTCGTCAACGAGCGGATGTGCCGGGTCACCGAAGTCAATGCTGACAACCCCACCAATCGAGCATGCCATCTGGTCCATGAGACCCGAGGGCTTCCCAAAGTAAACGTTCTCTGCATACTGGCCGATCTGGGCCAGCTCTATTGATGACAGTTCACCATCGCAGAATAACGTGTTGAGGATGTTGCCAATCAGCACCTCATACGCGGCCGAGGACGAAAGGCCGGAACCAGCCAAAACCTGGGAATCAACGACAGCATTGAAACCACCCAGGGTGTATCCGCGCTGTGCAATCGCACTGGCAACCCCACGGACCAGAGAGGGGAACTTCCCGACCTCGGCCTCTTTTTGAGCCAGGTCGCTCACATCCAGGACCAGGTCACCGAAGCCTTCCTGGTGGATGCGGATTTCGTTGGTGCCATTTGGGCCCGCGCATGCAACCATGTCCATGTTCACCGATGCGGCCAGAACCCGGCCGTGCTGGTGGTCCGTGTGGTTCCCACCCATCTCGGTTCGCCCAGCTGCGGTAAATAGTGTCGCTGGATTGCCCGGAAAGACGTCCTCGTACACCTCCACCAGGTGGATCAGCCGCTCCGTTGCGGCATCAAGCTCAGAGTCGCTTGAACCGTAAAGATCAGCCAAGACTTCGTTAAGATTTCCATCGCGCAGACGCGTCAGCAGCTCGTTAGAGTCCATGATGCAATCCTACCGCGGGGGCGCCGGTGACATTCATCAGTTGGAAGCAGATTGCCTGCATCTAGGACTTAGGTGCAACATTGTCTTTATGAGAATCCTTTCGATCCAGTCCGCAGTCTCCTACGGCCACGTCGGCAACTCTGCCGCCGTCTTCCCTCTTCAGCGCATGGGACATGAGGTGATGCCGGTTTATACGGTCATGTTCTCCAATCACACGGGGTACGGGGATTGGAAGGGCCCGATGATGACGGGGCAGAACGTCCGCGACATTGTTGCGGGCATCGACACCAGAGGTGGGCTCGGTGACACCGAACTAGTACTTTCCGGATACCAGGGTGGCAACGACATCGGGGACGCCATCCTCGATTCGGTCAAGTTGGTGAAGGAGCGCAACCCGAATGCGCTCTACGCTTGCGACCCGGTACTGGGAAGTGCCATCAAGGGCTGCTTCGTCTCACCCGAGGTGCAGGCCCTGGTTCGCGACAGGGTGGTGCCCCAAGCGGACATCATCACCCCTAACCAGTTTGAGTTGGGCTTCCTCACCGGGACAGAACCACGCACACTCGAAGAGACCCTGGAATCAGTTGATCTGGTTCGCGCTAAGGGTCCTTCAACCGTCCTCGTCACTTCGGTTGACCGTCCTGACGCACCTGCCGGAACCATCGAAATGCTAGCGGTCAATGACGAGGGCGCCTGGCTGGTGCAAACACCCCGCCTCGACTTCCACCCTTCAGGTTCCGGGGACGTCACCGCCGCACTGTTTGCATCAGCACTGGTTGAAACTGGTTCCGCGCCACAGGCTCTTGCCCGCACAGCGGCCTCCATCTTCGATCTGCTTGAGGCGACCTATGATGCTGGCTCCTCAGAGCTGCTACTGATTGAAGCCCAGGAAGCCTTTGTCAACCCCAAGCGCAGCTTCGAAGTAACTCAGGTACGCTAGCCCAAACCAAGCCGGAGCTGCTCGGAGGCCCGGAGGAATGGAGTGCACCATGGCGGGTGGGACAACACAGACCGTAACTTCGCACGGAGGGCTAGCCCTACCCAAGATCGGACTTGGCACCTACACACTCAACGGGATTGCCGGGGCCGAAGCGATCGAAGCTGCAATTGACATGGGGTATCGCCTTATTGACTCCGCATTCAACTATGAGAACGAGGGCGCGACTGGTGCTGCAATCAGGGCATCGTCAGTCCCCCGCGACCAACTGATCTACACATCCAAACTGCCCGGACGTCACCACCGCTACGACGATGCCGTCCTCGCCATTGAAGAATCTCTGCTGAGGACGGGCCTTGACTACATCGACCTCTACCTGATCCACTGGCCCCTTCCCAAAGTGGATCGGTACGTGGAGGCGTGGCAGGCACTGATAGACGCCCGCGACCGTGGCCTCGTCAAGTGGATCGGCGTATCCAACTTCCTGCCAGAGCACATTGAGCGCCTTGAAGCAGAAACAGGCGTTGTGCCGGAAGTCAACCAAATACAGTGCCACCCATACTTCCCCGATTCAACCCAGGTCGCCTATGACCGGAGCAAGAGAATCATCACTGAAGCCTGGACGCCACTGGGCAAGGGAAAGGCCCTGCTGGAAGAGCCGACGATTGTTGACATCGCGGAGGCCCATGACGCCACGCCAGCGCAGGTTGTGCTCGCCTGGCACATGAGCCGGGGTGCGGTGCCAATCCCCAAGTCGTCGTCGCTGGAACGCTTGGCCTCCAACCTCGAGTCAGTGAACCTGGATCTCAGTGAACCCGAGGTCGCGGCTATTACTGCGCTCGGGGAAGGCCCTGAAGGCGAAGGTCGCAGCCCGCGTGCCGGTCGCGTCCTCGACCTGGATCCGGCAACCCACGAAGAGTTCTAGACTGCAGTTGACCATCGCACCCCTTCTGCTAGTGCCGGGAACACAGCAGGGTCTTGAGTGATTTATGTAGGAGAGTCATCTATGTCAACGTCAGCACTGCCCGCAACCTTCACCACTTCGCGCGCGGAAGCCTTCCGCGGTGACCCCGTCGCGCGCATCGTGCAAAACGCGGTCAGTGCGCAAGGGGCGGATGAAGTCTCGCTCGATCGGGACATCATCAACCGCCTCGATGACTCCACATCGGAGCGCCTGGACACCTGGGCTGTCACCTCTCAAAAGAAGTCTGGGCGGTGCTGGAACTTCTCTGGGCTCAACGTTCTTCGGGCAAAAATCATCAACGAGCTTGGCCTGGAGGACTTTGCTTTCAGCCAGAACTTCGTTGCCTTCCACGACAAACTTGAGAAAGCCAATCACACCCTTGCAAAGGCCATCGAGACCGCTGATCTGCCCCTGCAGAATGAGAAGGTCCGCCGCATCCTGGATAACGCCGGGGACGATGGCGGCTACTGGTTCCAGTTCGTCGACCTAGTCACTAAGTACGGTCTGGTCCCCGTGTGGGCGATGCCGGACACAGAATCGGCTGGAAACACAGACCAGATGAACCGAGCCCTGTCAGCAGTACTGCGCAAGGCTGTGGGTCGAATTCGCAACGCTGTTCCCGAGGACCGCGATGCCATTCGCACCGCCACTCTTGAAGACGTGTGGCGGATTCTTGCCATCCACCTCGGCACACCGCCCTCGTCCTTCACCTGGCAGTACCGCGACAAAGAGAAGAATTTCCACGCGGAGGGCGTAGTGACCCCACTTGAGTTCGCCCAACGCTATCTCCCCGCAGATCTGGCGGACTACGTTGTGCTTGCACACGACCCCCGCGAAGAGCACCCGGTCGACGACGCGTACGTTGTCGCGAACCTTCCGTTCATGGAGGGCGGGAGCCCCTACGTTCACATTTCAGTGTCATTGGACGAAATGAAGAGGGCCACCATCGCCTCCATGCGCGACGGGGAACCAGTGTGGTTCGCCTGCGATGTTGCAAAGCAGTTTGCCAGAAAAGAGGGCATCTGGTCGGCGCATCTGCATGACTACGACGCCCTATATGGCGTCGACTACTCCATGTCCAAAGCCGACAGAATGCGGATGCGGGACACGAACGCCACCCACATCATGGTTTTTGTCGGCGTCGACTTGGACGAGGACGGGAATGCGAAGCGCTGGCGTGTCGAGAACAGCTGGGGTGACGAAGTCGGCAAGAAGGGCTTCTTCACCATGGATGACGACTGGTTTGATGAGTACGTTTTCCAGGTTGCGGTCTCACCAACCCGTCTCTCACCCGGAGTCATCGACGCCCTTGACCGTGAGTGGATCGTCCTGCCGGAATGGGATGCATTGATGTAGGACCTCTATCGCGGCGGGGCGAGCCGTGGCACAATCCGTCAAATGAGCACCTTGTACCCAAACGCGCTTCCTTCCGTAACCGAGCAGGCGCAGCGGTTGATCCACCTCGGAGTTCCCACTCTCTTGGAGGTTGGCGAGGACGATCTTCGCTCTGCAGCCGCAACGCTGGAGCCCCTAGCAGTCGGCCCATGCCTGCTGGTTCCAAGCCGGATTCCGTGCACGTATGCCGACCTCATGGCCCTTGTTGAGCTCGACGGTAAGCCCGGGTTCGTCGTCGAGGACTTTACCGACGCGTCCTCGTTTGAAGTGTTCGATACCGCGGAGCCGACACCAACGCAGTTGCCCCAGGGTTGGTACCTGTTGGAAGACCCGCGGCGTGGCGACGAGTTCTCGAACGCCTCCCCCGCCGAGGCATTGCAGCAAATCGTCGCTGACCAACGCATTCCCCTCACAATGATCGAGGGCATCTTTTGGGCGCTCCAGTGCCCACCTACCAGTTCCGGGCCCGGGTTGCTGGAACGAAACCACTGCTTCATGACGATTGGTTCACGCAAGAGGAAAAAGGTCGGCTTCGATGCACGCACCCCGGCCCTGTGGATCAGCAACGGCACCGGCCGGGACACCGCTGCCAATAAGAATGCCGCAAAGCTGGGCTGGTGCTGGTGGAACAACCGGCATACCTGGCTGGGCATTGCCCACGCTGCGCGGAGGACGGAGTAGCCCCACAACATCACAGTCCACCCCCTTGATTCTCAGGTTAGGCTCACCTAACCACCTACAGACCCGAGGACTACCATGACCATCACCTCCACCGGCACCTGCGCCACCTCCCGAGCAGCTCGCTACAGCAAGCAGCTGGTTTCACACATGTCCCGCCGCCATGGTGGCGAGTGGGACAGTGAGGCCGACCGTGGGTACATCCTTTTCCCCACCACCAGGGCTGACCTAAAGTGCGCCGACGACATGATGACGATCACAGTTGAAGCAGAGGACGAAGAGACCGCAACGTTCCTTGAAGACGTCATCGAACGACATTTGGTCAAGTTTGGCGCCAAAGACAACCTGACCATGCAGTGGACGCGGAGCTAGAACACCACCTACGACGTGCTGATTTACCCAACATATTTACGCAACACCAGTTGCACATAAATGACGCCCCTCGATATGCTCCTTAGGTCAGGTTAGGCAAACCTAACTTGGCTTAGGCCGGAGGCACGTTCTGTCCCACCGGTAAGACGTTTCAAGGAGATTCCGCATGACGCTCACTAAGCGCCACTCAACTTTCGCTATGGCCGGGGTTGCTGCACTCGCCCTCGTCCTTTCCGGATGTTCATCGGCAGGCGGCAGCCAGTCCGCCGAAGAACAGCAGAGCGAACAGGTTGACCAGGCCGTAGAGGACGCCGCTTCCGCCGAGTGTGCATACCCCGTCACGGTGACCGATATGGCCGGCAACGAAGTGACCATAGAGAGCGCCGACTCCGTTGCAGTAACCGACAACCGCACCTTCGCGGTCCTCAACGAGTGGGGCGTGCAGCCGACCGCCGCACCGCGCACCCTCATGTCACCGCAGAACAGCTGGGCCGAGGACGAAACCATCCTTGACACTGGAAGCCACGCCGAACCGAACTTCGACCAGGTCATTGCTGCCGACCCCACCGTCATCATCAACGGCTACCGCTACCGCGACCACGCGGAAAAGATGCAGGAAGCAGCGCCGGACGCCGCCCTCGTCGAAATGGACAATGCTGACCTGAGCCCCGATGAGTACGCCATCGCACAGGTGACGCTGCTTGGGGAGGTCTTCTGCAAGCAGGACGAGGCCGCCGCCCTCATCGACCAGTTCCACACCGCTGTCGAGGACGCCAAAGCCGCCTACGACCCAGCAATGACAGTCATGGGTCTGGTGACAAACGCCAACGAAATCCGCTACTCCAACCCGGCTGATGGCCGCGGAGCCAGCATCTTCTTCAACCTCTTGGATCTGACCCCGGCGCTTGACGCTGAAGGTTCCACCAACCACCAGGGCGACGACATCTCCATCGAAGCGATCGCGGAGTCCAACCCCGACTTCTTCCTAGTCCTCGACCGTGACGCCGCAGTTACCTCCGACGGGGAGACCACCCCGGCACTGGAGCTAATCAATGGCTCCACCGCCCTCGCTGGTGTTCCCGCGGTACAGAACCAGGCCATCTACGTCATGCCAGCCGACTACTACCTCACCGAAGACATCTACGCATACATCGATGTCTTGGGCGGACTGCAGCAGGCATTCACAGAACATAAGTAGCAACCAACAACCAGCAGACTGGGTTCCCTCAGATGGCAACAATCGCCGAGTCACCTACCCGTGTCACCAATGTGACCGCCGGGCGGGTGACTCGGCGCTATTCTGCGCAACAATCACCGCTTAGGCGCTACGGTCCAGCGCTTCTCGCAACGGTCTTTACTGTGGCGCTTCTTGGCCTCTCTGTCTTTACCGGGGTGGCGGATATTACCGACACCGCCGGTGGCGGCAGTGACTTCCTGTGGATCACACGCATTCCCCGCACGGTCGCCCTCGTGCTGTCCGGAGCTTCCATGGCGATGGCAGGACTGGTCATGCAACTACTAACGCAGAACCGTTTTGTCGAGCCCACCACGGTTGGCACCACAGAGTGGGCGGGGCTTGGGCTTCTGCTGGTTTACGTCTTCTTCCCAATGTCAGGGCTCCTGACCAAAATGGGTGCAGCCATCGTTTTCGGCTTCGTTGGCACCATGATCTTCTTTGCGTTCCTGCAGAAGGTGAAGCTCAAATCGTCGCTGATCGTGCCGATTGTAGGAATGATGTTTGGGGCGGTTGTCAGCGCCATTTCCACCTTCATTGCCATCCGTTTCAACCTGCTGCAGACCCTTGGCGCATGGTTCGCCGGACGGTTTACCGGTATCGAGGTGGGCCGCTACGAGCCGCTGTGGATCGTCCTGATCGTCTGTGCACTGGTCGTCGTGCTGGCAGATAGATTCACGTGCGCCGGCCTCGGAAAAGACGTAGCAACCAACGTGGGGCTGAACTACGAACGGGTTGTCCTGCTCGGTGTCGGGCTCGTGTCCATAACCACCGGTGTTGTCACCGTCGTTGTGGGGATGCTGCCCTTCCTGGGGTTGATCGTTCCCAACCTGGTGTCGATGGTCCGCGGCGACAACCTGCGCACCAATATCCCCTGGGTCTTCCTGACAGGCATCTGGGTCGTCACCATCTGCGACCTGATCGGAAGGACCATCATCGCGCCGTTTGAAGTTCCCGTCTCGCTGGTCCTGGGAGCCGTCGGTTCGGTTGTGTTCGTCGTCATGCTGCTGCGGACGAGGAGGACGAATGTCGGCTGAAACCCTAGTTCGCCCCGCCGATACGCAAGCCATAGAGCCACTTCCGTCCGAGGACGTCCAGCCCGGTACCACGACCGTTGTCATGAACCGGCTATCTCCCCCCGCCCCTGACTCGGACGTTGCGCCAAGGACGAGGTCGGTCGGGCCCTACACCAGCGCTCATCATCGCACCCGCTACCTCGTAATCCTTGGCAGCCTGATCGTCGCGGCTCTGGTTCTCTGCGTACTGATCCTTACCTGGGGGAATGATTTTGAGTTCCTCAGTGACAAGTGGTGGCGCGTCTCCAAGATGCGTATCAGTGCGGTTGTCGTCATTCTGACCGTGACCTTCGCGCAAGCCATGGCGACAGTGACATTCCAAACGGTGACTAACAACAGGATCATTACCCCGTCGATCATGGGGTTCGAATCTCTTTTCGTCCTCATCCAAACCGGCCTCGTCTACTTCCTGGGAACCCGCGGACTATCGGGGCTTGGAACGACGGGTCAGTTCCTGCTTCAATCCGCCGTGATGGTGGGGTTCGCGGTCCTCCTCTATTCCTGGCTCCTTTCGGGCAGGTTCGGCAATTTACATATCATGCTGCTGGTTGGCATTGTCATTGGCACAGGGCTGGGGTCACTGTCGACGTTCATGCAGCGCATGCTGGATCCCAACGAGTTCGACGTACTTCGGGCGCGACTCTTCGCAAACATTGGCACCGCAAAGGTGGAGCTACTCCCCTACGCCGTGCCGATCTGCCTGGCTGCTGGCCTGGGCATTTGGCTACTGGGGCGCCGCCTCAACGTCCTCGCCCTCGGTCCCCAAATTGCCACCAACCTGGGGCTCAATCACCGTCGCCAAACCATGCTGATGCTGACGTTGGTGGCAGTCTTGATGGCAATGTCGACTTCCCTGGTTGGGCCCATGACATTCCTGGGGTTCCTCATGGCGACCCTGGCCTACTCGATCACCGACACCCACGATCACCGGCGGATTCTGCCGGTCGCGTGGCTGTTGGGCGTTGTGATTCTTGGGGCTGCCTACTTCCTCCTCAAGCATGTTTTCCCCATGGTGGATGCGGTGATGATCATCGTGGAACTGATCGGCGGGGCCGTCTTCTTGCTTGTCATCGTGAAACGAGGTCGTCTGTGATTGTTCTTGACTCTGTGGTGAAGCGCTACTCAAGAGACGTGCAAATCGGACCTGTTTCCCTCCAGCTGCCCCCGGGCGGGATCATCGCCCTCGTCGGCCCCAATGGAGCGGGCAAGTCCACCCTGCTGACGATGATGGGTCGGCTGATGCCCGTGACGTCGGGATCAATCACGATCGGTGGGCTCGACGTGTTCCGGGCGCCCTCGAAAGACGTGGCACGTAAGGTGTCGATCCTGCGCCAGGAGAATCACTTTGTCACCAGGCTCACGGTCCGTCAGCTGGTGGGCTTTGGCCGCTACCCACACAGCGGAGGTCGGCTGACTCAAGTGGACGAGGACGCCATCTCGCAGGCCATTGACTTCCTTGACATGACGGATTTGGAGCAGAGGTTCCTGGACCAACTCTCTGGAGGGCAGCGGCAGCGCGCCTATGTCGCAATGGTGCTAGCGCAAGATACCGAGTACCTACTGCTCGATGAACCCCTCAATAATCTCGATGCGCAGCACTCCGTCGAAATGATGACTCAGTTGCGGCGTGCGGCGGATGAACTGGGCCGAACCATCATCATCGTCCTTCACGACATCAACTTCGCGGCAGCCTACAGCGACTACATCGTTGCGATGGACGAGGGCGCGATTGCCATAGCAGGCACCCCGGAGGAAATCATCACCGACGAGGTGCTAACTACAGTGTTCCGCACACCAGTCACCGTGCTTGATGGTCCCAGCGGCAAGTTTGCGGTCTATCACCGCTCATGATCTGATGAGATTGGGTCCGAGGCGGGGCCGCCGAAAAGAACCTGGGCGATCCGGGCGAGGAGTTCCGGGGGATCAACATCCCCCGGATTCAGGGCATCATAGGTCTGCAGCCCATCCCACACGCTGATGAAGAGAGCCGCTCTTTCGTGAGCGGTGAAGGTGGGCGCAACATCACCGGAACCGGACCCAGCCTCTTGAGCAAAGCCCTGCCAGAAGTCCATGGCAAGCTTCTGGCGCCACTGCAGGTACTGCCGCGCCGGATGGCCCTTTTGCCCTGCTTCAGCGACCATGATTGAGAACAGTCTGGTCAGATCCGCATCCTCGGCATTCGCCGTCGCGAGGGTACGCACCCCTTCGGCGAGCGTGTCGGCGGTGATCTCGGGTCCGATACCGGAACCTGCTACCTGCCTTCCCCCGCTGACATCCCGCCAACCCAGGACCGCAACCAGTAGCTCATCCTTGGACTTAAAGTGGTGGAGAAGCGTCGAATGATCGATACCCACCGAACGCGCGATCGACCTCATCGATGTTCCTTGGAAGCCGCCGGTTGCAAACGCGCTAGCCGCATGCTCGATAATGGCCAACTTGGTTTTCTGGCCACGAACACTGCCCGAGTCCAGTTCCGCCAGGACCCGCTCGATTAGTGAGTCCACATCTGTTTGCTCCATTTTGCCAACCTTACAGAACCGTAACCAAGACAACAAAAACTTTCCACCACTTGGTGGGGTTGACTGCTACTCTACTGTTACTTGCTCAGCAACCGACGACTCAATGGGGAATCAATTGCACAACGAAACTGAACAAGGGAAGCCAACCCCAGTCCTCTGGCATCCTGGAAACCGTCTTATCTCGCCAAGAAACGCCCTGGTGCTTTCCGGAGTATTGCTTGGCATGCTCATCATCGGAAGCATCTGGGATCTGCAGATTTCCCAGGCGCTGTACAACCCGCGGAATCCGCTTGGCATCTTTGGCGCCGCCTATGGGGAGCTGCCGGCGGGTATGGCCCTGCTTGTCGCGGGAACGCTGCTCATTGTCTTCCGCAGCAGAGAGCGCCTTGGGGTCCGCGTGGGGCAGGTCGTGGGTGGAGGGCTCCTCTACACAGTCGGTGCAGGGATGGTTCTCTACCTCCCCACGCGCTACCTGTCGTGGCCGATTCTTGTTGTGGTCCTGACCGGCGTCGTCATTGTGGCCGCCACAAGTTGGGGAGTCGTCGTGCTTGCCCGCGGAGCAAGTCGGCGTCTGGCAATCCGCGTCGCCCTCGCACTTTTCATCGTCGTCCTAACTGAACTCATATTGATCAACATCATCAAAATCGGCTGGGAACGCCCTCGAATGCGTTTTATCTCTGAGACTGACGCGGTTGGGTTCTCTCCCTGGTGGAGTCCGGGAACACCCGAGCGTGACGCACTTGTTGCGGGCGGAGTGGAAGCCGAGGAGTTCAAGTCATTCCCCTCTGGGCACACCGCAAACGCCACCTTGGCAATCATGGCGACAGCACTCATTCCGTTGCGGGCATCGCTTGAAAAGTGGTCGAACCTCCTCTTCTGGGGCGGCGCCGTCTGGGGTATCTACGTGGGCTTCTCCCGCATCATCGTGGGCGCGCACTTCGTTTCCGACACCGTCGTCGGATTCACCGTCACGTTTGTCATCATCCTTATCGCATACCGACTGATCTTCCCACCGTCGCTAAGCGAAACTGAAAAGTATGGGAACCTCGACCGCGAGCAATCGAAGGGAACACAGCAGTGAAAGACGCACACCGCAAACTGATTGACCAAATGACTCTGGAAGAGAAGGCCTCGCTGATGTCGGGGGCGAACTTCTGGAACTCCAAGGGAATCGACCGTCTCGGTATTCCCTCCATGATGCTTACTGACGGCCCGCACGGTCTGCGCAAGCAGGGCGGCTCCGCCGACCACCTCGGGTTGAACCAGTCCCTTCCCGCCACTTGCTTCCCGACTGCCGCAACGCTTGCCAACTCATGGGATCCGCACCTGGGGTATGAGGTTGGGCAGGCTCTTGGCGTTGAAGCGAAGGCCGAGGGCGTCAGCGTTCTGCTTGGCCCCGGCCTCAACATCAAGCGCAATCCGTTGGCGGGACGCAACTTCGAGTACTTCTCAGAAGATCCTCTTCTGGCTGGCAAAATGGCCGCCGCACTAATCCGCGGCATCCAGTCCGAGGGCGTTGGGGCCAGCATGAAACACTACGCTGTCAACAGCCAAGAGAAGCACCGCATGAGCATTGACGAGGTGGTTGATGAGCGGGCTCTGCACGAAACATACCTGGAAGGCTTCAGGATCGCCGTGCAAGAGGGCAACCCGTACACGGTCATGTCCTCTTATAACAAGGTCAATGGCGACTACACCAATGAGAACCAGCCACTGATGGATATTCTGCGCAACGAGTGGGGATTTGACGGATTGGTGGTGACAGACTGGGGCGGTAACAACGACCGCGTGGCTGGTCTGTTAGCGGGCAATGCCCTGGAGATGCCGTCAACCGGCGGGATCACCGATGCGGAGATCGTGGTTGCAGTTCAAGACGGCTCATTAGATGAAGCCGTCCTCGACGCCCGAGTCGCGGAAGTCCTGGAGCTGATTGATCGGACAGCCGCGGCGAACCCTGCTCTAGCGGACCTTTCGGACGTGAATCCAGATTTTGACGGCCATCACGACCTGGCAGTTCGGGCTGCCGAGGAAGGGGTGGTTCTACTGAAGAACGGCCCCGCGCAAAATCCGACGCTTCCACTCCGCCGGGGCAGCTGCGTGGCGGTGATTGGTGATTTCGCGGACGACCTGCGTATCCAAGGCGCCGGGTCATCGCGGGTGAATCCAACCCGGACTGAGAGCCCTCTGGATGCACTCTCTGCCGCTGGCCTTAACGTGGCGGGATTTGCCCAGGGTTTCAAACGCCACGGAGGACGCTCGGATGCGCTCCGTAAGCAGGCGGTTGAGCTGGCATCCCGAGCCGAAACGACCATTGTTTTCATCGGCCTGGACGAATCTCTCGAGGCCGAAGCCGCTGACCGCCCTCACATGCGGATTCCCCGCGAGCAACTGCGCCTTCTCCACGACTTGCTGGCTGCGGGACACAAACCGATTGTCATCCTTGTCGGCGGCTCCCCCATGGAGTTGCCGTTTGCCGATCACGTTGACGCGATCCTCGCGGGCTACCTCCCCGGGCAAGGCGGCGCCAGCGCAATCGCCAACGTGCTTGTCGGGGCCGTCAACCCCAGTGGGAAGTTGGCTGAAACCTACCCAGTAGTCTACGAGGACGTGCCGTCCGCGCCGACGTACGGGAACACGGAGGCGGCCTCGTACCACGATGAGAGCATCTACATCGGCTACCGCTACTTCGACAAGGTCGGTGGGCGGGTGCGGTTCCCGTTCGGTCACGGACTTTCATACACCACGTTCGAATACTCGAACTTGCAGGTTGATGCCGAGGGCGTGTCCGTGACGGTCACCAACACGGGGACCCGCCCCGGCACCGAGGTCGTTCAGGTCTACATCGGCCCTCCCGAGACCACCGATTTCGTTGCACCACAGCAGCTGGCGGGATTTGCCCGCGTCACGCTCGAGGCCGGGGAGTCGGCCTCGGTGAGGATTGACTTCAGCGAGCACGCCTTCAGTGTCTTTGATGTGAACACGGGAAAGTGGCGCCAGCGTAAAGGCCGCTACACGGCGCTTGTCGGCGCATCCTCTCGGGACATCCGCCTCGAAGGCACCGTGAACGTGGATGGAGAAGAGTTCGACCTCAACTACGATCGGGACGTCCTCCCCCGCTATTTCTCGGGTGAAGTCAAAGGCATCGGCACATCCGAGTTCGCACACCTTTTGGGAAGGACTCCGCCGCCAGAGTTCTGGGATCGGTCGCTGCCGATCACACGCGACTCAATCTTGGCGCAGCTCGTCGGTCGCGGCGGTATCGCCGGTTTGTGTGGCGGCGCCATTACGGGCATCGGTTCCATCTTGCACGCGGTCGGCAAGCCCATGCTTGCAAACAACATGAATTTTGCCCTAGACATGCCACTGCGGACCCTCCCCAGGCTTTCGGGCGGAGCGTTTAGCGAATCGGCCTTGGATGACCTTATCAATGTGCTCAACGGTCGCCTTCCCAAAGGCAACCGGGCTGCAAGCAAAGAAGCTGGAAAGACAGAGTAATGGCAACACGCAAAGACATTAAGGCAGCCGCGGTCGAAGCAGCTGAACAGAACCGAGAGCAAGCCAAGGCGCGGGTCGAAGAACTTGCCGCAATGGACCCTGCCACCCGTAAGGCCGCCAAGGCAAGTGACAAGGCAGCCGCCAAGGCGGCAAAGGCCGCTGACAAGGCCGAACGTAAGGCCGCTCGGGCGAAGATGACCCGCAAGGAACGCCGCGCGGACAGGCGTGAAGCACGGATCCACCGCAAGGTCGCCAACAGGCGTCGGCGCGGCATTGGCTGGGGTGTCACAGCCGGGGTGGTCGCCCTCGTCATCATCCTGGCCGTGCCATTTGTCGGTGACCTGTCCCGGCTCTTCCAGATGGACGTGGACTCGGAAACCGCTGCTGGCGAGGATGCACGCGTGTACGCACAGGCAGTGTCATCCCAGATTGCCGACGAGGGGCTGGTGCTCCTCAAGAATGAGGAAGACCTGCTTCCCCTCGAAGGCGGAAAAGTCAATGTCTTCGGCTTCGCTTCATACAACCTGCGCTACGGCGGCGGGGGTTCCGGGGGTGCTGACCAGTCCCTCGCAATCACCTTGTTTGAAGCACTGGAACAGCAGGGTATTGAGTACAACCCTGACCTCGACCAATCCATGATCGACAGTGGCGCGACGGCAGCAGTCAGCAACAATACGGGACTGGTTGACGTTGTTTCGTCCATGACTTCCGGGTCCACTGAGGACGAAATTGCCCCAGATTACCTTACGGATGAGGTGATGGCGAACGCGACCTCGTTCTCCACAACCGCGCTGGTGGTGTTGGGTAATGACGGTGTGGAAGCACAGGACTTCACCGCGCAACAGCTACGCCTAACGGACAATCAGATCGCCCTACTCGACCGCATCACGGCCGACTTCGACGATGTGGTTGTGGTTATCAACTTCGGCAACCAGATGGAGCTGGGCTTCCTAGACGACTACCCGCAGATCAAGAGCGCAATGTGGATTGGCACCCCCGGACCCTTCGGTGCCGTATCTCTGGCGAAGGCATTGTCGGGTGAGGTCAACCCATCCGGGCGCCTTTCGAACACCTATGCTTATTCGGTTGAAAGCGCGCCCTCGACCGTGAACTTCGGCGACTTCAAGTATGACAATGCGAACCGTGGTTTCATCAACTATGAAGAGGGAATCTACGTCGGCTACCGCTACTACGAAACCGTGTACGAGGGCGATGAGGCCGCATATGCGCAAGCAGTGCAGTTCCCCTTCGGGTTTGGCCTGTCGTATACCGACTTCGACTGGAATGTTGCCGAACCCGTCATCGATGACGAATCAATCTCGGTCACCGTTCAGGTCACCAATGCGGGCAGCCGCGCTGGCAAAGATGTCGTAGAGGTGTACTACTCCGCACCCTATATAGAGGGCGGAATAGAGAAGTCCGCGATTGAACTGGGAGGATACGTCAAGACCAGCCTGCTGGACCCTGGCGCAACCGAGACCCTCACCGTGTCCTTCGCCACCGCTGACATGGCGTCGTGGGGGGATGGGGCATACGTCCTCGACGCCGGAGACTACACACTGCAGGTGAGCCGCGATATCCACAACCCGGTGCAGACGTTTGATTTCACAATCGATCAAACGAAGACCATAACTGCTGACCCGGTAACGGGAACCGAGCTGTCTAACCAGTTCGACTACGCCGAAGGTGATATCACCTACCTGTCCCGGGCCGACTGGGAGGGGACGTACCCGAACGCCGACAACCGTAACTACACCGCGAGCGATGAGCTGCTCGCGCAAATGCCCTCGCTTTCCCAGTCTCTTGCGGACGGGACCGTTGAACCCACTGAGGGAGAAATCCCCACCTATGGCGCGTCGAACGGGCTGCAGCTCAGCGACATGCAGGGGCTGGACTTCAATGACCCGCAGTGGGATCTGTTCCTAGACCAATTCACGGCGGGTGAGCTGGTTGCCATGACCTCGCAAGGCGCATGGAGAACCGCGGAGATTCCTCGCTTGGGTATTCCCTCTGCCGTCCTCTTGGATGGGCCTGCTGGCCTGAACTCGTTCTTCACGAAGATGACTGCAGCCGCGTATCCGACCGCAGTGGTTCTGGCGTCGACGTGGAATGACGCTTTGGCGTACGCCCTCGGCGAGGCCGTTGGGTTGGAAGCCAACGCTTACGGAGTGCAGGGATGGTACGCGCCCGGCATGAACATTCAGCGCACGGCCATGGGTGGGCGTAACTTCGAGTATTACTCTGAGGACCCGGTCCTGTCAGGCAAGATTGCGGCTGCCACGGTCATGGGTGCGCAGGATCAGGGGGTGCTGACATTCATGAAGCACTTCGTCCTCAATGACCAGGAGATCAATGCCCGCAGTGGCGTCAATGTGTTTGTCAGTGAGCAGGCTCTACGCGAGGTGTACTTGAAGCCCTTCGAGATCACGGTCAAGGAAGGTGGCGCGAACGGTGCGATGTCTTCGTTTATCCACGTTGGGCCGAAGTGGTCGGGTGGTAACCCTGAACTGCTGCAAAATGTGTTGCGCGACGAATGGGGATTTGAGGGCGTAGTGTCAACAGACGCGGTGCTGGCGGCGTTTATGGATCCGGCCCAGGCGGCAATGAATGGCAATGAGCTAATGCTGACGCCGATTCCTAACTCTGCTGCGCGGACCACGTTGCGGGCGCTCAGCGCTGACCCCGTCGGGATGGGGAACGCGCTGCGGGATCGTGTCCATCAGACGACATACTCTCTGCTGCAGACGGATTTGTTCGAGTAGCCCCGCAGTCCCACGGCCCATCTCCGCGGCCCACGGGACTGCGGCCCCGCCCGACAACCTCGCCCGGCGGCCCGCCCACGGACCCGCGGACCCGCGACCCAACCCACGGCGGCCCGCCACCCAACCCACGGCGGCCCGCGACCCAACACACGGACCCACGAAATGCATACGTGGGGGCGGAATGTGCGTCTGGGGTACCTACCCCAGGGCCACGTTGGTTCCCCGCGTAAACATTTGGCGATGGTGCGGTGGTTGCTGGCGCGCTGCATGCGGGCTTGGTCAATCAGTGGAGATAACGCGGATCCACAAGCCGTGCCGGTATCGGCATCCACAGGGGTCCGCCCAGGGTCTTGGTCTTCACTCCGCGGCGCTCTAAATCCGCCACCAGCATTCGAGCCAGTCCATGGAGGTCACGCAAAGAATCGAATCCCAAAGCGAGCGAGTCCCAGCCAAGATTGTTGAGGATATGCTCCCGCCGCGTGAACTCACGCGCCATACCTCTATCGAGCGTCAGTTTTTCAACCCCATCGAACTCGATTCGAAAGGGGAGATTCGGGAAACCGACGTCCATGAAGTAGTTGCGTCCCTGGAAGTGGACTTCAACCTGGGACTGGAACTGCGCGCGTAAGTCAGTGTTTTCGCGTAGGAGTATGGTGAGAATCCACAGCAGCGCCGCCTCCCCAACGCTTTCAGCGCCGCAGTCGACACCGCGGACCACTGCTCTTGCCCGCTTGTATCCGCGCTCCTCTCTGAACTGTTGAAGTTCTGTTAGAAGTTCACCCCGTAGGGTTTCAACTCTGGCGAATGACTCATCGAGAAACCGCCGGTCAAAACACGTCATGTCCCGCATCGCCATGGTAATTCCAACCCAGGCCCGCAGCGGATGTGCAAACCTAGCAAGATCCAATATCGTCTCGGCAAGTGGCACCGTCGGTATGCCGCGGATCAGCTCGGTCGTGGTTCCGCTCCTCGAAGCCCTATGTGGAATCGTCCTAGCCGGAGGTACCTGGATTCCGCGGACCTGGACCTGAGCGAGAGAAGTTCGAACAGAGTTCTTTCCCACACCCACGGGCCAATAGTCAATGTCCGTCGTGTTTCCCCAAGTATCGATGCCGCGCACCGCCAGGGAAGCATCCATCGTCAGGGCTGCTCCCGAAGCAGCAGCTGTCACAGTGGCCACAGCTCGAGCTTGCGTGACCAACTTCCTCACAACCCAGCGTTCCGCACCCTCCGGAACTGCGTTCCCTTCCAGATAACAGCCGCGTCTGAGCTTCACGAGTCCGCGCCTGCGAACCTGGGCAGGGGAAATTCGCGCGTCCCGGGAAGTGAACTGGAGGTCTTCGAGGCCGATCAGCGGTGTGGTTGAGTTGGTCTTCATGACACAAGTTAGCCTCGTGTACAGTGCCCTGCGCCAACGGTTTCCCCGCTTCTGTGGAAAACTGAGCATTCACTGCGCTGGGGACACTGGCCGTCCCCGGAAATGCAACCAGCCCTCCATCTCGACACTCACAGGGTCCTCGAACACGCCGCTCGCAGTTCCAAACACACCGCTCGGAGCCGCGAGCTCGGTACCGAGGGCGTCGAGCATGTGAAATGTATACGTGGGGAACCAACGTGGCCCTGGGGTAAGCACCCTAGACGCACATTTCGCCCCCACGTATACATTTCAAGGATCGGGGGCACGGGTACGGGCGAGCCGAGGGTACGGGCGAGCCGAGGGTACGGGCGAGCCGAGGGTACGGCCGGGTCGAGGGTACGGCCGGGTCGAGGGTACGGCCGGGTCGAGGGTGCGTACTACAGCAACGTTGCGCCCACCGGCGCATGCTGAGGAACCTGCTTCCACATGCGCGTCGCATTTCCGACCCTGCGGCTCCACCGAGTCCGAGCAACCGCTGTGCCGCACGGCACCGCCACCACCCGACCCTCAAGGAACTCCTTCAACAACGGGCCGAACTGCTCAAACTCGATGAGGAAACCATCATGTCCACTGTGAGAACGCACCGTTTGCACCCCCACACAGTTGGGAACGCCGCGGGCAATCACCTCGGACGCTTCCGGAAGGCACAGCCGATCTGAGTCCACCGCTACCACTAGTGTCTGCGCGGTGATTGAGGCAAGCCCAACATCGAGCCCTCCACGCCCTCGACCTATGTCGTGCGCCATGAAAGCCTCAGTGAGAACCTTGTATGAGTTGGCATCAAACCGATAGACGAACTTGCCACCCTGGTGCTGCAGGTAGGACTGTACGGCGTATCGCCCTCCTGCCCAAGGGTCCTCTCCCCCTTGCGCGTTTGCGCCGAACCGGGTCTCAAGCTCAGGCGCGCTACGGTACGTGGTGTGCGCGATCTGGCGGGCAATCCCCAGGCCCGTCGTGGGGCCCTCGCCCGGCGCGGCACCGTAGTAGTTCCCGTCGTTGAATCCCGGATCACTGACGATTGCCGCCAGCTGGGTGTGAGCCCAAGCAATTTGGTCCGCAGTGGTGGCGGCAGTGGTCGCGACCGGCACCAACTTTGCCACTCGGCCCGGGAACATTGCGGCCCATTCGAGCGCCCGCATCCCGCCGAGTGAACCCCCAATCACCATCTGCCAAGTGCCAATACCCAGTTCATCTGCCAATTGCGCTTCGGCCGCCACAGTGTCCCGGATGGTCACGAAGGGGAAGTCCCCACCCCACCGGGCTTGCGCTTGGGATCCGACCGGTACGGGCGAGGACGCACCCGGTACGGACGAGAACGTATCCGGCGAGGACGCACCTTCTCGCAACGAGGCCGGTCCCGTCGACCCCTGACAACCACCAAGGATGTTAGGCGCAACCACAAAATACCGCTCCGTGTCGATCGGCGCACCCGCACCAATCAGATCGGTCCACCACCCCGCCGTCGGATGTCCCGGACCAGTCTCACCAGACAGGTGTGAGTCGCCAGTTAGTGCGTGAAGAATCAGAACTGCGTTGGACCCGTCCTCGCTCAGCTCACCCCAAGTCTCATATGCAAGTGTGAACTGCTCCAGCTCGCCACCTGCTTCAAGCACCAGTGGACCGCCCTCAAAGAACTTGCGTCTGCCAACCGGATCGGTTTCAAACCACGCGCCCGAGGCCGGCGGGAGCAACGGGACGGATTCAGAAGAACTGCCCATCAGCCTAGATCCCCTCTCTGTGATTCGCGGACTACCTAGCAAGCGCAGGCGTCACCAAACTCTATGTGGGTCCGGGAGCGCCTGCCGGACCGTCTCGCTCTGTCGGGAGGCGGTCCGGATTGATGCACCTCAGGCGGCGGTCACGGTTTCGGCCGCGACCCCTGCCCCATCCCCGGCACTCTCACGGACCGCGGCGGCAGCCGCAAACCCCAGTTCGAGGTCGGCAATGATGTCCTCGAC
The DNA here is from genome assembly GCF_014069575.1 of Schaalia sp. JY-X169. NCBI lineage: Bacteria > Bacillati > Actinomycetota > Actinomycetes > Actinomycetales > Actinomycetaceae > Schaalia > Schaalia sp. JY-X169. Next base: position 1,381,951 of record NZ_CP059675.1, read on the forward strand.
GTCCTCGAGGCCAACAGATAGACGCACCAGTCCGGGTGTGACCGCGGACTGCGCCTTCTCTTCGTCGGAGGCCTGGCTGTGGGTCGTCGAGTAAGGGTGGGCAACTAGAGAGCGCACGTCCCCCAGGTTGGCGACCAGGGAGTGCAGCTCAAGAGCATTCACAAACGCCACGCCTGCCTCTTCCCCACCATCCAGGTCAAATGCGACAACGCCGCTGGTGCCCTTGGGCGCATACTTCTGCGCCAACTCGTGATAGGGCGAGGACGGAAGGCCAGCGTAGTGAACTACCGACACATCTGGACGATCTTCAAGCCACTTGGCGATCTTTTCCGCGTTCTGCGTGTGCCGGTCCAAACGCAAAGACAGCGTCTCAATGCCCTGGGCAAGCAGGAAGGCGTTGAAGGGAGAAATCGCCGAGCCTAAGTCGCGCAGCAGCTGAACGCGGGCCTTAAGGATGTAGGAAAGGTTTGCTCCCAGGGCTCCCCCTTCACCCAGGTCGCGGGCATATACGAGCCCGTTATACGAGGGGTCCGGCTCATTGAAGCCCGGGAAGCGCTCGGGATCCGCACCGAAGTCGAACTTGCCGGCATCGACGATCACGCCTCCCAAAGTAGTGCCGTGGCCACCCAGATACTTGGTGGCAGAGTGCGTCACGATGTCGGCGCCCCACTCAATGGGCCGAATCAGGTACGGCGTCGCAACCGTATTGTCGACAATCAGGGGCACACCGACCTCGTGTGCCACGGCAGCCACCCCTTCGATGTCAAAAATGTCTGACTTCGGGTTGGGGATGGTCTCCCCAAAGAATGCCTTGGTGTTGGGCGCCGCGGCCTCGCGCCACTGTTCGAGGTCATAGGGGTCCTCTACGAACGTCACCGTGATTCCCAACTTCGGAAGTGTGTTTGCCAAGAGGTTGAAGGTGCCGCCGTACAGGCTTGGGGAAGCAACTATGTTGTCGCCTGCGCCCGCAAGATTGAGGATTGCGAAGGTGTTTGCTGCCTGGCCTGAGGCAAGGAGTAGGGCCCCGACTCCACCTTCAAGGTCGGCTAGACGGTTCTCGACAACCTCTTGTGTTGGGTTGGTGATGCGGGTGTAGATCGGACCCAGTTCCGACAAAGCGAAGCGCCCTGCTGCCTGTCCAGCGTTGTCGAAGACGTAGGCGTTAGTTTGGTAGATGGGTAGTGCTTGAGCCCCGGTTGTGGGGTCCGGGGTTTGACCGGCGTGGATCTGACGGGTTTCAAAGGACCAGTTTGCAGACATTTCTTTACTCCCAGGTTGCTAGTTCGGGCGATACGCCCAGTTATGGTTTTGTGGCAGTTCGGGAGGGGCGTTGCTTGGGTGCCGTGCCAAGTGCCGGGGTCCTCGCCGATGAGGAGAACGCACTTGTGCTGGCCGTGTCAGTACAGGGAGTTCAAACCTTGGCTGCGCATTTGCGCACGTGGTTTAGGGGAAGTCCCAACGTACCCGGAACAGCGACGTGACACGCGAGATGGTTGTCGCGCTGGCGTGAGCCTGTCAGTGCGTCCGTTAGCGGCACATTCGTTTGAACATGTCAGTCAGGTTAGGCGACATCCCACGTTGTGATCCAGAACCGTCCGCATTCTGAACAATCCCCCAAGAGACCTACTCGGAACGTCACCTCGGGAGCCGATAGGGAGCATCAGGCCAGAGGATCCCACGGGCAAGACCCGCCGCGCCCGTCTTGAAAGCGACACTTGTTGCTTACAACTAGACTGGTGCCATGGCGCAGCTTCTGGACAAGTACGGACGGGTTGCCCGCGATCTGCGGGTTTCCCTAACCGACCGCTGCAACCTGCGTTGCACCTACTGCATGCCCGCGGAAGGATTGGAGTGGCTCCCAACCCAGGACACTCTCACAACGTCTGAAATAGTTCGCCTACTTCGCATCGCGGTGGACGACCTCGGCATCACCAAGGTCCGCTTCACAGGTGGTGAGCCGCTGCTGCGACGCGACCTTGCCGAGATCATTGCGGCCGCAGCATCCCTACGCACCGCCGCGGGCGCACCACCCGACATTGCGTTGACCACGAACGGCCTCGGCTTAGACCGCCGACTTCCTGAGCTCATCGAGGCCGGTCTGCAACGCGTCAACATTTCGCTAGACACAATGGATCGTGACCATTACGCACGCCTAACACGGCGTGATCGGTACGAGGACGTCCGCCGCAGTATCGATGCTGTCGACAAGGCCGGGTTGCGCCCACTGAAAATCAACGCCGTGATCATGCAGGATGTGAACGAGGACGCCATCCTGCCGCTCGCCGATTTCTGCCTGGACCACGGCTACCAGCTGCGCTTCATCGAGCAGATGCCACTTGGACCAAAACACACCTGGGACCGCAACAAGATGGTGACCCAGGAGGCCATTCTTGCGGAGCTCCGCAAGCGGTACACACTGACGCCAGACACCGGTGGCGACACCACCGCTCCAGCAACCCTGTGGCACGTCGCGAAGGATGCCCGGCAGCCCGGCGGCTCCATTGGCATAATCGCCTCGGTGACGGCGCCATTTTGTGCCACCTGCGACCGCACCCGCATCACCAGTGATGGCCAGGTTCGCAACTGCCTGTTTGCAAAATCAGAACGAGACCTGCGTTTCATCATGCGTGGCGGCGGCACCGACGACGACATTGTTGAGGCATGGACTGCGGAGCACCTCATCAAGGCACAAGCCCATGGAATTAATGATGAAGGCTTCGTGCAACCTGAGCGAACTATGAGCGCCATTGGAGGCTAGATGCTAATCCGCTACTTCGCAGGAGCCGCAGAAGCGGCAGGGGTCCACTCCACCCACGTCGATGCGAGTGGCTTGGATGCAGGCGCCCTCGTGCAGACACTGGGGCGGGGCAACCCGGCCTTGGAACAGGTTCTCAAGGTCTCGAGTCTGCTTGCGGATGGCGTTCGTATCACCTCGCCGTCTACTTCTCTGACAGAGGTCACGCAGCTCGACGTCCTGCCACCCTTCGCAGGCGGCTAGGAAAGTGTCGGGACGCCGGTTCGCTATCGTCCTCGGCGGTGGGCGCTCATCTCGCATGGGACGCGACAAGATGCGGGTCGAAGTGGATGGAAAGCCTCTGCTCGCCAGAACGGTTGATGCCGCGCTGAGCTGGGCATCCCACGTGGTTGTGGTGGCCCCGGAAGGCAGTTGGCGTGGGGAAGAGGACGACCGCGTTTCCTTCACGCTGGAGGATCCACCTTTGGGCGGGCCAGCCGCGGGGATCAGGGCCGGATTGCAGCAGGTGTTGAGGTTAATTGGTGACGCGGAGTCGAAGGTGGATGACTGCGAAGTCCTTATTCTCGCCGGCGACCTGGCGAACCCGCACCGGGCCGTAGCCGCACTATCCCCTGCCGTCAATCACGCAGATGGCGTGGTGCTTGAAGACCGTGAGGGTTGGCCACAGTTCTTGGCGGGACGTTACAGGCTGAACTCATTGCAAGGCGCATTCGAAGCTGCTGGCAGTGTGCGGGATAGATCTGTCAGAAGTGTCCTTAGAGGCCTTGATGTTGCACTGGTTCAAGTGCCGCTTCAGGTCACGGCGGATATGGACACACCCGAGGATCTCTCCCTCTATTCCTAGGCCAAAAGTCCCCTGGCGACGCGGCGCAGACCCGCTAACAAACTCATCGTGACAGCTGTCGTTTAAAAGCGCAAAATCCCGCCACCATCCAGTTAGGATCATCCCTAGTACGACGAAATTTCGCAACGTGCTGAGACTGTCTCTTCGCAACCTCCAAAGGCCCTTGATGTCCAAGAATCTGATTGAAGTTTCCCCGAATCACCCCACCGAAAAGGGCGCGGGTCGCGTAGTGACAATGTCGACCATCGCATTCACTCTGATGTTTGCGGTGTGGTTGATGTTTGGCATCCTGGGTATTCCGATTCAGGAAGAGTTTGGGCTCAGTGACGTCCAACTGTCGTGGATCTCTGCGGTGGCGGTTCTCAATGGTTCCATGTGGCGGCTCCCAGCCGGCATGCTGGCCGACAGAATTGGCGGGCGGAAGATTACGATCTTCATGCTCTTTGCAACCGCGATTCCCGCCTACATGGTTTCCATCGCCAACAGCTACACCTGGATTCTTATCTTGGCCTTCCTGGTGGGTTTCGCAGGCAACCTGTTCTCGGTTGGCGTGTCTTGGAACAGCGCGTGGTTTGGTCAGGACCGCAAAGGCCTCGCCCTCGGCATCTTCGGTGCGGGCAACGTCGGTGCTTCCGTCACAAAACTGATTGGCCCGGGGATCATTGCGGCCACGGCCGGTTCAACGTTCATTCTTGGCATCCAAGGAGGATGGCGCCTAGTCCCGGTAATCTACGCGGTACTGCTGGTCATTGTCGGTATCGTGACAATCTTCGTTGCTCCCAAACCCGACCATGCACCCGGGTCACAGCAAACCATTGCCGAACAGCTTGCCCCACTGAAGCAGGTTCGCGTCTGGCGCTTCTCCCTTTACTACGTCGCGGTGTTCGGTGCCTATGTGGCGCTGTCGGCATGGCTCCCCAAGTATTACGTGGACAACTTTGACATTTCTCTGGCAACCGCTGGCCTACTGACGGCAACATTCATCTTTCCTGCATCGCTACTGAGGCCGTTGGGTGGATGGATCTCGGACCGCTGGGGGGCCCGAGCCGCCCTCTATCTAACTTGGGCGATCATGTTGGTAACTTCCGGAATCCTCATGATGCCCAGCGGCTTCATCACGATTGTCCACCCTGACGGCAGTCAAACCCAACATCTGCACTACGGGATGAACGTCTACGCGTTTGCGATTCTGGTCTTCTTCCTCGGGTGCGCCATGGGGATTGGCAAGGCGGCTGTATACAAGTACATTCCCGCCTATTTCCCCGACAACGTCGGGTCTGTTGGCGGCCTCGTCGGCATGTTCGGCGGCCTGGGAGGCTTCTTCCTTCCACCCCTGTTCGCCTACACGAAAGTCTTCTCAGGCTTCCCCTCATCAACATTCTTCGTCATTTTCATACTTGTTGTTGTCTGCGCGGTGTGGATGCAGTTGACAGTACACACCATGCTCACCAAACAAGGTCCCGAACGCCTTCCCGAGGGCGAACTCAAGAAAGAGGCAGAGTAAATGAGCTCTATTCCTGTCAAAGGTGACTGGCTCCAAGAGTGGGATCCAGAAGACCCGAAAAAATGGGACAAGAAGCGGGCCTGGACGACGCTTACGGTCACCACTTTTACGTTGACCCTGTGCTTTGTTACCTGGTTCCTTCCCTCCGCGATAGTCCCCAAGCTCAACGCGCTAGGATTCAGTTTCACCACCAGCCAGTTGTACTGGATGGCCGCTATGCCCGGCCTTTCAGGTGGTTTGCTCCGCCTGGTGTGGATGGTGCTCCCTCCTATTCAGGGCACACGCAAGATGGTCACACTAACCACGCTGCTCCTGATCCTTCCCGTGCTGGGCTGGGGATTTGAGGTCACCAACCCTGATGTTCCTTACTGGAGGCTCATGGCGCTGGCATTCCTGGCCGGCATCGGCGGCGGCGCATTCTCAGGGTTCATGCCATCCACCTCTTACTTCTTCCCCAAGAAGATGCAGGGTACCGTCCTCGGCATCCAGGCTGGGGTTGGCAACTTTGGCGTGTCGCTTGTGCAGCTGCTGACCCCATGGCTGATTACCTTCTCAATGTTTGCGTTCCTGGGCAGCCAGCAGATGGCTGTCCCCGGCAAGGACAGCGTGACTGTCTGGTATCAGAACAGCGCCCTCGTCTACATCCCGTTCATCATTGTCGGAGCCATTTGGGCTTACATCGTACTTCGTTCCGTGCCTGTCAAGGCCAATATCAAGCAGCAGTTCGACATCTTCAACAACCTCGACACATGGCTGATGACAGCCCTGTACATCATGACTTTCGCAACCTTCTCAGGTCTGGCCGCTCAGTTCGGATTGCTGATGTCTAACCTCTACGGCGCGGGCAACCCTGCCATTGTCGACGGCAGCGGGGCCACAGCCACCCTTCTCATCGAGGGCTATAACGTCCCCGATCCAGTGAAGTTCGTCTTCCTAGGTCCGCTGATTGGGGCGGGCGCACGCGTCCTCTTCTCTCCCCTCACTGACCGTATGGGTGGCGCAATCTGGACCCTAATCGCTGGGATCGGCATCCTTGCCTCAATCATCTACACCATTCCTGGGCTAACTCCCGATACCACCAGCGCTGCAACGCTCGATGCGGGTTTCAACCAGTTCCTCTGGGGTATGTTGGCGATCTTCCTCTTCTCAGGTATCGGCAATGCGTCAACCTTTAAGCAGATGCCAATGATTTTCAACCGCCGCCAGGCGGGAGGGGTGATTGGTTGGACGGGCGCGATTGCCGCATTTGGGCCATTTATCTTCGGGGTCGGCCTGACCACGATGGGCGCCGTTCCCTTCTACATCATCGGCGCGGTGTGGGCAGTGATGTGTATTGGAATCACCTGGTGGCGCTACGCTCGACCTGGCGCCCCACGGAAAGGCTGACTACGAACTTGACTCCCGACTTTTTCCCCCTTGAGCAAGAACGCTATGCGCGCAACATTGCGCTCAGAGGTGTTGGAGAGGTTGGGCAACGTCGCCTCCTTGAATCCTCCGTCCTCGTCATTGGGGCTGGAGGCTTGGGTTCCGCGGCCCTTCCGTACCTGGCTGCAGCTGGGGTTGGTCGGATCGGGATCGTTGATGGTGACGTTGTTGAACTAACGAACATGCAGCGCCAGGTTCTCCACACCGAGCTGGGTCGAAACAAGGCTGAGTCTGCGGCGGAGCGCCTGCACGAACTCAATCCCGAGGTTGCCGTCGACATCTACCCTGAGATGCTGACGCCAGACCGTGCCCGCAAACTCTTTGCGCGCTATGACCTGGTCTTGGACTGCACTGACACTTTTGCAGCTAAGTTCCTGATTTCGGACGCTGCCGAGGACGTTGGGGTTCCACTGGTGTGGGCAACTGCGGTGGCGTGGCAGGGGCAGTGTTCCGTGTTTGGGGTAGAGGACGAGGACGGGCAGCGGCTTTATCTTCGGGACCTAGTTCCCGAAGAACCCCCACGCGACACCTACAAGATGGCAACCGAGGTTGGGGTGCTGGGAGCCATGGTTGGCCAGATTGGAACTCTGCAGGCCACGGAGGCAATCAAACTGCTGCTCGGTGTGGGGCAACCACTGGTCGGCCGGGTCATGGTCTTGGACGCGCTGTCGCCAAGGTGGGAGACCCTGCCGCTTCGCTCATCAAGGAGGACCAATGTTGAGTGTTGAGGAGTACCTAGACAAAGTCTTGGCTCTGGCCGATCTGGTGCCGAGCAGCGTGGAACCAATTGGCGGGGGCTTTGGCCGGATTCTGGCGGAAGACCTCTTTGCACGCTATCCGGTTCCACCTTTCACAAACTCCGCCATGGATGGGTTTGCGGTGCGGGCAGCAGACTTGGGGATCGGGCCGACCCGCCTGGAAGTCGTCGGTGATATCCCTGCGGGGGCACAGGACGCTCCTCCCGTCGGGGCGGGCGAGGCCGTCAGAATCATGACCGGCGCCCCCCTGCCCCGCGGCGCTGACACGGTCATTCCAGTTGAGCTTTCGGACCAGGCGGCAGGTGATGTCCCACTTCCGCGGTCGGTTGTGGTGAACCCACTGCCTCGAGGTGGCAACGTACGTCACCGCGGTGAGGATGTGGCGGTCGGCGCGAAAGTTCTTCGAGCTGGGGCTTCCTGGACGCCCGCAGCTGCCGCCGCTGCCGCTTCAGTTGGTTACAGCGAGGTCCCTCTGCGCCGCCGACCGCGCGTCGCAGTGCTCGCAACCGGTTCGGAGTTGGTGAGCCCGGGCGCACAGTTGGGGTTCGGGCAGATTCCCGACTCAAACTCGATCCTCCTCGCGGGCCTTGTCGAGCAGTTCGGTGGCGAGGTCGTCCTGACTACCGCGGTTCCCGACTCCGTCTCGCAGTTCGAGGACTCCCTCGACCGAGCCGCGAGCCTGGGCGCCGACCTGATTGTGACCGCGGGTGCCATCTCGGCGGGAGCGTTTGAAGTAGTCAGGCAAAGCCTTGAGGGGAAAGTGTCCTTCAACAAGGTTGCAATGCAACCGGGCAAACCGCAGGCCTGCGGCATGCTGACTCTGCAGGGCCGACCGACCGCTTTTGTCGGTCTTCCCGGCAACCCCGTCAGCGTCTTTGTTTCGGCTTGGGTTTTTCTGCGCCCCCTGTTGGCCAGGTTTCAGGGAGCCGAGGCCGCTTGGCAGGCGGTGGAGCTGCCGACTGAAGAAGGCTGGAAGAGCCCCTCTGGCCGGCGCCAGTTCGTCCCCGTAATCATTGACAACGGCGCAGTTTCACGCATCCACCATCTTGGTTCTGGATCGCACCTGATTGCGTCCACCCATCTGGCGAATGCGCTTGCCGTAGTCCCCGCAGAAGTCTCTGCAGTGGCTCCTTCCGACATGCTCAAGGTATACCCGGTGCGGTAAGTTAAGGCCCGGAGGAGGCAGCCTTGGAGACAAAGAAGAAGTCGCGGCCGCAGATGACGCAGAGTCAGCAGACCTGGCATAAGTACACTGACGTCCCTTTGATCGTCGCTAGTCTCGCCTATCTGATTGCCTACACATGGCGGGCCATCGGGGACCTGTCCGGGGTGGGATGGGCGCTAACGACATCAACCATGACGATAACCTGGCTCATGTTTTTCGTTGACTACGTGGTGCGTTTTGCGACAGCCAAAGAGAACTTCCGCTGGTTCACAACACATTGGTTCGATCTTCTCTGTGTACTGGTTCCGGTGCTACGTCTGGTGCTCCTGCTCCGCGTCTTTACGCAGCTCGGTAGCAGGTGGGCATCTCCCGGTGACCGAATGCGTGTCCAGGTAATGGTTTACGGCATCGGCGCCTCCGCGATTCTCATCTACATCTCTGCACTGGCCGTTCTTGAGGCCGAACGCAATGCTGCGGGCGCTACCATCAAGACGTTCCGCGATGCTATCTGGTGGGCTTGTGTGACAGTGTCAACGACAGGCTACGGCGACTACACCCCTGTCACCAGCGCGGGAAGGCTCACGGCAACCGCTCTCATGTTTGGGGGGATGGCCCTGATTGGGGTTACGACAGCAACGCTGGCCTCGCTGATGATTGAAATCGCCTCGCGGCACGAGGCGGAAAAGGGAGCTAGAGCCGTCCCGCAGCTCCCCCACTTCCATCTCCTCCACAACCATGACACTGGCACTGCTGGGCCCGGCCCAGACGCCCAACACGGAGCCTTCCCGGGTGATGGCGCGCCGCCGACCTCGCCATCGTCCTCGCCATCGTCACCGCCCGGATCGCCCTCGTCACCGCCGACCTCGTCCTAGGAGCCCCATGCAGTTCACACACCTCAATGAGCGCGGCGACGCGCGCATGGTCGACGTCACTGCCAAGCAGCCCACGGTCCGCTCCGCGACCGCGGAGGCCATGGTTGCCTGCTCACCTGACGTGGTGCGTGCACTACGGGACGGCACCGTCCCCAAGGGCGACGTCCTTGCGGTGGCTCGAGTCGCGGGGATCGCCGCCGCGAAAAAGGTCCCGGATCTTCTGCCGCTCGCTCACGTGATCGGCGTGCACGGTGTTGCCCTCGAACTCACCATCGTGGACGAGGGCGTCCAGCTCCGCGCGGACGTAAAGACCGCGGACCGGACAGGGGTCGAGATGGAGGCACTAACAGCGGTGACCGTTGCCGCCCTCGCGATTGTGGACATGGTCAAAGGCGTGGATCGCAGCGCAGAAATCCTTCATGCGCGGGTTACGGCTAAGTCCGGGGGCCGTAGCGGCGACTGGACGAGAAACGCAGACTGACGTCGTGATCGTTTCCGGCCTAACGGTCGTGCCCCACCCCGTCCAACGACGCGACTATGCGCTCAAGCATTGGGCCGAGGACGGCCAGAGTGTCCCTGGCTCCCCCACGGGAGCCGGGTGCATTGACAACCAATGATCTCGGCAGGCCCGGGAGTTCGACCACGCCCGCCACTCCACGCGAAAGCAGGGACAGCGGGGTCTTCTCAGCACCACGGCGTCGAATCTCTTCCATGATCCCCGGGATCTCAAATTCCACCAGTGGCATGGTTGCCTCAACCGCAACATCTTGCGGCAGCAATCCGCTGGCACCCGCGGTGATAGCCACCCGCGCGCCCCCGTGAAACGCATCGACCAGGGCGGAAGTTATCAGGGACGTATCGCAAGGCACGATTTGCGGGTCGCTTACTTGAAAACCCAGTGACGCGAGACCTTCGCGCAACACTGTACCGGCACGGTCTTCAGCGGCGTCTTCAAGAGCAGCATCGGAACAAGAAATCACCGTCACTGTCGTCATCACGCCACCCCTGTCCATTCTTGGCTTCCGTCTGCAAAATGCTGTCGTTTCCACACTGGCAGTCTCATTTTCACCTGCTCTATAACTGCTTCGAGCAGGCGGAAAGCCTCCGCGCGGTGCGGGGCAGACACCGCGGCTCCGAGGGCGATACCACCCACCTCCAAATGCCCGGTGCGGTGTAGCACCGCTATCCGACAGGCACCGCTTGCCTGTGCAACCTGCTCTGCGATCTCCTCAACCACCCGACCCGCATCGGGGTGTGCCTCATAGTCGATGGCGGTCACTTGGCGCCCGTCGTCGTGGTTACGCACCTGACCACAGAAGGTCACGACTGCCCCCGCCGTCGGGTCATCAACCGCGTCAACGAGGACGCCCATGTCTAAGGTTTGATCAGATACACCAGCGATGACAACCCGGGCTGCTCCTCCCTGGCTTCTGCCCCTGTTTTGTACCCGGGAGGTGGCCTCCAGGTGTCCATCAAACCCTTCGAAGGGATCTTCACCCTGCGGTACGGGGTGGTCCCCATCGCGCATCTGGGAGACGATGTGCTCCAGCAGTGGTCCAACAACCCGAACTGCGTCCCGCACCCCACCGACAGAACCGGGAGCGTTGATAATCAGCACCGGCAGACCGCCAAAGCGCCCAACACCCGCAAGACCCCGAGAGAGTGCGGCTTGCGGCACATTCGGGTTTGAACGCAACAGGTTTTCAATGCCGAACATCCGTTGTTCGATGAGAGCCTCAGTGGCCTCAGGAGTCTGGTCCCGTCCTGTTACCCCCGTTCCGCCAGTTGTGAAAACAACATTGACCCCGGCGTCCGCAGCTCCCGAGATTGCGGCCGTCACGGTGTCGACGCCATCAGGCACAACATCCGTGCGAACCACCTCGCCGTAGGCGGAAAGTAAGGATGCGGCCAGTGGACCCGACGCATCCTCCCGTTCCCCGCGAGAGACCCGATCTGAAACAGTTACGACCGCGATTTTCACCATACCCCCAGCATATCTACTCCACGCTGACCAGTACGCTCTATCCTTGTAGGCAGGCTGTTTTCGAGTAGGGCGGGTGGGCATGATGGAACAGGTAGCTGTTGGAAAAGCCGTGCCCCGCCAGCCAGTTGATGATCCCCGTTATCAGCGTATCCGTTCCAAACTCACTGATGCGATCCTCGCACTGGCAGCACAGAAGCCCGCCGAGCAGATCTCCGTGTCGGAACTGACCGAGGCGGCCGGTGTTTCTAGGACCACCTTCTACAAGCACTCCAGCTCTCCGTCCTCATTCCTTGCCGAGCACCTCATCTCAGCTCTAGCGCCGCAAATGGAACCCATCGCACATCTACTTGACCAGCCCGGCCCCGGCTACCTGCTGCAGTGGCGGGAAATCCACCTCGCCCTCCTCGAACACGTGGCCGCCAATCACCGTGTTTACAACCATGTTCTTCCCGAGGGCGGGCAATCAGTCGTTCTGGCCATGATCACTTCGTACTTTGATGCCCTCTTCGAGGAGTTCGTCCGCGATTTCGTGCGTCACGTCGAAGGGCCGGTCCCCTCGGAACTGTGGATCCAGATGGCTTCTTCCCAACAGGTTCACAACACCATTGCCATGGTGCAGTCCTGGCTGAAGACAGGCATGACCGAAGATCCAGACGAGGTCGTGGCTGCCTATTTCAGCCTGCTACCTCCCTGGCAGGTCGCGCACATCTCAGAGCTGGGTCGTTCCACCCTGAGGGTCGATCCGATCCAGGGTCTCCTTAGCGCGAGTTTCGGTCCCGATGGTGAACGCCTCGATAACGAAGTGGGGATCGGTCCCAACCTTCTCCACGGCCGAGGACGAATCACCCTGGGAACTACGCGGCATAAACCGTCACCTGAGTTGCCTTGACCGCAAACACAACCCTGCTACCAGGATAGAGATCAAGGTCAGCCAAAGCCTTGACCGTAATGTCGGCTGCCAGGCTCTGGCCCGACGACTCGCCGTGGATACGCACCAAGCCGTTGGCAGGCTCAATCTCCCTTACTGTGACTTCAAAGTTATTGCGAGGACTGCCCTGGATCGCCGCCGGATAGACAGAAACAGCTCGGGGAGAGAAAGCAGCCGCCGCCATATCCCCGGTGCGCGGCTCCTCACCCATTCCGAGCACTGTCATCCCTCCGGGACCGACCACCGCACCACCCTGAAATCGTCCTCGAACAAGGTTCAGCCCAGCCAACCCGGCGGTGAAAGATGTCTTGGGATTATAGAGAACCTGGTCGGTGGGCCCACGCTCCGCCACCCGCCCATCCTCCAAAACGATCACGTAGTCAGAGAGCAGCGCCGCATCCACCAGATCATGCGTGACGATCAGCGTCGTTTGCCCTTCGAGGACGCGCCGCAGAACCCGGCGCAGTGCGGGTGCAACAGCAACGTCGAGGGCAGCCATTGGCTCATCCAAGAGCAACAGTTCAGGTTGAGCCGCCAACGCGCGCGCCACAGCCACACGTTGGGCCTGTCCCCCTGATAATTCGCCCGGCCTGCGGCTGGAGAACTCAGCCATCCCAACCTCGTCCAACCAATGTGCTGCCAACCGCGCGGCCTCCCCGCGGGGCACATGCTTAGCAAGCGGCCCAAAGGCCGTGTTCTGCGCGACCGTTTTATGTGGGAACAAAAGGGGCTCTTGCGACAGCAGCGAGACCCCCCGCGTGTGAGGAGCAGTCCACTTGGGAATGTCGAAGAGCATCTTGTCACCGAGGAACGCGCGCCCGCTATCCGGTCGCAACACCCCGGCAAGAATGCTCAACAGCGTCGACTTACCCGAACCATTGCGTCCGAGGACTGCAACGTGGGTTCCGTCCTCGACCTCAATCTGCACGTCAAAGTTGCGCGACGCGACCTGGGCATCAAACAGCAAACTCATCGCTGTGACCGCCTTGAAATGGCCGTCGTGGCGGCGGTGACCAACACAGACACCACCACCAGCAATAGGGAAAGAGCTATGGCGGCCTGGGGATCCTTGACTCGTTGCAGATAAATCTCTAACGGAAGCGTCCGCGTCACGCCCTCGAGACTCCCAGCAAACGTGATCGTCGCACCAAACTCGCCCAACGCCCGAGCAAACGAAAGAATTGCGGCGGACACCAACCCAGGCACCACGAGCGGCAGAGTCACCTGCCGCAAAGCCACGGACGGACTCGCGCCCAGCGTCGCCGCAACCACCTCATACTTACGCCCGTACGTCCGCAACGTCCCCTCCAGGGACACCACCAAAAACGGGAGTGCCACAAACGTTTGGGCCAGGACGACCGCAGTCGTCGAGAACGCAATGTTCATTCCAAACACTTCGAGGTACCGGCCAATCAGGCCGCGCCTCCCGAAGGTGTAGAGCAAAGCAATCCCGCCAACTACCGGCGGAAGAACCATGGGCAGCAAAACCAGGGAACGAAGAAGGGTCTGCCCCCGAAACGAACCGCGTGCCAGGACAATCGCCATCGGAACACCGAAGATGATGCACAGAAGCGTCGACACGCTTGCGGTTTGTAGGCTGAGGATGAGGGCGGTCCGGGATGAGGGACTGGTGATGAGGGACCAAAAGTTGCTCCACTCAATCCTGGTTCCCATTGCGATGAGGGGAACCAGGATGAATGCGCCCCCGATGACCGCTGGCACATAGAGCCAGCCAGGTATGCCCGAATACTCCCTCGTCACCGGTCTGCTAGCTTGTTTGGGCAGGACCGAAGCCCGCATCCTTGAGGATCTGCTGGACTGAATCGCTGAGGATGAAGTCGACCCACTCCTGACCAAGTTCAGGCTCCGCGCCCGTGGTCACAGCAACGATTGGGTTCTTGTTGACAGCGTCGGCCGACTCTGGGAATGCTATGGCCTCAACGGTGTCCCCGGCCGAGATGGCATCGGTCTTGTAGACCAGGCCAGCGTCGGCTTCACCGGCTTGAACCTTGGCGAGGACGTCAGTTACCGACTGCTCCTCAGAGACTGGCTTCAGCGTCACCCCACTGGCTTCGACAACCTTCTGGGTTGCAGCCCCGCATGGTACTTCCGGGGCGCAGATCACCAGCAGCAGACCCTCTTTGGTGAGGTCTTGAAAGGTTGCAATCTGCGCGGGGTTGTCCGGGGGCGTGACAATCGTCAGTTGGTTCGTTGCGTAGATGATCGGCTCGCTTGAGTTCAGCCCCGCCTCAACCACAGGCGCCATTTGCTTCTCATTTGCAGATGCAAATACGTCGGCTGGAGCGCCCTCGACGATTTGCTCTTGCAGATCCTGGGAGCCCGCGAAGTTGAAGACAACCTTGACGCCCTCAAACATCTTCGCCAGCTCGGTGAAGGTTGGCTCCATTGACGCGGCTGCGAACACTGTCAGTGTCCGTGCTTCACTCGAGGAAGTATCGCCCGAAGTAGCAGACTGAGTCGACGTACCTGCGGCCCCGGATTCTGCCGACGTGCCACCCCCGGCAGCGCAACCGCCGAGCAAAAGCGAGGTGATGCCAAGTCCGAGGACGACCTTGCTGAGAATGCTTCTTTCCATTGCATGTGCCTTTCTAGTTTGCGGCTTCGACTATGACGGTGGTTGCCTTCACCACTGCAACCGCGACGACCCCTGGCTCCAAGCCGAGGTCGCCCACGGCCTCCGTGCTCATCAGCGAGACGATGCGAAAGGGTCCGCACTGCATTTCAACCTGGGACATGACACGGTCGGAGGTCACTTTGGTTACCAGTCCCACCAGTCGGTTGCGTGCGGATGTTTGACCGCCCGTTGGATCAGGCGGCGGAGCTGCAAGGGACTGGGCAAACTCTGCGAGTTCACGCCCGTCCACGACTTTTCTGTTGCTGGAGTCAAGCCCCGCGCTGAGCAGCCCCGTCTCAATCCACCGCCGCACGGTGTCGTCACTGACCCCGAGAAACTGCGCCGCTTCGCTAATCCGTATTTGCGTCATAGATTGCAGTATAGACACGTATTTGCGGTTCGTGCTACTGGCGCCTCAGAAGCCTTTTCAGCCGCAATGTGGAAGACAGCCCGTGCAGATTAGGCGTGGTTTCACCACTGTGGAGAGCGATCTGCAATTACGCAACACTTCCCTGCTCATATAGGGCAAAATTTGCCCTATACGACACGTGTGGAATAGGCGTATTTCCGCGGAAACCAGCCTTTTTCAAGCCATTCGTTGTTGAATAGAAGCACCTGGGTGAAGACGCCCAATCCGCATGAAGTTGAGTGAGGAAACCGATGGCTGACACCTCCCCATTTACACTCCCAGACTCCGTTGCCAAGCTTGGTGCGTTTCTGCGACCTGCCGCCACTGCCGCAAACTCTCGGCAGCTTTTTCTCGAGGGCGGACGTGAGGCGGATCAGTTCTACCGCCAACGCTGGAACCACGACCGCAAGGTCCGCTCAACCCATGGGGTGAACTGCACGGGCTCGTGCTCGTGGTGGGTGTTCGTGAAGAATGGTGTGATCACCTGGGAAACCCAGGCGGTTGACTACCCGACCACCGGCCCGGACATGCCCGAGTACGAACCGCGCGGCTGCCCTCGTGGAGCCGCGTTCTCCTGGTACACCTACTCCCCAACCCGTATCCGCCACCCCTATGCGCGCGGCATCCTCTTGGACTACTACCGCGAAGCCAAAGAGCGGTTGGGAGACCCCGTCCTCGCCTGGCGAGACGTTGTCGAGGACCCTGAGAAGTCTGCCAGGTACAAGTCTGCACGAGGCAGGGGTGGCCTGGTGAGGTGCTCGTGGCAGGAAGCGATGGAAATCGCCACAGCCGCCCACGTCTACACCACGAAGCGGTACGGGCCAGACAGGATGTTTGGCTTTTCAGTCATTCCGGCGATGTCGCAGGTTTCGTACGGCGCGGGGTCGCGTTTCTATGAACTCATGGGCGGATCGATGCTGTCGTTCTACGACTGGTACGCGGACCTTCCCCCGGCCTCGCCCGAAGTTTTCGGTGACCAGACCGATGTTCCGGAGTCTGGCGACTGGTACAACTCCCAGTACTTGATCATGTGGGGCTCCAATGTCCCTCAGACGAGGACGCCCGACGCCCACTTCATGACAGAGGCCCGCTACCACGGCCAAAAGGTTGTGGCTGTTTCCCCGGACTTCGCCGCCAATACCAAGTTCGCTGATGAATGGCTGCGTGTCGCACCCGGCGCTGACGGCGCTTTAGCCATGGCGATGGGGCACGTCATCCTCAAAGAGTTCCATGTGCAGCGCCAAGAGCCGTTCTTCTTGGACTACATGGCAAAGTTCACCGACTCCCCCTTCCTGGTCAAACTTGAGGAGAAGGACGGGGCGTATGTTCCGGGGAAGTTCCTCACTGCTGCCGAGGGCGCTGCGGGACCAGAGCTGGTCGACTCGGAAAACGCTGCGTTCCGCACCCTGGTGTGGGACAAAGAGCGTGGCATCGTCGACCCGGGTGGTACCTCTGCCGACCACTTTGGTGCAGAAGGCATGGGCAAATGGAACCTGGAGATGGAAGGAGTGGACCCCTTCCTTTCCGCGGATGAAATCGCGGGAGCCGAGGGCGTAGAGATCCTTCTTCCCCGCTTCGACCTTCCGGCCACACCCGAACAGGTGTCGCCGGGTACCGGCATCGTCAAGCGCGGTGTGCCGGCCGTGAAGGTTGATGGCAACCTTGTCACCACCGTCTACGACATCCTCCTTGCGCAGTACGGCGTAGAGCGCGAGGGAATCCCCGGTGAGTGGCCCGCAGGCTACGACGACGTCGACGCGGTTCCGACACCCGCGTGGCAGGAAACCCACACCGGGGTTCCCGCCAATGCAGCGGTTCGGATCGGTCTCGAGTTCGCCCAGAACGCCATTGATTCCAAAGGCCGGTCCATGGTCATCCTTGGGGCTGGTGTCAACCACTACTACCACGCTGACACCATGTACCGGACGATCTTGGCCCTGACCTCAATGTGTGCGACGCAGGGGGTCAACGGTGGCGGATGGGCCCACTACGTCGGACAAGAGAAAGTGCGCCCGATCACAGGCTGGGCCCAGTTTGCCTTCGGCCTCGACTGGGTGCGCCCGGCACGCCAGATGATCACCACGGGGTTCTTCTATCTGATCACCGACCAGTGGCGCTACGACGGGACCCCCGTCGACAAGTTGCGTTCACCCCTTGCAGACCTCGACTGGAAGGGCAAGTCAACCGCGGACACGCTGGTTGAATCGATGAAGCGCGGTTGGATGCCCTCTTTCCCCACCTTTGACAGGTCAACCCTGCTGCTGGGCCAGGAAGCACGGGAAGCCGGAATGGCGGGTCCTGCCTACGTGGTGGACCAACTTGAGAAGGGTGAACTGAAGTTTGCTGCCGAGGATCCTGATAACCCGGAGAACTTCCCGCGCATCCTCACCTCCTGGCGCACCAACCTCCTGGGTAACACGGCCAAGGGCGCGGAGTTCTTCTACCGGCACATGGTTGGCACAGATGACGCGGTGTCCGCTGCTGAACTCCCTGAAGACCGTCGACCCGAAACCATGGTGTGGCGCGAAGCTGCGGCCTCGGGCAAAGTCGACCTGATGATGACAGTGGACTTCCGCAACACGACCACGACGTTGATGTCCGATCTCGTCCTCCCCGCGGCGACCTGGTATGAGAAGCGGGACCTGTCATCGACTGACATGCACCCCTACATTCACGCCTTCGACGCCGCGATTGACCCGCCGTGGGAGGCGCGCACCGACTACGAGATCTTCCAGGAGCTGGCCGGCCACGTTTCCGAGATGGCGGAGGTTCACCTCGGCAAACAGACCGACATTATCCCGGTTCCGATGGCGCACGATACCCCGGATGAGTACGCAAATCCGGGTGGAGTTGTCGCCGACCTCGACAAGATCCCCCTCACCCCGGGGGTCAACATGCCGAAGCTGGTGCCTGTCGAACGTGACTACACGACACTCATCGATCGTTTCAACTCCCTGGGGCCGCTCGCCGACAAGGTCGGCTTGGTCACCAAGGGTGTCGTCTATGACCCGTCGGTCGAAGTCGAGGCCCTCGGCAAACAGTACGGGACGCATCCGAGCAACGGCAGGCCACAGATCGACAGTGCCGAGGCCGCGTGCGACATGATCCTCTCCCTGTCAGGCACCACCAACGGGCGTCTAGCGACAACCGGTTTCGAAACTCTGGAAAAGAGAACTGGAACCAAGCTCGCCGACCTCTCCGCGGGGCTCGAAGACAAGAAGGTCACCATCCGCCAGCTCAATGAGAAGGGACCTGAGAGCGTCATTACCTCGCCCGAATGGTCCGGCTCAGAACACGGGGGGCGGCGCTACTCAGCGTTCGTGCAGAACATTGAACGAGGGCGTCCCTTCCATACCCTCACGGGGCGGCAACACTACTATCTGGACCACGACTGGATGCGCGACCTCGGCGAATCGCTGCCGATCTTCAAGGCACCTCTTGCCCTCGACACCCTTTACGGTGAACCAACCGTCGGTGAAACGGGCACGGTCGACGGGGAAACCAGCGTGGCGGTCCGCTACCTAACCCCGCACCACAAGTGGGCAATCCACTCGCAGTACTACGACAACCCCCACATGTTGACGCTGGGGCGCGGCGGGCAAACCGTGTGGATCAGCCCCGAGGATGCGGCGACAATCGGAGTGGCTGACAACGAGTGGATTGAGGCATGGAACCGCAACGGTGTCGTCGTTGCCAGGGCGATTGTCTCCCACCGGCTCCCCCGCGGAACTGTCTACATGTACCACGCACAGGAACGCATCATGGGGACTCCACTAACCGAAACGAACGGGCGACGTGGAGGCATCCACAACTCCCTCACCCGCGTCATGATCAAACCCACCCACCTGATCGGTGGCTACGCTCAACACTCCTACGCATTCAACTACGTGGGACCAACGGGTAGCCAACGTGACGAAGTCACCCTGATCCGTAAGCGCAGCCAGGAGGTTACGTACTGATGAAAGTCATGGCTCAAGTCGCGATGGTAATGAACCTGGACAAGTGCATTGGGTGCCACACCTGTTCGGTTACCTGCAAGCAGACATGGACGAACCGCTCTGGCACTGAGTACATGTGGTTCAACAATGTTGAGACCCGCCCCGGTGGCGGCTATCCGGCGCAGTGGGAAGACCAAGAGAAATGGCGTGGCGGGTGGAAGCGCACGAAGGCGGGCAAGGTAGTGCCGCGTTCCGGGGGACGGCTCTCCGTCCTCAGCCAGATTTTTGCGTGCCCGCGCATGCCGATGCTGGACGACTACTACGAACCGTGGACGTATGAGTACGACAAGCTGCTCAGCGCCCCGCGGGATTCCAAGTATTTCCCTGTTGCACGTCCGGTCAGCCAGATCACCGGTGACAACATCGATACTGTCGCCTGGGGACCAAACTGGGATGATGATCTTGGCGGGGGCGAGGCCGCGTTGGCTGGGGATCCGATCTTGAAGGAGATCGCCACCAAGGTGAAGGCCGACATTGAGTCTTCGTTCATGTTTTACCTGCCGAGGATTTGTGAACACTGCCTGAACCCAACCTGCATGGCTGCCTGCCCGTCGGGAGCGATCTACAAGAGGAACGAAGACGGGATCGTTCTGGTTGATCAGGACGCCTGCCGTGGTTGGCGCATGTGTGTGGCGGCATGCCCGTACAAGAAGATCTACTTCAATCATGAGACGGGTAAGTCTGAGAAGTGCACGCTCTGCTACCCGCGGATTGAGATTGGTGAACCAACGGTTTGCTCGGAGACCTGCGTGGGGCGCCTGCGCTACCTGGGTGTCATGCTTTATGACGCAGATCGGGTCGGAGAGGCTGCTGCAACTGAAAATGAGCAGGACCTGTACGAGGCTCAGATGGACATCCTCCTGGATCCTCACGATCCGCTGGTAGTTGCGGCTGCACGTGCCGAAGGGATTTCAGACAGGTGGATTCTGGCGGCTCAGGAGTCTCCGATCTGGTCTTTGATCAAGGAGTACCGCCTGGCCCTCCCCCTGCACCCGGAATACCGGACGATGCCGATGGTTTGGTACGTGCCGCCGCTGGCCCCCGTGGTGGATGCGGTGACCGCATCGGGTGCAGACGGTGAAGACCACAGGATTTTGCTCACCACACTGTCGAAGATGCGTATTCCCTTGGACTACCTTGCAGAGCTGTTCACGGCTGGGGATCCGCGCCCCGTTGAGTTGGCGTTGCGCAGGCTTGCGGCCATGCGTTCCCACATGCGGGATGTCAACCTGGGCCGGGAGGTTGATGAGGAGATAGCTGAATCGGTCGGCATGACCGGGAAACAGCTTGAAGAGATGTACCGCCTGCTAGCGATCGCCAAGTATGACGACCGCTACGTAATTCCCGAGGGCGGAAGTGCACCTGCCCCCCGCATGGAGGAACTGGGAATCGACACGGAAGGCATGGGTGATGCTGGGTATTTGGGCGAGGGCGCGCCCTCGGCCTGCACGTCGGCAATCGGTTGTGGTTCCACCGGTGGAACGCGGCGTGAACCAGTCTTCGTTGACCTCAAAAGCCCATCTGACAGTTCGGCATTGCGATGACGAAGCCGGTTCGTTTTCTCACCCCTTCGCCAGTGGCTCCCATCGAGCCAGTGGCGTGCACCGAGCAGCAGATCCGCACGGCTCACATGCTCATTGCTGCCTGGCTGACCTACCCCGAGGAACGGTTTGATCCGGCCCTGACCGCGTACGACGAGGTTCGTGATGCGCTCCCCGCGGGCATTCGCGTGCACTTGGACGCATTCGTCGACTGGGCGGTGACCCGCCCTCGTCGTGAGGTTTGTGAGCACTACGTTGAGGTTTTTGACCAGCGGCGTCGCACTGCCCTGTACCTGAGCTACTACGTTGCTGGTGACACCCGGCTGCGGGGTAGCGCCATTTTGGGCTTCAAGGACTTTCTTGGTGCTTTGGGCTACGAAAATGACACCGATGAGCTTGATGACTACCTACCGGTGATTCTCGAGCTCTCTGCGACCTCTGGTGATCCTTTGGTCGTGCAGTTGCTGGCCGCCCACCGCGATGGCCTTGAGGTAATGCGTTCTGCCCTGCATGCTGCACACTCTCCCTACGCACACCTTCTTGACGGCCTTGTCTGCACTCTTCCGGAGGTTTCGGACGAGGTCGTCGAACGTTTTCAACGACTCATTACCCAGGGTCCGCCCACCGAAATGGTCGGAGTCAACTTCGCTTGGAGCACATCATGAACACATTCCTGTGGATCATTTTCCCCTACCTGGCTTTAGCATCTTTGTTTATTGGGATTGTCTGGCGGTGGCGGACCGACAAGTTCGGGTGGGTGACGCGTTCTTCAGAGACGTATGAACGCACGTGGCTGCGGATTTCATCCCCGCTGTTCCACTACGGGATCCTTCTTGTGGTGATGGGCCACCTGGTCGGTCTTGCTGTCCCAGAGTCGTGGACCTCTGCAATTGGTATTAGTGAGGGTCTCTATCACTTCATGGCATTGTCGCTGGGCACAGTCGCGGCAATCATGACGATCATTGGTCTGGCGGGCCTGCTGGTACGCAGATTCGTGGTGAGGTCGGTCAAGCTCGCAACCTCTCCACGTGACATCGTCATGTACGTCATCCTTGTTGCAGCCATCGCCTTGGGAACGCTGGCAACCGTTTCGACACAGATTTTTGGTGGCGAACACGGGTACAACTACCGGGAGACAATCAGCCCGTGGTTCCGCTCTCTGTTCTACTTCCACCCGGAAGCCCAGTTGATGGTTGATGTGCCGTGGGAGTTTAAGCTGCACATTATTGCTGGCCTGCTCCTGTTTGCAGTGCTGCCGTACACACGTCTTGTGCACGCGGTCGCGCCACCTGTCCTCTACCCCGTTCGCCCCTACATGGTGTACCGCAGCCGGGGTACGGAAGTTGGTTCACCAGGGAACTGGCAGGGCACCGGCAAGTCACCTTCACGGGATAGCGTCTCCAGCGGATCGTACCGTTCAACGTTTACGACGGAGAAGGACTAGCAATCCCGCCCGCCCGGTCTCGAACCCACCTGGCGGGCCGCGGCATCGCCCGAACTGACTCTGCCCGAACTGACTCTGCCCGAACTGACCCTTCCCGGCCTCGCCGGGCCTAACCCAGCCCCGCCTTGCCGGACCCTGCCAGCGCCCGCGGGAGCCACAGCTTGCAGAATGCAATCTGTCGTACGATGGGCAACACATATATGTGGTCATGAAAGGCCCATATGCCCCGAGCGGACGGCTTCTGCGATGCCCAGTAATAAGCTTGTCGTTGGTATTGACAGTGGAGAGACTAAGACGAACGTTGTCGTAATGACAACGGGCGGCGAGTTGGTCGGTCGCGCCACTTCCAGTGCCAGGTTGAAGGTTATTGACGATGCAACTGAGGCGCTGAATGGTCTTGTCACCGGGATCGTCGACAATCCCGACGTGGTACATGCATCGGTATGCCTATCCGGACTTCACTTGGACACGGAAGCGTCACTGTTCCGTCAGAGGCTTCGCAGGTTCGAATGGGCCCGCAATGGTTTGGATATTGAGCCGCAACCTCTAGCAGTACTTCGCAGTGCGACTCTCAACCCCAATGCAGTGGCTGTTTCGTGTGGCGTGGGGTCTACCGCGATTGCGACAAATGACAGGGGCGAGAAGTGGACCTTCGCTTCCATGGGTAGTCTCTCCGGAGACTGGGGTGGAGGCATCGGACTGGGCAAGGCTGCGCTGTGGCATGCGGCCCGCGCCCTCGATCGCCGCGGACCGAAAACCGCCCTTACTGAGGAGATTGAATATGAGTTCGACATGCCCGTCGAGGCCGTGATTGCGGCACTGTACCGCGGGGAGATGCCCGAAGTCGAACTAGGCCGAATGGCGCCGGCGGTGTTTTACGCTGCTGACAGGGGTGACCGGGTCGCTCAGCAACTGGTGGAACGTCAGGCATCCGAGGTCGTCGCCTATGTTCGGGCCGGAACCGATGCGCTGAGTCTGACGGGTGAAGTGGACGTGGTGCTAGCCGACAGCATCCTCGCTGCTCGTAACCCTAGCCTGCTCGACCAGGTCGAGGAGGGAGTTCTGCAAGTGCTACCGGAAGCCCAGGTTCTGTTCCCTCAGAAGGAGTCCGTGGCTGGAGCAACCCTCTTGGCGCTGCAAAGCGCAGGAGCAGATCGCGCGGCTATCGAGAGGGCAGCTGCAGCGTTCTAGTCCGCTCGGCCGTAGTCACGCACTGCATCGAGGGCGCGCTCCATGTCCAAGACTTTGAGATAAGGGAGCGGGTTGAGCTTCATCTTGATCACGTAGTCTGTCAGCTGCTCCTTGACTATCTCGATAAGCTCCTCGGCGTTCCAAGGCTTGGCAATGTAGTGGTCCAGTTGGGCGTCATTGACAGCTCGAACCGTGTCTTCGAGGTCTGCTTGACCTGTCACCAGTACCTTTCCCGTGGCCGCAAGGTCCGGGTCATGTGCCATCTCAATCATGAAGTCGACGCCGGTGGTCCCAGGGAGTCTGTGGTCGCACAGGGCGACGGCTAAGAGGTCACCGTCATCAAGGATCTCTCCAATCACCTCCCAAGCGTCCTCGACATCCTCTGCTGGTTCAATGCGGATCGTTGGTGCCAGTTGCATGAGGTCCCGTTCAATCGCCGCACGGACTTCGGGTTCATCCTCAAGAACAAGAATTGAGAGTTTCACTGTTCCTCCTTAGTGGGAAGATCGACAACGACTGTGGTGCCATCTGCCCCTGTGTGAATGCGCATGGTGCCATGGTGTCGGCCAACAATGGTCCGGGTGACACCAAGCCCAATTCCCATGCCATAGCGAACCTGGCCCGACTTCGTCGTGAAGCGCGGCTCGAAAATCCTCGGCAAGATTGAATCGGGTATACCCGGCCCGTTGTCTGTTATCTCTACTCTAAGCCAGCCGGGGGTGGGTTCGCTGGTTCGAATGGTGATGACCCCTGGTTTTTGGTCTGCCGCTTCAACAATCGCTTCAGCAGCATTGGTGAGAATGTTCGTCCACACCTGTGCCAGCTGACCCGGGTGCCCTTCAAGAGGCGGCAGGTCAGAGTACTTGCGAATCAGCTGGATCCCGTCCAGCTTGTGCGGCAAGAGGCGGACTGCGTCATCGATGCTTTCGTGCAGGTCTATGCCAGTGACCGTGTCGCCGTCGGGGCGCGCGTAGGATCGCAGCGATGAAACTAGCTGTGTGATCCTGGTTGAGGCAGAACGAAGGTTGCGCAGCCCAGTGCCAATAGAAGCAGCCTGGCGGGCACCATCAAGGGAGAGGTTCGAACGGGATGTCAGTCGTTTTGCCAGATCAAGGTCCCGGATACCTGCCAGAGCCAGCTGCTGAGCAACTGCGGGGTCACCCGTAACCTTGGTTAGGTCACGACGCAATTGGCGCTCGGCGCGCGTTGATAGGGATGGCGCTTCCACTCCGCTGCGCAGGGCTCGGCCGGCGAGATCGGACCACTTCTTGTTTGGGGCAGTCTCTACCAGTCCGAGGACGTCGTCACCCAGGTGTTCACTGATTCTCTGAATCGCTGCCATCGGGTTGTTCAGTTCGTGGGCTATCCCCGCGGCGAGGGTCCCCAGGGAGACAAGCCGTTCTTGGGCTGACAGCTCCGTGCGTGCCTCCTCCAAATTCGTGAGGGCTGTTGCCAGTTGCGATCGTTCAGTCTCCACCTGTTCGGAGAGTTCCGCGTTCTCAATGTGCAGTTCTTCGGCTCGCCGCAAACGACGGTCCAGGGAGCGAATGAAGAGGGTCGCCACCAAGAGGACAATGTCCGGGTGTCCTTCAATGGAAGAGTTTAGCTGCTCGACGGTCAGACGAACTCCGGTCACCGGGCTGGTAGTGACTGCATTCAACAGGGCCTGACGGCCTTCGGATACCGCCAGCAACCCGATTATTCGCCCTGTAGATTCCTCATGCATGACGATGTCACCGCCCGGGCTCTCATGGATCAGGGCGACGGATCCTTCAAGGATGATGGTGACTTCCTCTACCCAGGCTCCCTTGGTGGTGAGGCGTACCCCAGCAGGAAGTGTGATGCGTGGCTGCGCTCCGAGGGAGAGCTCAATCCGGCGCAGAATCTTCTGAATAATCTCAGAGTCGGTGAAGGGCTGATCAAATAGCGAAGAAACCTCTGGGGTTGCTCCAATCTTCTGATGCTCATGGAACAGTTTGATTTGGGCCCGCATGCTGTGCAGGAAGGCCTCGATGCGCAGATCCTCTGTGAACCCAACCCAATCCAGGTTGCCCGTGTCGACAAGCCAATCAACGCCCTTGATACTGAGGCTTGTGGAAAGAACGACGATTCGGGTCTCACGGAACGCCTCACATCCCGAGAGCGGTCTGATCAGTTCGTCCGCCGGAAGAGTATCGTCTCCGACCACCACAACCAGCAGGGCAACCGGCTCTGTGGAACAAGCCGTATCGGCGCCTGCCACACACCCAAAAGCTGCTGCTGCCTCACCCGTGTTCGGGTACGCGACCGTTTGACATTGGTCGCCAAGATTCTCACGAAAGAGGCGAGCCAAACTTGCCGGATACTCGCCCTCGCCGACCATTACAGCAAGGGGCAGCACCTAAACCAACCCCATGATGTTCCACAGTGGCGGCATCGCGAGGGCTAGGAGCAGTGTCGCAACGATGCCGACAATGACCCCCACTATTGCCATGTTCTTCACCGAAACCATGCCGGTGGAATACGCGATGGCGTTCGGTGGAGTTGAGATCGGTAGCGACATCCCCAGCGAGGTCGCGATTGCCACAACCACCGCGATCATCATGGTGTTGGTTCCGGGCAGCGCCACCGACAGCGAAATAGCCAGTGGAACCAGCAGGTTGGCAGCTGCCGAGTGAGACATGACATTCGCAAAACCCAGTCCGACCATACACAGGACCACGATGACTCCGACTCCACCCAGAGCGTGCCACCCGATTGAGTTCACCAACCAGGCGTCAAGCCCGGTTGCTCCCACCCCGGTGCCGAGGGCGATACCGCCAGACACCAGCCAGAGAACGGGCCAGTCCAGCTTCTTGACGTCTTCTCCGTCCATGACACGCAAGCAGAGAAGTAGAGCCACCGGAATGAACCCAACCGTATTGGATGAGATCCCGTGTACCGGCTCAGTCATCCACAGGATGATCGTTAGGGCTGCGACCGCGTAGAAGATTTTGGCCTTGTTCGTCATGTTCCAGTCGGCTTCAACCTCGAGGTCGATCGTCTGCCCGCGAGGAATGAATAGGAGACAAATCAGCATCCACGACGCAACCAGGATCACGATGGCAAAAGGGGCCGCCATCATCGTCCAGTGAGCGAATGAGACATCAATTCCCTGCGTGGAGAGAGCACCGATCGCAATAGCATTCGGTGGGGTACCCACGGGCGTGGCGATTCCGCCAACGTTGGCGGCCAACGGAATCGCGAGTGCGACGCCCGCTCGTGCCTTGGGGTCCTTTATGGAACTCAGGATGGGGATCACAACTGCGAACATGGTCGCCGTGGTGGCGGTGTTTGACATGAATGCGGAGAGAATACCGGTAATCAGCATTAATCCAAGCACTGTGGAACGCGCTGAACCCGCAAACGGTTTGAGCATTACGGCCGTGATGTTCTTATCAAGCCCGTACTTCTCTGCTCCGTCAGCGATCATGAATCCGCCGAGGAAGAGGATAATCACCGGGTTGGCAAGAGCCGCAAAGTAAGTGGAAGCCGGAAGGGCCGCCTCGATAAGTTCGGGGTTGCCACCGGTCGGGTCCCACAGGGCACCTTGGGCGACCAGCAGCACTTCCAGGAGAATGACGAGGACGGCGGTTGCCGTCAGGGGGACCGCCTCGGTTACCCAGAAGACGATGGCGAGCAGGAAGATCGCCAACATCCGCTCCCCCGGTGCATCCAGGTTTGGAATATCAACGATGAAAGGAACGAAGAAGGCTGCGATACCAAGGACGAGGCCGACCTTTTGGACGGGCTTCAACCCGGGAGCAGTCCCGCGCCCAGTGCTGCCGCGCCCAGTCCGCCCAGCACTAGCACGCCCGGTCCGTCCCGCACCGGTCTGCCCAGCGCCAGCACGCCCGGCCCGCCCAGCCCGGCTGCCGCGTCCAGTCCGCCCGGCCCGCCCAGCGCCAGCGCGCCGCGCACTGCTCTCGCGACGCTGCTGCCTTTCCGATTGCTTGTCTTGCGTGGGCCGTGTCGCGCCAGTGTGCACGGGTGTTCCCGAGGATTTCTGTGGTGGAGACGAGTTCGTAGCGCCATCGTCAGAGGGACTCATATGCTTGAGGATACGGCCTCAATTTTCCCGTGGCGTAGGCCCTAAGGCCGATGCGCGTAGCGAGGACAAGGGGATACTGGAAGAAGCTTTGATTCTTCGTGTTGGCAGGACAGGGATAGTGGGAGCAAGAGAAAGCTCGTCCCGGCTATGGGTAGTAACAGGTGCGGCCGGATTCCTCGGCAACAATGTGGTTCGAGAGCTGCTCGCAAAGGGAGAGAGTGTGCGTGCCGCGGTCTATATGGGCCAGGAACACACGGGCCCAACACCTCCCGTCCTCCCACCGTCTGACAAAACACCTCCGGCCCTCCCACCGTCTGACAAAACACCTCCGGCCCTCCCACCACGCGCAGACTCGGTACCCCCGGCGCTTGTCGACCTCCAAGATGATGAGAACCTGGAGATTGTTCGAATAGACGTACGTGACCTTGCGTCCGTGCAGCAAGCCTTCACGTCCAGCGATCTCCCCGTGTGGGTTGTGCACTGTGTCGGCATCGTCTCGATTGCGGGCAAGGTTACTCCTCTAGTCGAGGAAACAAATGTGGGTGGCACAGCCAATGTGGTTGCCGCAGCGCGATCAACGAGCGTCGAAAGGTTGGCTTACATCTCAAGCGTGCATGCCATGCCTGAAGTTGACGGGGTCGCTCGGGAGCTTGATCACTCCGAGGACTTCAACCCAGATGCCGTGCACGGTGAGTACGCGAAGACCAAGGCCGCTGCAACGAGCATTGTCCTTGGTGCCACAGATCTCTGGCGCGTCGTAGTTTTCCCTTCAGGAATGGCTGGACACCACGACTTTGGGGATACACACCTGACCCGACTGGTGCGGGATGCAGCTTCGGGAACCCTCTTCATTTCGGTCAAGGGAGGGTATGACTTCGCGGACGCACGGGACATAGCGGAGGCGACAATCGCTGCAATCGAGAAGGGACACAGTGGGCGAACCTACCTGTTGCCGGGACACTACTGCCCGGTAAGTAAGCTCGTGTCGGCGGTCGCTTCTGCCCAGGGACATTTCCGACCTGCAGCTCTACCACTGTGGATTGCACGCACAATCGCACCGCTGGCGGAACTCATCGCGCTGCTCCGAGGCACGGCCCCCCTGTTTACCAAGTACTCGCTGCGGGTTCTTGCCGAGCCAGGAAGGTTCTCAAGCACACGAGCACGCCGGGAGCTCGGCTACGCACCGCGCCCACTGCAGGACACGATCCGTGACACTCTGGATTGGGTGACAACTCATCCGGCCGGGCGACCCCTCATCCGGCCGAGTGCCCCCTTGTCCGGCCGAGTAGTCTTCGCCTAGAACATGCCCATCAGAGCAGAGAAGCCACCTGAAATGAACGTGATGATGGTGCTCCCGAATGTGACGATGATGGTGATGATCCACGCGAGCGCACTGTTCTTCTTGTACCCTGCAAGCGGACGTCCCCACTTGTCGGTCTGTGCGCCGACTAGGGTCATGATCAGATCAATCAGGTACCAGACGCCAAAGCCGCCCAGGGTCACCAGTTTGAGGATGCCGGTGCCGACTTTGCCCAGGTAGAAGCGGTCAATCCCAAAGTAGCCAAGAAACCACGAGAGCAACCACGTGACGACGAACGATTTGGTCGGCTGCACGACTACGTTACTTGGGTATTGATATGTCATGATCGCTCCTCAGAGTTTCTTGTGCGTGCCCAATGTCGGGCGCTGTCACGGATTACATCACATTTTCTCACACCGGGGCACACACCTCACACCCCGCATCAAAAAACAACGCAGAACTCGCATGAATCGGCACTACACCAACGCCTGAGGCGAGTTCGACGGCGACGGCGAGTGTGATGCCGCTGCCCATGCCTACATCTAGTGCAACTGCAACTGTGATGGCAGCGCCCATGCCTACAACAGCAAGGGTGTTTGCTCACCATCGGGCCCGTGGCCACGATCGGGATCGAGCAATAGCGCGCCACTTCCAGTAGTGCCCCGAATTCCACTGGCACTCTTCTCAGAGCCAGTGTCACTGCCCGTACTGCCAACTCTCCGAGTTGGCCACCACCGCCTGTCAGGGTCCTTCCAGCGAGGCGGACGCACCTCCGGAACACCGTTCTTCATTCGCACATTCCATCCGGATTCCTCGATGTGGCGATGATGGAAGTAGCACAGGAGAACCCCGTTGTCAGTATGGGTCGGTCCATTCAGAGCATGCGGAGTTACATGGTGTACTTCGCACCACTGCCCAGGGACATCACAGTTGGGGATGACGCATCCGCCATCCCGCGCCAGGATTGCGCGACGCTGGTGGCCAGTGAACGTCCTCTGCTGATTACCAAGGCTGATCAAAGCGCCGCCGGGATCCACGGAGTAGAACTGCACTGCCCCAACACAGGCCGCGTGCTCTACTGCCAGCCCAGAAGTGCTGACTGGCCCGTTGTTTGTGTGGACGACTCCGGCGCGACGTTGCTCCATCGCTTCACGACTTGTCTGAATCATCACTGTAGATGCGGCGCCCCCAAGAATGGGCACACCTGAGGTGGCAGAGGCAGTGGCGGCGGCCGTCGCGGCCGCGACATTCAGTATCGATGCGAAAGCATCATGTCGTTTTTGCCCGGGATCCCGACGATCAAACGCGCTATCTTTGCTGTCAGACTCATGCGCCACCCCCGAGGCTTCACCTGCTTGCCCGGCACCATCGCAATGAAGAAGCGCATCGCTGCCGCGCCCATAGCCCTCTGGCCTGATCCGAGCCCGTGGTGACGTAATTGCATTGGTCATTGCTTCAAGAGATGCTGCTACCTCTGGTAGCAGACTGCCCCGCAACGAAACGAGCCCCTCGACCTCCCGGCCAATCACCAGAAAACGTCCCTTTGTCACATCACGGTCCGCATCAACCGCCCTGCGAGGATTCCACGAGTCCGATGCCTGACTACACGCCCGCCGCACCTCATCCAAGTGCGCCTCCCGGCCCGTTCCAGGGATGTCAGTACCCCTACCTGGCCCTGCACCCAAAGCGCCGCAGAGGCTCCCATCGCGGATCTGCCGTTCGACAGCGCCATAGTCAACTCCTGAGGTATCGACACCCATAGCCACACCAATCAAATGCGACTCCATCTCTTTTCCCGCGGCTCCTCCGAGCTCTTCATGCCGCTTCAGCGTGTCGACAATCTGCACTGCAGCCGCTTCAGAAACCTGTCCTTCCTCAACCGCTGCCGCAACAAGCTCGCACGGCGGAGCAGAGCCGAACTCTCTGCCATCATCCCCGGGAGTAATCGCGACAGCCAACCGGAGTCGCTTTCGTGCCTCAGCCATTGAGGAACCCGTCAGGTCGCGCACCAGTTGCGCTGCTCCCCCAAACCCGAGTGCGCCGCCGTCGGTGATAGACCCGTCAGTGATACGCCGGTCCAACACGCCGGCGCACGCCACACCCACGCCCTGGATTCTCTTCACTAAGAATGCCGTAAAGCGTGCGAGTTCAAGCACCTCCACGTCGGTGCCTGTACCGATTTGCTCCACCGTCGGCAGCAGACCATCAACGTGTTGCAATTCCGCAACGGTCTGCGCTAATCGCATCCCCATGGCCGCCACCCCCTTCGTAGAGAATTAAATCGAACACCTGTTCGACTCCTAAACCCTACGACCCACCTCCGACATCCAGACTCGCCAAAGGAGCCCCCTGCCGCCATTGTGGCCTACATCACACTAATGTCACAGACCCCGCTCCAACGGAAGAATCTGCTCCCGGTTCATCAGTAGCGTCAGCGAATCACTCGGCGCCGGCATCGAGGATCTTCAGCATCCGCTCTTCCCTTGTAAGGTGCTCAACACCCCAGGCTTTCGCTTGCATCACCTCGTTGTCGGTGATCAAGCCCCAGTCCGTGCAGACAGTCCCATCAAACCCAAGCTAATCGCACAGCAACCCTGTGAGAACAGACTTGTTGAACCCAAAACCAACCTCTTCATACTGTGTGTCAATCGGCAATGAGGCATCCCCTTGAGGACGGTCAAAGTAGAGACGACTGGTCGGAGAGACAATCAGTTTCGTTCCCATCTCCAACGCCCGCGGCACGTCTTGCGCCACGTGCGAAAGCGTCTCCTTCAGCACCCCGAGCATTTCCTCGGGAACCATCGCTGTGAGCGCCTCATTGGCCAGCATCGCCCCAGTATCTCGTGCATCCATCCAGTACTGGACAACGTCCTGACTACTCAAGTTCCCCCGCGCCGCCTCTTGCCACACCACGGCAAACCGCCCTCGGTCGCGAACCATCCGGGTCGCTCGCTCCATGAATGCCGCGTGCTCCTCCACAGGCATTCCGAACGCCTCATCGCCACCTATGTGGATATAGGCGGTGTTTGGAAACTGCGGAATGATGTCGTCGAGGACGTCCCCCACGAACTCCCAGGTCTCCGGACGCCCAGGATCCAGCGTCCCCACCGCAAGCCCGGGCGCAATATCCCCGGAGAAACCCTTGGTGGGAGCCAGTTCAGGGTACGACCGGAAAATGGCGCCAGTGTGACCCGGCATGTCGATCTCCGGGACAATGGTGATGAAGCGGTCGGCCGCATACTTCACCAGTTCGGCCATCTCAGCGACGGTATAGAACCCACCCGGCCGGTCCCCGATGGCGCCAGTGGACCCCACCTCGGTCAGCGCGGGGCGTGACGGCACCTCGATGCGCCATCCCTGGTCATCGGTGAGATGCAGGTGCAGCACGTTGAGCTTGTGAACGGCGAGCATGTCGATGACGCGCCGCACCGTCTCGGGCCCGTGGAAGGTACGAACGACGTCAAACGAGATTCCCCGCCATGCATACCTTGGTCCGTCGACGACCTCGATCACGGGGAGGGTCGCGACCCCGTCCGACGCCCCTGCAGCAATCAGTTGGCGTAGCGATGCCAGCCCGCGGAACACGCCCTCCGGGGTGGCCGCCCATACCCGCACGCCCTCCGTCGTGATTGCGAGGCCGTAACGTTCGTCTGCCTCTGCGTTACCATCAGCCCGGTTCCCACTCGCCCTCGCTACAGCGTCAAGCCCCTCACTACTCAACTCAACTGTGATCACAGGCGACGCACTGTCCGAGGACGCAACGGTCAGGGAAATCCCCGATTCCCGTGCGACCTCGTCAGCAAACAACTGGGCAACTCCGGCGAACTGTGGCGGGGCCGCGACCCCGCCGGGAATGAGCTCAAACGACCCACTCCCAACGGCCATGTGAACGGGTGCTGGAACTAGCGGAACTGACATATTCTCCAAGCCTTCCTGTCAGATTCCGACAGAGCCCATGGTCTCCAGCGCATTCACAAACGCCGCAACCGCCGCTCTCACATCACCTTCACTGTGCGCCGCTGAGATCTGCACGCGAATCCGCGCCTCCCCCTTCGGAACCACAGGGAAACTGAATGCGGTCACGTACACACCTTGGCGCAGCATCTCTGCCGCTACAGCGGTGGCTTGCCGCGCCCCGTCCTCGCCGGGAAACATGACGGCAATGATCGGGTGACTTCCGGGCAGAAGCTCGAATCCGGCCTCATCCATCAACTCACGGAAGAGGTTCGCCATCTCTTGCAGGTGTTCACGCGCGTCGTCGGCTTCTTGAGCGATCGCAATTGCCTCGCTCGCCCCCGCCACAATCGACGGCGCCAGAGTGTTTGAGAACAGGTAGGGACGCGCCCTCTGCCGCAGAAGATCGATGATTTCCTGGTGCGAAGAAACGTAGCCGCCAGATGCGCCACCCAGCGCCTTGCCGAGTGTGCCCGTGAGGATGTCAACGCGATCCTCCACGCCGTACATGGCGGCGACACCTCGACCTTCCGGCCCAACGAAACCCGTGGCGTGGGAGTCATCCACCATCACCAAGGCGCCAAACTCGTCCGCCAGATCGCAGATTTCCGGCAGCGGCGCATAGTACCCATCCATGGAGAACACGCCGTCGGTCACGATCACAATAGTCTTCGCCCCCGCTTCGCGCGCCGCCACCAACTGAGCGCGCAGGTCCGCCATGTCCCTGTTGGCATAGCGGAACCTCTTCGCCTTGGAGAGGCGAATCCCGTCAATTAGAGACGCGTGGTTGAGGGCGTCCGAAACGATGGCGTCCTCGGGACCAAAGAGAACCTGGAAGATCCCCCCGTTTGCGTCAAAGCAGGAGGAGAACAAGATGGTGTCATCGCGGCGCAAGTACTGCGAGATCCCGTATTCGAGGGCGAGATGCTGCTCCTGCGTCCCGCAAATGAACCGCACAGACGATAATCCGTAGCCCCACTGGTCCAGCGACTCCTTACTGGCCGCCACAATGCGCGGATCGTCGGCAAGCCCCAGGTAGTTGTTTGCGCAGAAGTTGAGCGCCCGCCCCGAAAGGGTTTGCACGAGGGCGCCCTGCGGGCCCATCAGCGGACGCTCTTCTTTGTACAGGCCAGCATCACGAATGCTCTGCAGCTCCGCGGTGACCTGCTCTTTGTTGGCGTACATCTATTTCTCCCAGTCGATAATGATCTTGCCTGCTTGCCCGGAGCCCGCGGTGGCGAAGGCGTCCTCAAACTGCTCAGGCGTGAAGCGGTGTGTAATCACGGATCGCAATGTCTCACGGAGTTCCGGTGAGGTTTCCGTCAAGAATGTCGCCACGTACCACGTGTCGTACATTTCGCGCCCGTACACGCCCTTGATTGTGAGCATGTGGGTGATGACTTTGTGCCAGTCGATCGCGAACGGTTTGGTGGGCAGGCCCAGGAGCGCCAGCGTCGCCCCGTGGTTGCAGAAGTCAACCAGTGTCTGGAGCGCAGCGGGTGCCCCGGACATTTCCAGTCCTACGTCGAATCCTTCGCGGATCCGCAACTCAGCCATAGCGGCACGCAGTTCGTCGCCGTTGGGCTGCAACGCGGCATCCGCACCGACACTGCGCGCCATTTCAAGGCGGTCTTCGTTGAGGTCGGTGATGACGACGTGGCGCGCCCCGGCGTGCTTGGCGAGGGCGACACACATGATCCCGATCGGCCCGGCCCCGGTGATGAGAACGTCTTGCCCGGTGAGTTCCACCTGCTGGCAGGTGTGAACAGCATTGCCGAGCGGGTCGAAAAGGGCTCCCAGTTCGGGGTCAATCGTGTCGGGTTGAACCCAGACGTTCGAGGCCGGAACCACCACGTAATCAGCAAATGCGCCGTCCCGGTTAACACCGATTCCAGCCGCATTCAGGCACATGTGGCCGCGCCCGGCCCGACAGTTGCGGCACCGCCCGCACACGACGTGCCCTTCGACGCTGACCAGTTGCCCAACCTTGAGCGCGTTGGGTCCTTCCTGGTTCGCCACGCCCTCACCCAGTTCAACGATGGTTCCGGAGAACTCGTGACCCAGCGTCTGCGGTGGCCTCAATGAACCGGGTGCTCCGCCATCCCAGCGGTAGAGGTGCAGATCCGTCCCGCATAGGCCCGCTCGCTTGACACGGATCTTCACGTCGTCCCACCCCGGCTGCGGCTCAGGGATGTCGACCAGTTCAAGTCCTGGACCTTCAGTTACTTTCCTTAGCGCGCGCACGCGGCCTCCTACAGCCAAATCAACGCCGACAGACGAAAGACACTGACACGACCTCCAACGCAACTTCGGTGAGTAACCTGTCATGGCTACCGGACCTATTGTACGAGGGCGCCCGCGCCCCCTAAACCGCCCTCTCCCACAATCCGCACGACTGCGCTAAAGCGCGATCAACCTCTCAGCGGATCTGGACGATTCGCCCTTCGGAGCCCCATGCGCGGTCCGCGGTTAACACCGAGACACCCATCCGCTCACCTAGCGCCAAACAGAGGCGGTCCCCCAGCGACAGTGGAGTCTTTGGGTGCCACAGCCTAGCTGCAACCAATGCGTCCTCAGCAGTCACTGCCACGACCTCTACGCCGTAGCTTGCAAGCACCGCTGCCGCGACATCGCAGTCGGCCCCCCGCGTGCGGATCTTCTGCAGCACCTCAGACCAGTTTGCCGCACCGATAACGCCGCCCGCCAACTGCCTCTCAACAATCTCGCTCCCCTGCTCTCCGGCAAGGAACGCTAGGACCGCAGATGCGTCGAGGACAATCACTCGTCGCCACTCTGCTCGGCCTTGGCTGCCTGTCGCCGCTCGTCAATAAGCTCTTGGACCAGGCTCTCTCCCGCCAATTGGTCACGAAGCAGGTCTAGCGCTTGCCGACGGGTCGCAATCAAGACACCCTTGGACGTTTCCACCAATACAAGAGAGTCACCTTGCTCCCAGTTCTGGCTTGCGCGGAGCTTAGCCGGCAGCACTAACCGCCCTCGGTCTCCCAACGGCGCAACAAATGTGGTACTCATGCATGAACTGTACCACCACGAACCTCGGCGTGGAACAGAGTGCCGTGCCTCCCACTCGCCATCTTCCGCCGCGCCGGATCACCACACTGAACCCTCGGCGACGGCCCCGCCAGATCACACAAGGCCGAGGAACCGCTCAAAGAACCCCGTCAGCCTTTCGATGACCCTCTGCTTCGTTACCCCGTGCTGACCACCCCGACTAAAACGCGGCACAGGGGGCAGCACCGAAGTGATGTCGGTGCCCGAAGTCCGCAGCGCCCCATCACGGAACGCCACCTCAAGGAAGCGGTGTGCCTCTTCGGGCCGCAGGTTCTCTTCACTGATGATCTGGTCCAGTTCCTGATCCCGCTTCGCCGTGATGAACGCGCGCCATTCGGAATCGATCGCTCCATCCACCGACACCGAGTCAACGAACCCTTCAATCAGATCCCGCTTACTCCTCAGGGTCGGGCTGGCATTAACTGCCCGTGAGATCTCCGCACGAATCTCCCGATCATCCCCATCACCGTGTTCCTTGCGGTACCGTTCCACGAGCATGAGGATGTAGTCGACGTTAATTTCAACCTGTTTGATCAACTCGATCTCAAAGACGAGGTCCTCATTGATGCGCTCTTTGTCTTCGGTTGTGGGACGCATTTCGGCATGCAAGTCGAGGTAACGACTCCGGTAGTCCTGCCCCTGCCGCGGAGTCAGCAACTCCCGGCCAACAAACTCATCAAAGGAGGCCAGGATGTTCTCCAGTCGCAGGATTGCGCCGAACAGGTTGACGAACTGCTTCTTCGCTTCTTCTCCGACAATCCCCCGGTCACTGGGGAACTGCTCAAGTAGGTCCCCAACCAGCTTTTCGTACTCCACGTAATAGTCGCTGAAGGGCTTCAGGAGGACGATCCCCTTGGCGTCCTTGTTTCCAAACAGTTCCAACGCCGCATTGGTCTCTTCTTCCAGGTTGCGGAACGCCACGATGTTGCCGTACGTCTTGACGGAGTTGAGGATCCGGTTAGTCCGCGAATACGCCTGGATAAGGCCGTGCGCCCGCAGATTCTTATCCACGAACAGCGTGTTCAAGGTTGTCGCATCAAATCCGGTGAGGAACATGTTGACAACAATGACGAGGTCGAGTTCCCGGTTCTTCAGCCGCAGCGACAGGTCTTTGTAGTAGTTCTGAAACTTGTCGCTACTGGTGTCGTAACTGGTCCCGAACATGTCGTTGTAGTCCTGGATCGCATCTTCGAGGAACGTGCGAGCATCGGCCTCCAGCCCATTCGTGTCAAACGCCTCTTCATCGATCACACCGTCGGCAACCTCTTCGTTGGCTCCGTAGGAGTAGATGATCCCCACTTTGAGCCGTCGATCCTGCGGCAGCACCTCCATCTGCTTCTGGAACTCCGTGTAGTAGCGCCGCGCCGCATCAATGGAAGCGGTTGCGAAGATGGCGTTAAACCCACGCACCCGCCGCGCTTCAAGAACAGCATCAGCCCGACCGCGCCCCCGACTCGAGTCGACAACGTTGGTGACCACCTGGTGCACGAAGCTGTCGGCGCGCCTGGTCTTCTGATCGAAGTGTTCGAGGACGTACTGCACGACGTCCCGCACCCGTCGAGGGTCCATCATTGCCTTCTCGGTCTCGATGGCAGAGACCTGTTTGTCGATGACGTTCCCCACCTTGATGGTGTTCACGTAGTCGATCCGGAACGGCAGGACATTCTTGTCGTGAATGGCATCCACGATCGTGTAGGTGTGCAGTTTCTGGCCGAACGCCTGCTCGGTAGTCTTCAGACCAGGGCTCCCACCTCCCGGACTGTTCTCCGCGAAGATCGGCGTGCCGGTGAACCCGAACAGGTGGAAGTTCTCGAATGACCGCGTAATGGCAGCATGCATGTCTCCGAACTGGGAACGGTGGCACTCGTCGAAGATTAGGACGACGTGCCCGGAGTAGATCGCGTGTCCCTTGTTTCCCGCAATGAAGTTCGACAGTTTCTGAATCGTCGTGATGATGATCTTCGCGTTCGGGTCTTCCAGCTGCTTCTTCAGGACCGCCGTCGACGCGTTCGAGTTCGCGGCTCCCTTCTCGAACCTGTCGTATTCCCGCATGGTCTGGTAGTCGAGGTCCTTGCGGTCAACAATGAACAACACCTTGTCGATCCCCGGCATCTTGGACGCGAGTTGGGCCGCCTTGAACGATGTCAGCGTCTTGCCCGATCCAGTGGTGTGCCAGACGTATCCGCCTGCCTCAATACGCCCCAACTGCCTGTAGTTGGTGGAAACCTGGATCTTCTGCAGGATCCGCTCTGTTGCCACGATCTGGTAGGGCCTCATCACCAGCAGCCGACGGTCTGATGTCAGCACGCAGTACCGGGTCAGAATGTTGAGCAGTGCGTGCTTTGCGAAGAACGTCTTTGCAAATGCCGACAAATCCTCAATGGGGCGGTTTTGCGCATCCGCCCACCACGACGTGAACTCAAAGCTGTTGGTAGTCTTCGAGCCCTTCCCACGCTTGCGCCCCTCTTTGATATGGGAGTCTCGTGTGGTGTTGGAGTAGTACTTGGTCTGGGTCCCATTGGAGATGACGAACAGCTGCACGTACTCAAACAGCCCACTGCCCGCCCAGAAACTGTCCCTCTGGTAACGGTTGATCTGGTTGAATGCTTCACGAATCGCCACCCCACGCCTCTTCAGTTCAACGTGAACCATTGGCAATCCGTTGACGAGGACGGTGACGTCATAACGGTTGGCGTAGCGCCCTCCCGGGTCGTAGTCATCCTCAGGAACAGCACGCCCAACTTCATACTGGTTGATGACCTGCAACCTGTTGTTGTGAATATTCTTCTTATCCAGAAGCGTGACATTCTTCGTTGACCCGTCATCGCGCCGCAGCAACTGAATATGATTCTCTTGGATGCGTACGGTTTTCTCAACGATGCCGTCGTTCTTGCTGGCTATGCAACTTGAGAAGAACCTCTCCCATTCCGCGTCTGAGAACGTCATGTCGTTGACCTTCTCCAGTTGCAGACGCAGGTTGGCAATCAGCTCTGCTTCTGAGGTTATCGGCAGATACTCGTACGCCTGTGATTCCAGCAGACGAATGAAAGATGCTTCAAGTTCCGCTTCTGACTGGTACCCAGTGTCCGAGGACACCTCTGCCTCATACTCTGACACCACCGTCGACTCTGCGGACACGACTATCGGATCGTACTTGGGCGCTCCCCCACGCTCGGCTGCAGCACCTGTACCCCCACGAAAACCAGACCCTTCACCCACAATCACGCCGCCAACTCCTTGAACGTCAACAGCCGATCCCTGTAGTACTCATACTGCTTACGCCGTGCCGCCAATTCAGCCGGCAACCCAACACTGAGGTCGTTCACGAGGGCGTCAAACTTGTCCAAGATGTCGACGATGAACACCTTCTCGTCTCGGGATGGACATGGGACGGGTATGCGATTCAAGTTCGCCTGGTTCAACTTGGGTTGAGCAGCAGACGAAATGTAGATGGTGAGGTCGATTGAGTTGAGATACAGCTCTGCATAGCGCCGTTCGGAATAGGTATCGAACTGCAGAACATGCGCGTGATTGTTAACCCAAATCTTGCCCGATGCCGAGAACGCAATCGGTGTAGAGCGCGCGAGGAGATTGGCGCCGTCTTCGGAAACCAGCAAAAAGTCGCCATCGAATATATGTCCATCAACGTAGTCAACAATTCCAGAAGCACCGAAGTACGGCGTCTGGCCCGGTATCCGGGCCCCCTTCGCAATCGGTCTACGCTGGCCGTCAAGGTTCACTGCCAATGTCCCCAACGGCGCAGTTGCGATCCCGTCGCCACTCCTAAGGAGCTGCGCTCGGTAGTGTTCGTACTGCTTCTTTCTTGCCGCCAGCTCCGCCGCCAGCTCCGCCTCCAGCGCCGTGAACTTGTCCAAGATCCTCACAATCTCTTGTTGGACTGCCAAGGGAGGGACTGGAATGCGGAGGGCGCCGAGAACCGCCTGGGTCTGGCTCGGAACTCCCCCAGCTTGGTTCATTTCTCCTAGCCGCATCGTCAGCAGTACATGGTATAAAAACTTCGGGATGATCGCAGAGGTATCAACCTCGGTGCTGAATATAGTGTCAACGTTCCAAAATGACCCCTCCACATAGAAGATGTTCCCCAGCGACCCCTTACGAGGGATGAGGACGGAAGGGCCCTCCGCAAGCGAGGAATCTACGTAGCGCATGATTCCACCGCTTCCGTACACGGGCGTTGTGCCTTCCCCGAGATGCTTGTGATCTCGCCCGTTGCGGATTCTTACTAGCTGTCCCAGCGGCCTGTGCTCCACCCCGTCGGGGCACAGCTCTTCAATGAGGTCGTCAATGTGGCTCATGCGAAAAAGTCCTCATCGATCTCGACGATCTTGTAGGTTTCCTTCACCTGAACACCGACGCCGTATCTGATCATGAGTCGGGCCAAGCGCTTTCCATCGATCAGGATGACTCGTGTGGGCACATTCTCCGCATAGAATTTGGCCCCGTCTGAAAAGCGGCTCGTAGTAATAAAGACCCCGCTGTCGGCTTTTCCGCTCAGTGCGCCGACAAATGCTTGGAGGTCGGGGCGTCCAACTACATTCTCGTCCTTATATCGCTTTGCCTGAACATAGACCCTATTGAGACCTAAGACGTCCTGGTCAATCACACCGTCGATGCCACCGTCATTGCTGCGTTGTGTCACGCTGCCTGCCCCAGATGTTCCACCGTATCCCATTGCGAGTAGCAGATC
The DNA here is from genome assembly GCF_014069575.1 of Schaalia sp. JY-X169. NCBI lineage: Bacteria > Bacillati > Actinomycetota > Actinomycetes > Actinomycetales > Actinomycetaceae > Schaalia > Schaalia sp. JY-X169. The sequence continues at coordinate 1,422,504 of NZ_CP059675.1, forward strand.
GACAACAGCTTGCTCAAAGAACCCAGGTTCCCTCGACTGAAGTCGTGTCAGAAGATCGGTTGCAACCTCCTCATGAATTCGCTCGATGCCGCTCTGCACCTGTTCAGTCGGAGTCATCGATGACTCTCCGGGAGCGGTCGGCGGACCCGGGACCGCCGAGCGTTCAACCGTCGCTTGGTAAATGCGAATCGGCGAGTTTGGATCTTCACCTAGGGCATCGATATCCCGCTCTTTGACTCCTTCAGGGAACAGCTTCAGAAGCTGTCGCCCTGCGTCAGTTATCCGGTAGTGCCCACGCTTTGGACGGTCGATAGCTCCTACGTTCGTGAGAAATGAGACCGCCCAGCCGATCCGATTCTGGTACCTAAACTGGCTACCTGATGGCAGAAGCTCGTTTCTCTGATCGTCGCTTAGCTGAACGAGATCGGCGATAAGGGGCTGAAAGTCGCGCCAGTGGCGGACCTGGCCGTCGTTCATCACTTCGAGCGTTGGGATCATGAAACCCTCCCAGTTCGGCATATCGGTCATGCCACACCTCCCTCCAGGTCAACAACGATGGCGTCGATCTCTGTTCGTAGGACTGACTGGCGGGCAACGATACGGGCGATCTCAGCGTTCAGCTCATCGATGTCGATGACCTCGCGGGTGTCCTCGGCTTCAACATGACTGGAGACGGACAGGTTGTAGTCTGCCGCTGCAACGTCCTCGTTCGACACAAGATGTGCCGCATACTCAACATTGACACGATCCTTGAGGGCAGTGAGAATGGCTTCCTGATTGCCTGCCAGCAGCTTGTTCTTGTTGCCAACACGTTTGAACTGCTTTGAAGCGTCGATGAAAAGGATCGAGTTATCGGTCTTAGACTTCTTCAAAACTATGATGCATGTGGCGATAGTGGTGCCGAAGAAAAGGTCAGGGGGCAACTGGATTACGGCGTCGATGTAGTTGTTGTCGACAAGGTACTTGCGGATCTTCTTCTCGGCGCCACCCCGGTACAAAACACCGGGGAACTCAACGATTGCGGCAGTGCCGTCAACCGCCAACCACGACAGAATGTGCATGGTGAAGGCCAGGTCAGCCTTCGACTTTGGAGCCAAGACGCCGGCTGGGGCGAACCTAGGGTCGTTGATGAGCAGAGGGTTGGCGTCCCCGGCCCACTTGATTGAATAGGGAGGATTGGAGACTATGGCGTCAAAAGGCTCGTCATCCCAGTGCTCCGGTTCGATGAGAGTATCCCCCAAGGCAATACTGAACTTCTCATAGTTGACCCCGTGCAGGAACATGTTGATGCGCGCCAGGTTGTACGTGGTGAGGTTGATTTCTTGACCGTAAAAGCCACCCACGTTGTTGGGTCCAAGAATCTTGGCAAACTTGAGCAGTAGGGAGCCCGATCCGGCAGCGGGATCATAGACCTTGTTGATGTAGTCGCGGCCATCAACTGCAATCCGGGTTAGTACCTCAGAGACTTCCTGTGGGGTGTAATACTCGCCTCCAGACTTCCCCGCCTGGGAGGCGTACATCTGCATCAGATATTCGTATGCGTCACCAAAGAGGTCAATGGCATTGTCTTCGAAGGCTCCAAGAGGAAGGTCTCCGATAGCGTCAAGGAGTTTGGCCAGTTTGGCGTTGCGCGCCTCAACAGTATTGCCCAGTTTAGAACTGTTGACATCAAGGTCATCAAAGAGGCCCCGCAGATCGCCCTCGCTCTCAGTTCCAACAGCAGACCCCTCAATGTTCTTGAAGACCCGCTCCAAGGTCTCATTCAAGTTGTCGTCCGAGGATGCCCGCTTACGCACATTCTCAAACAACTCAGAGGGACTAATGAAAAAGCCCTTCTCACTAACAATTGCTTCACGCTCAGTCTCAGCATGCTCATCAGCGAGGGTCGCGTAATCGAAGCCCGACTCCCCAGCCTGTTCTTCCCAACCATTCAGGTAGGAAGTTAGATGCTCAGAGATAAACCGGTAGAAAAGCATCCCGAGCACGTAACTCTTAAAGTCCCACCCATCAACACTGCCGCGAAGATCGTTGGCAATACGCCAAATTGTCTTGTGAAGCTCGGCGCGCTGAGCTTCCTTGCTGGTTGGGGTCATACGTCTCTTGTCCTCCGCGACAGTGCTCTTGCAGTCTCTACTGCAACTGCTTCAACCGTAACTGCCACCTCCGACATTCACGCCCCGCACCGCCGCATGGCGCCGCACCTTAAGACCCTGCATTGGTCAAACATGAATTACGACTTGCGGATACTCTGGCTCTGAGCGAGGCTCCAAGACGATGAGGTCGTTTCTGAACACGCCCTATGAAGGAGAAGTCCGGTGATAAGCAGCCAAACCAAAACGCCCAGAGCTTGGTTGGTTCGCGGCTCAAAGGATGTGCGTTTCAAACAGTGGATGCTCGATGAGGGCTACACCGGGATCGACTTCCGCGAGGTCGGCGATCTTAGGGAAGCGGCTGATCTAGCGGCCATGCGCACCGTGGTTGCGCGCCAGTATCCGGGCGAGAAGAGTGGCGCTCTTGGTAACTATGCGGCTCAGTTGAACGCATTTGCAAACAAGATCAAGGCCGGCGATACGGTGGTGCTTCCCATGACTTCAGAGGGTTTGCTCGCACTTGGCACCGTGACTGGCGACTACGAGTATCTGCCAGACTCTGACGGTCTCAAGCACGTGAGGAAAATAGAGTGGGTCCGCACTGATGTCAGTCGCAGCTCAGTTAACCAAGATCTTCTTTACTCGCTCGGCGCATTCAGCACCGTCTGTGAAATAAAACGGAACGACGCGGAATACAGGCTCCGGCAGCTTCGTGCCGGCGCGGAGTCAGACCCGGGTGCTCGCGCCGAAGTGCAGCTTGTCCTGCCTCCAACGGACACCGAGGTCGTTGACTCCGACGAAGCGATTGCATCTGACGGTCAGGACATCATCCGCTACTCCCGCGATCGCATCCTCGCCCGCATCCGTGAGCAATACTCCGGACATGAACTCCAAGACCTAGTCGCAGCTATCCTTCGCGCAGAAGGAATGACGTGCAAAGTGCCCCCTAAGGGATCCGATGGTGGCATCGACATCGTTGCCGGGTCGGGAGTCTTGGGTATTTCCGCGCCGACAATCATCGTGCAGGTGAAATCACAGAGCGGCCGCGTTGGCTCAGAAGTTCTAGACCAACTTGGCGGTGTTGTCGGCCAGCACCAAGCCGATCACGGTCTGCTAGTCGCAATGGGCGGACTGACAAGCCCCGCCAGGGCCAAGGTCAGGGCACAGCAACTCAAGGTAGCCGTGTGGGACGCTGAAGAAGTACTCAACCGCCTCCTGGAGCATTACGATCAGATGCCCGACGACGTGAAACGCACCATTCCCCTTCGCAAGGCTTGGCTCATCGATGAGAGTGAGACCGTCTAGCCCGCTGCAGCGATCTAGCCGATGCAACGAACGAACGGCTCGCCCTCGACTGGAGGCTACGCTGTTGTGGCAGATTCCTGTGAGACAGAAAGGAACGGTCGCCAAACCAACTGCCATATTCAAACCCGGCCCGTGCTCACCGTCTGCGAAGAAAAACGAGGACCGGCCCTGGACTCCCACCGAAGCGGGCAGCGGAACCGGTCTTGTTACCTCTAAAACCAGCACCTACACGATTGAAAACGTACACCGGCTGCGACTCCGCACGGCAGACAATTACCAATTCTTGGTATGCTTGGGTCATGGCTCAGAACACCTCAATCAGCTTGGATGATCACTTCTCGGGCTTCCTCTCCAGGGAAGTGTCCTCGGGGCGCTATCGGTCTGCCAGTGAGGTAGTCCGTGCAGGCCTGCGGCTACTGGAAGATCAGGAGACTCAGATGGCTGCCCTCCGCGCGGCCCTGGTGACCGGCGAAGAGAGCGGGGCGCCAGAGGTTTTTGACTTTGAGGCCTTCATCGCGGCAAAGAAGTCGTGAGCCGGTATCGTCTCACTCCGGCCGCGCAACGGGACCTTTCGTCGATTTGGGACTTCACGCAGGGACGCTGGGATGCGCGTCAAGCCGAGACCTACGTTACTGAGATAAGAGCGGCACTCGAGCGCATCGCTGACAACCCAGGCCGTGGTCGCACCTGCGATGAGATCCGCGTTGGCTACCGCAGATACTCCATTGGGAGCCACCTCATTTTCTATGTTAAGAGGCCCGATGGAGTGGATGTCATCCGGATCCTGCATCAGAGAATGGACCCAACACGACATCTTTGAGGCGGGCCCCGAGCGTGGGCTCCATCGGACCACCGCTAGTTGCCCGGGTCTGTAGATGCAGCCTTCCGCTTCTCGTTCAGTTCCTTGGCCTTCGCGGTTGCGGCCTTGAGCCCCTTGATGCTCACGTCCCGCACTTTGGCTGGGGTCTTGAACTCGGTTGCCAGGATGGAGAGGCCACCTATCGCCACAAGTGCACCGGGGCCCGGCAGCGGCATCATAACCACGCCCAAGGCCGTTGCTCCGCCACCGACAACCCCAACCGTGGTGCGGTAAGCGCGGTCCGCCTTCGGATTATTGGCGATCGCCTGTCGCGTGAGGCGCCCAACCTGTCGGAAGTACCCTTCCTCTGTTGGCGGACTCTCACCCTGCATGTTTGTGGCGTACTGCTGTGTAGGGCGGGCTTCTGACGCCCTGGGATTCTCTGTGTTCTGCGCCATATCATGATCCTACGGAACAACCACCAGCACGTACACCCACGGAACGGACTTCCGCTACCAGAGTGGAGCGACCCCATGAGACAACTTCGGTACGCGATCAACGTGACCCTGGATGGCTGTTGCCATCATGAGGCAGGACTTCCCCCAGATGAGGAATCGATGCTGTTCTGGACTTCTCAGATGGATGGAGCAGATGCACTCCTGTTCGGTCGGATTACCTACCAAATGATGGAGGATGCGTGGCGAAAACCCGAGGGCGGAGCGTGGCCAACGTGGATGGAAGAGTGGGAGATCCCGTTCGCAGAGGCCATCCACAAGACGGAGAAGCACGTCGTCTCGAGCACCTTCAACACAGTCGACTGGAATGCCGAACTAATCCGGGACGACCTCGAACACGCTGTCCGGACCCTCAAGGAGCAGCCAGGCGGCTACCTACTGACGGGTGGCGTGACGCTTCCGTTGGCACTGGCCGACCTGGGGCTCATCGATGAGTATGTCTTCATCGTCCAACCCATCCTCGCGGGCCGTGGCCCAACTTTGCTATCGGGATTGCAGGCACTGATCAACCTTGAGCAAGTAGGCCGCCGCGAGTTTGCCTCAGGGGCAGTCGCCCTCCAGTTCCGTCCTCGTCGCTAACCCGCTTCCCGCGGCGCCCAGATCCACGCCAAGACCGCGGCAACAGCAAGGAAACCGCATGCGAGGACGACAACGGCTCCCCATCCTCCCGCGTCCCAGGCCGTCGCGAAGATGACTGCCCCCACTGACGCACCCACGTAGTAGGCCAGGTTGTACCGAGCAGCGCCAGCCGAAGGTTGCGCCGACAAGCGGGCAGCCGTCGGGTTCGCAAGGGCGTGAACCGCGAAGAACCCCGCTGAGAGCATCACAAGTCCGAGGACGAAGCTCCACAGTTGCGGGATCAAGGACACAGCGAGTCCGCCAGCCGAGCATGTCAGGGCAGCCACGTGAATTGTTCGGGCCGGGACGCGAGCAGATACTCGACCCACCAGAGAGGATGTGAGTGTTCCGGCCCCGTACGCAAGGAAAAGAAGAGAGATCATCGCAGGGTTCATGAAGAGCGGCGCGGCAGCCCCCCGGAACGCAGCGGCGTTGTAAACCCCCGAATGCACAGCCATGCCGCAGAAGGCGAGGGCGTACATAACCCGGCGTGACGCGACCGACCGATCCCCACGAACGGACGGGATCACTCGAGGTCGAAGAGGTGCGGCGCTTGGCAGCAGTAGATGTGCCAGGCCCCCAACTGCCGCAAGGAGAACTCCCGCACACAGCAAACCCATGTGCCAGGAGCCAAGCAGGTCCGTCAACGCACCCGAGAGAATCCTGCCCCCCATGCCACCCAGGGTTGTTCCAGCAATGTAGAGCCCACCCACACGCGCAACCGCCCTGGGCGCCACGTTGTCAACCACCCAGGCCATAGCCGAAACGAGAACCGCGGCAATACCTAGTCCCTGGATGAAACGTGCCAAGACAAGCGCCCACCACGGCGTCAACACGCCCAGGGACAATCCCGCAACGGTGGCGAGGGCGAGCCCCGCAACGATCATCCGCCCTCGTCCCCACCGAGCGCTTGCGGCACCGAGTGGGAGCACCCCGACTGCAACACCCAGCGTCACGGCGGACATCAGCCATGAGGCGTGGGCTGCACTCAGCGCGTACTGCTCCGAAATAACGGGCAAGAGCGGCTGGGGCGCATACATCAGGCCAAGCGTTGCAACCCCGACAAGCAGCAGCGCCAAACGCGCCCTGCCGTAGTCGGGGTGGCCTGGTGCCAATCCGAGTCCTACGTCGTTGATAATTACCCCACCCCTTCTGCGGTTCTCACACTTCCGGGCTATGGTCAAAGACATGACCCACATGCCTTCTAAAAGGATACGCCGCGCCCTCGACATTACGGCTGGCGCCCTCATCGTCCTACTCCTTTTCGGCATCATCTGGCTTGATATTGCGTCAGGCGTGTGGGCGGAAACCGTCATCCTTTCGGGCATTGCCGCTGGTCTTCTGACTTTCCTTCTGACGGCGCTCTTCATCGACCGGTGGACGGCTGCCCGTGAGCATCGCAAATGGTCTCCGGTTACACGCCTAGCCCTGACGGACATCTTGCACGCACTTGCGGACGACGAACACAGTGACATCAGGCGCGGGCATATCGTGCCCCGAACGCTCACCGTTGTAGACCATCCCACAGCCGCACAGCTCGACGCACTTTTGCACGAAGTCATTCGTGAACGTGAAGACATCACTCATGCACTGGCGCGGTGGTCGCAGTTTCTCGCGTCTTCCGCGGACGTACAGGCACTGATGAACCACATCGCCGATCTTGCCGAAAGCCTCGACGACATCCGTGATTGCGTCGTTGAACTTGAGTCCGGCGTGCAGAATGCGGACGAGGGCGAGGCCGACTTACACAGTGAACTCACGGCCTATTCCAAGGCCACCGAACGCACGATTGCCGAGATCGCCGCTATTCAGTCACGCCTGAGGGCGGAAAACAACTGAGGTCCCGCTAGATCCTGGCCAACGCCGCCACGATCAGCCCGCACGCCTCCGCGTCAGATTCGGCGCGGTGGTGGTCAAGTTGGTAGCCGGGAACCAGAGCCTGGGTAACGGTCGGTAGCTTGTAGTTCTCAAGGCCCGGCACCAGGCCTTTCGCGGTGCGGTATGAGCAGTAGAAGTCATGCGGCAGAGTCGAGCAAGCGTAGAAGTCGTCCAACGCCTTCCACACTCCAGCATCAAAGGACGCATTGTGCGCAAAAACCGGGGAGGCCCCGCTGAACTGGGTAACCTGCTGCGAAACTTCCGCCCACGAGGGCGAATAGTAGACATCCTGCGCGCTGATCCCATGGAGGTAGGTGAACTGGAACATGTTGAACCCGGGTGGGGGTGCAAGAAGCGTTGCGAAACGATCCACAATCCGCCCTCGCTCAATGCGCACCATGGCAATCTGGCATGCCGATACTCGACTGGTGTTGGCAGTTTCAAAATCGACGGCCACAAACGAGGGCGTGGCGAGGACGGCGGCGGGAGCAACCCACTTGGAAGACGCGGGATAACGATTACGCATCCATTCATGCTACTCAACGGCAGTCGCCGCGCCTCTCGCCACCGCAGAAGCTGTTGATTACACTGAGATCTGCTACACAACCTTAAGGCAGACCTTGGATCTGACGTCGCCCGACCTCCAATCCACACCGCGAAGGAGCGCACCAAAATGTCCGAAAAAGACGGAAACACCTTCTCAGAGACCTTTACCGTTGCCACCGAGAACCTGGCAGACAAGATCAAGGAGCTTGTTGAGCAGGGCAACGCCCGCAGGGTCATTGTCCGCAATAAGAAGGGCAAGGAACTTGTCAACGTTCCACTCACCGGGAGTGCCATTGCCGGGGGCGCATTCGTCCTCGCAGCTCCCCTTGTTAGCGCAATCGGGGTCATCGCAGCCCTAGCCTCATCGGTGCAGGTGGAAGTGATCCGCGATGAGCCGACAACGCCTTCGGGAGCCACCGAAGAGACCATTGCGATCCAGTTGACCCCGTACGCCGAAAACAACGACTAGCCGAAGGCTTTCGCACTCACAGTGAAAGGATGGCCTAGCAATGGCCTCAGAAGAATTCTCAGGACCAGTCGACTACCTTGTGTTCGCATTTGACCAAGGCGCCGATATAGGTCTGGGTCTGCAAGCTCTGCTCGATCGCGTTGACCAAGGCATTATTGAGGTCCTTGATATTGAGCTCATCAGCAAGGATAGTGCGGGCCATCCCTCAAAGAGTCAGTTCGCGGATCTGTTGGACGTGACAGGTTTTGACCTTGGTCTCCTCGAAGGGGTCGACTCAGGAATCCTCGACGCTGAAGACATGGACACGATCGTCGCAGACTTACAAGATGGACAATTCGCGGTGGCGATTGTCTACGAAGATCGTTCGCTTGCAACCGCAGCCGAGGCATGGGTGCGGGCCGGAGGGGCTGAAGTCTTCTCTGGCGGAGTTGCCATTTCCGACCTCGACCACGCACTAGAAGAAAAGAGCTAGACATGAGCTTGCTACGCACAGCCGCCAGGGCTCACGTTGCAACCAGGGTAATCGGCAGCACTCACCGCCGCCAGCAGCAGCGCTGGGCGGCCCAAGATGCCGCAATAGCCGGAGTAAACCAGCCTGTCAAAGCTCAGAGCGCGCCGCCTCCTGCGTCACCGATGCTCGATCAGCTGGCACAGCTCGGGGCGCTCCGGGACGCAGGTGTCCTCACCCCGGCAGAGTTCGAGATGCAGAAACAGCGGATCCTCGCAGGAGGCTAACACCCAGGTGGTCAAACCAGGTCGGTTACCTGTGCACCCATGCGGTATGCGAGGACCTCACCAGATTCCGCAACTTCGCGTCCCAACTCTTCAAACCCAAGATGCCTGTAAAACGCCAGGGCGTCCTGGTTGGCTGCCCCAACACCAATGGAGAGACGCTGCACCCCCCGGTCACGCAGTGCCGCGGCAAAAATGGCGATCAGCGTGCGACCGAGGCCGTGTCCCTGGGCCTCAGGGAGCAGATCAATATGGAACTCCCCCGGGTACTTCCGCACGATCTCATTCAGTTGGTTTTCGGGGTGCTCACCGCGGCTGCGCACTTCAAGGTCAGCGCCAGTCCAACCGTCATCAACTGGGAGGAGCTCCTCAAACTTGGGAGCCCAGTCCCCCGCCCACCACTCAACAAACGCGGTGACGTTCGAGGTGCCGAGAATATAGCCCACAACATCACCGTCATTGGCATCGTCCTCGGCTGAATCCGCCACAACCACCCACGCCAAGTCCGGTTCGAAAACCACGTAGGGGTAGGCATAGATAGCGGGGAGCAAGTCGTCATTGGCATAAATCCCGGTTGCATCGTCACCGCTATCACCGGTCTGTACGCAGACTCTTCCGACACCATCCCAGTCCGCAGCTTCGTAGGGGCGGATCAACAACCCGCCCCTACGAAGGACATGCGACTCAGATACCACCGCAGTGCTACAGGAGGCCGACAAACCCGAACTTGAACACCATCTCCTCAGCCGGGATCAGGTATTCCTCGTGAGGACGCGCCCCCCATGTGTTGTCCCCAGCAACGCCGCGTCGCGCCAAAGCCGGACGAATCACGGTGTTGATGATGGGTGGCAGTTCGTTGTGGTGAGCAGCATTCTCGATCTCAAACGGACTCCAGTGCAGCGCTGAGAAGTCCATTGGCGCGTCGGTGTCGAACCGTAGGCCCCGCCCTCGTTCGTCCGTCACTTCAGCCCAGCGGACTCCGGTATGGTTGCCGGCTTCCTGAGGACGAAGGTACGGGGTCAGTTGGTCGGCAACTTTCTGTTCGTACACCCCAAGACGTGCGCCGCCGCGCCTATCCGAGTAGCTTTCATCCGGACCCTCGCCATACCACTTCAGTTCGGAAAGATCCGCGTCCGCAGTGAAGAGCATCCCGAACTCGGGTAGGTCACCGAGTCCCTCCCCCGGCTTCAGGGTCATCGTGACATCAATGTGTCCGGCGCCGTCCACCGCGTACTCCACGACACACTCGCTGGCTGGGATTGTTGGCAGCGCGTACCTGTAGGTAACTACCGCCAAGTTATCGCGCTCTTCCAGGGTCGGATTATCTTCCGTCCATGTGGACTTCGCGTAACGCGAGGCAAGCAACCACTGTCCGTCCTCGGCAGGTGCGCCCCATCCTCTTTCGTTCGAGGTCGGAGCATGCCAGAAGTTCGGCACCGGAACCGTCTTCAACAGGTCACGCCCGCCATCGCCCGTCAGGCCATAACGGTAGGACTGGATCCCGCCGTACAACCTTGAGAACGACACGGAGAAGTTCTCTCCATAAACACCGTAGTTGTGGATTCCTTCCACGACTGTCGGAGCCGGAGGACGGATGGGCTCAGGTGCGCCCTCGACCTCGACGACCCCCTTTTCGGCGGCGACCTCGAAGCCTGCGGGAGCCCACGGTTCATCGCTACGGAGTCGGAAGGACACGTCCACCGTGTACTCGCCCGGTTCGTTGGGGATTGCCACGGGGACTTCGTAAACCTTCGTCTCTCCGGGAGCGACACTGGTTTCCAGACCCGCCTCTTCAACCACTTCACCCTCACGCGACACGGTGACAACACAGTCGAATGCGTTGGTGTTGGTGAAGTTGTAGCGGTTCGTGATGGTGATTTCTGAGGGCGTCACCGTGCCGCGGATCCCCTGGTGCAGGTACTTGACCTCCTGCATCCTGGGAGTCGGTGAATGGTCAGCGAAGAAGATGCCGTTACCGCAGAACTCGTTGTCGTACGGAGCCTCACTGCTGTCCCCGCCGTATCCAAAGTACTGCTTGCCATAGCGGTCAGTCATGAGGATCGCCTGATCCGCAAAGTCCCAGATGAAACCACCCTGGTACAGCGGATCGCGGTCAGCCAGATCCATGTATCGATCCACTGCCCCAAAGGAGTTGCCCATGGCATGTGCGTACTCGCAAAGGATGAATGGCTTGTCGCGGTGCTCCTTTAAGAACTCTTCAACATCTGCGGCAGGCGTGTACATCTGCGAGTACATGTCCGTGGTCTCCGGGTAACGCGGATCCCAGTGGACGCCCTCGTAATGCACTGGACGGCTGTCAACGTCGCGGAAGTAGTTCGACACCGCCAAGATGTCGGTGCCACCAAATGACTCATTGCCGCACGACCAGATCACGATGCTGGGGTGGTTCTTGTCGCGCTCATACATGTTGGCGGCACGGTCAAACAGGGACGGCAGCCAAATCGGGTTATCCCCCGGTGTGGCTGTCTCGACTGGAAGTTCCCCGAACCGAACCTTGTCCCACAGTCCGTGGCTCTCGAGGTTCATCTCATCCATAACGTAGAAGCCGTACTGATCAGCCAACTCGTAGAAGAACGAGTTGTTCGGGTAGTGGCTGGTACGAATCGCATTCAAACCGGCCTGCTTAAGGGCGACCATATCGGCCTCAGTTTCCTCACGCGTCATGACGCGGCCCTGCAACCCGAACTCGTGACGGTTAACGCCGAAGAAGACGATGCGCTCGCCGTTTATCTTCATCAGTCCGTCTTCGATTCCGAAACGACGAACACCAATCTTCAGGGGAATGTACTCGAGGACGACGCCCTCGTCGTTGGACACCTCTACCTGAGCTTCGTAGAGGTAAGGGTCTTCGGCGGACCACAGGTGGGGGTTGGTCAGGGTAATGACGAACTTCCCGTCCTCGTCCACATCCAGGGCCTGCCCACCCAACCAGACAACGACGCTTCCTTCGCCCTCGACATCCGCATCAATCTTGATATCTGCGGAAGCGAGGTCGTCAGCAACGTCGACGCCGACGTGAATGTCCCGCACGTGGGTAGCCGGGTAAGTCCGCAAAATAACGTCGCGGAAGATACCGGAGAAGCGGAAGAAATCCTGGTCTTCCAACCACGAGGCCGAACACCACTTGAATACTTCGGCGGCCAATTTGTTCTCGCCCTCGACCAAAAGTTCCGTGATGTCAAACTCCGAGGGCGTGAAGCTGTCCTCTGCGTAGCCAACAAATGTGCCGTTGAGCCACAGGGCAATCGCACTCTCAGCGCCGTTGAAGGTGATGGTGACACGTTCACCGGGCTCAGGGGTGCGATCCAAAGAAAAGTTCTTCACGTAGCACGCCGTGGGGTTGAACCGCATGGGAACTTCAGGGACCTCTAGCTCTTCCTGGCCATCCCACGGGTATTGCGTGTTGACGTACTGATTGCGGTCGTAGCCCTCCATCTGAATGTGAGCAGGAACGCGAATGTCATCCCAGGTTGAGGTGTCGTAATCGAGTTTCTCAAACCCCTGCGGAACGCCGAGGGGGTTGCGAGAGTAGTGGAACTTCCAGGTTCCATCCAAGCTTTGCTCGTAACTGCTTCGCCCCCCACGCTGCTCTTGGAGGGATGCAAACCACCGATGGTCCGAATGAGGATCTAAGCGGTTGATTGCGACTACCTGCGGATCCGAAAGTAGCGTGAGGTCGAAGGTCATTTGACGGCTCCAATAATTCCGTTTGAGAAGCTTTTCTGAAGTACTAGGAAGATAACCATTGTCGGAAGGGATGCAATCAGGACTGAAAGCATCAGAACACCATAGTCGGTTACGTAGCCCGCTGTGAGACCTGAGGTCAACATCGGCAGGGTTTGGAATCTTGCAGGTAGGATCACCTTCGGCCACATAAAGCTATTCCACGCAGCCATGAAGGTAATAACCGTGGCAGCAGAGAAGGTTGGCTTCATCATTGGCATGTAGATGCGCGTGAAAATAGCGATCTCACCCAGACCATCAATGCGCGCTGCCTCCAGGGTTTCATGGGGGAAACTGCGTGAGGCCTGCCTGAACAGCAGAATCAGGAACGGCGTCGCGACCGTCGGCAGAACAACCGCCATCGTCGAACCCCAGAATCCCTTCAGCATCCCAAAGTCGGCAAACAGGGTGAACAGGGGAATCATCGTCGCAGCGAACGGGATCATCATCGCGAGGAGCAGAACCTTCATCAGGTTGTCTTTTCCGCGTGAATGGTAGATCTCAAACCCGTAACCAGCGATAGAACAGATGATGAGGGCGAGGACGGTTGTGATCACCGCGTTAATCGTGGAGTGCATGACCGCTGGCCACAATCCATGATTCGCAGTCAAGTTGGTCCAGTTCTCCATGAACGCTCCGCCTGGCAGCATGCGGGCAGCCAGAACATCCCTTGAGGTGTTCGTTGCGGAAACCAACATGAAATACAGGGGGAACAGAGAGAACAGAGAGAAGATGACCAGGAAAATGTAGCCCGGAGCCTTCCGGAGTGTCTTGTTAGTCACGCTTGTCACCAATCCTCATCTGGATAAACGCAAGAATCGCGACCAAAATCAGAATCGCGTATGAGATCGCTGAGGCATAGCCAAAGTTGTCGTTCAGGTTGAATGCCGTGTTGTACAGGTACTGCGACATCGACATGGTCGTGTTTGCGGGCCCACCCTTTGTCAGGTTGAACGGTTCATCGAACAGCTGCAGTGTTCCGTTCGTAGACATGATTGCCGTAAGAACAATCATGGGTTTGAGCTGCGGCACGGTCACGTACCAGAACGTCTTGATAGGCCCTGCGCCGTCAAGGCGAGCAGCCTCAAGTGTTGCCGGATCCACGTTCTGCAGGGCAGCCAAATAGAAGATCATGTTGTAGCCGGTCCAGCGCCACAGCAGACCAATGATGATGACAGCGCGTGCAGTTCCCGGCTGACCCAACCAGTCAATGTTGGAACTTATCAACCCGATCGACTTCAAAATGTTGTTGATCGTGCCGTCCGTTGCGAACAGGGTTCGGAACACCAGTGAGTATGAAACCAGCGATACGGCAGCCGGTAGGAAGATCGCGGTTCGGAAGAAGCCCTTGAACTTCAGGTTCGGATTGTTGAGCAGGTTCGCCAGCACCATCGCTAGGACCAGCATGATCGGAACCTGAATGATCAGGTAGATGAAGGTGTTGAAAAGCGTCAGTTTGAAGATGGGGTCTTGAAAGAGACGCGCATAGTTTGCCCACAGCGGCTCCCCCCAGGTCATTCGAGAGCCCTTGCCTGTCTGCAACGACAGGATGAAGGCCTGGAACATGGGGTAGAAGCTCATGATTGCTATGAGCGTGGCGGCGGGGATCAAGAAGGCCCAGCCGGTGAGATTTCTACGGGTTGGGGGTGACATCATCCGGCTCTCCCGTTCCAGTTCGGGATTACCTGTCCCCTTCCGAGAAAAGAGGGAGCGTTTCGCTCCGGTTTCAACTGCTTGCACGAGTCCAGCTTTCGTGTCAGGTTGTGGCGGTCTTCTACCGCCAATCTTTTAGATAACACCAGCGAAGCCGGTGAAGTTGATGGGCTGGGGAGGTTCACTCCCCAGCCCATCGAGAGTGCACTACTGCATTGCGAACTCAACCTGCTGCTGCGCGTTTGCAAGCGCGGTGTCGAGGTCTGCTCCGCCTAGGTATTCTGTCGAAGCAACACCGATAGCGTTGCGACCTTCGTAGTAGTAGGCGCCGGTGTTGTTGCTTGGCACCTTCTCACCAAATCCAACAACCATCTCGAAGATGGGCTGGTCGCTGAAGAACGGCTGTGGCTCCTGGTAGACAGGCGATGATCCCGCAGGGATCCAGTTCGTCACTGCGCCCGTCTCGGGGAGGATCGTGTCGAACAACTCTGTTGAGCCAGCAAACGTAGCCGCCAGGAAGTCCATTGCTAGTTCCTGGTTACCCGAGGACGAAATTGCCCATGATGACCCACCGTTGGCGGTGTAGTTAGTCGCACCAGCTACCCCGTCGAGCTTCGGAACGTTGGTGATTGCCCACTTACCGGACTGATCTTCAGCGGTTTGGATCGAGCCAACAATCCAAATGCCATTTACCGTGCCAGCAACCTCATCATTGACGAATGAACCGATGTATTCATCCCACGAGTTCTTTTCAATCATCACGCCGCTCTCGATGAGCTTCGCGTACTGCTCCAGGACGACCTTCACTTCAGGGGAGTTGATGGTCGGGTTTCCCTCAGCATCGAACAGCGAGGCGCCCGAGGACTGCAGCATCATCATGATGGTGTCAGCTTCAGCCCGCACACCGGAAAGGAGAGGCTTGCCCGTAGCTGCCAGAACGGCCTCGCCCTTCTCAATGAACTCATCCCACGTGATGTCAGTGAAGTCATCAATGGTTAGGCCGGCCTCCGCAAGAACATCGGTTCGAAGCGCGGTGATTGCGGTGCCCGAGTCAAATGGGACAGCGTAGTTCTCTCCATCAATCACGGAGTAGTCGACAACGGCCTTGGGGAACTCCGCGAAGTCAACTGGGCCACCAGTCATGGAACCGAAGATTTCCGGATAGTTGATGACGTTCTTCTGTGTGGCATTGTTCTGGATCAGGAAGATGTCAGGCAGCTCTTCAAGAGTGTCTGACATGGCCAAAGTTGTTAGCTTGGTCTGAAGGTCATCCCACGGCGTTTCAACGATGTTGAGCTTGAAATCAGGATGGTCCTGCTGGTAGATCTTCTCAGCTTCCTGCATTGCACGGATGTTGAATGCTGGGTCCCACGCCCAAACGGTGAGTTCGTTGCCGCCGTCACCGGACGCGTCGCCAGACTCGGACCCTCCCCCATCTCCTCCACCGCACGCGGCTAAACCAAGACTGAGCGGAAGGACAGCCGCTGCGGCAAGCAGAGACTTCTTGCGAATCGATTTCATACTCTCGAACTCCTTTGTTGAGTGGCCAGGCGCCTAACGGACGGCCAAGGAAATCCGCACGACAATCTTGCCGCGACCCATATCTTCCTTGAGAACCGTCCGAAATGTTCGGATGGCGTATGCACCATTGGTTGACACCACTGTCATTGGTAACGTTACCAACAACGTGGTAAGAATAACATTAGGTTCAGTTCGAACTGATAACAGTCTGGTAACGTAATCAGCCGCTGGTGAGATTTGGAGGGGTCCGGGTCGTGCGTGCCTCAAGAAAGTCCGGCTCCAAACAGAAGCCTGCCTCCCTGGGTGATGTGGCTCGCCTTGCGGGCGTTTCTCCGCAAACCGCATCCCGTGTCTCCACCGGGTCATCCCAAGTCGCACGCGATACAGAAGCGCGTGTGCGCGAGGCAATGGAGCAGCTCGATTACACCCCAAATCCCGCGGCACGCTCGCTTAGAGGTGGTGAATACAAGGCAATCGGGGTTGTGACGCAACAGGTGGAGCGCACCGGAGAATCTCTCATGACATCCGGGATAGTCAACGAGGCCGAGAAGCGCGGGTACACCGTGACACTGGTTCAAATCAGCCACTCCGACCCCGCCGAACTCCAACGGGCCGCAGA
Organism: Schaalia sp. JY-X169; assembly: GCF_014069575.1. Lineage (NCBI taxonomy): Bacteria > Bacillati > Actinomycetota > Actinomycetes > Actinomycetales > Actinomycetaceae > Schaalia > Schaalia sp. JY-X169. The sequence goes on from NZ_CP059675.1 coordinate 1,438,993, forward strand.
CCGCCTTGCTGATCTCCCCATTGACGGTCTCATCATCGTCCGCATCGGTCACGTTTCCACAGGCCCAGTGGCATTGCCGCCACGGCTTCCAGTCACAGCATGTGACACAAAGATGTCGGACCAGTACCCCAGTGTTAATGCCGACGAACGGCAGGGCGTCAAGGATGTCATGGAGCACCTGCTCGAGCTGGGTCACACCACGATCGGCCATCTGGCCGGTCCCGCTGACTCATATCCGTCAGTAATGCGAGAAAAGGCCTTCCAACAAGAACTCAAGGATGCCAACCAACCAGAGGGAGTGGTTTGGCGTGGTGACTGGAGTATCCAGTCGGGATACTCCGCGGGTGCAGAAATCGCCAAGGATCCCGATGTGACCACTGTCTTCTGCGCGAATGATGAAATGGCCTTCGGCCTGCTGCGCTACTTTGAGGAGCATGGTGTACGCGTTCCCGAGGACATCTCTGTCGCAGGATTCGACGGCACCGCCCTCGCAAAGTTCTCCACCCCACCCTTGACCACCGTTGACCAGAACTTCCACCTCTTCACGAAGCGGGCGGTCGATCAGCTTCTGGCTCAGATACGGGGAACACGTCCCGTCACATTGGAGCCGGAACTGATTCCTGTATCCCTGGTCATTAGAGAGTCAACGGCAGCCAGGCCCGCTGTGATTCGCTGACCGAGCAAAGGAGCCGCGTTCGCTGGCAGAGCGCGGATGGGCCACCAGCGCACGTCCTCGCTCTCATCGCTGACCAGCACGTCCTCGCCCTCGGTCGCCTCGAAAGCGAAACCTACGTCCCAGTGCGCGCGACACTTCCCAAAAGCATCTGATAGTTCGTGCCGGTTAAGTTCCGCCGGGTATGGAAGCAGTGGTCGCAGGTTCGCAAGTCCACTCTCTTCCTTCACCTCACGGGTTGCTGCCTCCAGTAGAGAGTCATCCTCGGGCTCAATATGCCCACCAAACTGCACCCAGAACTGTCCCTTCTTATGGAAACACAACAGGACCTTTTCCCGGGTCAGATTGAAGACGAAGCCGCTGGCCGTGAAGTGTTCGCCGGAGGCTGTGCCGCGGTACGTGTTCGCAGGGTCCCGCGCGAAATCCAGGTACTCCTCGAAAAGAGCACCTGGATCCGCAGCTATTCCATACGCTTCCGTGAGCGTTTCGGCAACAGAAGTCCGCATCAGCTACTCAACTCCTTCGACTGAGCTCCCTCACTGGGCGTTGCAACGATCCTAAGCAGAATCACCTGTTCCGGGTTCAGGTCCGGGAAGCGGATACCACCCAGCCCCAAGGCGCTTCCAGTCAGGTGCAAATCACCTCCCCACCAGGGCACCTGCGCCCCTCCGTAACCAGCAACGGTCGCCTCGGCGCCCTCGGGAAGAAGCTCGGAGACCGTGTAACTGGCGGTTGCGTCAAGGCCAGGCAGGCACAGTGGCGGAGTTGGGCGTTGAGCCGAGGTCGCCACACGGGTGATCGAGTACACCGCTTCACTACGGTCGGGCGCTACGACACCGTGGACCCAGTAGCCGTCGTCCGGGTGGTCGGCGTGAACCACGCGTCCCGTGTGCAGAAGGGGGCGGATCTTCTTGTGAAAGGTCACCCAGGCAGCAAGTTCAGCGCGGTCATCGTCGCTGGCCTGAGTTAGGTCCCATTCAATTCCCATGTGAGAGAACATGGCGGTCGCAGCCCGCAACGTCAGGTTGAGGTTGCGCCCGGTGGTGTGAGAGACCTGGGAGGCAACATGGGAGCCGACCAGCTCCGGGGGAAGTAGCAGGGCCGTACCGGCCTCAATCAGGACGCGCTCTAGGGGGTCGATACAGTCCGAGGCCCAGATCCGCACGGCTCGGTTCATCATCTCGAGGTCGATGCGGCCGCCGCCGCCCGCACATGACTCAATCTCAAGTTCAGGGTGTGCTTCGAGGAGTGCTTCCATCAGTGCATACGTTGCTTTGACCTGGTCGTTGTAGACCGGGCGACCGGAACGCTGGGAAACCGCTTCGTGCATGTCGCGGTTGAAATCCCACTTAATGTAGTCGATCGGCGTCTGGTCCAAGACGGCCAACATCTGGCCACGCACATGCTCAAACGCTTCCGGGTTTGTTAGGTCAATGACCTGTTGTTGGCGTGCCTCTATGGGCATGTGGGTCGCTGGTTTGAGGATCCATTCCGGGTGGGCGCGGGCCGCATCAGAGTCAGGGTTGATCATTTCCGGCTCAAACCACAGGCCAAACTGCATCCCGTTCTTATGGACCGCGTCCGCTAGTGGGGTGAGTCCGTCCGGCCAGACGTCCTCGGAAATCACCCAGTCCCCCAGTCCTGCGGTGTCGTCACGGCGGCTTCCAAACCATCCGTCGTCGAGGACGAAACGCTCAGCACCAATCTGTGCCGCGGCATCCGCCAACTCAAGCAGGCGGGGAAGCGAATGATCGAAGTAGATCGCCTCCCAGGCGTTGAAGGTTACCGGACGTGGGGCGGCGGGATGGTTCGGGCGTGCGCGCAGGTAGTCATGGATGCGCCCAGCGGCCTCGTCCAACCCCTCCCCCCAAGTCGCGTAGATCCACGGTGACGTGTAGGTTTGCCCGGCGTTGAGGCCCACCTCACCTGGGAGCAGGAGTTGGCCTCCCATCAGAGTCTGGAAACCAAGGGTGTCCTTCTCAGCCAGGCTGCGGGTATTCCCCGACCAAGCGACGTGAATGTAGTGGACGGACCCGCTGCGCCAACCCGCGCCGTTCGCGCAGGTTCCATGAATGGAAGAGGCCGCGTGACCGCGGTTCATGTGGAGAGCTTGGGCGTGCGTCCCAATGGTGAAGTCGTGGGTTTGGATGTCTCGCTCCCGCAGGTGGTGGCCCGTCTGGTCGATCACCTGGGTCTCCGCGCTCGGGGTTGGAAGAGCCAGAAGTAGCGAGTCAAGTGCGTAGCCGTCCTCGCCGATGTTGGTGAGCTCTGCGCGGGTGCGAAGAAGCCCGGAAGGGGTGAGTTCCAACATTGTCACCAGTCGGACGTTCGACTCTGCGTCGACGGAATCAAAGGTGATTGCGCGACTTCCGTTGTCGAGGTCGTCTGTCGTGGCGGACAGGGTTTCAAAGAGGGGGAAGAGGGCGATCCCACCGCGGGAGCCCACCAAACCTGGCGTACCAGACCAGCCCTCACTTTGTTGCGGACACAAAGATAGTGCCGGAGCTGTGTCTGCAGTTGAGCCGTAGGTGTAGGGAACCTGCGCCGCGGCAAAACTCTCCAGCTGGACCTCAGAAAGCTCCCCCACGGCCGGACCCCAGTAGAGAACCCGAGGCAACCCGAAGCGAGGAACATGGGCAATCAACGAGGTTCCGCCGCAGATCAAATGGTAGTTCTCTGGTTTGGGAGCCATTTCTGTCCTCGAATCCTCTGAATGTGTGTACGGTCCAATCCCGAACATGCTTACGGGGAGCAATATAGCCGGTTGTGGCAGGTGTCCAACTCCCAGCGGTAGAGTCGGGGTAATTCCCAGCGCTGCAGAATGGAGGGATGGTGGACGATGCACTCGCTTTCGCACTAGTTGGGGCGCCTCGCGAACTATTTCTTCCTGCTGGTCAGCGTGCCCATGCCGATGCCGATGTTCCCCTACCCATTGGCTACGGCGTCACCAACTCTCAACCAACTACCGTGTTTAACATGCTTGAACTGCTGGATGTGGCCCGCGGTGCGCGCGTCCTCGATGTCGGTGCCGGATCGGGTTGGACAAGCGCCCTGCTGGCTGAACTGGTCGGGGAATCGGGAGAGGTTTATGCGGTGGAGAGAATCCCGCAGCTGGTCGAGCGTTCCCGAGAAGCGCTCGCACCGTGGCCTCAGGTTGAAGTGCACCAATCCGTCGAGGGCGTCCTCGGCCTTCCGGATCAGGGCCCGTTTGATCGCATTCTGGTCTCTGCGATGGCGCGGGACCTGCCACGGGAACTGGTCGACCAGTTGGGGCCTGGAGGCGTGTTGGTTGTTCCCGTCGCATCCGTGATGGTGGCCGTCCGCAAGGATCCTGAAGGTCGGATAACCTCCAGTAATCACGGCTTTTACAGTTTTGTTCCGCTGATTCCGTGACTCCCCCACGCCCCCGTTTTTGTGAGGTGGGTCACTGTTTGGTGTGGGGGTGGTGGTTTTGGGGGGTTGATGTCGGAGGGTCCTCGTAGGGTTGGTTTATCGAACAGGTGTTCTACTTGTTCGGTGCGACTTCTACGGGGGGTGATGATCTTGACCAGTCCTATAGAGGGCATCGTTGAGGGCAGGGCGATCCCGGCGGCCAGCTTCTCAGCCGGACCTGCAGCGGACGTTCCGGCGGGTTTGGTTGGGGTCATTACTGATTTGGCCGCGGTGGGAGCCGGTTTACCGGCGATCACTGACATCATGGGGGCGCCCAACTCGCAGGTTTTGGAGTTAGCCCAGATTACTGCCGTGTTGGTCAAGCGCTTGCAAGCCATTGGTACCGGGTGTGCGGGAGTTCTAGATCAACGTTTGAAGAGTGGGGCCCTCCATGGTGGGGCCATGGCCGGATTCACCGGGGGCGCTGCACTGGTACGGGACCTAACCGGTTGCAGTATTACCGAGGCCCGCGCCCGCCTCCGCCTCGCCGAAGCAACCCTGCCGCAAACCCACCCCTCCACTGACCCTGGCAGCTGCAATGACCTCGCTAGCAACGCTGCTGGCAGTGGCAGTGGCCCTGAGGTTGGCAGTGGCGGTGTTCCGGTGCGTGGCGCAACATTTGAGTTAGTAGCCTCCGCCCTTGAAACTGGGGGGCTTAGTGAAGCAGGCGCCCTCCGCATTGTTGACACTCTGACCCAACATGACAAACGCGGTGGCACCCACACCTGGGACATGGAAGGTCAACTAGTTGGAACCGCCCTCGGCCTACCAGGTGACAACCGCAACTACCACGATGTTGCCCAACACCTCCACAACAACAATCTCCCTACCAGAAACACCCCTACAACCACCGGCACTGACACTGACACCGGCACTGGCGCCGGCACTGGCACTGGCACTGGCACTGGCACCGGCATCGGTTTGGGTCCTGCCAGTGTGGGTTTTAGTGGCGCTCACCTAGATGAAATACGTCGCGCCTGCAGCCAAGCAGCCGACCTCTGGGACCCCCGCCAAATAGTTGAAGCCGACTACCACACCACCAGTAAACGTTTCCTCACCATCGGCCAAGAAGCACACGGACTCATCCCCCTACGCGCCAACCTCACCCCAGAAATCGCCGCCCACCTAGAAACCATGCTCAACACCATCACCTCCCCCAGAACACGCCACCACTGGGACCCCACCAACCAGGCCAACAGCAGCGACAACGCCCATAGCAGTGGCGACCAGGCCCACAACAGCAGCAGCGGCCCGGCCCGCACCCACTCCAGCAACAGTGGCGACCAGGCCAGCAACAGTAGTGACAATGCTGGTGGGGTTTGGGATCAGCGCAGCCCCGCACAAAAACGCCACGACGCTTTCGCCTCCATCATCACTGTTGCCTCCACAGCCGCCACCCACACCACCAACCTCATCAAAACCGGTCAACCCGGCACCCCCCTCCTGGGAGGATCAGGCACCGTAGTCATGATGCAAACCAGTCGCCAAGCCCTACAAAACCGGCGCCCCGGCCTCATCCACACCAACCAAGGCCCCCTCACCATCTCCAACCTCGCCATCGAACACGCCGCCTGCACCGGAGCCATCCAGTTCTACGCCACCGACCCCCAAGGCAAAATCACCGAACTAGGCAACACCCAAAGAGTCTTCACCAACCACCAAAAACGCGTCATCCTCGCCCGCGACGGCGGCTGCATCATCCCCGGCTGCGACACCCCCGCCCAATGGTGCGAAGTCCACCACGTCACCCCCCACGCCCAAGGCGGTAAAACCCACACCGACAACGGCGTCCTCCTCTGCCACGGACACCACCGCCACATCGAACACGGCCCCTGGAACATCCAAATGAAAAACGGGCTCCCCCAAATCAAACCACCCCACTGGAAAGACCCCACCCAAAAATGGCAACCAACCACACGCGTCCTCCCACCCCAAACCAGCGCGCCACCAGACCAAACCAGCGCGCCACCAGATAGACACTGGGCGGCCTAGGGATTTCGGATAGTGGGCCCTCTTAGACTGGGGGCCTTACTGAAAGAGAGATCCGTAGGATGACTGCATCACGAAGGCGATTTAGCCAGGAGTTCAAGGACGAGTTGTGTCAGGAGGTGATTTCTACCTCGAGGCCGATTAGGGATGTCGCTGAGGCCTATGGGGTTGGCGCTGAGACTTTGCGCAGGTGGCTGATCAAATATCGTGAGGAACACGGCGGTAGTAACGAAGAGCTCACCTTGTCGGAGCGGGCTCGTTTGAAGGAGCTCGAGCGTGAGAATCAGGAGTTGCGGGCTGAGACGGCATTCCTAAAAAAAGCCAGCGCTTACTTCGCCAGGGAGCAGCGGTAGTGAGCAAATATGAATACATCGACTCCCAAAGAAATGATGCGTCGAACACGAACCCGGTAGTAAAGATGTGCTTGTGGTTGGAGGTGTCAACGTCGGGGTTTTATAACTGGTTGTCGCGCCCGCAGTCGGCAACCGCAGCCCGCCGAGCGGACCTAGCGGTATGGATCCGTTCTTTCTTCGAGAAGTCGGATGGCACCTATGGGTATCGGCGTATCCATGCCGATCTGGCCTGTGAGGGTATCGAGTGTTCCCCGGAGTTGGTGCGCCAGATCATGCGACAAGAGGCATTGATACCGTGTCAGCCACGCCCATTTCGAATCACCACGCAAGCCGATGAAGACGCTGCAGCCAAGATGCCAGACCTAGTGAAACGGGACTTCACCGCGCAGTGTCCGGGCGTGAAGTTCGTTGGCGACATTACCTACATTCATACCTGGCAAGGCTTCATCTACCTGGCTACCGTGATTGATTGCTATTCCAAGAAAGTCGTGGGCTGGTCCATCGCTGATCACATGCGTACCGAACTAGTTGAAGACGCGTTAAAGAACGCTGCAGCCACCACCTGGATCGAACCAGACGCGATCTTCCACTCTGATAGAGGAAGCGTTTATACCTCCGCTGCTTACCGGACTCTGGTCAACCGCTTAGGGATGCGTTCCTCGATGGGTAGGACCGGGGTGTGCTGGGACAATTCATTGGCGGAATCGTTCTTCTCAGCCCTAAAGAACGAACGTGTCTACCGCACGATTTACGCCACCAAGAAGCAAGCCAGACGCGATATCATCGCCTACATTGAAGGCTTCTACAACAGCCGACGACGCCACTCCGCACTCAATTATCAATACCCCAACGACGTCCACTACAGTTACCAACAGTCAACACTGGCAGCATAAGAAAACCCATCAAACCGCTGTCCGAAATCCACACAGCTGCCCACACGGCGCAGCCCCCGACGAAACAGGTCCGCCACCAAACCAAACCAGCCCGCCACCAAATAGACACAGTAGGGAGCCAGGCCAACAAGGCGCGCCACCAGGCAGCCAAAATGGGGCGCCACCAACACTGTGGGACCACGCCGCCTAACAAAACGCCGCCACACCGGCGGGCGTGCACTGCTGATTTGTGCGAACGGGAGGCTGGGGGGCTCGCAAACTTCAGCGCAGCGTCCTAATCCTCCAGCCGCACCGCCTCGCATTCCACCAGCGGCGCCGGCTCGTCAGGCCGCGAGCTGTCCTATCCCCGAGCCCAGGACCGTGAACCCGCCGAGCGTCGCGAGCGCCAAGATAGCCAGGCGCGCGTACTCCGCCGGAACATGCTTCGCTGATAGCATGCCCGCCACCGTGCCCACCAGCGCCGCTCCAGCCGCCGCAATCACCACTTCCGGCTCCCAGTGCGAGACACCCAGCGACGCGACCGTGCCGACACCCACCATGAAGAAGACAACCTGTAGCGTCCCCCGCGTCGCCGTGGCATCCCACCCCGAATTGACCGCATAGATCGCCGCCGGAGGCCCGCCGGTGCCAGAGAGCATGTTCAACAAAGAAGTCAGTGAGCCCGCAAGCACAGCTCCCCTCTTCCCGACCAGCTTCGTCGATGAGAAGCCGAAGTAGAGCAATGCAACGGACACCAAAATGAGAACTCCGCACACCACCATCAAGACCGATTGATCCAATGCGCGCAAGCCTATTGCCAGTGGAGGAGACAACACCAGTGCCGTCCCACCCATAATGAGCGCTCTCGACCAGTGGATTCCCGCGCGGTTCTGCCACCCCACCGCCAACATCATGGGTACAGAGATCAACGTCAGCAGCATGATTGATGGCTCCCGGCCAAGCACAGAAACCAAGATGCCGCCAGCAATGAGTCCCAGGCCCGTACCAGCGACAGCCTGAGCAAAACAACCCACTAGGACAGCTACGGCAATAGCAATGATCGACAACATTCCTCCCGAACCAGCCTATCGCGAGGAGACCGAACGATTAATCCGCGACCAAGTCACCGCCCCAGAAGCTCATTGATGTCAATCTTCTTCATCTCCAAGAGACGCTGGTACGCGCCAGCAGCAGCCATCATGTCATCAATCCGCTCGGGCACGATCTGCCAACTCAACCCGAACTGATCTACACACCACCCGCAAGCCTCGGCTTCAGGGACCTTGCTCAGACCATCCCAGTAATAGTCAATCTCAGCCTGATCCACGCACTCCACCATCAGTGAGACCCCCGGCGAGAATGACCACTGCGGGTCGTTTCCATCCATGGCAATGAACCACTGATACAACAAGACGAACTCCGCGTACATGAGCTGACCCGCCAGGCTGCCGGCGTCATCCGGGTAGGGCTCAGTCAGTGCCCGCTTGCCGCGGAACAGTGAGGTATAGAAGTTGACCGCTTCGTCAGCATGCCCCTGCTGGGGCCCGCAGAAGAGTATGTTGGGCATGATCCGAGGACGATCCTGGTCCGACGTGATCAACTGCCACGACACCCCGTACTTGTCTTCAACCCACGCATACTGCGGACTGAATGGGTAGCTGTCGAGTGGCATAAGTTCCTTACCGCCCTCGACCAAGTTGGCGTGCAAGTTGCGCAGCTGGTGTGCCTCGCCGGGTTCAAAGCGCACGAAAAATGACACTGTTGGGTTGGGGCGGAACTCCTCGCCGGCGTTGATAGCGATGAAACGAAAACCGGCAATCTCAAACTCAATCGTTAGAATCTCGCCTGCGAAAGGAACCTGGAAGTCTAGGAGCCCCTCGGTTGGATAGTGTTCGGTCGCAAGGACCTTGAAGTCAGGGAAAGCCCGCCCGTAGAAGCCAACCGCTTCTTCAGCATTTGCCGTGAACCACAGGTTGGGAACGATCCGCTGCATGGATTCCTCCGGTCTATCGCGCGGGCACAGTACACACAGCCAATTGTCCACCAGCCCATGCGGTCCGTGAAGGATGACCACCCGGTGTCCAACCCGGGGAAAGTCGACGGCAGTAGACTCTGGACATGACACCAGAATCGATCGCCGAAGCCAAGATAGGCTATGGCGTCGAGCGTCCCAAAGCATTCATTGATGCGGTAGTCGCCATCGCACTTACCTTGCTGATCCTGCCGCTCATGGACAGTTTGGGAGACGCAGCACGCAGCGGCGACGACACGCTCACATGGCTCGTGGGCCAGCGTGGGCAAATCACCAGCTTTCTGATCAGTTTCGTGTTGATCATGATGTTTTGGATGATCAACCTGAGGTTGTTCTCGGTTGTAGAACGGGTCACCGAACCACTCCTGTGGCTGCTCGCAGGCTGGGTACTGACCATAGTTTGGCTCCCGATCGCAACCGCGATTGCGGGGCGAATGGCAGATGACGACATTCTCGCGAGAGTCCTCTACATCGGAAGTCTGATCCTGACTTCTCTCATGTCACTGGCAGTGCGGCTCTACGTCCGCAATCATCCGCACCTGCGTACCGGCGGGGACCAGGAAGTCACTAATGGTGCCGCGATTGACATCTCTCTGGTCTTTCTTTTTACAGTCGCACTTGTGTTAGCAGTGGTTTTCCCTGTCGTTGGCTACTACTCGCTATTCGTCATGCTCCTGTCAGACCCGGTTCAAAGGATCGTTCGCCGATTGATGCCCCCACAAAGGACCGCATAGCGTTGGCTCTAGGCTTGCCGACGCACCAGCTAAAACCCGTGCAGGTTCGTCAGTAAGCGGCGGAGTGTCTGGGTCGAGAACGTCCTTTACCGCGGTGGGATCAGTGACGTCGGTGCTTTGAGGGAATCCAGCACTGGATCCCGCGCGGACCATGACCCTAACGGCTGCCCCTCGTTGAACCAGCTCATCAACCACAAGTCGTCCGATGCTGCCGGAAGCGCCAATGACAAGTACGGAGTTCACGTCTGGATGCGGATTATGCTCTGAACGCTTTATGGGTCCGGCCCAGGAACTGCTAGTCCACCCATCAGCGGTGCATGCCAACAGCTGCCTCGACCTCTGGGTTAGCGGGGAGGTTCATGACCTGGTAAGAGAACTCCATCTCCCCTACTTCTGGATGATTCACCCATTTCAGGCCCGCTCGGTGGTGCCTCACATCGTGTTGATCCCAGCGGACCCTGAAGTCTTCACTGCGTTCAACGAGCTCCTCTATGAGGGCTGCCAGCACCTCATCGTCGGGGTTCTGCCCCAAATAGTTTCGAAGCGTGGCGGCTATTGCATCGGCGTTCTCTTCCCAGTCTGGGAAGAAGCCTCTGGATGCAGGGTTGAGGAAAGTGAACCGTGCAGTGTTCTATTTGTTGTCAGGGTCACCAAGCAGAGGTGCATAGAGAGCACGTCCAAGGGAGTTTGCCGCCACAAAGTCGGCGGGTTCTAGGGGTCAGTGCAACAGGATTTATTCAACCACTTCGGCGGGAACGCAGGAAATCTCCAACTTCGGCTTTCAGCTCCATGCCCCCACGCTACTCGAATCACGGCGTGCCTGACCTTTACCTGGATTTTGCGGTGTCCGCCCAGAGGGGCGCCAGCGGTGAGAATCTGTTGACGTGCCAACGGGTTCCGCGTAGCTTCAAATCATTCAACCACGTCGGAAAGGCACATAAATCATGGGCGGATTGCCACTACACCCCCTGGTCGTTCACGCGCCCGTTGTTCTGATTCCACTGTCTGCCCTTGCCCTTGTGCTACTGATCTTCGTTCGCAAGTGGCGCCCCCACTACGCGTGGCTGGCCGTGGCGGGATTGGTCGTCGGCACCCTTGGTGCTGTCGCAGCAGTCCTGACCGGAAATGCCTTCGCAGAAACCATTGGCCTACCTGCCCGCCACGCAACCCTGGGAACGATTCTGGTGTGGACAGCCGCTGCGCTCAGTGTCTCCGCGATCGTCTGGTGGCTTCTGCAACATCAAGAGCGCGACAATGAGCAGGAGTCCCGCATCGTCTGGGCGTCCTCAATCGTCACCGTGGTCCTAGTTGTGGCAACCCTGATCTTCACCGTGCTGACCGGACACAGCGGGGCGGAAGCAGCGTGGGGCGGCACGACTTCGCAATCAGAGAGCACAGCCGTCGAGGACGAGCAAGCAACCGTCGAGGACGCGCCAGCGGGTTCCGAGTCTTCATCTGACCCGCAGTCAGCCTCCGACACGACGGGAACGTTCACCGCAGCGCAGGTTGCGCAGAACTCAGACGCCACTTCGTGCTGGGCCTCCGTCGACGGATCCGTTTACGACCTCACCGAGTGGATTTCAGAACACCCCGGCGGATCTCGAGAAATCGAAGCGCTGTGCGGCACCGACGCCACCGCAGCATTCCAGCGCCAGCACGGCAGCAACGCCGAAGCACAGCGTGAACTGGCAGGCTTCAAGATCGGCGAGTTGGGGTAGGCCTGTCCCACAGCGACCTCGGCCAAACAACCGCAAGGAAGCGTTGTGAGCGCGACGCATGGGCGCGTAGTTCCGCAACGCAGGCGTCGAGGGCGGATTGCAGTGCTGAGCTAGGGATAGGGGACGCAGGCGTTCCGTAGCGTTCAGCATTGGCTGCATCGGCTAGGTACTGCGCGCTCCCGGCGCTCAAAATGCCCCTCTCACCCAGGTCCTCCACCAGGGCATCGGTGGTCTGGGCTCGGAGTGCGCCCATGAGACCCAAGTCAATCGCCGTGTCCTCGAACTCTGCCCAAGCCATTTGGGCGGACACACCCCGCAACCGATGAACTCTCTTGATCCAGCGAGTTGTTGCTGGAGTGAGTACTACCAGGGCAATGAGGGCGACTAGAAGCCACACCAGTCCCGCCAGGCTCTCTCCCTCAACGACACCCTCGGAACTCTCCACTGGGTTGGCCGCATCGTCGGCGGTGACGTCCTCCTCCGGGATCTCTTCCCGCTGAGGATTGGCCGCGTCTGGAGTCTCCGGTGCTTCTTCTTCGACCTCAGGTTCTACGGGCACGTCGTCGCCCGTTTCAGCGCGCACCCCGGCGCCACCTGGAGTTGGCTCAAAAGCGACCCAGCCGAAGCCGTCCTGGTAGATCTCCGGCCACGCGTGCAACTCGTTGTTACGCACCGAGGTCTGCGAACCGGGTTCAGACCCGCTGACGTATCCGACTGCAACCCGCGTTGGAATCCCAACACTGCGGGCCATAACTGCAAATGTGGAGGCAAAATGGACGCAGAAGCCACTCCTGGTCTCAAGAAAAGCCTCCATCACCGAGAACGGGTTGTCAGTTCCTGGCGAGTAAGGGGCTGATTCGTCATAGGTGAAGTCGCCGGAACGGAACCAGCCCTCAAGAGCGGAGGCAGCCTGGAGGGGGTCTTCACTTCCCTGCGTTACTTCCTGCGCCGCGGCTCGAATCGCCTGGGGAACGTCCTCGGGCAATTCCAGGTACTGCTCAGCTCCGCCCTGCGCGACCTCGCCGGTCGGTTGTACGGGTTCCGCTAGCGCCATGTAGCGGTTGCCACCGCGGGTGACTGCCACGTCCGAATGCGCGGTGTTCGACTCTTCGCGCCAAATCCACTCCTGCGGGTTAAACCCACCCCCACCACCGGTAACTTGCTGAGAAGACGAGTCAGGCAGGGGCAGCCAGGAGCTCACTAACCCCACGATCTCCACTTCAACTACCGCCTGTAGTTGCTCTGGGACGGGCGAGGGCGGCTGCTCCACCGCGCTCCGGCGCGTCTCTACGTCGAGGTCGCCTTCGGCCGCCTCCTCTTGGGGATACCACCTCCCGGTCGAGGAAAACTCGGCAAGAGTCGCCAGCTTGAAGCGCGTCGGGCCACCGGCGGTGTTTGTGTAGGTGAATGCCACGGTGGGACTGGGTTGCCGCAGATCCTCGGCGAGGGCGATCGTGACGTCGACACCCGAACCGCTCACGGGGCCCAGCATCAGCGACTCGTTCCAGACGCGGTCACGCGGAATCGGTGCAACGGCTACCACTGCGGCGGCGATCCCTAAGGCTGCCGCTGCGCCAACCAGGCCCGCCAGATTGAGTCGCGACGCCCCGAGCCACACCAACACCACGAGGGCGAGACCCGCCAGCAGCAGGGTTTCCCCGCCCACCGACACTCCTGTCACGGCGTACGGCACCAGAAGAAGAAGTGATGTTGCAATCCCTGCGATTGCTGGCGCTCCCACAAAGATCAGAGCCACAATCACCGAGGCGAGGAACGTAAACACTAGGAGCAGGGCCTCAAGTGGCTGCGAGGCCACCATGGGAGCCACGCCCTCGATGATGTCGACGCGCGCCATCGCGAACAGGGACGCCGGGTCGGTGAGCCATGTGCCTGCGCGGTACACCACCACTCCGAGCCCCGCCATGGCTCCGCCGAGGGCAGCCGCCGTGTACCAGGAAAGCGTTTTGAGGAGACCCGTAACAATGGTGGTCGTGGCGGCCACGGCGAAAGCACTATGCAACCATGGCCCAGGCTCCATCAGCGCCGTCATGGACGTCAACACTAGGTACCACAGGGCCGTAAGCACCGCGGTGGAAGCCAGCACAACCAGGGCAGAAGTACCGTTCCGAGGTTCTGCTTCAGTCACTGGCGCCGCCTTCAACCACCACAAGCTCCCACCCCGCCGGCACCGTCACATGGCCAACAGCGACGACAGTACCGCCCGGTCGTGAGGCAAGAGAGTCCGGCGGGTGGACCCCGGTCACAACGACCCCCCTGTCGAGAGATGGGGTGGCGTCCCCACTCGGTTGTACGAGGGCGAGCGCCACGAGGAGGGATTCTTCTTCCGTGAACAATTGGGGAGTTGAACTACCGACCGTCAGTCTCACCTGTACCCCGCACCGCAGCCACTCGCAGCCAATGGTCGCGGCGGCCCGCACGGCAGTTTCAAAATCTTCGCTACTTGCGTATGCGGCTGCGTCAGTGACAAGGTGCAGATTCTCAGTCTGAACGGCATCGTCCTCATGTAGGTTCACCAGCAGAGACCCCTGCCGTGCACTCTGTTTCCAGTGGACCTGCCGCTGCGGGTCACCTGCCTGGTAGTCGCGCACCGCACCTCCGGGGACGCCCATACCATTCAAATTAGCCTGGTTGTCCTCGGAGCCACTGCCCCACGCCACCTCCTTCAGTCCACCTAACTCCGCCGGCAGCACCAACAGTTCCTCTGACTCACGAACGCGCAGTCTGCGCACGGCGATGCCAAGTGGTTCCCTGAACTCTAGGGAAGATACCACCATGCGGACTGGGCCGCGGTTTCTCGGCACCCAGCGCACGGTGGCGGTTGTCGATTTGCCGCGGCGGGTCTTGATAGGTATGGACTCGGCGCTGCCTACGAGATGCGCCGTCACAGTGACCACCCCACCAACCGCCACACGCAGGTGAATGCCAACTGCTATGTCCTCATCAACTGTGGGAAGACGACTCGAAACTGACAGGTGCAGACGAGGGCGGGCAACTAGTGGCAGTGCCACGGCTGATCCCAACCCGACAAAGACGAGTGCTGCCAGGAATGCCACCAGATACCAGGTGTCACGCAGCTGCACAAAATGGGCGCCGCAACCAAGAGCGGCCGCGCTCATCAGAAACGCCCAACCGCGCGCTGTGAGGTTGAGCGGGGCCCTCATCGCGTGGGTGTCCCTGCCACGACCTCGGCCACAATCGCCGACGCTGCATTGTGGGCCTCACTCACGGACCCGAAACGACCCGCAACTGTTAGGCGGTGCGTGAGTACGCTTCCCGCCAGAACGGCGATGTCGTCGGGGGCAACGAATGCGCGTCCGCGGATTGCGGCCCGTGCCCGAGCCATCTTCGCTAGGTGCAGGCTTGCGCGCGGACTGCCGCCGAGGACGAGTCCGGAATGCGACCTCGTCCCCCCAACAATCTGCACTAGGTAGCGGGCTGCCTCATCAGACAGGGCGACCCGCGCGACGGCGTGCTGCGCGGCAACCACGTCATCGACGGTGGCAACAGCTGTGACGCCGTCGAGCGGATCGCGACCGCCGCGGTCTGCCAGCATGGCAATCTCCGAACGTACATCGGGGTACCCCAGGGAAACACGGGTCATGAAGCGATCCCTCTGCGCCTCGGGAAGGGCGAACGTTCCCTCCATATCTTGGGGATTCTGCGTAGCGGCAACGGTGAACGGGGCTGGTAGGCGATATGTCTGACCGTCGACTGTCACTGACCCCTCACCCATCGCCTCAAGAAGTGCTGACTGCGTCTTGGGGGTGGCACGGTTGATTTCATCCGCGATGACCACGTTTGTAAACACCGGTCCGGGGTGGAAATGGAACCGCTGGTCACCGGGATCGTAAATGGAAAGACCCGTCACGTCGGTGGGGAGCATATCGGAGGTGAACTGGACGCGCCGCATTCCGGCATCCAGGGACTTTGCCAACGCGGCGGCCAGCGTCGTCTTGCCGACGCCGGGAACATCCTCGATCAACAGGTGTCCACCTGCAAACAGTGTGGTGATGGCCGCTTCTATTGGACCCGATTGACCGCTAAGGACACGGCCCATCGATCGGGCAAGTCGCCTTGCGATGTCGCCTACATAGTCGAGGTCATTGGTTTGTTGTGCCAAAGTGGGTTCCTCCTAGCAAAAGGGTAACGGTGCTCCGGGGCTTGTGACAGGGAGTGTCAGTACCCCTTGACTCTCTGCTAAACCTTTGACACACTGTGGCTTGTGATCTCCTACACAGACTTTATGGCTCAAACCAAGCGCGCAATTGCGGACTCCAACGCCGCATCCGACCCCAACTATCCACGGTTCCACGTGGCTCCCCCGGTGGGACGCCTCAACGACCCCAACGGCCTCATCGTCGACAATGGCGTCTACCACGTCTTCTACCAGTTCGGCCCATTTTTCCCCACCGGCAAGTTGATTGCCTGGGGCCACGCAACGTCCTCGGACCTGGTCAACTGGACTCAACACGACCCGGCCATCACGCCCACGGACTGGTTCGACCGAAGCGGGGTCTACTCCGGCGGAGCTATTCAACGCGGTGACGTCACGTGGCTGCACTACACGGGCAACGTCAAGACGGACGAGGGCGTTCGGGAGGCATACCAGTGTGCAGTCACCACTCGCGATTTCAAGACTTTTGAGAAACTTGCGGCAAACCCGCTCATCTCAGGACCTCCCCCCGGATACACAGCCCATATCCGCGACCCCTTCGTCGTGCCAGCCGGCGATGGCTACGTGATGTACCTGGGCGCACAGAGGGAAGATCTCAGCGGGGCAATTCTGGTTTACACCTCCGACGACCTAGAGAACTGGGAGCTGTCGGGGGAACTCGAAGTTGAAGGGGAAGGCTACGAGCACTTCGGCTATATGTGGGAATGCCCCAACGTCCTGCAGTTGGCGGACGAAGCAACCGGCGAAAAGTTTGACGTCCTGCTGTTTTCGCCTCAGGGAATCGATGCCGAAGACCACCAGTTCCGCAACATCTTTGCCTGCGGGTATGTGGTCGGACATCTTGAGGGGCGCCACTTTACGCCGACCTCAGACTTCATTGAGCTGGATAGCGGGTTCGAGTTCTATGCACCGCAGGTCTTCACCTTCGGACCGGACGAGGACGCGACAACTCCCCTCCTGGTGGGGTGGGTCGGGAACGCCTCCGAAGACAACCAGCCCTCGCTGCGCGACTATGGCTGGGTCCACATGCTGACCACCGCGCGGGACCTGACGCTTCGGGATGGGCGAATCTACCAGTCCCCGCGCCTTGAGCGTTTCGTGGAGCCCGATACGCGCGTACAGCTTGCGTCGGGCACGGCGGTCAAGGGTGAGGAGGTCGACTTTGCAGAGTTGGCTGACCAGCGCAGTTTCGTCCTCGACCTAGAGGTTGCGGGCGACGACGCTTGGCACATCATATTGGGAAAGCCAGACGGCGCTCACGTTCGCATTGCGTTTGCCGACGACACGATGATGGTCGACCGCTCCTCCACGCACTACCCGCACGGAGATAGGCGTGAAATCACGATCCCCGCGGCGGGGACCCGCAAAGTCAAGGTCGTTCACGACCGGTCTGTCACGGAAATATTCGTGGGCGACGGCCACACAGCCTTCACGATGCGCAGCTATCTAGACCCCGATGGGTTCCGCGTCCAAATCGGCGGCAAAACCACACTTGTCCGCGCACAAGCGACCATACTGTAGATGTGACGCAGGTCATTCTGTCAATCGATTGACATCTCTGTCATACGATTGACACACTGGTGCTGGGGACAGACCCCGGGCAGTTCAGGGAGGAACAGCATATGGACCATAGTCGAGTCGCTGCGACGGTGTTAGACGCCGTCGGCGGCCCAGAGAATATTTCGGCGGCAGCGCACTGCGCCACACGCCTCCGGCTTGTCCTTGTCGACAACGACAAGATCGATCAGAAGACACTGGATAACGACCCCGACATCAAGGGCACCTTTGCCGCCGGGGGTATGTTTCAGATCATCATCGGCCCCGGCGATGTCAATATCGTTTACAAGAACCTCGCTGACAAAGGTGTCCGGGAAGTCTCCAAAGATGAAGCAAAGGGCGTAGCTGCTGAGAAGCAGAACGTCTTCTCACGTTTCATCAAGACTATCGCCGACATTTTCGTGCCGATGCTTCCCGCGCTGGTAGCCGGCGGCCTCATGATGTCCCTCAACAACATCATGACCGCTCAGGGTCTGTTTGGACCCCAATCGCTGATTGAGCTGTGGCCTTGGCTCACCGACTATGCGGCGCTGATCCAGCTGGTTGCCTCCGCGGCGTTCGCCTCCCTGCCCGTACTGATCGGCTTCTCGGCCGTCAAACGTTTTGGTGGCAACCCCTACCTCGGCGCCGCGATGGGCGCCGCCATGGTTTCTTCCGAACTGATCAACGCCTACGCCCAGGTCGATGTGGCCGCTGCTGGAGGCATGGAGGCCTGGCAACTGTTCGGGCTCACCGTCACCAAGGTCGGCTACCAGGGGCAAGTCATCCCAATGATTGCTGTTGCCTGGCTGCTGGCAACCATTGAGAAGTGGTTGCACAAGCGTCTCAAGGGCACCACCGACTTCCTGGTTACCCCGCTGGTTACAATGATCGTCACCGGGTTCCTTGCCTTCGTCATTGTTGGTCCGTTCATGCGCATCGTTGCTAACGGTCTTACCGAGGGTCTCCTGTGGTTGTACACAAACGGCGGTCCAGTTGGCGGCTTCGTCTTCGGGTTGGTTTACTCCCCGATCGTTATCACCGGTCTGCACCAGTCCTTCCCTGCCATCGAGTTGCCGCTCATCGCTGATGTTGCTTCAACGGGCGGCTCGTTCGTTCTGCCGATTGCCTCCATGGCCAACTCCGCTCAGGCAGCCGCTGCACTAGCGATCTTCCTCCTGGTGAAGAATCAGAAGATCAAGGGTCTGGCAGGCGCGGCCTCGGCCTCGGCCTTCTTCGGGATCACCGAGCCAGCCATCTTCGGTGTCAACCTTCGAATCCGCTGGGCCTTCTTCTGCGGCATGATCGGTTCCGCCTTTGGTTCCGCCCTGGTAAGCCTCTTCGACCTGCGCTCGATGTCGCTGGGTTCTGCCGGTATCCTCGGCTTCGTCGCCATGGTGCCAAAAGACATCCCGCTCTTCTTCGTCGCCCAGGCAGTTTCCATCGGTCTGGCATTTGGGTTGGCGATGTTCTGGGGCAAGACCCGAGGCAAGGCCGACCTGGTCGAGGGCGTCCAAGAAGCAGCAGAAGACTTCGACAAGATCGACGAGGCCGCGGCGGTTAGTGCTCTCATTCAAGGTAACGATATGCCGGTTGGTTACGACGCCACAGATGCAGCAGCAGTTGCAACTGCGGTCCTCGAGCGCACTGAGGTTGAGGCCGTCGGAACTGTCGCCTCCCCTCTTCACGGCATCGCAATGCCACTGGATCAGGTGCCGGATCCCGGCTTCGCCAGCGGCGCAGTTGGCAAGGGCATTGGGATCTACCCAATCGAAGGAATCGTCAGAGCCCCGAGTTCCGGCAAGGTTGTCATGACATTCCCAACCGGACACGCAGTCGGCCTGAAGCTCGACAACGGCGCCGAACTGCTGGTCCACATCGGTATCGACACCGTCAACATGAAGGGCGAAGGTTTCACAGTCCACGTGGAGCGCGGCGCTCAGGTCAAAGCCGGAGACCCCTTGGTTTCTTTTGACCGCGACGCGATCGAAGCCGCCGGATACTCCCCGATCACCCCGGTCCTGGTCACCAACCACAAGAAATTTGCTGACGTCGAGGGCGCGGTAGTCGGCCCTGTTGACTTCGGCCAACAACTTCTAGTCCTTGAGGACGAGGCCTAGTTAAGAATCCTTCGGCCCGGCCTGCACAGATCCCCTGCAGGCCGGGCCGAAAGCTTTGTGACGGTAACCTTGACCGGTGACTAAACCACGTATCGCCATCTGCGGCATCCACATCGAATCTTCCACCTTCACGCCCTACGTCTCCACAGAAGCCGACTTCCAAGTCACTCGTGGGAGGAAGCTGCTTGCGCGCTACGCATGGATGGATCAGTCCTGGGCCCGCCAAGTTGAGTGGCTGCCTGTCCTGCACGCGCGGGCCCTGCCGGGTGGTGTGGTCGAACGGACAGCGTACGAATCCTGGAAAACTGAGATTGCGGCGGGCCTTGCGGGCTTGGCTCCCCTTGACGGCATCTTTTTCGACATCCACGGCGCAATGAGCGTGGAAGGGATGGACGACGCAGAAGGTGACTTGATCCAAGCAATCCGCGACGCGGTTGGAGAGGAGCCGATAGTCTCAGCCTCAATGGACCTGCACGGCAACGTCTCCATGGATCTCTTTGAGGGCTGTGACCTGCTGACCTGCTACCGCATGGCACCGCACGAGGACGCCCTGGAGTCACGCGAGCGAGCAGCGCGCAACCTGGTAGAGCGCATCATCTCTGGCAGTGGCAAACCCGCGAAGGCCCTGGTGCATGTCCCTGTTCTGCTGCCCGGAGAGAAAACCTCAACCCGCATTGAACCCGCCAAGGGCCTCTATGCAATGATCCCGCCGATCGAGGCCCGCCCCGGCATCCTTGATGTGGCGATCTGGATCGGCTTTGCTTGGGCCGACCAGCCCCGCTGTAAGGGCGCGGTGGTCGTGACGGGCGACGATTCCGAGGACGTGGCGGCACAGGCAAGCGCCCTCGCACAGGCATTCTGGGATGCTCGGGAGCAGTTCGAGTTTGTGGCGCCCGTTGGGACCGTGCAGGAGTGCCTCGAGGCCGCGCTCACTGGTCCGCGCCCCTACTTTATTTCAGACTCTGGCGACAATCCGGGTGCTGGTGGTGCGGATGATGTTACCGTCGCCCTCGCGGAGCTGCTGAAGTGGCCTCCGGTTATGGAGGGGACGCTGAGTGTCACTCTCGCTTCCATCCTTGACCCTGACGCTGTCACGGCTTGCGCGGTAGCCGGTGTGGGAAACACAGTTAGCACTCCGGTTGGCGGCAACATCGATTCGCGGGATCCGGGACCGGTGGAGGTCACAGGTAACGTGCGGACGATCTTCGACGATCCGCGCGGCGGCCTCACCGCCGTGATCACCACGGGCGGCCTCGACCTCATTGTTACCTCGAAGCGCAACCAGTATGCGGAACTAGACCAGTACCTTGCATTGAGGCTTGATCCGCGTGATGAGGACGTGGTGGTTGTGAAGATCGGCTACCTTGAACCGGACCTCTATGATGCGCAACGAGGCTGGATGATGGCGCTCACTCCCGGTGGCGTGGACCAAGACCTAGAGCGGCTGGGACACGCCAAAATCGATCGGCCCATGTTCCCGTTCGACGCATTCGTGGCTGCCCCGGATCTGCGGCCCGTGGTCAGATTGACCAGATAGAGGGCGGCACCTCAGGAGTAGCAACGCTCGAAGCAAGACTGGTTGATGCACTCTCTACGACGGATACGGGAAGTTCAAAGACGCTGGGCTCCTCATCGTCGCGAGTTCCGCCCTCGGCATCGATCTGAGCGACAAGAAGTTCCACCGCCTTCTGCGCCATGGCATCAATCGGTTGAACAACGGTTGAGAGCCAGGCAGCCGCGGTTCGCACAGCGCTGGTGCCGTCGAAGCCGATAATCTTCAGGTCCTCCGGGACCCGCAGCCCCCGCGAACGCGCCCAGTTCGCCACATTGCAGGCGGTGAGGTCATCAGTGGCGAAGACCCCGTCAAAACTGCCCTGCAGATCCTCAAGACCGGCGTGCAACATGGTGGAATACTCTGGCTCCGGTGTGCCGAACTTTACGGAAACGGCGAGCGGCTCTATGCCTGCGGCCGCCACCGCCTCGCGGTAGCCTGCCTCACGCAGGTTGCTGGGGCCAAGTGAGGATGTCACCAGCAACGGCCTCGAACACCCCCTGGCAATTAGGAGTTCGGTTGCGAGCCTGCCTCCCTGACGATTGTCTGCCCGCACGTTAGGGATGTGTCCGGCAAGGTTGCGGTCAACCATGACGATCGGGAGGCGCGTTGTCTCATACTCGGGAATCAAGGCATTGTGAGCCCCGGTGATCAGTCCGTCAACGCGCCGTCCCTCAAGCTGGCGCAGATAGCCGCGCTCGCGGTCACTTCTACCCATACTGTTGCAGAGCAGGGCACGGTAGCCACGTTCGGCCAAATGGTGTTCGAGGGCGGCCGCCAACTCTCCAAAAAATGGGTGTGCGACAGTTGGGACGATGATGCCAACGATATTTGTCTTGCTCCCCAGCAGTGCCCGAGCGACCTCATTCGGCCGGTAGTTCAGTTCCTTGATTGCGTCCGCAACCTTGTCTTTGGTCTGCTGGCTCAGGTAGCCGCGATTGTTGAGGACCCGAGAGACAGTCGTGGGAGAGACACCCGCAAGCGCCGCGACGTCAGCGAGATTCGGTTCCTGATCTTTACGCATCTCACCGCCCTTTCCCGGTACCTGCATCTTAGACGGCTGTGAGTCCCGCAGGGGCTCCGCCATGCTTGACACGGTAGCCTTTGGTTTATGAACTCCAACGCGCCAATCCTCGAACCGGGATTCGAGGGCGTCCTCGACGTCTTCACCCAACTGCTGAACGACGGTGATGAGGTCGGAGCCAGTCTGAGCGTGTGGCGCGATGGCGTCCCCCTGCTTGAGGTTCACGGTGGATACGCTGGCCTAGGTCGGCCCTGGCAGCCGGACACACTTGCCATGACCTATTCGACTGGCAAGCCGATCGCTGCACTGGCTGCCCTCAAGGCGGTTCGTGATGGTTTGCTCGATTTGGATACGCCGGTGGAGCGATGGTGGCCGACGTTTGCAACGCGCGGCAAAGAATCCACCACATTGCGGCACATACTGAGCCACACCGCTGGTCTACCGACCTTTTCTGAGTATGCTCTCCAGGTAGATCCCACCGACAAGTCTGCACTCATCCAGGATCTCATCGACCAGGAACCACGCTGGCAACCGGGCGCGGTCATTGCAGAGCATGCTGCAACCTACGGTCACCTCATCGACGGCGCCCTTGCAGCGGTGGGAGCCGACGATGTCGCCACCGCAACCGAGGCGTTGGCAGCAGAACTGGGCATCGACCTGCACTTCGGGCTCAATCCCGGTGACCAGGGCCGAATCGCAGATTTAACGATCATTGACGACGGGTTCACTGCCGAGTATTTGGAACGCGACCTCGGAAGTGCTGCCCTCTCCAACCCGGTTGGCGTCCTCGACCCCGCCTTCACAAACACTGCGAAGTGGCGGGCCTGTTCCTTCCCGGCCATTGGGCTCTATACAAACGCCGCCTCACTGGCGCGTTTCTACGATGATCTGGGGCGGACTGACGGGGCGGTGGCCCGCTACCTCGGCCCTGAAATGTACCGGGAGTTCCTCACGGCGCAGGCCACTGGTCACGACCACTTCCTTGACTCACCGGCCTCGTGGTCGCTTGGACTGCGCGTTGACGACGGAGAGTTCGGAATGGGTGGCATCGGCGGCAGTGGAGGTTGGTTCGTCCCCTCACGCAACTACTCCATGGCATACGTGACCCGGGGACTTGGTACGTTCGAACGCGTCGACCTCCTCGGCGAGGCCGTCGAGGACGCCCTCGGAACAACTAAGCGGACTTCAACGCCTTCTTAGTTGAAGACTCAGGGCTCAGATCGACACGACGCAGAAGCTGGGCGTTGAGGGCAACAACCACCGTTGAGGCCGACATTAGTAGCGCGCCAATACTCATGGGCAACACAAAGCCGATTGGCGCCAGGACTCCGGCGGCAAGTGGCACGGAGATCAGGTTGTATCCCCCGGCCCACCAGAGGTTCTGTTTCATCTTGGAATAGGTGGCGTTTGACAGGTCGATGACGGAGAGGACAGAGCGTGGATCTGAGCTGGCGAGGATGACGCCAGCGGTGCCAATGGCCACTTCTGTTCCAGCGCCGATCGCAATACCGACATCCGCCTGGGCGAGCGCCGGTGCGTCGTTGACGCCGTCACCAACCATTGCCACCATGCGCCCTTCGTCTTGCAACTCCTTGACTTTGGCAGCCTTATCTTCGGGTCGGACGCCGGCGAACACGCGGTCTATGCCGAGCTCTTCGGCTACGGTATCGGCAACTGCCTGGGCATCCCCGGTGATGAGGACGACCTCTAGGCCAAGGGTATGCAGTGCTTCCACGGCGTCACGGGACTCTGGGCGTGGTTCGTCCTCGAGACGCAGCGCGCCAATGGCCTTGCCGTCGGAGACTACGTGGAGGATGATGGCGCCCTCATCACCCCATTCCTCGGCGATCTCAAGTTGGTCGAGGCCGCGTTCGTCCAGCAGTTTCGGTCCGCCCACCTCGATAGTCTTACCGTCAACCGTTGCCTTGACCCCAACTGCAGGGGAGGACGCGAAGTCAGCGGCACTGGGAACCGACAGGTCCTGTGCGGCCCCTGTTATTGCGCGGGCCAGCGGGTGCTCACTATCAGCTTCGGCAGCTGCGGCAAGTGCGAGTACCTCGTCCTCATCCATTCCGTTCACAGTGACAATGGCGGTAACTGTGGGTTCACCCTTGGTCAGGGTGCCTGTCTTGTCGAAAAGGACTGTGTCTACCTTGCGCATTGATTCGAGGGCGAGGCGATCCTTGACAAGCACCCCGGCACTAGCCGCGCGTTCGGTGGCGATGGCGACAACCAGCGGGATGGCAAGGCCAAGGGCATGAGGGCAGGCAATGACGAGGACGGTGATTGCCCGTACGACGGCGTCATCCGGGGAGCCGAGTAGCGCCCATACCACAGCGGTAACGACGGCCGCACCCAGTGCGAACCAAAACAGCCACCCGGCTGCCCGGTCTGCAATGCGTTGGGCTCTTGAGGAGGAGTTTTGTGCTTCGGAAACCAGCTTTTGGATCCCAGCCAGTGCGGTGTCGTCACCAATCTTGGTGATCTCAACGCGCAGACCTGAATCGGTCGCGATTGTCCCAGCGACAACACTGTCACCGCTCTCGCGGCGCACCGTTCTCGATTCTCCGGTGATCATTGACTCATCCATTGAGGCGGAACCGTCAACTATCTTGCCGTCGGCGGGGACTGAGGCGCCGGGGCGAACCACCACAACGTCGCCTACTTCCAAGTCAGCGGGAGCAACGGGGACAACGTCATCACCCTCGACTCGTTCAGCCTCATCTGGCAAGAGCGCGGCAAGGCTGTCGAGGGCGGAACTTGTCTGGGCGAGGGAGCGCATCTCAATCCAGTGCCCCAGCAACATGATGACGATCAGTAAGGCTAACTCCCACCAGAAGTCGAGTTGGTGGTCGAGCAGGTGCAGGCTGGCCCCCCAGGAGGCAAGGAATGCCACGGTGATTGCCAGCCCAATCAAGAGCATCATCCCTGGCTTGCGTGACTTGATTTCGTCGATGGCCCCACTCAGGAAAGGCCAGCCACCCCAGAAGTACATGACCGTACCCAGGATCGGCGAAACCCATTTGATCCAGGTCATATCAGGCAGTGTGTAGCCGATCAGGTCCGCAAACATTCCGTTCGCCGCCACCACAGGCACTGCCAGGACAAACATGATCCAGAAGAGGCGCTGGAACTGCTGGGCATGGCCACCATGACCGGCATGAGCATCGTGGTCGCCGTGATGCTCATGAACATGTCTCGAGCTGTCTGTCATCTCCATTCCCCCACGGTAGCTCCCAGCGCGGATCTCGCCTATGGGTTGCATACTGAGCGCGAACGTGCCCCTGCCATGCCATAAGCTTCGAAGGTGACTGAACCAGAGAAAACCTCTTCTTGGGAGCGTGACAGCCTCGTCCTACTTGCGAAGCGCTCAAGCTCCCCGGAAGCATCCATCACCTATGCCCTGACCGCCCTGTTTCGCACCTGGAAGCAGCACACTGGTGCGGACATTAACGTAGATGCCCTCATTGAACCGCTGGCGTCGAACTGGTCCGATCTGGCGTCACGCACCTGCGGTGAGATTGACGACGATGCGCGCCGCACTGCGGCCGCAGACATCTCCGCCCGGTTCGAAGCCCTTCTCGACGCGCGCGCCTCCCTCGCTTCACGAGCAGCTCTGCAGTCCATGTCTTCACCCGCGCTGAACAAGCTCATCGGGGCACTGGCCGGATCCGCCCAAAATGCAATGGATCCAGCTTGCGGACTCGGCGGCACGCTTGCAGCAGTGGCGCGGCAAACCCAGTGTCTCTACGGAATCGACACCGACCCCTACGCAGTCGCCATCACCCGGATGCGTCTCCTTATCGCGGGGGCTGTCGATCCGATCATAGAGGTCGAAAACTCTCTCACCGACCCACCCGAGCGCAAGTTCGACCTGGTCATCTCCCAGCCGCCCCTCAACCCACATCTTTCAAGCGCAGAGATCGCACCCAGCCTGGTCTCACAAGTGGGTCCTGAGTGGCGCACCCTTGATGGGAACGCTACCTGGCTTGCTCTCGTGGCATCGTTGATCTCTGCAACGGGGCGCGGGATCGTGGTTGTTCGGCCCGCCTCTTCTTCCTACCGCACACAGATTCAAACAGTGCGCCGCAAGCTGGCTAAGGAAGGGCGCCTCGAAGCCGTCATCACGCTTCCCCCAGGTTCAGAGCTAGGCAGCGACGTCGCACCTTTCCTGTGGGTACTGTCGGGTGCACGCGATCCCAAGAAACTTGGCGCCGACGGTGAAAGCCGGGTACTGATGGTTGCAGCCAGCACCGTTGATGGATCTGAGCAAACTCGCTCCGATGCGGCCTCGGTAGTGCAACTTATTGTCGACTGGATAGACGAGGCCAAAGAACCGGTTGCACCGCCATGGCTTGCCGCACTTGTCCCCTCATGGGAGTTGGAGGCGAAAGGCTATGCACCGCAACTGCACCTGACGAACCCACCGATTCGTCACCAGGTTCGGCCCACACCCCCGGGCCATCTTCTCACCGAGCTCCGACTCCACAACTTCAAGAGTGTCGGGGAGCCCCTCACGCTTCCCCTGCGTCCCCTCACCCTGCTCTACGGGAAGAACTCCGCAGGCAAGTCGTCCCTGATCCAGTCGCTTCTGCTTCTCAAGCAGTCGCTTCTCAGTGGGGCATTCACGGCAGCCGGTGACAATGTCGACCTCGGCAGCCTGCCCGGCCTGCTGCATCGCCATGATCTTGGCGAACCAATGAACATCGGCATTTCATTTGCCTCCAACCCAAGCATCGATGCTGATGCGGCCCTGCCGGATCCGCGTCGGATGCGCTCCTTTGATGTTCGTTTCACCTATCCCCATACTCAAGACACGGGGATGCCGGAAGCGTTGAAACTTGGTTTGGGCGACGACAGCTTTAGGTTCGATTTCCACGCCCCAGACTTCTACCTCCCCGTTGACGCATTTCGGCGAGCCACCACACTTCTCACCACGGAGGGCGCCCTCTACCGCTCTGACCTGGTGCAGGGCACTGAGGCTGCCGGAGCGTTAGCTGATGCCGCACAACCCTTCGCCTTCCTAGCTGACGACGCGTTTCCTGAGCTACTTTTCCGACCGGATGGCATCACGGTTGGCACACTGAACCCTCAGTTCCGAGCAGAGATTGACTACCGAACATCCGGGTCCGCCTACCAGGCCTGGGGGCGCGAGGCGGTGAGTGCGACCACCCGACTATTCCAGGCCCTTTCCCAAGAGTCCGTGAACCTCGCCCAACGCATGGTGTACCTGGGTCCCCTGCGCCGCGCTCCAGAGAGGTTCAGTCACCGCAACGCAAACGCGGGCATCTTCGACATGCCGTTTTTCCTGTTGGAGAACCCTTCAGAACGCGAAGAGGTGTCCGCGGCACTCCAGCGCCTCGGGGTGCCGTACGTCCTCGACGTCGTCAACCCCATCCACCCCAAGCACCGCGACACCCTAGGGGATATCGCTTCGGTGGTACTCACCGATACCCGGAGTGGGGTGGATGTGACACCGGCCGACGTCGGATTCGGAATCTCCCAGGTCCTGCCGATCATCACGGAGCTTTCGGCGCGAACCAACAGCGTGATCATGGTTGAGCAGCCTGAGATCCACCTCCACCCAGCCATGCAGGCGGAACTAGCTGACCTCTTGATTGAGTCAACAAATCCTGCGGGTCGGGGCAACCAAATCATCGCCGAGACCCACTCTGAAACCCTCATCATGAGGATCCAACGACGCATTAAGGAGCAGTTGATTACGCCCGAGGACGTCCTCCTCCTCTACGTTGATCAAGCCGAAGGCGGGAACGCCTCCATACGCGAACTCCGCATCGACGAAAGTGGCGAGTTCATCGACCACTGGCCAGGCGGCTTCTTCGATGAGCAGTTCAATGAAATCTTCGGGGACTTGTAGTGCTGCTCAACGTTCACATCACGCCGCGCGCGCTGGTTGAAACAACCCAGTCGGAAGCGCGGTTCAATGCACCCGCGCTCCGTCGTGACCTGGTTGAACTGCTACTCCGCCACGGCGTCATGCGCTTCACGTCCTCGGACGAGGCCGGACGGTGGATCGACTCCCTGGGACTGCCAGACCTGACTCCAGCGGAGAAAAAGGAGTGGCAGCAACTACTCCTCAGCCTCAAAAAGCAGGGCAGGCTTAGCGCTTCCACTCCCCCGCTGATCACAGATGCCGAGGTCGCCAGCACACTCGCCGAGATCGAGGGCCTCACCAAGGGTGCGCCAATGCTCTCGGTGCTGGGGGAAGAGACCTACCGGCGACTCTTTCCCGATGCGACCAGTGGTCACGCTGTGCCTTACCCGGGTTTGGAGATCACCGTTCCCGGCTCGGTTGCGGACTCACAGCTCTACCAGGGCCTGCGGGAGCTGGTAGACACCGGAAGACTCCCCGAAGGAACCCCGCGGAGCGAAGTGTGGAACTCCCTCTTTGGACCCCTGGCCTCAGTTAGCAAAGAAATCACCATCTTTGACAAATATCTGCTGAGCCGACTGTTTGAAACCGGTGATGAACACGTCACCTGGATGCTCAAGAACCTCAACGAGGTCGCCCCCGAGGGCGCGGGAGTGGTCCTAATCGCCGCGCGCGGCATCGAAGGTCAATACGGCGAGGAGAGGATTCCCTCTGACGCTCGCGAGGCTGAACGCCTGCTTCGTGAGTACCTCCCAGACACCTGGGGGCGCCTCGGCTCCGTCCAGGTGGTATTCGCAGAGTCCACCCGCGCGCGCCACATGCATCACGACCGCCACGTCCGGTTTAGCGCCGGTGCGGCAATCGAAGTCCCCGCGGGTTTCGACCGTCTTGACCAGCCTCGCCTCCGGGACAGCTTCGGCTTCACCTACAGGTGGTCACCGGCTGCACTGGCCGAACTGGAGTCGCGTGAGCAGGAGGTCAAGCGCGCCCGCGGCACCCACATCGTGCGACTCAAGGCCGGGAGTCGTCCCTCTTAGTGGCTTCATCTTGTCCAGAGCCCTCCGGGGTTGGTTGCACGCGAACCTCAACAATCCTGTTACCGTCAACCTCCGTGACCTCAAGTGTCCACGATTCGTCCTCGACCACCACTGTCACCGAGTCCCCAACTTCGGCAACGCGATCGAGGTTGTCCATGACGTAACCGCCGATAGTCTCATAGGGCCCCTCGGGAAGCATCAATCTGGTCACGTCAGCGACGTCCTCGAGCGTGAGGACACCGGGAACCAACCACGGCCCCCGTTTCGACTCACTGGTCACCTCAGCGTCGCCCTCGTCGTATTCGTCCTGAATATCACCAACCAGTTCCTCAACCAGGTCCTCCAACGTAACAATCCCGTCGGTGCCCCCGTACTCATCGATGACGAGGCCGATGTGAACACGCTGGTCACGCATGGTTGTGATAGTTGGCAGCAGCCTGTTAGAGCCAGGAAGGACCACGATGTCACGCACCAGATCACGAATGTAGATCGGCTCGCCACCGCGGTTACGGAACGCCGCCTCCCAAACGTCGCGGACGTGAACAAAACCCATGATGTTGTCAACGTTGCCATCACGGACCGGGTAGCGTGAGTAGGGCTGTGCGGAGACATTCGCCAGCGCATCCTCCACCGTTTGGTCCGCATCAAGAAACGCCACGGCGTGACGAGGTTGCATAACTTCCGCCAAGGTGTGGTCCCCCGCAGCAAAAACGTCAGCGAGAATGCCCCTCTCGTCAGCATCCAAGCCTTCGTGCCCGGTGACGACCTCGCGGAGCTCGGCCTCGTCCATTTCTTCGCTGGTCTTGTTGGGATCACCGCCGAACAGCCGCACCACGGCGTTCGTCGAAGCGGACAAGACAGCGATGACGGGTCTCATCAGCGTTGCGAACGACCCCAGAGTCGGGGCAGTGGCGAGCGCAACTGTTGTTGAACGCTGCAAACCGATGCGTTTCGGAACCAGTTCGCCGAGGACCAGTGAAAAGTAGGCAATAAGAAGGGTCATGAAGATCAGCGCCACCGTGTTAGCAACCGACGTGTTCATGCCCCAACTTGTCAGAAGTGGGACGAGGGCGGGCGCAATTGCTGATGCCCCATAGGCTGCGGAGAAGAACCCTGCCACGGTGACACCAATCTGCACCGCAGCTAGGAAGCGGTTCGGGTCCCGGGCGATTGCTGCGGTCCGCTCACCCCGCTTGCCCTTCTTGGCCAACTGGTCAATTTGACTGGGTCGCAGTGATACCAGGGCGATTTCGGTACCCGCGAAGATACCGCCGATGATTATGAAGAGGAAGACGAGGCCGATGCTCCACCAGATGTCTGCGCTCATTGCGTCACTGCCATCTTCAAGAAGGTCACGCAGGTGGGTCGGCCGTTGGTACTTCGATAATCATCCATCCACCTATTCCATACGAAACCATGGCGGCTTCGCAACCTGAGCAAGAGGGTTTGCCCTAGGCAGAAATCGCCTGCTGACCTATCCGCACTATTGTGGCAAGATCTGGGGCCAAAATCGCTGGTCTTCATGCCACAAGAGTGATGTCAGCCAGAGGCGGACCCCGGAGATCCAGCACCCGCCCAGCCCACTCCCAGCACCCGCCCAACCCACTCCAAGCACCCGCCCAGCATGAAGTGTATACGTGGGGGCGAAATGTGCCTCTGGGGTATGTACCCCAAGGTGACTTCCGTTCCCCACGTATACATTTCACGCCGTGGAGGGCGGCAAACACACGGTGGAAGCGTGAGGGCCCACCATGGAGGGTGGTAGACACACCACGGAAGCCGAAAAGCGGGCGACTGGGGTGGAAATGGCCGCGACGAAGGTGGAAGCACACGCATCACTGCGCGACGCCCCAGCATTAGCGCGCCGGTTAGGGCATAGCGAGCCGGTCCGGCCCCTCTACACCCTGAATGACGCCGTTATACGACCTAGTCGGCTCGCTATGGCCCAACCGGCGCGCTAACGGGAACGGGCGACGCCGTCGGACCAGTCCCGGGATTGGCTAGGCCGAGCGCCGTACCTCCGGGCGCACCATCGGCAAACCGAGGCTCACCGGGCCTCCACTCGAGGCCCCTGCTAGCGCAGAAATAGAACATCCGCCGCACCCAGACGCTTCGGGTTCGTCCCAAGTAATCTGCGTGTCCGCGCCAAAGTCGAGCCGCGTTTCCTGGTCGCCGTGCTGCTGCATGGCGGTTGCCAGCATCAACTTGATGCGGTTGAGCTGGTTCACCTCGGAAGCGCCCGGATCAAAGTCAACAGAAACCACGTTGGCCTCTGGGTAACGGTTGCGAATCGCGCGGAACATGCCCTTGCCGATGACGTGGTTAGGCAGGCAGGCAAACGGCTGGGCACAGATGATGTTGGGACAGCCGTGCTCGATCATGTCGACCATCTCTGCCGTCAGGTACCAGCCTTCACCCGCCTGGTTCCCCATGCTGGCAATGTCCGTGGAACGCTCAGCCATCTCAAGGATCCCTCTGTGAGGAACGAACTTCCCGTTAGTCTTCAACAGCGCGGCCCGCACCGGATCTTCATACCTCTCCATCGCCCACAGCGCCGCCGAGCGCAGCCTGCGGTTCTTAGTTGTTCCCCCCAGGTTCTCCTGGTTCCATTTCCCGCTAGCCGCTGAGTTATGGAAGAACTGCATGAGGCCGGGAAGGACGGCCTCGCACCCCTCTTCCTCAATGACATCAACAGCGTGATTGTTAGCATCGGGATGGAACTTAACCAGGATCTCCCCCACCAACCCCACCTGGGGTTTGCGTGGAATATCCAGCAGTTCGAGGTCGTCAAACTCCCGGACGCACTTTGCAATCAGCCTGCGGAAGGTCCAGTGTCCGCGCCACTCCTTCGAGTAGCCGCCCTCAGAAAGCCACTGCGTCATGAGGTCGTTCCACCGCTCGTAGAGCTCCATGGCACTGCCCGGAACGGCCTCGTAGGGACGCACTCGCAGCAGCAGCGACTGCAGCAGGTCACCAAGCACAATGGACTGGATCGCTCGGTTGATATCACCAAGACCCAGCGTAAACCCGGTGTTCTCTTCGATTCCCTGCACCGAGGCCGCAATCACCGGAACCTGGGGGAAGCCCGCGTCCCGAAGTCCCTTGCGGAGCAGCGCCGCATAGTTGGTAGCCCGGCACATTCCGCCAGTCTGCGTGACGGCAACTGCCGTGCGATCAGGGTTGGATCGACCCTGAACAAACTCATCCAGTAGCTGTCCGATCACCACGATGGCCGGATAGCACGAATCGTTGTTGACGTACTTGAGGCCCGTCTCCATCGTCTCGTGGTTAGTGTGTTCGAGGACGCGCACGTTCAAGCCCGCGCGCTGCAGAACCGGCTCAAGCAGTCGGAACTGGATCGGAGCCATCTGAGGGGCAAGGATTTCCCACCCGTCCTCGCGCATCTCCTTCGTGAAGGAAGCGTGGGGCACCACGTGTCCGGCCTCGGCGGCCTCCTCGGCAGCGGCAGCGCCCGAGGGGTCAACCAGGTCCAGCGTGTCGACGTGTTCCGACACCAGTGACTCCCGCTCGGTAACGGCAGCCTGCAGCGACCGCAGCCGAATCCGTGCTGCGCCAAGGTTAGAAACCTCGTCGATCTTCAGGACGGTGTGCACATCCCCGCGGCCCTCGAGGATCTCTTGCACCTGATCAGCCGTGATGGCGTCAACGCCGCAACCGAATGAGTTGAGCTGCACCAGCTGCAGCGACGGCTCATCACCGACCCGTGCGGCGGCCTCGTACAGTCGAGAGTGGTAAGCCCACTGGTCACGCACCCGTAGAGGCCGCTCCAGCCGGCCGTCAGTGAGGCAATCTTCGGTGAGCACAGCCATGCCAAGACCGTTGACCAGCTCGGGGATTCCGTGGTTGACCTCAGGATCAAGGTGATACGGACGTCCGGCGAGGACGACCCCCTTGACGTCGTGGTCAGCAATCCATTGCAGGTACTCGGCACCCTTCTCACGAACGTCACGCTTGAACGCGGCATCCTCTTCCCATGCGGCGTCGAGGGCGGCCTGCATTTCGTCGACCGAAACATCCCAGTCGGAAAATGCTGAGGCAAGGTGCTTAGCAAGGTAATCGCGGTTGTCCAGATTCACGAATGGAGAGATGATCCGAACGTCCTCCGCCTGCTCAATATTGTTGCGGATAACCTCCGGGTAGGTCGCGACCACCGGACAATTGAAGCTGTTGTCAGCCCCGTCAAACTCCTTCTGCTCGAAACTGACGCAGGGGTAGAAGATTGTTCTCACACCCTTGTCGAGCAGCGACTCGATATGACCGTGGACCAGTTTGGCCGGGTAGCAGACGTTCTCAGAGGGAATGGACTCCATCCCCCGCTCAAAGAGGTTGTGGTCGGACCGTCCTGAAATCATGACGCGGAACCCCAGAGTAGTCAGCATCGTGAACCAGAATGGGTAGTTCTCATACAGGTTCAATGCACGCGGAATGCCGATGTCACCGCGGAATGCCTTCGCTTCTGTCAGGCGGCGGTAGCCGAAGAGCCGCTTGTACTTCCAGTCATACATGTTCGGCAGCTCAGACTTCTTGGGGATCCGCTCCAAAGAGGCGCCGCGATCACACCGGTTACCAGAGACGCTGCGTTCCCCATTGGAGAAGGTAGAGATCGTCATTTGGCAGTGGTTCTGGCACAGGCGGCAGGTCTTGCGGGTTGTCTCCACACTAAAGCGGTCGAGGTCGGACAGCTCAGCAAGGGTCGACTGGGTTCCCTCATCGTGAAGTTTGGCAGTCAGGGCTGCCCCGTAGGCTCCCATGAGTCCGGCAACCGAGGGACGCACGACCTCACGGTCGGTGAGCAGTTCGAATGCCCGAAGCACCGAATCATTGAGGAAGGTGCCGCCCTGGACGACAACCTTGTCGCCGAGGTCGGAGGGGTCCTTGAGCTTGATGACCTTGTAGAGCGCATTACGCACCACCGAGTAGGACAGGCCCGCGGAGATATCGCGAACGTTGGCCCCCTCTTTCTGCGCCTGCTTCACCGATGAGTTCATGAACACCGTGCAGCGTGTCCCCAGATCCACCGGCGCATCAGACTCAACGGCGAGGCGGGCGAAGTTCTGCACGTCCGTACCCATTGTCGCCGCGAAGGTCTGCAGGAACGACCCGCATCCTGAGGAGCAGGCCTCATTCACCGAGATTGAGTCGACTGCGCGATCCTTGATCTTCAGGTACTTCATGTCCTGGCCACCAATGTCGATTACCGAAGTAACCCCGGGCATCATGTGGTCGGCTGCGCGGAAGTGGGCCATGGTTTCGACAACGCCCTCGTCCATCTGCAGAGCAGCGGCAACCAGGGCTTCCCCGTAACCGGTTGAGCAGGAGCGTCCGATGTGAGCAGTCTCCGGGAGCTCCTCACGCACCCGACGCAGGATGGCGACTGCCGCGGCCACTGGGTCGCCCTCGTTGGGGGCGTAGTGAGAGAAAACAATCCTCTCGTCCTCGTCGACGAGGACGGCCTTGATGGTTGTCGAGCCAGCGTCAATTCCCAACCAGCACCGCCCGTGAGCCTGAGAGATCGGAAGGGTCGGAACTTCGTCGAGGGCGTGGCGGTCTTGGAACCGCGCCCTTTCCTCATCGTCTGCGAAGAGGGGCCTCATCCGAGAGGACTCCGCAATGACATGGGCCGTTGTGAGGCGGTCGATAAGCGTGACCAGCTTCTGTGCCGACTGCGCCTCGGTTGCGGCATTCTCCGCCGAGAGCGCGGCACCCATAGCGACGTAAAGCTGGGCGTTATCAGGGGTGACGAAGCCTTCTGCGCTGGGAAGCAGGCGCTCATAGGCAGCGCGAAGCTGGGGCAGGAAGTGGAGCGGGCCACCGAGGAACATGACGGTGCCGCGAATCGGCCGCCCATTCGCCAAACCCGCGATGGTCTGTGTCGCAACCGCAGAGAAGATGGAAGCCGCAAGATCTTCGTGCGCCGCACCTTGGTTGAGGAGTGGCTGGAGATCTGACTTGGCGAAAACGCCACATCTCGACGCGATCGGGTAGAGCTGCTTGTGGCGCGAAGCAAGGTCGTTGAGGCCTGTCGGATCAGTCTGCAGCAGAGTCGCCATCTGGTCGATGAACGCACCGGTGCCGCCTGCGCAGGTGCCGTTCATGCGCTGCTCGGGCGTGGGGTGCAGGTAGGTGATCTTGGCGTCCTCACCCCCAAGTTCGATGACGACATCAACTTCGGGATGCAGCGTCTGGGTTGCATGCGTGCCCGCGATGACCTCTTGAACGAAGGCAATGCCCATCGTCTTGGCAAGAGAGAGTCCGCCCGAACCTGTAAGCGCAGCGGTAATGGGTACGTCCTCGAACCGGTCGTAGATGTCCGCCAGTAAGCGAAGTAGCTCCCCCCGCACGTCGGCATTGTGGCGGCGGTAGTCAGAGAAGACCACGCGGTTGCCATCAAGGAGCACTGCCTTGACCGTCGTGGAGCCAACATCCAGCCCCAGGCGGAGCGCGTTACTACTGCTCATTGCTTCCGGTACCTCCTACATCATCAACTGGCGCCGAGTGTACGTAGATAACGCTGTAGTTTCCACCCTGTTTAAATTAGGATGAGACCATGTCGTCGAACAACCCAGAAGCCGCACCACAACGCCCAAAAGACGCCCAACCCACAGCTGGGACCAACGACCCAAGGAAGTCAGAAGGGAAGAAATTGTCTTCCCGCGGTCCCTCTGCGAAACGAGGTGAGATCAAAGAAAAGATTCTTGTCGCAGCACACGAAGAGTTTGTGGAGAAGGGCTATGACCCGACAACGATGAGCGCCATCGCGAAGCGGGCCGGTTGCACGTCCGCCATGATCACGTACTACTTTGAAAGCAAGCAGCGTCTGTTTCGCGCAGGCTTCAACCTGCCACTCGACCCGGCGGAGACGATCCTCGAACACCTCTCTGAAGGGCGCGAGGGTGCTGGCGACAGGATTGCGCGTCGAGCCTTCCAGTTCTACGAAGAAGGTACCTCTGGCGAGACACTTCGCGTCCTGATGCAAACGCTTATGACCGACGCCGGTACAAGCCAACGCTTTCGCGACTACATCCGCAACGATGTCATTGGTGAGGTCGGCGCAAAGCTTGGGATCACAACAGAGCTCGCGGAAGAAGTCGAAATCGCGATGGCCGCAACCTTCGGCGTCATCACCATGCGCTACATCGTCAGGCTGGAACCGCTTGCCTCCATGCCGAAAGAGCGACTTATCCGGGAACTTGGGGCCATCCTGCAGATTCGTATCGACCGCGCCTTTGCCCGGCTGGAGAGATCGCAGGAGCGATAAGCTCCAACCTCCTGTACGGGGTTTCCATCTCCTGAAGCCCATTTTTGAGATCGCGTACCGCCTAGCACCATGCTAAATGCCGAAATGACAGCGCGATAGAGGCACTAAACTACGATCGATACCGCGAGCTGCGCGATCCAACAACTACAACGGGGGTGTTGGAATGACACTGTCCAAGACGATTGAGGTCCGGGAAGTCACGAAGTCCTTTGGCAGGTTTCAGGCGCTCTCCGGACTCAATCTGACTGTCGAGGCCGGCCAGGTTCACGGCTTCCTGGGTCCCAACGGGGCCGGGAAAACCACCGCGATTCGTGTCCTGCTGGGACTAATCCGCGCAGACGGTGGAACGGCAACCGTCCTCGGGCAAGATCCCTGGAAGGATGTGGTGGAGCTTCACAGACGCCTCGCCTACGTTCCCGGGGATGTCTCGCTGTGGCCAAAGATGAGCGGAGGCGAGGCTATCGACCTGCTCGCTTCTCTGCGTGGCGGCCTCAATGAGAGCCGCAGGACCGAGCTGATTGAACGCTTTGAGTTGGACCCAACCAAGCGTGGGCGCCAGTACTCCAAAGGTAACCGGCAAAAGGTCGCCATCATCGCAGCACTTGCCTCCGACGCTGAACTACTGATTCTTGAC
Organism: Schaalia sp. JY-X169; assembly: GCF_014069575.1. Classification (NCBI taxonomy): domain Bacteria; kingdom Bacillati; phylum Actinomycetota; class Actinomycetes; order Actinomycetales; family Actinomycetaceae; genus Schaalia; species Schaalia sp. JY-X169. The sequence goes on from NZ_CP059675.1 coordinate 1,476,066, forward strand.
GAACCAACCAGCGGCCTCGACCCCCTGATGGGCAAGGTGTTCCAAGAGGTGGTCGGGGAAGCAAAAGCGCGGGGAACAACAGTGCTGCTTTCCTCCCACATCCTCGCGGAAGTGGAGAATCTAGCGGACCGCCTCACGGTGATTCGCGATGGCGTCGTGGTCGAGGCCGGAACGCTGGAGCAGTTCCGCGGGCATGCGCGAACGACAATCACTGCCACGTTGCATCGAGTTCCTTCTCCCGCCGCCCTGACCGGCCTTCAGGACGTGCACCTTGACGGCAACAGGCTCACTGCCACGGTCGGAGCGGACGGCGTGGGAGTAGCGATGACGGCGCTGGTCCCCTACGGACTCACGGCCCTCACGGTGGAACCGCCATCGCTAGAGTCGCTGTTCCTTCGTTTGTACGAGGACGAAACCAGTGACCAGGATGGCTAGGCGGACCCGAGGCCGTCACGGCGAGGGCACGACTCGAAGCACTAGCCCCCTGACCGGTACCGGAGTGCTGCTCAAGACCTCGCTGCGCTACGACGCTCACACTTTTGCGCCGTGGATCCTCATTGCCACCGTTCTGTCTGTCTCTTCAGTGGTGCTGTATCCGGTGATTTTTCCCGAACAGGCTGATCGAGCAGCCTTTGCCGCTGCGGTCGGATCAAATCCCGCACTGGGATTGGTGCTGGGCCCGGCATTCGACCTTGCGACCGTTGACGGCTTTAATGCCTGGCGTTCGCTCGCCCTCGGCGGCTTCCTCACTGCGCTCGCCGCGACCTTCACGGTGGTGCGAGCAACCAGGGGTCAGGAGGACTCGGGGCAGGCTGAACTGCTTGCTTCCAGCGTCCTCGGGAGGGGAAGTCGGCTCCTTACCGGCGTTGGACTTGCACTGATCGAATCGGTCCTCATCGGCCTGGTATCTGGCGTCGCGACAGGCCTATTCGGTGGGGACTGGGAATCCTCACTGCTTCTTGGGGCAACATTTACCGCCACCGGATGGATGTTTACCGGATTCGCCGCGGTCGCCTCCCAACTTGGGACCGACGCGCGAGCAGCATCAACACTGGCGCTCGGAACCTTGGGCGTACTCTACGTGCTACGCGGTTTGGCTTACTCCCTCAATGCGGATGCCTGGGCGATGTGGGTCAACCCGCTGGGATGGCTGACCGAGGCGCGCCCAGCGACGGGCAACAACTGGCTTCCACTGGTCTATGCCGTCGTTTTGACAATCATCTGCCTTACGTTGGCCTTTGTCCTCCAGTCGAAGCGCGATTTCGGGCAGGGAGCTGTGGCACCGCGCCCGGGGCCCGCGCGGGGGCGCATCCGCTCGCCGTGGGGCTTGGCAATACACATTAATGCGGGCCTGTTGCTGACATGGATAGTTGCCTTCATACTTCTTGGCATCACATTTGGCTACTTCACCGGCTCCATCGAAGAGGTTCTCAATCAAGACAGCGCCGTCGCTCATATCTTGGCGGCGGGGGCCGTAACCCACGACGAACTGATTGGTGCCTTTTTCTTGAGTATCCTGGCGATCCTAGGAAGCCTTGCCGCGATTCCGGGTGTCCAAGTGATCCTCAAGGTCCGTTCAGAGGAACTCGCTGAACGGGTTGAGCCAATCCTTGCTGGTGCGGTGTCCCGGTGGCGCTACTACGCCGGAAATGTCGGACTGGCGTTCCTTTCCTCAACCATCTACCTCGTGACGGCTGGAATGATTCTCACCGTCCTAGCGGTGCGGGCCGATGTCGGTATTAGTTTTGGTGAGGGCATGCTTCAGACTCTGGCTACTGTCCCGGCGATGTGGACGGTGGTGGCGTTTTCGGTCCTGGTTGTTGGCGTCCGCCCTCGTGTGCCGCTGGCAGCCTGGGCAGGCGTGCTCATGTCGTTCATGCTCACCCTGCTGGGGCCATCCTTCAACCTGCCGGACTGGGCGCTGGGAATAAGTCCGTTCTGGCATGTCCCCGTTGTCACACAGCCAAGTCCTGACTGGTCAGGGCTGCTTTGGGTCAGCCTCTTTACGGTCGGCTTCCTCACGGTCGGCTTTGTTGGGTTCAGGCGACGCGACCTCGCCACCACCTGAACGAAGGGCGAATACTATTGTCAATGGGATGCCGACCCGCAGTACTCGCAGCAGAGGAGCTCAGATGTCAGTAACCATACCCATGGCCCATGTGCCGACCAGTAGCCGCATGGTGTTTGCCCACCGCGGGCTCAACCATCAGGCACCGGAGAACACGATGCCAGCATTCGAGGCCGCAGCCGGGGCCGGTGTGCAATGGATTGAGACTGACGTCGACATCATCGCCGACGGCACCCCCATCCTGATCCACGACTCCACCTTGGATCGCACCACGAACCGCACCGGCGGCTTCTATGGCCTCACCCGTGCTGACCTCAGTCAGATCGACGCGGGCGCCTGGTTTGGAAGGGACTTCCGCGGCACCCGCATTCCGCTTCTCTCAGACCTGGTCACATTCATGAACGAGGCCGGTGTCAACGCCAACATTGAGCTCAAAGCACATGAAACAGGTAAGGAAGGCTCCCTGAGGCTGATCGGATCGGTGCTGAAGGAACTGGAAAACCTCGACCCGGAACGCGAGCTAATCATTTCCTCGTTCTCATCCCTGTTGCTTGCTCACTTTCACGAGGAGGCGCCCGAACTGGCCATCGGAATGCTCTGGGAGTCCAAGGCAATGTACTACGACTGGCTCTCCGTCCTCGAGATGGTGGGTGCGAGCTACATCCACGCTGAGGACGTCGACCTGTCCCCCACACGCATGGATGCTTTCACGGGCGCTGGCTACGGCGTCAATGTGTGGACGGTGAATGCTCCCGACCGCGTAAACCAGTTGTTCAACTGGGGTGCAACTGGCATCTTCACAGATACAGCCGACCGCTTCGTGTAGCCCAGTGAACGTCGTGGCCCTAGCCCTTGCCTCGGCTTCCCTTCGAGGCCGCCGCCACGTCCACCAACCACAGCGTCTCTTCTGTCCCGCGGACCGAGCCCGCCGGCGTCACCTTGCGCGGAGCGCCCGACCACGCGGAAGCAACCGCGTCAGCCTTGTCCGCCCCGGCTGGTACCAGCCAGATCGCCCGAGCGGCCTCGATCGCATCGAACGTGAGCGAAACACGAAGCGGCGGGGGCTTCGGAGAATCGCGCACCGCGACCACCGTGCCACTGGCGTCAAGCGCGGCGTTACCCGGGAACAATGAAGCGATGTGACCATCGGGGCCAACCCCAAGCATCAGCACGTCAAACTCTGGCACGCCGACCCCCTCGGGAGCGAACTCTGCCAGTTCGCCAGCATAGAGTTCCGCCGCAATCTCAGGTGTCGCGACCCCACCTTCTGGGTCAAGGGCCGGCATCTGGTGAATGTTCGTCTCAGGTATGGCTTCGGCAAAGCGACTCAGAAACACCTCCCGGGCCCCGGTCTCATTGCGTTCCGGGTCGCCATCCACAAGGAAACGCTCATCCCCCCACCAGAAATGCACTTGCGCCCAGTCCACCGCGCCCGCGGCGGGCTCATTGACGATGGCAGCAAGCGTCTTGGTCCCCACGGTGCCCCCGGTAAGCACGACGTGAACCGGTGACGTCACGGACTGGACGTCCGTAATGCGTGTGATCAGGCACGCGGCAGTGCCCGCCGCCAAAGTGTCGGCGTCCGGGTAGACAACTACCCGTGGTGTCGGTGGTAAAACAGTCATCATTCCTCCAAGAGTGCGAGCCCATTAAGCAGGACATCGCCGTATGCTTCATCGGCATCGAGCCGCCTGAGATCCTCTGCCAGACTCTCACTGAGCGGACGCATCGGCAAGGTAATGTACTGGCGAGGTTCACCGGGAACCTGCAACGACGCGTTCCTCCCGTCAGGACGCGACAGCACAATCGGTCCCGACTCGCGCTCTAACCGCAACTCGGTGAGTCCCGGGGCGCCCTCGATCCGCTCCATCTCAACAGGGCACTCCAAGTGCAGCGCCAGCCACGCCCCCAGGAGGTCGAGGGCGGGGTGCCCTGCCTCTCCCGTCACGCTCGCTGAGAGGACAGGTTCATAGGGCGGCTGGTCCAATGTCGCAGCGATCAGTCCGCGCCACAGAGTCGTCCTCGTCCACGCCAAGTCAGTGTCGCCCGGTGCGTAATGCTCGCGATGCTCACGCAACTGACCCATGCCATCAGTCGCTGAATAGCTATCCGTGATGCGCCGCTGGGCCAACTTCCCGAGCGGATCGGTCGACGGAGATGATGGTGAGTTGCACGGCCAGTACACCACCACGGGGGCGTCCGGCAGCAGAAGTGGAAGGACCAGTGTGTCGAGGTGTTCGGCCAGTTCCGCGCTGTGTTGCAAAACAATGACTTCGCTGGCCCCGGCATCGTGACCCAGCCGCAGTTGCCCGTGCAACTCCCCCTCAATGTCATCGTTTTGTACGAGGGCGATCACGCGGCAGGGATGCTCCCTACTCGCAGTGTTAGCGGCCTCGATTGCGGGCTCAACATCGGCATGGCCTGCGTCGATGACCAGGGTGAGGACGCGGGACAGCGCCACTGCTCCACCCTCTTCACGCTCGTGGATGAGCCGCCGATTAATGTCAGCAACGGTTGTGTTGTCCATGTTGATAATCACGGGCGCCTCCAGCTGTGTCCGTCGCGTCGAACCATTTCCTCTGCCGAGTCTGGCCCCCAGGTGCCGGCGCGGTATGGCTCAGGCTTCCCATTGTTGGCCCAATATTCGATGACGGGGTCGAGGATCTCCCACGACAACTCCACCTCACGGTGACGCGGAAACAGCGGTGGGTCACCCAGCAGAACATCGAGAAGCAACCGTTCGTACGCCTCCGGAGACGCCTCCGTGAACGAGTGCCCATACCCGAAGTCCATCGTCACATCGCGCACCTCCATTACCGCCCCGGGAACCTTCGCGTTGAACTGCAGGCTCGCCCCGTCGTCGGGTTGGATGCGGATGACGAGGGCGTTATTGCCGGGCTCACGGCTCCCAGTGGTTGAGAAAGGTAGCGGCGGCGCCTTCTTGAAGACTACGGCAATCTCTGTGACGCGGCGCGCCAGCCTCTTGCCGGTCCTCAGGTAGAACGGGACTCCTGACCAGCGCCGGTTGTCAATATCCACGCGGATTGCAGCGTAGGTCTCCGTCGTTGAGTTGGGGTCAAATCCGCCCTCGTCCAGATATCCGACAACCTGCTGCCCACCCTGCCACCCGGCCTCATACTGACCGCGGGCGGTGTGGTATTCGATGTCGGGCGGGACGCTCGCGGCTGAGAGAACCTTGACCTTCTCAGTCTCTAGGTCATCGGCATCGAAAGTGACCGGCTCCTCCATGGCGGTGAGCGCCAACAGCTGCAGCAGGTGATTTTGAATGACGTCCCGAGCCGCACCGATCCCGTCGTAGTAGCCGGCACGCCCACCAACACCGATGTCTTCGGCCATGGTGATCTGGACGTGGTCGACATAGCGACTGTTCCACAGCGGTTCGAACAACTGGTTTGAGAAGCGCAACGCCAAGAGGTTCTGCACCGTCTCTTTGCCAAGATAATGGTCGATGCGGAAAACGGAACGCGGCGGGAAGACGTCCTCGACCACGCGGTTGAGGGCGCGGGCTGACTCGAGGTCGTGCCCGAACGGCTTCTCAATGACAACGCGTCGCCAAGACCCGTTGGCGCCCTCGGAAATCCCCGCACGTGCCAACTGTCCGCACACCTGCGGAAACGCGCTGGGTGGCACGGAGAGGTAGAAGGCGAAATTGCCACGCGTGCCGCGGGTGCGGTCCAGTTCCACCATGACATCCCGCAGCCTGTCGAAAGCAGCGTCGTCGTCAAAGGAGCCACTGACAAAGCGGATGCCACCAAGCAGTTGTTGCCACGCCGCCTCATTGAACTCGGTACGTGAATACTCTTGGATGCACTCTTTGACGACCTCGGCGAACTTCGCGTCATCCCAGTCGCGGCGACCAAACCCAATCAGAGCGAATCCCGGTGAGAGGAGCCCGCGGTTGGCGAGGTCGTAGATGGCCGGGAGGAGCTTCTTGCGTGCCAGGTCTCCGGTGACTCCGAAGATCACCAGGCCGGAGGACCCAGCAATGCGCGGCAGCCTCCGGTCACGCTTGTCGCGCAGTGGGTTGTGTGTCGCGGTTACTTCTGCGGGGCTCATTGTTCGGTCTCGGACCGATCCGCTGTCCATTCGGTATGGAAGAAGCCGGGCCGATCGGTGCGCTGGTAGGTGTGTGCGCCAAAGTAGTCACGTTGCGCTTGGATCAGGTTGGCCGGAAGCCGCTCGGCGCGAACCCCGTCGTAGTAGGCCAGCGACGAAGAGAAAGCGGGGGTCGGCACCCCGTGTAGTGCAGCGTCAGAGACAATACGCCTCCACGACTTCAGCCCGGCTGCAACAGCGCCCGTGAAGTATTCGTCCGCGAGCAGCAGCGGCAGTGCCGGGTCGCGCTCATAGGCCTCAGTGATGCGATTGAGGAAGCTTGCGCGAATGATGCAGCCACCACGCCAGATCCGCGCCATAGCCGCGCGGTTGATGTTCCACCCGAAGGCCTCGGAAGCCGCGGCGATCTGGTCGAACCCCTGGGAGTAGGCAACAATCTTTGAAGCGTAAAGCGCCTGACGTACGTCTTCAATGAAGGCGTCACGGTCAGTGATGTCCCAGGGAAGAGTGTCAGCCGGAAGCACCCCTTGGGCAGCTTCGCGCTGCGGTACCGATCCGGACAGCGCACGGGCAAAGGTAGCTTCCGCGATCCCCGTGATCGGCACCCCGAGGTCGAGGGCGTTCTGCACCGTCCAACGTCCAGTCCCCTTCTGTTCGGCCTGGTCAAGGACGATGTCCACGAAAGCCTTGCCGGTTTTGGCGTCAACCTGAGAGAGGACTTCAGCGGTGATTTCAATGAGGAATGACTCCAGTTCGCCCTCGTTCCACTTGGCGAAGATTTCCCCAATTTCAGCTGCCGATGCGCCCAATCCCTGGCGGAGCAGGTCGTAAGCCTCAGCGATTAGCTGCATGTCAGCGTACTCGATGCCGTTGTGAACCATCTTGACGAAGTGCCCGGCACCGTCCGGACCGACGTAGGTGGTGCAGGGGACGCCATCGACCTGGGCTGCAATGTCCTCAAGGATCGGCCCCAAGGTTTCGTAAAACTCAGGTGCACCGCCGGGCATGATAGAAGGTCCGTTGAGCGCGCCCTCTTCTCCCCCGGACACACCCATACCAACGAAGTGGATGCCCGCCTCACGCAGCGCCAGTTCCCGGCGCACAGTGTCGGGGAAGTGGGCGTTTCCGGCATCGACAATAATGTCGCCCGGCTCCAGGAGCGGAACCAACTCGTTGATGACGGCGTCGGTTGCGACACCAGCCTGAACCATGGAAATGATTGTTCGAGGGCGCTCCAGCGACTCGACAAACTCTTCCATCGTCGTCGAAGGCACAAACTCGCCCTCGTCCCCGTGGTCCTCAATCAGCGACTGGGTGCGCGCATAGGTGCGGTTGTGAACCGCCGTCACATAGCCGTGCCGCGCAATGTTGCGCGCCAAGTTGCGACCCATAACTGCCAAACCTGTGACCCCAATTTGGGCCTTCGTACCTAGACTCATGGCTCTACTGTTCCGCAAGTCGGCCCAAGTGGTCCGGGATGTTCAAACTATGACCAGGAGCGACCCTGATAAGGTTTGCAATGGTCCTTGACGGATTGACCCCCGCCAACAAATTAGACGGAGCGCGATGTCTTCGCAGATTCTCGATGCGGGTGGCGATCTACGCTGTTGGCGGCGGCCTGCTTGAGGTGCTGGTCAGTCCCATCGTGGAGCACCTGCCAACTCCGGCAGACCAAAAGGCCTCTGGAATGGCACTGCTGCATTCCTTCTACTGCTGGGGACAGGTCGCAGTTGTCGTGGGAACCACGATCATCCTCGGACTGCTCGGGCCCGGACTGTTTGCGCTCCTCATGGGCATCGGGCGCTTCGCATACGGGAGGTGGGGTTCCGGCCTCGACCTGCGGCGACTCCTTCTCTTCTCAAGTGTCGGCGCGGTGATTCCAGCGGTCTTCGCGGTCGTCGTGTGGCGTTTCGGGAAGGTCCGGCACACTTCGGCAGTACCTGCGGGTGCCAGACCCAAGCCCTGATTCCTACTTCTCGTTTTCTGCCAACTCTTGGCGGAGCTTATTATTTGCCTGCTCGACCCGCAGCCACCACAGCAGGAACGCGATGAGGGCCGCGATGATTACTGGCAACCACAGGTACATGAAGTTCAGCATGTTGATTGCCGTCGCAGGTTGCACTGCTGCTCCCCCGACGTAGCCACCGGCAGCGAGGAGCCAGCCCGAGAGGGCGACACCGCCGCCGCCGCCGATCTTCACGCCCAGTGAGGTAGCGGAGAACATCATGCCGTCGATCCGCTTGTTGTGGGTGAGGTAGGTGTTCTGGGAAGCCTCCGCAATCAGTGCGTTTAGTGTTCCCTGGAGCGGGCTCATCCCGAAGGACGCCAGTGCCGAGAAGGCCAACATCAGAGGAATGTTCCCCATCCCGGCCGCAACAATCACCAGGGCCCTGCCGACGAATGCGATGACGTAGCCAACGAAGTTGACCGGGTAGATCATACCGACTCTCTTGACGATGAAGGGTGTGACAACCAGTCCCAAGATGAGCGGCACATTGATCGCCCACGCAAACGTGGAGAAGTAACTCGCATCCCCAAGGACGTAGGTCATGAAGTAGATTCCGGTCCCCATCATGGCGGTGAAGAGCTGCCCCATCATGAAGACTGCGACAACTAGCAGATAGTACTTGTTTGAGAACAGAAGCTTGAACGACTCAAGTAGTGGGGGTGCGCCCTCGTCAATTGCTTCCTGCTCTTCTTCGGCGTCCTCGCCAACCTTTTCGTAGAGGACTTCGGCGGGAAGCTCACGAACTGAGAACACGGAGATAGTGTTGACGACGAGGCCGATCACAGCGTAAAGGATGGCCACATTGCGCCATGCGGCTGCGTCCCCGCCGAATGCCTGCACCAAACCAACCGTCGATACCTGGATCACCAGGCTGGTTCCGAAGGCGAAGATGAAGCGCAGGGAACCCATCTGCACCCGCTCTTCAGGGTTCTTGGTGATCAAAGCGGTCAGGGTTGAGTAAGAGATGTTGTTTGCGGTGTAGAAGACGGCATTGAGCAGCACGTAGGTGATGAAGAACCACGCGTACTTAGAGAAGTCGCCAAGGTCGGCGGGGATGGCAAAGATTGCGACAATCATCAACGCACACCCGAAGTATGCGTAGAACATCCAGGGACGAGCCTTACCCATCTTGGTATTCGTTCTATCGATGAGTGCCCCGAAGAAGAGGTCGGAGACGCCGTCGAATATCCTTGCCACCATGATCAGGGTGCCGACAATGCCGGGATTCATCCCCATCGTGTCGGTCAGGTAGATCATCACAAAGAATGCGATGAACGCGTAAACAACGTTGCCGCCAACGTCGCCCGCGCCGTAACCGACCTTGTTGTACCACTTCAAATACTTCTTGTCGTCCATGTGTCTACCTCAAGCGCCGTTGCTTTTCTCAGTTCCCAGAACGGGTCTTTAGCGACCCCTCGTTAAGACCGCATAACCTAACTACTATCAACAATCGCGCCGCAATAACGGAAGTTTGGAAGAACGAAATGGCTGCAGTAACCCAACATGAGGAGTCACCATGACAAACACCGAGGTCAGCGTAGCTACCGCACCCCAGACGTACCACATCTTCATCAAGGCTCCTGCCGACACCATCTGGGACGCGCTTGCACGCCCAGAATTTACTGCTAAATACTTCTACGGCTCCCGCGTGGAAACAACCGCTGAGGTCGGTACGCCCTTCCGCTACCACTCACCCGACGGCGCATCACTCTGGGGTGACGAGGTCGTGCTGGAGTCTGACCGCCCAAACAAACTAGTCGTCGGCTGGCGATCCCTGTTCAACCCGGACGCTCGCGACGAGCCACCAAGCCGCGTTTCCTGGCAGATCGAAGACCAGAGCGACGGTACCTGCCTACTCACCGTTATCCACGATCAACTTGAGGAGTCCCCTAACACGGCGGCAGGGGTTGGCGGACCCGGATGGATGTTCGTACTCAGCGGCCTGAAGACACTACTGGAAACTGGCGAGCCGATGGTTGGGTAGCTGAGCCTAAGCCACCTTCGCAAAGCCCGATTCTTGACCGGTTGAGATCGTCCTGTGAACATGGATGCATGGCCCCAGAACCGTCAGACCTAACGTTGCCCGAAGCGGAGCGGCGCGACCTCATCCGCTGGGCAGCGGAATGCGTTCGGAGGCTCCTGCCAATCTTCGAGAGTGCAGCGCCCGGCGATCCCCGTCTTTCACAAGCTCTTGACGGCGCGGAGGCCTTCGCACGCGGTGAACTCAGCGTCGGGCCGATGCGTCACCTCGCTTTCGGATGCCACGCCGCAGCGCGCGACGTTGACGACGTAGCCGCATCAGCCGTCGCCCGAGCGTGTGGTCAAGCTGCCGCCATCGCCCACATGGGCGGGCATAGTCGAGAAATCAGCCGCTACACAGCAAAGGCACTTGGAGGGGATGCAGCGCCGGAACTGGCGTGGCAACGCGAGCACATCCCGGTCCGCTTCGAGGCCTATGTCTACGGCTCCCGCGTGGAGACCACCGGTTAGGTCCGTACATCCTTTCGCTACCACTCACCCGACCGCCACCACCACCACGCGAAATGCATACGTTGGGAACCGAAACAACCCTGGGGTATGCACCCCAGACACACATCCCGTCCCAACGTATACATTTCACGAACTAGGGGCATCGGCTCAGGAGGGGCCATCCATCGGGTACCCACAGTTCGCACAGGTGTCTTCGCCCGGCTCGCTGGCAGTGCCGCAACGCTGGCAATACTGCACAGGCGACATTGGATGAATCACGCACTTACCCCTTTGTACATGGTGGACGCGGCTCAAAGATGGTAGATGGCAGAGCGGCAGCTACCGAGTCCGCGGATTCCAGAAGAACCGCAGCCCATTGTAGGTGTACTCGTCAGACGCAGCGCCATCATGGCGGTATCCTTCGCGTTCACGGTAGGCAAGGTTCCCCTCAGCTTCACTGTCGGCCTCCACAAAGACCCCGTTGGCGCTGCCTGCCATCGCGTCGATCTGATTCTTGAAGCCCGAGTACGCAAAATCGTCGGTGCCGGTCATCGCGAAGATGAAGAAGTCGTCGCTGGTATACCCGGAATCTCCGACAATCCCCTCTAAGAACTCGCTATCAGAAGACAGGGATCCGCTCATCGGCATGAAGTAGCGGAAGTACGGGAGTGCGTGCTCGAAGGTGCGCCACGTGTTGACCGACCCCATTGAAAACCCGCCAAAGCCACGGTGATCCCGAGATGCTTCGATTCCTTCGGCGCTGACGTCCTCGGCATACGTGGAGTACGTCGACTCTGCCGCCGGGATCAGGTCATTGACCAGCTCGTTGTGGAAGTTGTCCGTCAGCCTGATCGCCAGACCATAGTCGCCACTATCTTCGGGGCTCGTGTTGTTGTAGGTAGGCAGCACAATAATGAGGGGCTCGATCAGACCGTCCTCGATCCCATGATCCACAACATTCTTGAACGTCGTCGGGTTGGTATCCGTACCCATAATCGTCGTCTCGTTGCTCCACCCGCCGTGGCTCAAATACAAAACGTTGTAGGGCTGCTCATCCGTATATCCGTAGGGCACATACACCCAGGCGGTCTTCGCCAGCTCCTGACTGCGGTCCTCATATGAGAAGGACTCATACGTCGTGTAGGTGAGGCGCTCCAGTCTGCCCTGCCGGTTGGCCGGGACGCGGTAGTCGTCGGGAATCATCTCGAGGTCGGAAGGAATCGTCGCGCTCATTCTCTCCCCTGACTGGGTTTCGGTCTCGCGAATTCGTTCGAGGGCGTCACTGGCTCCGTCGGGGCTCTCACCGCCGCTAGTGCATGCGGTCAGGAGCAGTAGACCAGCCAAAGAGGCAACGGCGGTCATTCTTCGGGACGTTACTCGATGCATGCTTCGAGGCTAGCGACACTGTCGCCGCCAAAGGAGGAACTGTCAGTACACCGCCGACAGTCTATGCACGCCGTCACCTGCGCGTCCTGAGGGACACACCAGTCACGCGGGCGAACCTCTCTAGACCCCGTGACGCGAAATGTATACGTAAGGAACCGCGGCGACCCTGGGGTACGCTCCGCAGACATCCATTTCGTCCCAACGCATACATTTCGGGTTATAGGACATTAAGTGTGTCTGGTCTGGGTTTGAATTACTGTTTCCAGGTTTTATGGTGTAGGTCTTCCCAGCTAATGGCGGTGCCCCATTTGACGGGGCCGTGCTGGCGGTGGTGTTGGAGCGCGTCTTGGTAGAGAGCCTCGATGGTGGCATCGGTGGGCATTTCACCAAGGATCCGCGCCGCGGGTAAGGGGCTGGGTGAATGCGTGTAGCACCACCAGTAGGCGGCTTTGACGCGGTGTAGGAAAGGCATCCCGCGGTGCCAACCCCACATGCGACGGATTTGAGCGTTGATGCCCCCTTCGAGCCGGCTATTGGTGGAGGGTAGGGTCTCAAGGCCGCTGGCAGCGAGGAGGGCGGGACTCAAAAACGTGAAGAGCTGGCCTTGACGTAGCAGGGTACGCACAAGGTTTCTGGCACGTACCAGTTTGGCGTGGGTGTCTTTATACTCCCCGGTTGCGTACACGCTTTTCTCGGCTAGGAAACCGGCCCACCGGGCTTCCCAAGCCAGGTAATCCTGCTCCCATTGCCAAGCATCTTTGGGAGTTTTTGCTGCTAGTAACTGGTGGGCTAACCACTTGAGTTCCCGGCCCGGAGCCAGCCTTGGCCGTTTAGACGTCAACGCAGTGATATTCAAGTAAACGTGGAACAAGCAGCGCTGAATTCGCACCTGGGGCCAGGTGTCTTTCATGGCTTTACGAAAGCCGCTGCCCCCATCAGTTACCACCATGAGTGGGGTGCTTATCTGGGCGAGGAGCGCTGACCAGGCACCAGCGTGTTCAGTTCTGGCGAGGTACCAGCCCAGAGGAGTACCAGCCTCGTTGCAGCCAATCAGGATCACCCCTTTACGACCCATATGAAGACCATCAACATGCAGCACACTCACTGATTCGTCTCGAAAGTGCGGCAGCGGCCAGTAGGCCCAGTATTTTGCTGTTTTCCGACGAAAAGTGCGCGATGTTGAGTCACTCATTTCCCCTTGAGCTAACGGCTTTAGTAGCCATTTCAAGAAGGTTGCCAGCCCCGCCGCGTCCGCGTTGTTCTTCCTAACCAAACTCACCCCGCAATCAGGGTTTTTACACCGCCAACGCAACGTCCCAGCCTTAGTTGTTCCGTTCCTCTTCATCGCTTGGCCACACACGTGGCAACACGGTCTACGTTCCATCCCTTAAGCGAATCGGTCACAACATATAGGACAAATCGTGTGTCCACCAAAAACCCGGGTTTCAAACAGACTTATCCCTTGGAACCACAACGAAAAACCCGGATCCTAGACACACTTTTTGGCCACCCATGAAACCGGGCCAACCCAGTTTCAAAACCCGAACTACAGCGCCAACACAACAGAAAACAGCCCCAAAAAACACACCAAATGTCCTATAGCCCGGGTAGTGACGGCAACGGTGACCGGTCGTAGAGGCGAGAAGGATACCCACAGCCTTTTCTGCGAAGAGCCCGATAAGGTTGCCGATGTCGGCATACATCGCCGATAATTCGGGATAGCGGCCATTATTGGTGTCTAAACTCCAGTGTTTTCGTTGATGTAGCAAGGGAAAGTTGGTGTTGATAGTCTTTTGAAGCCTATTTTTCGGTAGAGCCTCTCACGTCCCACACCTTGACTGATTTGTATGCTAGGAACCGGTCTGATCTTGTTCAAACATGGGAAGACCTGCATCTATAAAGAAATGTCCTGATTGTCATCAGCCAGGGTTGAAACGTAATGGGACTCGTAATGGCAAAATTCGGTGGCGATGCACCAACTGCGGATCTAGCCCCTCACGCACTCGCCCTGATACGACACAGTTAGCCCAGTTCACAGCCTTCCTGGCATGGATCAAAGGTAAGGAATCACAAGGCGAGGTTGATGGCACACGCACTGGCAGAACCGCTAGGCGCCAGTTCTCGTGGTGTTGGAATGTGCCAATCCCAAAGCCTCCCGTCACAGGGGAGATCTTTGACGAAGTATTCCTTGATGGAAACTATCTGCCCCACCATTGGTGCATACTCCTGGCACGGTCTTCAACAGGTCCTGTGACCACTTGGCAGTGGTGCAACACAGAAACTGCCGCCGCCTACCAAGCAGTCCTAGCCCGTATGGCACCACCGGTAGTGGTTGCTATAGATGGCAGTGGAGGATGCCAGAAAGCACTGAAAGAGACCTGGCCAGACGTAACCGTGCAACGCTGCTTAGTGCATGTACACCGCAACAACCTTCGCGACTTAACGTCAAAGCCGCGAACCGGGGCAGGCAAAGCACTCCTGGCACTATCCCAAACCCTTCTCAAAGTCACCAACCTTGACGAAGCTGCTATATGGAGCGCGAACCTTGCTGCCTTCTACAGCGAGTACGACACTTGGCTCAAGGCACGCACCTACGCCCGTGAGGACCCTGAAGAAGCCCTTAGACGCGGGAAGAAACCCTCTGGCTGGTGGTACACCCATGAACGAGACCGCCGCGTGTACTACCGGTTCGACCGACTCTTCACCAACGGGCAACTCTTCGCTTTCCTCACCGCTATACCCGGCACTATCTTGGAACGAACCACTAACCCAGTTGAGGCCATAAACGCCCAAATCACACGGCTAATCGGCCTGCATCCCGGACTCAGTGAAGACCACATGATCGCCGCTGTGGAATGGCTCTTGTATTCCTATACCGAGAACCCAAGCACACCAGCAGAAATCCTAAAGAACTGGCGCAACAACGGGGAACCCACCCGGCGACTCATACCCAAACACAAGAAACAACCAACACCACAAGGACCCCAAAAATGGGGCACTGCCCCAACCCCCGAAGAAGGACTCTGGGCCAGAAAAGGATGGGCAGGCAAGTGGCAACCCTAACGACACGCCCAAACCCCGGAGTTTAGACACCAATAATGGCCACATCCCCGATAATTCACCCAAACACCGGCGACCTATGACGATATTGGCGACCCAGAACCGAAAAAGCACTGACATCGGCGACCCAGTCCCGAGAGCATCCCACGCAACAAGAAATCCCGGGACACCATCGGAACGATGACCCGGGAAACAAAAAGTGGAGCTAAGGGGATTCGAACCCCTGACCTCTTCCATGCCATGGAAGCGCGCTACCAACTGCGCCATAGCCCCGAACAAGAGACAACTATACGCGGGGGCAAGTAAGGGCGGCAAATCTGGAAGACGTGCGCCCGGACACAGCGGCCCAGAGACAGCGGCCCAGAGACAGCGGCTCAGATACAGCGGCCCGTCGGCAGCGGCTCAGACACAGCAGTATGGACACAGCAACCCGTCGGCAGCCCAGAGGCAGCCACTTGAAGACGACCAGCGCTAAGGTTGCCGGCCTACCGCGTTGTAGATACCTCGGTGATGTTGACTCGTGGGGCCTGATTCCACAGTTTGTCCAAGGCATAGAAGTCCCGTGCTTCCCGCAAGAAGATGTGTACAGCCACATCGCCGTAGTCAAGCAGCAGCCACTCCGAGTTCTGGTCGCCTTCGACGCGGGGTGAACGCCCCAGAGCCTCATGCACGTCATCCTCAATGCCAGACTTCACGCCGCTGAGGTGCCGGGGGTTATCAGCTGTGACAATCAGGAATGCGTCGCTAAATGGCAGTACGCCAGTCACATCGATAGCAACCAGATCTTCGGCCAGGGCATCAGCAGCAGCCTGGGCCGCTGCATTCAGCAGCTCCGTGGTCTCTTCGCTCAGAGTCATCAATCTCCTTCTCGGGTTTTCTTCTTACCAAGTTTTAGAAATGTCGTGCACGCCAGTGCTAGGGGAACGTTCTACTGATACAAAGCGTACTTGTCGATGTACTGCACCACGCCGTCAGGCACCAAGTACCAAATTGGCTCCCCCTCAGCGACCCGCCGCCGGCAATCGCTTGAGGAGATCGCCATGGCTGGCACCTCCACCAGATCAACCTTGTCCTCTGGGAGACCGCCGACATCTAGGTCGTGACCCGGCCGGGACACCCCGATGAAGTGCGCCGATTCGAATAGTTCATCAACATGCTTCCAGTTGAGAATGTCGTGAAGGGCATCAGCTCCGGTGATGAAGTACCAGTCGACATCCGGTTCGACAGCGCGCAAGTCCCGCAGGGTCTCATACGTGTACGTCAGTCCCCCACGATCGATGTCGACACGAGACACCGTAAAGCGGTTGTTCGAGGCCGTCGCGATCACCGTCATCAAGTAGCGGTGTTCCGCAGCGGTTGTGTCACGATCCTGTTTGAAAGGCTGGGTGGACGTGGGTACAAAGACCACTTGCTCCAACCCGAAGCGGCTCATCACTTCCGAGGCGGCAACTAAGTGACCGTGGTGGATGGGATCAAACGTTCCACCCATGATCCCAATGCGGCGCCGACGCCTCATCGGCCCAACCCCAACGCCAGCATTGACTCCGTTCACTCTGTCTTCCCCGGGTCCGTCCAAATACCCTGGGACGCCTCATCACGCAGCTCCTGGCGCGCACGTTCCTTGCCATCCATCTGCTCAAGATACCCGGCCCGGCGCTCCCGATGCGTTGACCTGGTTCGTTCGTGAAGTCGTGGATCCTCCCCACGACCTGCCAACAGTTCAGCTCCCGTGGCGATTGACGGCTCCCAATCAAAGATCAGCCCGCCCTCAACTTCACCAATCACCACCGGGTCCCCGGGCATAGCCCCCGCGCGAACCAGCTCATCTTCAACACCCGCGGAAGCCAAACGGTCAGCAAGATAACCAACCGCCTCATCATTGCCGAAGTTGGTTTGTTTCACCCATAGTTCCGGCTTACGACCCCGCACCTGGTACACAGACTCACCGCCAAACTGAATCTTCTTCACTGTGATTGTGTCCGAAGAACCCACTGCCCGAGGACGGATGACAACGCGAGCCTCTTCCCGTGCTTCTTCTGCAACGCGGTTCTCTTCCACGATGGCGGCCAGTGCGAAGGACAGCTCCTTCAGCCCTTCATGCGACACCGCTGAGACTTCAAACGACTGCAAACCCCGTGCGTCCAGATCGGCTTTCACCATGTCCGCAAGCTCGCGGCCGTCTGGGATATCAATCTTGTTGAGAATCACCACGCGAGGGCGCTCTGCCAGGGGAACATAACCTTCGATCTCGCCGAGGTCGCCCTGGTAGGCGGCAAGTTCCGCTTCAATCGTGTCTAGGTCCCGCAGCGGATCCCGCTCGACCTCGAATGAGGCCGTGTCGATAACGTGGGCGATCACCGAGCAACGTTCAATGTGGCGGAGGAAATCAAGGCCGAGGCCCTTCCCCTCCGAAGCACCCGGGATCAAGCCTGGCACATCCGCGATCGTGTATCGCTGACCGCCCGCATCAACAACTCCGAGGTTTGGCACCAGGGTGGTGAAGGGATAGTCGGCGATCTTAGGTCGCGCAGCCGACATGGCTGCAATCAAGGATGACTTACCTGCTGACGGATAGCCGACGAGGGCGACATCCGCGATCGACTTCAGTTCAAGAACGACATCCGCTTCCTCACCCGGTTCGCCAAGCAGGGCGAAACCCGGTGCACGCCGGGCCCTGTTAGCCAGCGCAGCATTGCCCAGTCCCCCGCGCCCGCCCTCGGCAACAACAATCTCATCACCCAGCGCTGAAAGGTCAGCAAGAATCTCCCCTTGCGCGGACTTAACGACAGTTCCAGCGGGAACCGTCAGTACCAAGTCTTGTGCATTCTTCCCGTGACGCAAAGCCCCGGCACCCTGAGTGCCATTCAGCGCCTTGTGGTGTGGTTTGTGATGATAAGTCAGCAAGGTAGTGACCTGGTCATCCGCACGAACAATCACGGACCCCCCGCGTCCCCCGTTTCCACCGTCGGGACCGCCCAGAGGCTTAAACTTCTCCCGGTGCACGGAAGCAACGCCGTGACCACCGTTACCAGCAATCACATTGATCTTTGCGCGATCAACAAAATCCGCCATCATCTTCCCTCACTCTAGGTAGCAAAAGAGGACACCCGCTGCGCGGATGCCCCCCTCGCTGTAATCAGTATGTGTGATACCAGCCTTATGCGGCTGCTTCAACAACGCTGATGGCGCGACGCCCATGAATGTTGCCGAACTCAACGTTTCCGTCGATCAGGGCAAACAGGGTGTCGTCCTTGCCACGACCAACATTGTGGCCGGGGTGGTACTTAGTGCCACGCTGACGGACGATGATTTCGCCTGCCGAAACGTACTGGCCACCAAAACGCTTCACGCCCAGGCGCTGAGCATTCGAGTCGCGGCCGTTACGAGTAGAGCCAACGCCCTTCTTTGATGCCATTTTCTAGCTCCCTAATATCCCGATCGGCGGTTAGCCGATTTCCTTGATCTCAACCACAGTCAGCGGTTGACGGTGACCAAGGCGCTTACGGTAGCCGGTCTTGTTCTTGTACTTGATGATGCGGATCTTCGGACCCTTTGCGTCACCAATAATCTCTGCCTTGACGGTCTTGCCAGCAAGCTTGTCAGAGCCGACCAGAGCGGTTTCGCCGTCAACAATCATGACTGGCTCAAGCTCAACGGTCTCTCCAACTTCAGCCACAACCTTGTCGATTACGACAACGTCGCCAACAGCCACTTTGTCCTGATGGCCGCCAGCCTTCACGATCGCGTAGACCACGTTTTGCTCATCTCTTGTCGGAAAAAATCTTCAAATCGACGCATAAGCGCCGACTAGTAAATCTAACTGAAACCCGCATTCACGGGCAACCTTGAGGGGCCGTTTCGGCCCAATTTGCAGTGTGTAGTTCGGCACGTTGACCAGAAACCGCCGAACTACGGGGCATTGTCACTTCTCGAGGAGGTCGCGAACCGCCGCCCTGGCCGACTCTTCCTTACTGACAGACTGTTCCTTGCTAGCTGATGCGGCCTTTGTTTTCCCCGGGTCCAAGGGTCCAGTGACAACGGCTCTGCGCCGCACAGGACGAGTCACAACCTTGGAAACACTGTGTTGAGTCGGAAGAACAATGTCGTTAACAGAGGCTGGGACAGCCTTCTCAGATGGTGCTGGCTCTCGCTTCGCAGGTTCTCTCTTAGGCTCCTCGCGCTTGGGCGTCTCACGCTTCGTAGCCTCGCGCTTGGGCGTCTCCCGTTCGGTGTGCTCAGATTTAGGCTTGCTGGCAGCCGACGCCACAGGTTCCGTCTCTGTTGCAACTGAGCTAGCCGCAGTTGCTGCCGCGATGGCCGTGAGGGCTGACTTGACCTTCTTGTCACCTACGTGGCTATCACTTTGAGCCTGCTGGCCACGTTCGTCCGAATGACGCTCTCGCCCTCGTCGGTCGTCACCACGAGAGTTCCCACCTTGAGACTGCTTGTGTCGGGGGTGGGACGCACCAGCGCCACTATCCTCAACCGGGTGGTCGTGGACAATAAACCCTCTTCCCTCACACACTTCGCACGTGGTTGAGAAGGTTTCAACCAGCCCCTCCCCAACCCGCTTACGCGTCATTTGGACGAGGCCGAGCGACGTGATTTCTGTGACCTGGTGGCGAGTTCTATCCCTACCAAGTGCCTCCACAAGGCGGCGCAGAACAAGTTCGCGGTTCGCCTCCAGAACCATGTCGACAAAGTCGATGATGATGATTCCGCCAATGTCGCGAAGCCTCAACTGCCGCACGATCTCTTCGGCAGCCTCAAGATTGTTCCGGGTGACGGTCTCTTCCAGGGTGCCCCCAGAGCCGATGAACTTACCCGTATTGACGTCAACTACCGTCATCGCCTCGGTGCGCTCAATGATGAGAGTGCCACCGCTGGGCAGCCAGACCTTGCGGTCCATCCCCTTTGCCAACTGGGCTTTGATGTCCCTCTCTGCGAAGACATCGTCCTTGGAGGTCCACTTCTCGAGCCGGTCAAGAAGCTCAGGGGACAGCTCTTCGACATACTCGTGAACCGTCTGCCACGTCTCCTCACCCTGCACGGTCAGTCGCGTTACGTCCTCGTTAAAGAGGTCCCGAACCACGCGGACCACCATTTCTGGCTCACCCCGCAAGAGGACCGGAGCTTTGCGAGTGGTCGCAACCTTCTTCTCAATCTTGTCCCACTGTTTGGTGAGGCGCTCAACGTCGTCGCGCAGCTGCTCCTCTGAAGCACCCTCGGACGCCGTTCGCACAATGACTCCCGTGCCCTCGGGAACGACCTCTTTGAGGATCTTCTTCAGGCGGTTGCGCTCAGGATCAGGAAGCTTGCGACTTATCCCAAGCACGGTCGAGCCGGGAACCAGGACCAAGTAGCGGCCTGCCAGAGTGATCTGGCTGGTGAGACGCGCGCCTTTGTGGCCAATCGGGTCCTTCGTCACCTGGACGAGGACGTTGTCACCCGCGGAAAGAGCAGTCTCGATACGGCGTGGCTTTCCCTGCATACCAAGGCTGTCCCAGTTGACTTCGCCCGCGTAGAGGACAGCATTACGCCCTCGTCCCACATCGATGAATGCGGCTTCCATTGAGGGCAACACATTCTGTACTTTACCCAGGTAAATGTTGCCAACAATCGACTGATTGGTGCGTCTGGCTACAAAGTGTTCAACGAGGATGCCGTCCTCTAGGACAGCAACCTGGTCAGATCCTTCCTCATGACGAACGATCATCTGCCGGTCAACGGACTCGCGGCGTGCAAGAAACTCCGCCTCAGTGATCGAGTGACGGCGTCGCCCCTCTTTACGGCCCTCGCGGCGGCGCATGCGCTTGGCTTCGAGCCTGGTCGACCCTTTGATCGACTGCACCTGGTCAGCATCACTCGACTCAGGTGCGTCCGCCCCGTCACTGCGAGTCCTGCGGCGCCTGCGACGACTTGAGGAACTGCTTTGGTCGCTTGCCCCTTCAGAAGGCGGCGTCTCCGGGCTGGTTCCTTCTTCTACCTCGGCAGAATCACCCCCGGAGCTGTCATCGGATTTCTTTCTGGCTCCCTGCGCGCCTTGGCGCTTGCTCTTCTGCGCCTGCTTTGCGGGCTGCTGCCCCTCCGCTGATGTCGACTCTGCTTTCGCGGAACCTTTTGCTTTACCGCCACGGGACGAGTCGTCTTGCTCATCGGCCGACTTGTTACGTCCAGAGCCTTGAGTGCCCTTTGTCTGGGAGCCACCACGCTTGGAGGGTGTCCTCTCACTGCGCGCGTCTCCACTGTCGACGCCCACGGCCCGGGGTTCCGCTACCTTCTCAACACGCTCGGGGGCCTGAAAGGCAGGGGCCTGAAAGGCAGGGGCCTGAAACTCGGGGGCCTGAAACAGCAGGGCCGCTGCTGGGGTCTGAGGGGAAGTTGACTTCGCCTCTTTTTCGCTACTCAATTTTTACTCCCACGCGTCGGCGCAACCCCACACCGAGCGCGCCACACGCTAACAAAAACTCGTCCTCAAGTGGGACGGAAAACTTAACGGGCCATTTCCAGTTACCGGTGTTGCTCCGCATTTGCGCTGAACATCCACCTGGTTCCACCCGACGGTGTGGCCGGGGGCCCTTCGATCACATGTTACCGCACGACGTCCCGATCTCTTTGTGGCGCGTCACATAGTGACAAATAGCGCCAAGAATCAATTGCCACTACAAGTCCTTCTTAGATCGCTTGACGAAATGTAAGCAACCTGTGACCCGAAAACACGTAGAACATAGGGCGGAGGACCCAGGAACACGGTAGATTCAGGTTGGGACATGCCGTCACCACTGCGTAAGTCTGGGTTGGATCTTGTTTCTAGGTCTACCGGGTGTGTAGAGGTGCGCTGTGATTCACCGATTACTTTTCCCCGACTGAGATGAAAGGCCAGATGAATGGACATCCTATCGGCAGCGCTTGACACTGTCGCCATAGGAAGGTGGCAGTTCGGCATTACGACTGTCTACCACTTCTTCCTAGTGCCGCTGACCATTGGACTATCGCTCTGCGTAGCGATCATGCAATCCCTTTGGTATGCGACAGGCAAAGATGCGTGGCTGCATGCCACGCGCTTCTTCGGCAAATTACTGCTCATTAACTTCGCCCTAGGCGTTGCGACCGGCATTGTGCAAGAGTTCCAGTTCGGCATGAACTGGTCCGAGTACTCCCGCTACGTCGGCGACATCTTCGGGGCACCCCTTGCCATTGAGGCACTTCTGGCGTTCTTCCTTGAATCGACCTTCCTGGGCTTGTGGATCTTCGGCTGGGGCAGGCTCTCAAAGGGCGTTCACCTGCTCATGATTTGGCTTGTCACCGCTGGCGTGAATCTCTCAGCTCTGTGGATCCTCGCCGCGAACTCCTGGATGCAGCACCCGGTTGGCACCATATTCAACCCTGCTACGGGCCGAGCTGAGCTGGACGGGGTGGGTGGCTTCTTCCAACTGCTTCTCAACCCAGTCCTTTGGTTCACCTTTAGCCACGTGATTACATCAGCCTGGCTCCTAACGGGCACGTTCATCACCGGCATCGCAGTGTGGTGGATGACAAGAGCCGCACGTGAGGGTGGTGAGGCCGGAATGGCCCAAGCGCGCAACGTTTGGCGCCCCGTCACGATCTTCGGGCTCTGGGTAATAGTTATTGGTGGGCTTGGCACCACTGGAACAGGACACTTCCAGGGACAAGAGCTGGTAGAAATACAACCGGCGAAGATGGCCGCTGCCGAGGGAATCTGTGTGGATACTGAAGCGGGTGCATTCACTGTTGCCATGTTCGGAGACTGCCCTCTAGACCGCGACGGCGTACAGCCAACGCGTGTCATCACTGTGCCGGGCGTGGCATCGTTCATGGCCACCAACTCCTTCACTGCTCCGGTCGAGGGCGTGGCCGACGTTCAGGAACGCATGGTCGACCTCATGAACTCCAACGAGGTGTTTGTGGAGAAGTACGGCGACGCTTCTCAGTACAACTTCATCCCACCGCAGATGCCAGTCTTCTGGTCATTCCGAATCATGATTGGCACAGCCGCGTTCTCGGCGCTGCTTGCACTGTGGGGTCTGTGGGCAATCCGCAAGGACCGAGTCCCCACCTCCGTATGGCTCGGTAGGTTCGGCATCTTCTCTATTCCAATGCCATTTATCGGGGTGGCCACTGGCTGGATCTTTACTGAAATGGGTCGCCAACCGTGGGTAGTCGTTCCCAACCTGGTTTCAATGCAGGCCGGTGATCCGCTCGGTGACGTCAACCAGCTGACTCCAATGGGTATCTCGACCGCCGTAAGTGCGGGCCAGATGCTCACGACAATGATCCTCTTCACCGTGCTCTACCTGGCCCTCGGTGTCGTGTGGGTGTGGCTGATGCGTAGGTACGTCCTAGAAGGGGTCTCCGACTTCTCGGATGAGAGCAAGAAGGAAGTCTCTGCTCAAGCCCTCAACTTCGGATACTGATAGGAGCCAATTGAAATGACTGCTCTAGTAGTTATCTGGTTTGTGCTGATTGCGGTCCTGTGGACCGGCTACCTGGTGCTCGAAGGTTTCGACTTCGGTGTTGGAATGCTCCTGCGCATCGTAGGAAAGACACCGGAAGAAAGAACGGCAACAGTGCGTACCATCGGTCCGCACTGGGACGGCAATGAGGTGTGGCTACTCACGGCTGGTGGCGCGATGTTTGCGGCATTCCCACTGTGGTATGCCACCATGTTCTCCGGCATGTACATGGCGCTCTTCCTGCTCTTGGTTCTGCTAATTCTGCGCATTGTTGCAATCGAATGGCGCTCGAAGATCAAGTCGCAAAAGTGGGTCAACACCTGGGACACATTCCAAGTCATCGCTGGCTACGGTGCACCACTGATCCTTGGTGTCGCATTCTCGAACCTGGTTTCTGGCATGAAGATCGAAGCCCAGACACCTACCGTTGTGGATGGCCGACTCCAAGTCACAACGATTGAGCCCAGTGCGGTATCTGGCGCGCTTGAGACGGGCAATATCGCCTTCAACCTGACCGGCGGCTTCTGGTCGCTGTTCACGTTCTACTCCCTGTGGGGAGGCCTGACCCTGGTGGCAATTAGTTTCGCTCAAGGAAGCCAGTTCCTCTCTTTGAAGACTGAGGGTGAAGTCCAGAAGCGAGCCACGAAGATCTCTGCACCTGCCTCGATTGTTGCCCTCGTCATGGGGGCGGTCTGGGTCATCTGGGGTCAACTTACCTACTCCGCAAACGCATGGTCGTGGATCCCGCTGCTGGTTGCTGCCGTGTCACTGATTCTCACGGCCATGTTCTCCCAGTCAGCAACACGCAATGAGGGACGGGCATTCCTCTTCTCGTCACTTGGGATCGCTAGTGCCGTGGCGTGGGTCTTCTCAACCATGGCCCCCTACGTGATGAAGTCGTCGATTGCGCCTGAGTATTCGCTAACCATGGACTGGGCCTCATCAACACAGCCCACCTTGACCGTCATGTTGGTGGTTGCGATTGTCCTGGTCCCGATCGTCATCGGCTACACCCTGTGGTCGTACTACGTGTTCCGCGGTCGTATCGACCCGAAGTCGACCTACGCGACGCAAGGCTTGCTGCCGAAGAGCATTCGCCCTAAGTCGAACTTCCTGACTGGGAAGCAAGGCTAGCTAGGCAGAGTTTCGGCTCAACAAGGGCCTGTGCCCACCAGTTAGTTGGCGCAGAAGAATGCGGTCTCCGAGTATTCGGGGGCCGCATTCCTCGCGTTTGGGAGCAGGCGTCTTGAGGCTCAGGGAGCACATGTGAAGTGTTTTCGTGAGAAACCTGGGACAATGGTCCGGTGAAACCGTTTGACCCCCGACTCCTCAAATATGCCCGATCCACACGACGCTTCATCGTTGAGATTGCCGTCCTCGGCCTGATCACCGCGATTCTGGTGATTGTCCAGGCCTTCACCATCTCAAACGCTGTCAGTCCAGTCATCACGAATGGCACACCCCTGCAGGACATCCTACCAACCATCGGGATTCTCTTCCTCATCGTGGTAACGCGGGCTCTGGCCACCTACTTCCGTGAGGCCCGCGCCCACCGCGCAGCAGACCGCGCAATCGACGCGCTCCGGAGCGAAGTCACAAGGAAAGCGGTTCGCCTCGGCCCCAGGTGGAGGGCGCGCCACGCCACCGAAACGGCCACTCTCTTGACACGCGGCCTCGACGACCTGGAACCGTACTTCGTGAAGTTCCTCCCCCAGCTCCTCCTCACACTGACGGTGACACCGCTGGCGTTGCTGACAATCTTGATGTTGGACTTCTGGTCAGCACTCATCGCGGTGGTGGTAATCCCACTGATCCCCATCTTCATGGTCCTCATCGGTCGACTCACCCAGGGCTTCTCGCAGAAGAAACTCATCGCAATGGAGCGTCTCGGTGCCCAACTCCTCGACCTCTTGACGGGGCTGCCGACGCTACGCGCACTGGGTCGCGAGAAAGGGCCACGAACCCACCTTGTTCGTCTCAGCAAGCAGAACACCCAGACAACCATGCAGACGCTCCGGGTCGCGTTCCTTTCTGGTGGCGTCCTCGAGTTCATGGCAACCCTGTCGGTCGCCCTCGTCGCCGTGCAGGTGGGTATGCGAATGGTCAGTGGGCATCTCAGCCTGGGCGTGGGACTGATAATCATCATGCTGGCACCCGAGGTTTTCGAACCCTTGCGTCAGGTTGGAGCCCAGTTCCACGCCTCCACAAACGGGGTTGCAGCAGCGGAAGAATGCTTCACAATCCTTGAAGAGGACGAACCCAGCCACGGGGATATCCACCCGGCCCCCGCCGGCACGACGCCAATCTCCATAGAGCACCTCTCTGTTGCCGCCCGCGGAGCCTGGGCGCCCTCGGACCTGAGTGGAACGATTGAACCCGGCAGAATCAGCGCCCTGGTTGGCGCATCCGGCGGAGGTAAGTCAACCACGGTGCAAGTGCTCCTCGGCTTTGAAGACGCAACAAAGGGAAGCATTCTGGTCGGCAGCGATGACGGCACGCGCGTTCCGATCAGCTCGATCAACCGTGAGGAATGGTGGGAAGGGATCGCGTGGATCCCCCAGCACCCCACCATCACCCCGGGAACCGTCCTGCAAAATGTTCGCGGGGATGACCTCGCCATCAGCAGCGCCACGCCCGGTAGTAGCGGATCTCCCGGACCCGACATTCTTGCGGCGGCCGCAGCAACGGGTTTCGACGAGGTCGTAGCATCACTGCCCTCCGGCTGGGAAACACCAGTTGGTTCTGGCGGAGTGGGGCTGTCAGTTGGGCAACGCCAACGACTAGCCCTCACCCGGACCCTCGTCTCTCCCCCTTCAATGCTGATCCTCGACGAACCAACCGCGCACCTGGATGCGCTGAGCGAAGGGCAGGTCGTGGCGGTGCTTCGCGAACTGAAAGCATCCGGGTCAACAATCCTTGTCATTGCCCACCGCAACGCCGTGGTCCAGGCTGCCGACACCGTCCTCCACGTTGCATCTGCTGGTGCGACCGACGAGGAGATCCAGGAGTACCCGCAGTTGGAAGACGACTTTGAACTCGCTGATCTAAGTGGCACACTACCGGGCCTACTGGACCCGGCTGCCCTGAATCCCGTCGGTGACGGCGATGTCGACGTAGAACTGGAGGTCCGCAAGTGACCCTGTTCCTCACAAGAACTGAGCGAAAGGCTCTTCGACGCATCGTCAAAATGCTGGGGCTCCGCCCCGGAGGTATGGCGCTCTCTCTGCTCTACGGCGTCGCCGGGTTGGGTTCAGCCATTGGGCTCGCTGCCGTGTCTGCCTGGCTGATAGCAAGAGCCTCCCAGATGCCACCCGTCCTCTACTTGAGCGTCGCAGCAACTTCGGTGCGCATGTTCGGTGTCATGAGGGCTCTCTTCCGCTATATGCAACGCATTGCCAGCCACAAAGTCGCCCTCGAAGGAATGGACTCACTGCGTCTGCGCATCTACGACACGCTCACAGATGGTCCAATCGACCGCGTCGCAGCAATCCAACGCGGCGACCTGCTTGCCAGAATCGGAGCTGATATTGACGCGGTGGGAGATTACATCGTTAAGTCTCTTCTTCCCTTCCTAGTCGCGTCGATCGTTGGAGTTGGAACGGTTATTGGGTTCGCATTCCTTTCCATTCCCGCAGCTATCGTGCTTGCCGTCGGCCTGCTCCTTTCCGGCGTGGTGGCTCCGCTTCTCATGGCGCACTCGGCGCGCGCTGCTGAGAAAGAAGAGCAGGCCGCTCGCCAACAATTGTCCGTGACAACGCTTGACCTCTTAGAGTCTGCTGACGAACTTGCCGTGTCGGGGCGTCTCGGAGCGACTTTCGCCCGGTTGCGGCTCACTTCAGCAGCATTGGACAAAGCACGCGGCCTGGCTGCTCGGCCTGCCGCATTCGCTACCGCACTGGACCGTTTTGCGATGGGAGGTGTCGTTGTCGGAGTTCTGCTTGTAGCAACCCCTGAAACGAATGCCGGACTGGTCGCAGCCGTCGCCCTCGCCGTCCTCGTCCTCACCCCGCTCACGGCCTTTGAGGGCACCGCGGATCTTGGTGCAGCAGCCGTCCAACTCATCCGCTCGGCACGCGCCGCGGAACGGATCGACAACCTGCTGGGGCCCGAGGACGCAAAGCCCTCTCCAACCCACCGCATCCCCGAAACTGACCAGCCAGAAGTCCAAGCACACGACCTGGCAGTTGGATGGCCGGGTCGTCCCACCGCGCTTGAGGGCGTGAACCTAGACCTCTCCCCCGGTAAGGTCGTGGCAATCGTTGGTCCGTCAGGGATTGGCAAATCCACACTGCTCTATACGCTGGCGGGCATGCTGGAGCCCAAGGGCGGGCAGGCCGACTTGAATGGGGTTGAACTGTGGGGTGGCGACCGAGACGAAGTCACGCACAACGTGTCACTCACAACTGAAGATGCGCACGTCTTCGCAACCACTCTCTATGAGAACCTGCGCGTCGCCAGAGGTGACCTGACTCGTGATGAATGCAAGGTGCTTCTGGGCCAGGTCGGTCTTAGCGACTGGCTAGGCTCCCTGCCGAACGGCCTCGACACTCTCCTGGGTGTCGGCGCAACCTCCATATCGGGAGGAGAACGCCGCAGGCTCCTTCTGGCTCGCGCACTCGCGTCCCCCGCGCGTCTACTCCTTCTTGACGAACCCGGCGAACACCTCGACGCGCAGACCGCCGACTCAGTCCTCAAGTCATTGTTCGAGGGCGGAGGCACCAACCGCGGCCTCGTCGTAGTGACCCACCGACTCACGGGCCTTGAGGCAGCGGATCAGGTGATTGTTCTACGCCCCGCCCTCAGCCGGGAAAAGTCCGCAACTGTCGGTGCAAACGGCACCCACGCGGAGCTGCTTGCCAGCGTTCCTGACTACCGTTGGGCCGCAGAACAGGAGCGCGCATAGTGCAAGACCCACTACAGCAGTGGTTTGACGCCATCTGCCTTTTCACGAAGCCACTGGTTGAAGATCCCGACGATGACGACGGTGAGGCCCTCACACTGTTCGCACAGCAGGCCCTCGCGGCGTCCAACTCGAAGTCAGCGGCTGTTTTTATGCCGACGGTTGGTGGTGTGTGGCTCTGTGAGGCCGCAGCCGCCTTTTCGGATGAGGGCGGGGCGGCAGCGTCCGCGCTGATTGGGGCCGCTTTCGACCTTGGGGACGCGCAACGCCAGCTGCTCACCGAGGGCGAGACACTTCCACTGGGGCCCCAGCTCTTCGTCCCATTGAAGATACAGGGGGCCCTGCAGGGCTGCCTGGTCCTTGAGCGAGCCGAACAAGATCTTCCGTTCACCAGTTCGGACCGCCAGTTGGCGATGGCTTACGGCCGTCAGGGTGCACTCGCCCTCGACCTGATCGGTTCCCGTCAGGCACACGACCTCGCAGTGCTATTTGAAGAGCGGGACCGCATCAGCCGTGACCTGCACGACCTGGGGATTCAGCACCTATTCGCCACCGGGATGCTCTTGCAGAAACTCAAGGCAGAAGTTGATGCCGGCCTCTCCCCCCGCAAGACAAAGAACGGCCTGCAGGAGGCGATGGAACGACTTGACGAAGCGGTGCACCAGATTCGTAACATCGTGTATCGCCTGCGGGACGAGGACGCCTCAGTTGGGCTTGTTGACGCGGTAGAACGTGAAGCCACCGTTGCCCGATCAAACCTGGGCTTCGCACCAACGATCACATTTGAGGTTGATGAGGTGCAGATTCGGCCGGGCTCGCAAGAGATGCAGCAGCTAAGGACGCGCGCTCCCGAACTCGTCAACGAGTCGTTGTCCGAGGACGTTGTCGCGGTTATCCGCGAGTCGCTAACAAACATTGCACGCCACGCGGGAGCCCACTCAGCTCAGGTGAAAGTCAGCCTCTTTGGAGCCGGGCCAACCGGTGAAATCGAGGTTCTCATCGTTGATGATGGGGCTGGAGTCGACCCGAGCCAGTCAAGAAGTTCTGGCATTGCAAACATGCAACGACGGGCCACAAACCACGGCGGGTCATTTGCCGTTGGTGCGGGTCCGCGGGGACGGGGAACCTCACTGGTGTGGCGTAGCCCGCTTGAGTAGCTACCCGAGGCACCGCGCCGCGAAATGTATACGTGGGGAACCAATGTGCGTCTGGGGTACTAACCCCAGAGCACCATCCGCTCCCAACATATACATTTCGTTAATCCGAGGTGCTAGCCCGCGCTCCCCTGGCGCCACGGTACCGAACGCTGCGAGGCAACCCAGGCAGCAACCTGGGTTCGCCGCTGCAAGCCCATCTTTGAAAGCAGGGAGGTGATGTGGTTTTTCACGGTCTTCTCCGCGATCCCCAGGTGTTCACCAATCTCACGGTTCGACATACCATCACCGATGAGGTCGAGAACCCGCCTCTCAGACGGGGTGAGTGACGCTGTCGGATCATTGGACTCAGCTTGGCGCCGGGTAACTGTCGCAGCATCGAGCATTACGCGGCCCTCCGAGACCGCGGCGATAATATCGTTGATCTCGCTTCCGCGAATCGTCTTCAGAATGTACGCGCGTGCTCCGGCATCGAGCGCCTCCGACACTGCCGCATCATCGTCGAATGTCGTGAGGACAATCGGCTTCGCATCAGGGTTGAACTGTTTGAACCCCTTCATCACGTCGATACCTGTACCATCGGGGAGTTGCAGATCAACAAGCAGCACGTCGGGACTCACTATCGCACCGCGGCGCAGCGCGTCCTCAACAGATCCCGCTTCCGCAACCACCTGAAAGCGTGGATCCCTATCAACAATGTCCGCGATACCTCGACGGACGATCTCATGGTCATCCACAATCATGACGCGAACGACCAGGCCTGGAGACTCGACGTTTCTATTCACCGCTCCATGATACGGGAAAAAAGTCCCAGGATATGCCACCTTCTTGCACGTCTGTGCCGGGAACAGCTAGTCGTACTACCCAGGGGTCGGGATGTTGGTCCCCGGAGTCGCAGGTTAGTCCGGAAGCTTCTGACATTCGGCGCAGAAATGGTGAGAGCGCCCATTGATGACCTGACGTTCAACCGGATGTCCACAACGTTTGCACGGCTCTGCCTCACGCCCGTATACCTGTAGCGATCGAGCAAAGTACCCCGGATCACCGTCAGTATTCAGGTAGAGCGCGTCGAAGGAAGTTCCCCCTACTGCGACCGCCTCTGTCATTACGTCGCGGGCGGCCTCAACAACGTTGGTAGCAGTTGCGGACGACATGGTGTCGGAACGAACCAAACCATTGATACCTGCTCTAAAGAGCGCTTCATCGGCATAGATGTTGCCGATCCCAGAGATCACAGTCTGGTCAAGCAAAACAGTCTTGATGAACCTTCGGGTCCGCAGCATTGGCGTGGTCCACAGTTCAAGAGGAGCGTCCTCCAAAGGGTCGGGAGCGATGCTCCGTGCTACTTCCGGAACTAAGCGGCCTGTCGCGTCCTCAACTAGTCGTGAAATCGTCAGGTGACCAAACATGCGTGGGTCAATAAATGAGACCTTCTGACCGTCATCCATTGTCAAACGGACGTGCTCATGGCGCCCCAACCCGTCTGAAGACCCCTCGAGAATACGAACGTGTCCCGACATTCCAAGGTGGATGACGAGGGCGGAGTCGGCCTCGTCAAACTCCATCCACATGAATTTCCCACGGCGTTCAACCGCTGTGACCTGTGAGTTGGTGAGGTGTGCGTGAAGATCCACCATTCCCTGAGGGTTGTTGCGGACCAAACGTCCTCCACCACCCTCGACAGAGACAATTCGGTGCCCGCGCAAATGACGGTCGATGCCGCGACGGATCGTTTCGACCTCTGGCAGTTCAGGCATGCACATCCTTGGTGAGGATCTCAAGGCCGACATGCGCCGCCATATTCTCAGCAATCTTCTTGGAGCGCCCCTGCCCCTGGGCGACACTGCGGCCATCGACCAGCAGGTCAGCAGTGTAGTAGCGATCATGGTCGGGGCCACTCCCGGTGACAACAAAGTCGATGTCTCCGAGGTTTCTATCCCGCACAAGTCGGGCCAAAGGAGTCTTCCAGTCAGCGACAGCCTCCGGCTCTCCGGCCTTGTCAATGAGTGGTGTGAGGTGTTGGAGAAGCGCCTTACGAGTTGGTTCAAGTCCGTTTGAAAGGTAGGTCGCCCCAATCAGGGCTTCCACTGTGTCGGAAAGAATCGAGGCCTTGTCGCGGCCGCCCGTCTTGTTCTCACCAACACCCAGGAGGATGAATTCACCGAGTCCGATGCTTCGCGCCAACTCAGCCAGAGGCTTCTGTGAAACAACTGAAGAACGTAACCGTGCGAGGTCGCTTTCTGGCACGTCCGGGAAACGATGGTAGAGCTCATCAGTAGTGATGATGGACAAGACCGAATCCCCAAGAAACTCAAGCCGCTCATTATTGCCAGCTAGGCCGGCCTCATTGGCGAAAGACCTATGGGTAAGCGCCAGGATCAGCAGCTCGGGATCAATGGCGGCTCCCCAAGCATGCACCAACGCGTCGGCATCGGGGTTTGCCGCACCAGACGGCGATGCCTTAGTCATTGTCTACGTCAAGCAGCGACTGGAGGGACGCAAAACGTGGGTCGACAATCTCGTGTGAGTGCCCTGGTTCCGCATCGCGCCAGCGAATCCCACAGTGCTCGCACATCCCCTCGCAATCCTCACTGCACAGAGGCTGTAAAGTTACGTCACCGAAGAGGGCGTCCCTCAACAGTGGTTCAAGATCCACACTGTCTTGCTCAATCAGGTAGTCAGGATCAAGTTGGTCTCCTTCAACCTCAACGTCCTCGCGGTCATCGGACTTGCGAGTTCGGGATCGGTTGCTTGAAGCGGTTTGCATGTAAAGTTCGCCAGCGTTGATCTCAACCGGCACAGTGGTCGGATCGAGGCAACGGACACACTCCCCCGCAAGCTCGGCATTGCCTTGCATTTCGACATAAACGCCCTCGTCGACGCTTGTTACAGCAACGGTCAATGGCAGTGTCGTGCCCGGGGTCAAGGTGAGCACATGGGTACCCCAACCTTCAGGCACCTGCCACGTCACCTCACGCTCCGTGCGGGAACCGGTGCGGCGCGGCTGGTCCCGCAGTGAAAGCCGCAAGTCAGTCTTCTCAGTCATGTCAACTCTTCTCTTCTACGGCACCCGATAGGGTGGCCGATCAGTCGAGATTGATGTTAGCCGCCTCGTCAACCCTTTCACGATCTGACAGTGCGCGAAGCCCCGCCTCTGTGCGGCGCAAAAGGTCGTTGAGCAGGCTTGACGTCTGTTCAAGAGAGTTTGCAACGTATGATTCGGCCCCTTGACGAAGGCCCGCGGCTTCACGCTTAGCCTGCATGACCAGGTCTCGGGCCCGCTGCTGCGAGATCTCCGTAATTTGGTCGGCAGACACCAAGCGGTCGGCCTGCGCGTGCGCGTCAGCAAGCAAGGCTTCAACCTCGGACGTTGCCCGTGCCTTCACCGTTGCGGCCTCTTCATTGGCACGTCCAACCTTGCGTTCTGCCTCATCAACTGCTTCAGCTAGGAGAGCATCGGCTTTACTGCGCGCATCATCAAGGAGCGTGCGTGCCTTCAAAGATGCCTCGGCAACCGCTGCCTCTGCGACATCGTCAGCCCTGCCAAGAACGGCATCAGCATCCGCAACAACTGCGTCAGCGACAACCAGGTCATCTGGAAGCGCTTCGCGCGCCTGATTCACTAGGTCAAGGATCTCCGCTTTGTTGAGGACAATGTTTGCGGAAAGTGGCACGGCGCGCGCAGACTCAACAAGAATTTGGATTTGGTCGAGTGCCGCGATAACAGTGGACGGACCGTATGATCCGCCCTCCGCGTAAATGTCCCTATCTTCCAGCGTCCCAGCATCATCATTTGCCGGGGGGGTGACATCAAGGGGGGCGTGGTCTTCTGAATCGTATCGTTGCGGCATCGGCGCTCCTGTATCAAGACTCTCTATTGTTCGCGTGCACTCACGAAACCGGGCGCTGCTTCCCGGCTCCATCCTCACGGTCCTTCGCTTCTTCCAAGTCTAGGGTCGAAGCGTTCGATTGCTGGGACAATTCGCTGTGTCTGCCGTCAATGGCGGCCGCCACCAGAGGTGGGACCAGCCCCTCCAGAGGAGCACCGTACCTGGCCAGCTCCCTGACGATTGATGAGGACAGGGTTGCCCACTGCGAGTCTGCTGGCAAGATCAGCGTGTCGATGCCAGAAAGCTTGCGGTTTACCGCTGCCTGAGTGTATTCCCATTCCCAGTCTGCGGACGAGCGGCTTCCTTTGATAATGACGGTCGCACCAACGTGCTCTGCGTAGTCTGTCGTCAACCCCTCGAACTGCCCGACCGAAACGTTATCCAGCTCCAGCTGATCTTCCACTGTGCGCCGCAACAGCTCCACCCTCTGCGCAACTGACATCCAGCCCGGCTTCGCCATGTTGAAGCCAACGGCCACAACAACGTGATCAAAAATCTGGGCCGCTCTGGTGATCAGGTCCAAATGCCCGTTTGTCACGGGGTCGAAGCTGCCTGGAAAGAGTGCCGTCACCATGGGGTTATCCTAGGCTTCACTTGCTGCCAACCCCAGGTACCACGCCGCGGTATCACCCCAGCGCTTGCCTGAGAGCACCGTAAGTTCAGGGGGAATAGTCGGCTCGGGCGATCTTCCATCCCGCTCCAAAACAATCGTGGCATCCACGTGGAGGTGCGGAAGCAGAGCCTCAAGCACCCCACTTACCTCCTGTTCGGTGCAACTGTACGGGGGATCAATGAAAACGAGGTCGAGTCCTTCCCGCGTTGGCCGGGCACGCTTCAGATAGTCGGTGACGTCACTTGTGGCTACCGTGAGCACGTCCTGGACCCCGCAGCTCTGGGCGTTCTTGCGAACTACTGCGCTGGCTGCAGGAGACTTTTCCACGGCTACGGCGTCTGCCGCGCCCCTGGACAGTGCTTCCAAAGCCAATGCGCCAGAACCCGCAAATAGGTCAAGAACGTGTGCATCCTCAACTGCGCCCCACCCAAGAAGCCTAGAAAAAATAGCTCCTCTCACCTTGTCCGAGGTCGGTCGAGTCCCCTGAGAGGGAATTTCGAGCCTGCGCCCCTTTGCGGCCCCGGCGATGATGCGTGTCATTCGCCTAGTTCCTTTCCAGCCACACGGCCTCAGTCCCGAGAGAGGCTTGGACAGCGCTTGCCAGCGCACTGCTGCCAAGTAGCGCAGGGTCATCCGCAAGGATGCTGCGCGCAACCCCACGCGCCGCGGCAATCGTAGCGCCATCGGAGCGTACTGAGAGGAACTTTAGCCCTGAGAAACGTCCCGACTGCGATTGCCCCAGAACATCCCCCTCACTGCGCAACCTCAGGTCAATCTCCGCAAGCGTGAACCCGTCTGTCGTTGTTGCGATGGCGTCAAGCCGTTCTTCAGTCACCGGTGATTGCGTTGGGCTATGAACGAGCAGGCAGACACTCTGGGTCGTTGATCGCCCCACCCTGCCTCTAAGTTGGTGCAATTGGGACAGACCGAACCGTTGAGCTCCAAGGACGATCATAAGTGTCGCCTCTGGTACATCAACCCCCACTTCTATCACTGTGGTTGCGACGAGAATCGGTGCCTCACCAGAAGCGAACTGTGAGAAGGCCGCCGCATTTTCTTCGGGGCTTCTGCGTCCGTGCGCAAGTCCGACACGAATGCCGTCTAGCTCAGGCATGGACCGGAGGTTTTCTGCCACCACTTCTGCGGCTGGCACGTCGGAGCCAACGGTGCCGTCACCGGGAACGTCGTCGCCCTCAGCCTCGATGGTGACTTCCTCCCCAAGGCCGTCACGGCCGAGGTCCGAGCTGGCTTCGCCCCCGTCAATCCTGGGGCAGACCACATACACGCGGCCGCCTTTTTCAACTTCCTCCTTTGCGCGGCTCCATATGCGTTTCATCCACGCGGCGTTTGTGTTGCTGACCAAATGTGTCTCTACGGGCAGCCTGCCCGGAGGCATCCCCTTCATGAGAGTGACGTCAAGATCCCCGAATACAGTCATGGCAATGGTTCGAGGGATTGGGGTAGCCGTCATGACTAGGAGGTGTGGGGTCCATTCCCTACCTTCCCGCAGGTACTCCCTCTGTGCCACCCCGAAACGATGCTGTTCGTCAACGACCAGGAGCGCAAGCTGGGGGATTTCCACCCCCTCTTGGATTAGTGCGTGTGTGCCGACAACGATCCCGGCTTCACCCGCCGCTAGGCGCAAGAGAGCCTCATTCTTTTCCGCCTGTGAGCGTTTTCCGGTCAGGAGATGCAGTGGAACATCAAGACCCGCGCGGGTCAGGAGATCACCTAGGGACGAATAATGCTGGCGAGCCAGCACCTCTGTTGGGGCAAGAAGTGCGGCCTGGAAACCATTCTCAACAGCCGAAACCATCGCCAAGAGGGCCATGACGGTTTTCCCAGCGCCTACATCCGCTTGAAGCAAACGTTGCATCGGGACTTGCAGGGCCAGGTCTGCTGAGATCTGTCCCCACGCTTGAATCTGGGATTCTGTGAGAGAGAACGGGAGCCCATTGATCAGGGCCTCAACACTGCCTGCCCCACCGTCGTGAGGTGCCAATGGGTGAGCCTTCCTCACCAGGTGCCCCGCGGCATCCCTGCGGCCTGAAAGGAGCGCGGTCTGCAAAACCAGAGCCTCTTCCCAAGCGAGGGTTCGCTTTGCGGTTTCCCAATCAACTGTGGCTTCAGGTTGGTGCATATTTCGCAGTGCAGCTGGCGCGGACATCAGACTGTAGCGGGCGCGCACCTCATCCGGGATAACCTCGGGGATCTGACTGTCATCAAGCCGCTCCAGAACCGTGCCGATCAGCGCACTGACTTTCCACGAGGGGAGGCCGCCAACCGCCTTGTAAATGGGAATGGGACGCCCTGCACGCCTAGCAACCGCCTCAGGCGACGAATCCTCAAGCTCCTCAAATTCGGGCTGCACCATCTGCAGCTTGCCTTGGAACTCCCCGATCTTCCCCGATACCAGCACCGTTGAACCCGGCTTGAGGAGACGTTGGTGGGGGGCAAGCATGTAGCGGTTCTTCGCGAAGAAGGTGCAGGTGAGGCGCTGGGTTCCATCCGTTACGTCAACCATCAGACGTACCCCCTGTCCCGATCGGTTCGAAACCAGATTTGCGTTCACCACCTGAACCAGAAGCGTTGCTTCTTCACCAACCTTGAGCCACTGGATGTTGGTGAGCCGTCCCCAGGAGTAGTAGCGCCTTGGCGAATAGTAGACAAGATCACGCACAGTCGACAGCCCGCCGTCAGCCAACCGCCTGACCGCAGCTTTGCCGACGCAGAGCGTCAACGGTGTCTCAAGACCTACCGCGTCCATTTCCCCACTTCCTAAGCTGCCATCTTCTTCAGCCAAGTCTTACACTAGGTTCCGACATAATCGATTCTCGAGGCCGGATACGCCGATTGGGACTCGACGAGGCGACAAGTGTGGGCGACTCTACAGCGCTTTTTGGGCCCGGTTGTTTGTCCATGTAACCCTGATTCGGCTAATCTTGCTTAGTTGCTTCTTCGACGCGCGGTCTAACCCGCCCGATGTGGGGGCGGAATGGTCATCAGTCAAGATGGCGATTTAGACTTTTGGAACTAATGAGGAGGACCCCGTGGCCTCGGTATGCGATATCTGTGGAAAGGCTCCGCAGTTCGGCAAGTCGGTCTCGCACTCGCACGTGCGCACGAACCGCCGTTTCAACCCCAACATCCAGCGTGTTCGCGCCCTGGTGAACGGGGAAACGAAGCGTATGAACGTTTGCACCACCTGCATCAAGAGCGATCGCGTCCAGCGCGCAGCGTGACACGTAGTCGTAGCAGACACTGATCCCCCACCTTTTGGCGGGGGATCTTTTGTTGTCCCCATGGGCGCTCACCATCGCCCTCGTCCCACATCTGTAAGCTGGCGACGCCACTGTTTACAGGGAGGAAAACGCATGAGACGCCAAGCGCTGCCATCCGCCGTCACATTCATCATTGCCGGAGTCCTGGCGCTTGCAGGGTGCTCCGCCAACTCCGGTGAGCCCAAGGGTGGCTCTGAAAGCGGCCCTGCTTCCGGAGGAAAACCCCTGGTTGTCGCCATGGAGTTGGCCTATCCCCCCTTTGAGACGAAGAACCAGGCCGGTGAACCCGAGGGCGTGGCACCCGACTTCATGCGCGACTTTGCAGAGCAGTACGATTACGACCTCACCATTGAAAACACCGCATTCGATGGCCTCATCCCCATGCTGCAAACAGGTAAGGCAGACGCAGTCATGTCGTCAATGACGATCACGGAGGACCGTGCGCAGTCGGTTGACTTCACCGATCCGTACGCACGAGCACAACTGGCTATCCTTGCCAACTCGGCCTCGGACATCACCGATATTGCCGACCTGAACGCGCCGGACAAAACCGTTGCTGTGAAAACTGGCTCCACCGGCGATGTTTTTGCCACGAAGAATCTTCCCGAAGCCCAGATCGTTCGCCTCGCTGACGAAAGCGCAGCGGTGACAGAGGTCGTCCAGGGGAAGGCCGATGCCTTCCTTTACGACCAACTTACGATCTACCGCAACCAGCAGCGGAACCCGGATACGACAACGGCCGTGTTCATCCCCTTCCAAGACCCCGAGTTCTGGGGAATTGCTGTCGCCAAGGGCAACGACGAGCTAAGGGAACAGCTCAACGAGTTCATCGCGAGCTACTCTGCCGATGGCGGTTTTGACCGCATCACAGACAAGTACCTTGCCGATGAAAAGCAGGCCTTTGACGATCTGGGTTTCACGTGGTTCTTCACCCTGGACTAAGGCGGTGGTTCACTTCTGATCGGGGAACGAGGACGCCTCCACTGAAGGCGCTCATCAACTACCTCTTCGTTGTCATCATTATTGTTGGGCTCTTTTGGCTCTCACTTTATGGCGCCGGAGTACAACTCGATTTTGGCTTTGTCGGCGAATACAGACATCGGCTCCTCGACGGATTTGTGCTGACACTGCAGATCTGTGCCGCATCCCTCGTGCTGTCAATGATCATCGGTATCCCTGTTGCAGTTGCCGCCCGATCACGCGTTCTGCCACTGCGATATGCCGCTGACTTCTACGTCAAGATCATTCGGGGCACCCCACTTCTGGTGCAGATCTACCTGTTCTACTACATCATCGGAACAGCCTGGGGAATCAACAACAAGACTGTTGCAGGAATCCTTATCCTCTCAATTTTCACCGGAGCATATATTGCTGAGATCATCCGGGGTTCGGCCTCGTCCCTAGACAAAGACCAGCTACTTGCCGCAGATGCGGTCGGGTTTACTAAACCCCAAACACTCCGCTACGTGGTTATCCCACAGATGGTGGCGCGGACACTGCCCGCACTGACCGGCCAGTTCGCCTCACTCATCAAAGATTCGTCCCTTCTGTCAGTCATCGCCATCATTGAGGTGACACAGACAATCCGCGAGATCACCGCAACCAACTACAACTTCTTTGGCGGATACATCTTCCTCGGCGGCCTCTACCTTTGTCTGACTCTGCCTCTGATGTTTGTGAGCTCCCACTTCGAGCGGAAGTTTGACTATGCGCATTGAGCTTCGGGACCTGAAAAAGTCGTTTGGGGATCAAGAGGTTCTCTGGGGGGTCAATCTTGACGAGCATTTCTCGACCCTCGCACTGATCGGACCGTCCGGCGGTGGGAAGTCGACGCTGCTGCGCATTATTGGTGGACTGGAGGTTCCCACATCTGGGGAAGTCGCGGTCGAGGGCGCCCTCGTCAACTACCAGGCGCGCACCCTCCCCGCGTATCGGGCTAGCCTCGGGTTCGTCTTTCAACATGCCGGGCTTTTTGACCACCTGACTGCCCTGGAGAACGTTGCCCTCCCCCTGCGGGTCGTCCACGGTGTGGGCGAGGGCGAAGCGCGGGAGCGAGCCGAGGAGCTGCTCAACAGGTTTGGCCTCAATGTCGTAGTGGGCAAGCACCCCTCACAGCTCTCTGGTGGTGAGCGCCAACGGGTTGCCATTGCTCGAGCCGTGGCCCCCGAGCCGAAGATGCTGTTGCTCGACGAGCCCACCAGCGCCCTCGACCCCGAATACACCGCAGAGGTCCTGGATCTGATCGATGGACTGAAGACGGAGGGGACACGGTTCATCATCGTCACACATGAAATGGGATTTGCGCGGAAGGCTTGCGACAGGGTTGCCTACCTCAGCGACGGTGTGATTTGCGAGCACGGGCCAAGCAATGAAACTTTCGCCAACCCGAAGACAGCCGGTTTGCAGCGGTTCCTTAGCAAACTAAGCCAGTGGAACTAGACCCGCTACTTCGCTCCCCCACCAAAGTGGTCAAAGCCGCCTCTCAGTGAGGTGCCGTCGAGTGTGACGCGCGTGCGCCCCTCCCCTCTTCGCGCCTCCCCGTAGTCACCAACCGTGCCGATTGTACGGAAAGGTGCTGTGACGAGGACGTAAGGTGGGAACGCCACAAGGAGACTGTGGTCTTCACCGCCGTACAGCACCCACTGTTGTGGGTCAGCGCCGAGGGCGTTGCCCACCTTCTCTAGAGCCGCCAAGTCGTCGTGCAGTCCATACCGAGTGATGTCGAGGGCGACGCCGGAAGCTTCCGCCAGGCGAGTTGCGTCCACCACCAGGCCATCAGAAATATCCATCATTGCCGTAGCGCCGCGTTGCGCTGCGAGAGGGCCAGCCTCCAGTGGCGGCTTGGGGCTGCGATAGAGGGCAACCGGCTCTTGAAACGGGGTGGGGACCTGGGCGCCGTGAAGTGACGGCGCGACCGCACCGGAGTCAAGCGCAGCCAATCCTGCCGCTGACCTGCCAAGTGTTCCCACAATGGCGAGGGTATCCCCCGGCGAAGCTCCGCTCCGTGTGATGGGCGCGCCAGCCAGTGTGCCGTGAGCGGTGACAGAGATGACGAGGACGGGGCCCCTACTCAGATCTCCCCCGACTACCCCGGCGCCGGCTCGATACGCCTCTGTTCCCAAGCCGCCAGCTAGGTCTTCCAGCCAGGCGACCTCCAAATCAGGGGGAAGGACCAGCGACACCACGAGCGAGGTTGGCTTCGCTCCCATGGCCGCCACATCCGCGAGGTTTTGGGCAGCCGCCCTCGCCCCCACTTCCGCACCTGTGGACCAGTCCCGGGTGAAGTGCTCGCCCTCGACCAAAACGTCTGTCGTCACGACAAACCTTGCTCCCGGCGCACCCACAACCGCGCAATCGTCACCAGATCCAAGCAGCGTGAGGGGCCCCTCAGGCAGGTACGGAAGGATACGAGAGATCAGTTGGCTCTCACTAAGTTCACTTACTCTCATCGGTTCTACCGTCCTCGTCCTAATGATTTGCCGTTGCCAGGTGGGAGATGTATAAACACATGGCCGCTGCTGCAGCCGCATTGAGTGACTCTGCGTGGCCGGCCAGGGGAATCTCGACAAGCAGGTCGCACAGGACGATGTCTTCCGCAGCCAAGCCACGCGCTTCATTGCCAAAGACCCAGGCGTGCGGCCGCGCAAGGACCGCTGTCAGTGCGTCACCGTGCCCGGTTAGGGCGGCCTTGGCAATGTCATCCAGTCTCACGTCTGCTCCGTGTCCTGCGGTCCCAAGCATGGCCCAGTCGCCAGGGCGGAGATTGCCCCGTACGGTTTCTAGGGGAACACGGACCAGAGGAATATGGAAGACCGACCCCGCAGAGGCTCGTATCACCTTGGGGTTTGCGGGATCTGCGGTTCCCGAGCCAAGGATCACTGCGGCCGCACCCATCGCGTCAGCTGAGCGAATCACAGTCCCAACATTGCCCGGATCCTGCGTCTCAGGCAGGCATACGACAAATGGCACGGAGACATCTGGTGGCACGGGAACGTCTGATGCGCCGGGGATGCTCTTGGCTTCGAGAGCCGCGAGGTCAAGATCCAACCTCTCCCAGATTTGCTCGGCTCCATGCTCGAGGGCCTCGGCGCCCGCGACGGCCGCAATCCCCTGACAGTCAGGACTTATCGCAGCGGCCACCTCCGGGGTAACGGAATGAACCCACCGGGTTGCCTCACGCACAGCCTTTGCAAGCGCGGGGTCGGCCATCTCGACCCGATCGGTGATGTAGATATCGATGATGGATTCTGGCCGGTGCAATGCCAGTTCGCGGACCGCCTGTGGCCCTTCGACCAGGATGCGGCCGGAGCGCCTTCGCGCGGACCTGCCGGTCAGCGACGCTACGGCCTTGATCCGGTCGGAGCGTGGGTTATCGATCATCGGGGGTTGTGTCATGGTTGAAACTCTACCTGTCCCCTCGGCGCCAACCCACCTGCTGGCTGAAGAGGGCGCCGCCGACTCCCCCCCTCCACGACCCCCGCTGGCCCGATCACGCCCAGCATGATACACATGGATCGCCTCCGCTCCCGCCGCGACGCCCCTCACTCACGCCCCTTCTCTACCGCTCCCGCCGCGAAATGTTTACGTTGGGATCAAATGCATGCTTGGGGTCGATACCCGCGACCCACTTTTCGCCCCAACGTATACATTTCGCGCTTGGAGGCGGGGCGGCTGCCTGCCAGCGCGGGCTGCCAGGCTATTTGGAGTCGGCGGGTTGTTGTTGGCTTGTTGTTGAGGTTGGTACTGGCGCTGCCCGTGCCAAAAGGGAGCGAGTTACGCGTTACGGAGCGAGTTACGCGTAACGGAGCGAGTTTGGCTTGCATAACAGTGTGATTCAAGGGGAAATGGGGCCAAACTCGCTCCCTAAGGCGTTACCGGCTCCGTAAGGCGTTACCGGCTCCGTAATACCCGGGAGCCCCGCCCGGCGGCCCTCCAAAAGAAGAAGAGGGCGCCCCCGCAGGGACACCCTCACTCTTAGAGTCACGCTGTGAAGCGAGCTCTTTGCCGTGTTACTAAGAGCAAATCACGCTCTTAGAAACTTGAATCACGCAGCCTTCGGCGCGTTCACATCGGCAGGCAAAGCTGCCTTTGCAGCCTTCACCAGAGCTGAGAACGATGTTGGATCGTTGACGGCCATGTCCGCAAGCATACGGCGGTCAACCTCGATGCCAGCCAGGTTAAGACCCTGGATGAAACGGTTGTACGTCAAGCCTTCCGCGCGGGCGCCAGCGTTGATGCGTTGGATCCACAGGCGACGGAAATCGCGCTTCTTGTTGCGACGATCACGGTATGCGTAAACGTGGCTGTGAGTGACCTGTTCCTTTGCCTTGCGGTACAGGCGTGAGCGCTGACCACGGTAGCCCGAGGCCTGCTCAAGT
Organism: Schaalia sp. JY-X169; assembly: GCF_014069575.1. Taxonomy (NCBI): domain Bacteria; kingdom Bacillati; phylum Actinomycetota; class Actinomycetes; order Actinomycetales; family Actinomycetaceae; genus Schaalia; species Schaalia sp. JY-X169. Next base: position 1,518,824 of record NZ_CP059675.1, read on the forward strand.
ACGTCGCGGCGCTTCTTCTTTGCGTTTACTGAACGCTTTACACGTGCCATTGAAGTGTTCTCCTAAAGTCAGTTCCCGTACGTTCACTTGCCCAGAAGTGAACGGACCTCTTTCTTGTCTGATCGCGCAATCTCAACATCGTTCGCCAAACGACGGGTCTTGCGGGATGACTTGTGCTCCATGAGGTGGCGGGTACCAGCACGCTCACGCATGATCTTGCCGCTACCGGTGGTGCGGAAACGCTTCTTCGCCCCGGAGTGCGTCTTGTTCTTTGGCATTATCTTTCCTTTTCAAATCGGCGCCACCCGTCCCAAGAGGAACGAGGACGGGTGCAAGTTCGTTAGAAGTCCGAACGGGACTGGCGAACCTGGTCCCGCTGACTACGCACTTCGTGCTTCGCACGGCGTTCACTACGTGCAGCCTCCCGGCGTTCACGCTGCTGAACCATTGCATCGGCCTTCTTACGGGTCGGAGCAAGAACCATTGTCATGTTGCGGCCGTCCTGGCGTGGAGTCGACTCGACGACGCTGATGTCAGCGACCTCGTCCGCAAGACGCTGTAGCAAACGAATGCCAGCTTCAGGACGCGACTGTTCGCGACCGCGGAACATGATCATGACTTTGACTTTGTCCCCACCCTCGAGGAATCGCTTCACATGACCCGTCTTTGTGGCGAAATCATGGTCATCAATCTTGATGCGGAAACGAATCTCCTTGAGCTGTGTGTTTGCCTGGTTACGGCGCGCATCACGCGCTTTCTGCCCGGCCTCATACTTGTATTTTCCGTAGTCCATCAACTTGGCTACGGGAGGACGCGCCTCCGGCGCTACCTCAACTAGGTCCAAGCCTGCTTCTTCAGCAAGCCTGAGCGCATCTTCAACGCGCACAACGCCGACCTGTTCGCCCGCTGGGCCAACAAGCCGTACTTCCGGAACTCGAATCCGATCATTGATGCGAGGTTCGCTGATGGCGCCTCTCCTTCCCAATGTTTGGCCCTACTTGAGCCAACAAAAAACTCCGTGCCGATCAACGCGCACGGAGCTATCCCTCAAGCAGACGTACCTCTGCTCACAGCAGTACGCCCGCATTACCCGGCGCCTCCGGATCCAAACAACTGTTTCCAGCTGTCGTATCCTGCCGCAGAACTTACGCTGTGCGGTGGGCCCCCAGGTGGGATTAGCTCCACTTACGTTCGGCAAACCTTCTGCAGGTTAGCCGTTTCGGTCGCCGTCAACTCTACCAGTGGTTTTGCCTGAGGCCGAGACCTGCGAACGTTTGCGCTGGTGGAACCAGTCACAGCCTGCTCACAACAGGCTAAGCAGCCGCCACTGGCTTCGGTACCAGTTCTACGGCGGGAGCTGCGGCCGCAAGCCGCGGGTGGTGACTTACCTCCGAAAGCGCATTAGCAAGCGACTGCCTCTGAGTAGCGAAATCAGCACCTATATCCGCGAGGAACAAGATTGTTACTTGCAGCGCCCCCACCCATGCCCCATCTTGACCCGGGGTGACTGTCGGTGCCACACGCACATCAACAATGTCTGAGCACTGAGTCTGCGCAGCCGCCACTAGGTCAGCGGCTAGCGCGGGGTCCGCCCACGGCGGCAGCCACGTGTCACCACCAACAAGTGCATGGACGGCAGCTACCGGCAGTGTGACGGGCGAGGACGATGCCACGTCCACCACGATCGACGGCGGCGCGGCGGTCTGCGTCGCGAAGAGGGCGACTCGCTGCGCACTCATTGTCATCGGTCTTGCCACGGGGTCCCACGCTGCCAGCTGCTCAGCAGACGAGAACGCTATTACCGTGTTGCCGAATGCCCCAGCTGCGACCGGCAGGGGAATCTCATCTTCCATCCCCAAGCCTTGATGCCGATGTTCTCCCGCATCGTCTGGGTGCACTTCTACGGGGACTGGCACCACAAGCCGTTCACTTACCAGCGCGGCGGCAAGGGCCACTGCCCTGCCAGCCTTCTGACGGACCGACCCCGACGGCTCAGCCAGGGCAATGGCCGTCAGCGGAAGCAGTTGTCCCCGGTCGGACCTGTCATGATGCAAGTTGAGGCGTTGCTCCATCTTCAAGCGCTGCGCCTGCGTGAGTCCATTCACCCGTTCGACTGTCACTGCCCCGCGGCAACTTTCAGGGCCTCTTCCAGAGTGAACTTGCCCGCGTAAAGCGCCTTCCCAACGATGGCGCTATCAACTCCAATGGGAACCAGGGTTCGCAGAGCCGCGATGTCCTCAAGTGAGGAAACCCCACCCGATGCAACGATCGGGGCATCAGTGCGTCCGGCAACCCTTTCAAGAAGTTCAATGTTGGGCCCATTGAGCATCCCGTCCCTACCCACGTCGGTCAAAACATAGCGGGCGCATCCGGCCATGTTCAGTCGCATCAGCGTTTCCCAGAGATTCCCGCCCTCCTTCGTCCATCCACGCGCAGCCAAAGTGTCCCCACGGACGTCAAGACCCACAGCGACCCTGTCACCAAATCGGCCAATGGCACTCTCAGTCCAGTCCGGATTCTCAAGCGCAGCTGTCCCCAGATTGACCCGGGTCGCTCCCATGTCGAGGGCGCGCACCAGTGATTCTTCACCGCGAATCCCACCGGAGAGCTCCACGAAGAGGTCGGTAGCGTCAATCACCTGCTCCAGCAGATCCTGGTTGCTTCCACGCCCAAATGCAGCGTCAAGATCCACCAGATGAATCCATTCGGCGCCGGCGTCCCGGAACTGACGAGCAATTTCCACGGGATGACCGTACTCGGTCTCAGTCCCGGCCTCGCCCTGCACTAAGCGCACAGCCTTACCACCAACAATGTCGATTGCTGGAAGGAGCGTAAGCTTCATTGTTCTATCGCTTTCCCCGGCCCTTGAGCCAGCCGGTCCATGGACCGGGTTCCCTGTAGTCATCCACCTGTTCCGGGGTGATTCGCCCCAGGAGCAGTTCTTCTGCGGCAAGATCCAGTCCCGCCAGAACGAGGCCGGAAGGGAGAGGCACCTCCGCCTCACCGTTGACGTATCTCATCGCAGCGATGGTACCGTTCACTTCCGGCGGTGCGCTCTCCGCTTCGCTGTCCTCCTCAGTCGTCCATGAGGCGATAGCAACGCTGCCGTGTGCGCTGAGTTTGGACAGAAGTTTGCCCATCTGGTCGACTTCCGGTGGCAAGGGGGGCTCCTCAGCGAGCAGAGCTAGCAGCTCCGCATCTTGATCCGGATCCTCCTCTTCCACTTCCACTTCCAGGTAAACGGCACTGGCTCTTCCAAGCGAAACCACGGGGGCCGGTGAACCGACCATGTCCAATGCTGCCCTGAGTGCACCCGGCGAATCAATGGGCGATATAACTAATGCCCGGCAGAATCTGCGAGCCGAGGGCGTCACGTCCTCAACCATTTTGAAGAACTCTGCGTCTAGGTCATCTCCGTCAAAACTCATGTCGTCAGTCATTTCAGCTACAGAGCACCCTTGGTTGATGGAATCCCAACTACCCGGGGGTCGAGGGCGACAGCCTCTCTGAGGGCGAGTGCGAGAGCCTTGAACTGTGCCTCAACGATGTGGTGGGGGTCGCGGCCATACAGGAGTGTCACGTGTAGGCACAGACCCGCATTGAATGCGAGCGACTCAAAAACGTGCTGGGTCATGGCTCCGGTGTAGTGACCGCCTATGAGGTGATAGGTCTGGCCGTCAGGCTCGCCGGTCACCACGCAGTAGGGGCGTCCAGCCACGTCGACCACAGCGCGCGCGAGTGATTCGTCCAGGGGTGCGAAGCCAGTTCCGTAGCGGCGCAGTCCCCGTTTGTCACCAAGCGCCTTGGCAAGAGCCTTGCCCAGGGTTATCGCCACGTCCTCGACCGTATGATGCACATCAATATGAACGTCTCCCGTTGCCTTGATCTGCATGTCGATCAGGGAGTGCTTGGAAAGCGCAGTGAGCATGTGATCGTAGAAGGGCACGCCGGTATCGATCGTGTTCGCCCCACTTCCGTCAAGATTAATCGTGACAGTCACGTCAGACTCACTGGTCTTTCGCATCACCGTTGCAACTCGCTCCTGTGTCGTCACAGCGCCTCCTTCAAAGCGGCCTTGAACGCTTCATTTTCTGCCTGGGTTCCCACTGTAACCCGCAGGTAGCCTTCGGGTCCCACTTCCCGGATGAGGACGCCGTCGGCAACCAGTGATTCCCACACTTCGCGCCTGTTTAGAAGTGGCCCAAACAGCAAAAAGTTCGAGGACGATGACGACACCACGAAGCCCTGCTCCTCAAGCCACTTCGCGAGTACGGAGCGTTCGCTACGGATCAGCTCGACCTGCCGCATCTGGCTGTCTGCGTGACGCAGAGCCGCCCGCGCCGCTGCCTGTGTGATCAGGGAGAGGTGGTAGGGCAAGCGCACTTTCTGTACTTCGTGGATGATCCGCGGGTCCGCCACAAGGTAGCCAAGCCGCAGTCCGGCAGCCGCAAAGGCCTTGGACATGGTTCGTGTCACAACGAGGTTGGGATGCTCTGCGAGCAACTCGAGTGCCGAAGGAACGCCCGAAGCACGAAACTCCGCATATGCCTCATCCACAATGATGATCGAAGATGTGGGTTGGCCAGTCCTCGTGTCCCGGGGCCCCGAGGTCGTGGAAGCCTCAAGCACATCCGCTAGCGCGTCATTACCGATGGCCTCACCGGTCGGGTTGTTCGGACTGGGGATGAAGACGACGGCGGGCCGCTGCGCCCGCATAGCCCCGATAAGTTGGGTCTTGTCAAAGTGCGGCAACTGCCGTGGATCGGGACCCGGACCTCCCACAAGCACCCAGTTGGTGAACGTGTCCCGGGCATACTCCTCATACATGGAGTATGTCGGCCACATCGCCAGTGCGCTGCGCCCCGGCCCGCCAAAGGCCTGCAGCAACTGGATCATTACCTCATTCGACCCGTTAGCTGCCCACACCTGACCGGCAGTCACTGCCACGCCTGATTCTGCGCTCACATACGCGGCTAGGTCCTCCCGCAACTCCACGGCATCCCTGTCCGCATAGCGGTTCAGGTTCGAGGCCGCGTCCGCCACCGCGCGGGCGATCGACTCGATAACTTCTGGGCTGGGTGGGAATGGATTCTCATTGACGTTCAGTCGGACAGGAACATCGATCATGGGTGCCCCGTACGGCTCCACACCCTCAAGTTCGATGCGGAACGGAAGCCGCGCCACAAAGTCCGGCGCCCCGCTACTATCGACCTGCGCAAGAACCGAAGGCAACTGCTCACCTTCAAAGCGGACCTCCGCTGCCACTCCGTGAGCGTAGAGCCCCTCGGCGTGAGAGAGCTCAATAAGAGCCGGGGCAACTGCCCGCAGCCCCCGCTTCGAGTAGTCGACGACCTGCATGGACCGCAAGTACTGTGTCACGTTCAGCCCCGCCGAGTAACGCGCGGTACCGCCCGTGGGAAGCACATGGTTAGAACCCGCAACGTAGTCACCCAGTGGGACCGGCGTGTAGTCACCAACGAAAACCGCACCTGCGGTTGTTATCTTCTCGGAGAGTTCGAGGGCGTTGCGTGTCTGTATTTCCAGGTGCTCCGGAGCATATGCCTCAACAACCTCAACGGCCTCGTCAAGAGACCCTGTCAGAACGATTGCCGACTGAGGTCCACCGAGAGCAGTAGCGATTCGTTCGCTCTCCGCGGCCTCCCGAACCAGACCCGGAAGGAGCCTGACGACCTCGTCCGCCAGTGTTTCGCTGGGGGTGACGAGGACGGAAGCAGCAGCTGGGTCATGCTCGGCCTGACTGATCAGGTCGGTACACACGAAGAGCGGGTTTGCGCCCTCGTCCGCCAGAATCGCAATCTCTGTTGTTCCAGCTTCTGAATCGATGCCACAAACAGACTGGACGACACGCTTCGCGGCAGCCACGTAAACGTTCCCAGGGCCAGTCACCTTGTCAACCGGGGCGCAACGATACTCCCCGTCCTCGAACCCGTACGCCATGGCCGCAATTGCCTGGGCACCGCCCACCGCAATCACTTCCTTCACTCCAAGCATTGCGCACGCGGCCAAAATTGTCGGGTGTGGCAAGCCCCCGAACTCCTTTTGAGGAGGGGTGGCGACAACCATCGACTTGACACCTGCCACCTGGGCGGTCACCACGTTCATAACGACCGAGGACGGATAGACCGCAAGACCGCCGGGCACATACAGGCCCACACGACCAAGTGGGACCCACCTCTGGTAAACCATCCCACCCGGCACGACCTCTGTGGCAGCGGGAAGGGGAATCTGTGCACTGTGAGCAAGTCGGGCATTGTCAATAGAGACCTGCAGGCTACGCCTCACCTTGGGATCCAGGTCAGCGAGTGCCTGGGCCAGCGCCTGCGGTGAAACCGCAAGCGACGCCGGCCGAACGCCATCGAACCTCTCATCAAGATCGTAAAGCGCCTCTGCCCCGCGGATTCGCACATCCTCTATGAGGGGACGAACAACCTCGGTTGCGGCTGTTGTGTCAATTTTTGGTCTGGGAAGCAGATCCTGGAAGGTTACTCCGGGATCCGCTTCGCGTAGGTCGATGATTCGCACCCTGCAATACTACGAAGTACAGGGCGCTTAGCGCCGATCCGATCGAAGGCTGGCCGCCGCGTAGACCCAGCCAGCGCTGAGTACCCGTCATTTCGGTCAAGAAACTGCTGAGGCACCCAGAAGCCCCTTCACTGCCGCGTAGAAAGAAGAATCCGGATCCACGAGGAGCCTGTCACCCAGGTCAATCGTGGTCTCTTTGGATCGGTCGCGTAGATGCACCCGGACCCTGGCGCTGCCCGGGTAGCCCGAAAGGGTTTCACTGAGTCGCCCCAGCAGTTCCGGCGTGCAGTCCTGAGCGTTCAGCGAAATCTCCACGGGCATGTCACTGCGGTCACGCAGCTCCAAGATTCTCACGCTGTTTCCGGTCATGGATGCCTGATCATCCCTGATCCCAATGCGTCCGGTGACGGCGACAATCTGGTCCTGTTCCAGGATTTCCTGAACCCCCTCGTACTGCCTGGGGAAGAAGAGCACCTCGATTGAGCCACTAAAATCTTCAAGCGTCACGATCGCCCAGGGGAGCCCCTGCTTGTTGAGGCGCACTTCCAGGCCCGTAACCAATCCGGCGATCGTAATGCGTTGGTTGTCGAACTTGCGGGGCTCTTCCTTGATCTTGCCAATCTCCACGTCCTGGTGTCGTGGTAGTGACCTCTCCATGCCTCGCAAGGGATGATCGGAAACGTAGAGTCCAAGCATTTCCCGTTCGAATGCCAGCTTCTCCTTGCGGTCCCATTCCGCAATCTCCGGGATCTCAACAGTGAACGAGGACGCTCCCCCACTGTCACCGTCTAAGGCCGCGAAGAGGTCGTACTGCCCGTGTGCCTCATTGCGCTTCAGATCAATCACGGCATCGACAGCGTCGTCGCTCCTAGCGAGCAGAGCCCGGCGTGGATGACCAAACCCGTCAAAAGCACCGGCTTTGATCAGAGACTGCATTGTTCTCTTGTTGCAGACCTCGATTGGCACCTTGTCGAGGAAGTCTTGGAACGATGTGAAGTCGCCCTTTGCCTCGCGCGCAGAAACGATCCCATCAACAACGTTCTTTCCAACGTTGCGGATTGAGGCCATGCCAAACCGCACTCCCTCAGAGTCGGCTGTGAAAACATCACGAGAGCGGTTCACATCCGGGCGCGCTACGGGGATTCCCATGTGTCGACACTCAGCCAGGTAGAGCGCTCGCTTGTCCGTGCTGGCTGCCGCAGATGTGAGGAGCGCAGCCATATATTCGTCCGGGAAGTTTGCTTTGAGGTAAGCAGTCCAATAGGAGACCAGTCCGTATGCGGCGGAGTGAGACTTGTTGAACGCGTAGTCAGAGAAGGGAACCAGGATTCCCCACAGAGTGTTGACACAGTCTTCGGAGAAACCGTTGTTGAGCATTCCCGCCTTGAACGGTTCGAACTCTTTGTCGAGGATCTCCTTCTTCTTCTTACCCATGGCACGTCGAAGCATGTCAGCTTGTCCCAGGGAGTAGCCGGCAACCTTCTGGGCAATCTGCATAACTTGCTCTTGGTAGACGATCAAACCAAAAGTCGCGCCGAGGATTTCTTCTAGCGGTTTCTCCAGTTCCGGGTGAATCGGAACGACGGCCTGGCGCCCGTTCTTGCGCAGCGCATAGTTGGTGTGCGAACCCGCCCCCATGGGGCCGGGCCGATATAGTGCGCCAACTGCGGATATGTCCTCAAAGTTGTCGGGCTGCATGGTAGCCAACAACTCTCGCATCCCTCCGCCCTCGAGCTGGAAGATGCCCAGAGTGTCACCGCGGCCGAGCAACTCATAGGTCTTGGGATCATCGAGGGCTAGCGAGTCAAGGTCGGGTACTTCCTTACCGCCCAGACGGATGTTCTCGAGCGCATCGGAAATTATGGTCAGGTTGCGCAGGCCCAGGAAGTCCATCTTCAGCAGACCCAGATCTTCACAAGATGGGTAGTCGAACTGGGTGATGATCGCCCCGTCTTGGGGTCGCATCATGAGGGGAATGACGTCGGCCAGAGGTTCACTGGACATGATGACCGCGCAGGCGTGCACGCCCCACTGCCGGGTTATGCCCTCAAGGCGCTTTGCGAGGTCGAAAACATCATGGATATCCGGCCTCTCCTCATAAAGCTTGCGGAACTCCTTAGCTTCCGCGTACCGCGGGTGCTTGTCGTCAAAAATCCCAGCAAGTGACATGGGCTTACCCATCACGTCACCAGGCAGAGCCTTCGTAAGCTCTTCCCCGACTCTGTACTCCCTACCCATGACCCTGGCGGAATCCTTCAGCGCCTGCTTCGACTTGATCTTTCCGTAGGTGACAACCTGCGCGACACGGTCATCCCCATACTTCTCACGGACGTATCCAATCACCTCATCCCTGCGGCGCTCATCGAAGTCGACGTCAAAGTCGGGCATTGAGACACGTTCGGGGTTCAGGAAGCGCTCAAACAGCAGCCCGTGTTCAATCGGGTTCAGGTCGGTGATTCCCATCGCGTAGGCAACCATCGAACCGGCACCCGAGCCCCTTCCCGGACCAACGCGAATCCCCCGTGACTTGGCCCAGCCAATGAAGTCGGCAACAACCAGGAAGTAGCCCGGGAAGCCCATCTGGAGGATGACACCCTCTTCAAACTCCGCGCGGTCGAGGACGTGGGCTGGAATGCTCTCACCAAAACGAGCGTGGAGCCCCTTTCTTACCTCCTTCACGAACCACGACTGCTCATCTTCGCCCGGAGGAGTGGGGAAACGCGGCATGTAGTTAGCCCCGTCAGATGTTGTCCTGAAAGTGACATCGCTTCTCTCTGCAATCTCCAACGTGGAGTCGAGTGCCTGCGGGAGTTCCTTCCAGGTGCGACGCATGTCTTCGGTTGACCGCAGGTAGAACGTATCGCCCTCGAAAGCGAACCTGGGACCGCCCTCATGGTAGGGCTTGTCCAGCAGCGTCGTCGTGGACTGCAGAGCAAGCATTGCCTCTTGGGTGTGGGCATCCTCCTTAGAAACATAGTGGGAGTCGTTCGAGACCACCATTGGGGCCCCGAGCAGTTCCGCGAGTCGTGGCAGCTGATCGCGGGTCTTGCGTTCGATTTCAATCCCGTGGTCCATTAGCTCAACGTAGAACCGATCAGCTCCGAAAATGTCCCGCAGTTCTCCGGCTTCCTTCACTGCTTCATCCCACTGGCCCAGGCGCATACGGGTCTGCACCGCGCTTGAAGGACACCCTGTGAGGACTGTGATCCCTTCGTGGTAGCGGGCCATGAGGTCCTTATCAACCCTGGGGTACTTGCCAACCTGACCTTCCAGAGAAGCCATGGATCCCATACGAAAAAGATTGTGAACCCCCTGCGTACTGTGAGCAAGGAGCGTGAGGTGCGTGTAGGTGCCGCGGGCTGAGACGTCGTCATTCTTCTGCCATGGTTCCCCCCACGTCACCTTGGACTTGTCGAACCTTGAGGTCCCCGGTGTCACGTAGGCTTCCAAGCCGATGATCGGCTTGATTCCGGCACTAACGCACTCCCGATAGAACTCATAGGCCCCAAAGAGGTAGCCGTGGTCTGTGATGCCGAGCGCGGGTTGGCCAAGCCGAACCGCTTCAGCAACCATCGGCTTGATTTTTGCAGCCCCGTCAAGCATCGAGTATTCGGTGTGGTTGTGAAGGTGGACGAAACCATTACGTGTAGCAGCCATGCCCGCCATCCTAGTAGCGCCCTCCGACATCTTGGCGCGCTGCGATCCTAAGCGGCGCCGTTTCGCAAAGTTTCCAGGGCAGACTCAAGGTCCGCCGCATAGGGTGCGCTCACAACGACCTTCTCTTCGGTCCGCGGGTGCCGGAACTCGACCTCGACGGCGTGAAGCCACTGCCTCACCAAACCAAGCTCCTCGGCTCTACGAGGGTCTGCCCCGTAGAACACATCCCCGACGCAGGGGTGGCCTATGGCTGCCATGTGAACTCTGATCTGGTGGGTTCGCCCTGTCTCAAGGTTCACCTCCAGAAGAGCGGCACCCGCCATGAGCTCTTCGACGTCGTAGTGGGTTGTCGCGCGTTTTCCATCCTCGGTGACAGCCATTCGCCATGTGCGGGACGGGTGGCGGCCAATCGGTGCGTCAATTGTTCCCCTGGACGGGTCCGGGTGGCCTTCGACTACAGCGTGGTATATTTTGCGCACCTCGCGCCTCCGGAAGGCGTTCTTCAATCTCCCGTAAGCCAGTTCGGACTTGGCAACCATCATTGCGCCAGAGGTGCCAACGTCGAGCCGCTGCACGATCCCCTGACGTTCGGTCGGACCCGAGGTAGAGACGCGCACTCCCGCAGCCTCCAGACTGGAAATCACCGTCGGACCATCCCATCCCGGCCCGGTGTGCGCTGCTACTCCGACAGGCTTGTTGATGACAATAAGGTCTTCGTCCTCGTACAGAATGTCGAGGGACGCTGTGGGCGGCGGAGTTGTGTCCGGCGTCGGGAGATCCACTTCAAGAAGGACCCCCATGGGAAGGCGCAGAGATTTTGAAGGAACTTCTCCGTCGACCAGCACCCTCCCCTCTTCAACCAGAGATGCGCACTGACTTCGGGACAGTCCCAGCATTCGGGAAAGCCCCACGTCGATCCGTTCCCCAACCAATCCCTCGGGAACTGGCAGGATGCGGGGGCTACTCACTTCTGCCACCGGCGGCTTCGAGACTGGCGTCCTTCTCTTCGTCACTGTCCTTTTCAAACAGTTTCCACACGATGAGGACGAGGGCGGCACCGACGATCCAGATATCAGCAACATTGCCGATAAACCACCCGTTGTAGTTGATGAAGTCAACGACGTGACCCTGCCCGATGGCTGGTGGGCGCGTGAGCCGATCCCAAAGGTTACCCGCGGCGCCGCCAGCTATGAGACCCAGAAGAATCGCTAAGGATGGGCTGTACACGCGTGTCGCGTACCAGAGGATCAGACCGATGATACCGATCGACAGAATTGTGAAAATCCAAGTTGAACCCGCGCCCAAAGAGAATGCTGCACCCGGGTTGTGGATTAGCTGCAGCTGAATGAAGTTCCCCAAAAATGGTTGCGCGACGCCTTCCTCAAGGTTCGCAAGGGCCCAGGCTTTTGTTAGAAGATCAAGGCCAAGAGCTGCGATGGCAACAAGAGCCACCAACCAGAATAATGACCTCTTCTTCGTGTGGGGTGGATTTAGCTGGGACGACGGGGGGCTGACAGGATTATCGCGCATAGACCAACAGCTTAGCCCCTGGGGTTACGCGCAACCCGCAGGGCCGAAGCTGCCCACATCCCCAGCACCCTCCCGCCCAGCGGCTGCCCACATCCCAGCCGTCCACTGCCCCAGCGGCTGCCCACATCCCAGCCGTCCACCCACTGAAATGTATACGTGGGGGCGAAATGTGCCCCTGGGGTCCCTACCCCAGCCGCATCCGTCGTCCCCACGCATACATTTCGCGTTAGGCGCGGGCTGCCAGACTATTTCGAGTCGGTGGGTTGTTCTCTGCTTGTTGTTGAGGTTGGTAGCGGCGCTGCCCCGTGTCATAAGGGAGCGAGTTACGCCTAACGGAGCGGGTTTGGCTTGCATAACGGTGTGATTTCAGGGCAAATGGGACCAAACCCGCTCCGTTAGGCGTAACTCGCTCCGCAAGGCATAACCGGCTCCGTAACACTTGGGTGCCCCGCGCGGTCGGGCACCCAACCACTGCCCCAGCCGGCCACCTGCGAAATGTATACGTGGGGGCGAAATGATCGTGTGGGGTACGCACCCCAGACGCGGTTTTCGTCCCGGCGTATACATTCCACGCCACAGCGGCGTGAGAGCGCGCCAGCAGCGGCGGCAGCGCGCGCCAGCAGCGGCGGGAGGCGCGTCAGCGGCCCGGTGCGTCAGCGGCGCGAGGGCGCGTGCGCCAGCGGTAGGAGTGCGCCAGCGGGAGGAGCGCACACCATGAACACAGAATGTCCGCCCCCGTCAACAGGAGGCGGACATCGTGAATGCTACAAGTACGTGGCTACTGAGGCTTCGCGTCTGACTGCAGATCCCCAAGAAGCTTCTGTAGGTGCTCAGAAATCGAGGAACGGTAGTCTGCTTCAAATCCGCGCAGGTTGTTAATCGAGTCCTCAAGCGCACTCTGCTCAGAACTCAGCTTGGTCAAGATTTCGTCGCGTTTGCCATTGGCTTCTTCAACAATGCCTCTGGCCTGCTGGTGTGCGTCCGCTACAATCCGTTCACCCTCTTCACGACCGTCATTGACGTACTCATCGTGAAGCCTCTGAGCGAGTGCGAGCATCGAGGCCGCCGCCTGAGGATCTGCTGGATCAACGGCTGGAGCCGGATCTTCTTCAATAACCGGCTCAACAACCGGTGCTGGTTCCTCTACAACGGCTTCGACAACCGTTGTCTCAGCCTCAGGGGCGGCGTGATCGGCAACGCCAGACTGAAGATCCTGAATTCGCTGATCGGCAACCGAGAGCTTTTCCTTCAGCTCTGAGTTCTCAACCGAAAGTGCATAGATCGTAGCAACGACCTCGTCAAGGAACTCATCAACCTCGATTTGGTCGTATCCCTCACGGAACTTAACGGACTGAAATGTCTTGTTCAGAACGTCGTCGGCGGAAAGGAGCGCCATATTGTTCACCTCTGTCATCGTCAAATTCGTAAGACACCGGCCTACCGGGTGGTAGAACCGACAGCCAACGACTCTGGTCAATCAACCTCAACCATGCCGCTTACTTCTAGATCATACCGATACCCGGTTCCCCATGCGCAACATTTGCAACATCTGTAACAGAGTACGGTCTTACTTGCTGAATGGTCTAGCTATTCACGTACCCTAAATAGGCGATCCACCCACCAACTCTCTGCAACAAGATAACACCAATAAAAAGCACCATGAAGCCAACATCGATGGCGACTGTACCCAACCGAATCGGCGGAATGAATTTCCGCAGCCAGCGGACTGGAGGATCGGTGAGCTTGTAGATCACATCAATGATCGCAAGCAACCAACCCGGGGGATACCACTGTGGGGCCAGCACCCTGGCCCAATCAAAAATCACACGTGCCAAAAGAACCAGTGTGTATAGGGATGCGGCCAATGACACCAGGTTGCCGAGGATTACGAGTATTGAACCCACCTAACAGTCCTCGCTTAGCCGAAAATGTTGGTGGCGTGACCAGTGGCCTGCGACGAAACTTCGACGTCCCGCGGGGACAGCAGGAACACGCGGGCTGTGACCCGTTCGATTGCCCCGTGCATGCCAAAAACTAGACCCGCCGCGAAATCAACGATTCTGCGCGCCTCAGCATCCGGCAACTCCTCAAGGTTCATAATCACCGGAGTGCCATCACGAAACGCTTCACCGATCAGGCGAGCATCCCCATAGGAAGATGGGTGAACTGTTGAGATACGTCGCACCGATGCAGCTGGTTTTGACACAACATCAAACTTCGGCTCAGCGACTGCCGTGTAGGACTGGAAATCAACCTCGCGAATCTCAGCTTCTTCGGTGCCGGCTAAGACATCGTCGAAAGAAACTTCATCCTCGTCGGGAATCCTCCAGCCCATAACTTCCATTGCGCGGTTGAAGCGTTGCGCCATCGCGATACCTTTCCAAGACTTACCCATTCAGTACTGAAGCGGCGTGACGTGAAATCTCTAAACCCATCTGTCACAACAACTCAAACGCTAGTGCAATCACTCTCACGCGGGTCGGAGCCGACACGGCATGTCGTAAAGCACCCACTCACATCGACTTAGCGAAGGAAGTCCGGGATGTCTAGATCCTCATCGACAACTTCTTCTGCAAAGACGCGGGGGGCTTCAAACCCCTCATCCACACGACCTCGAGAACGCACACTATCCGCCCGGAGTGCCGCCATCGCACCAGTTCTGGTGGGCACCTCAGGCGCTGCTCGATGAGACCTTGTCTGCGGTGCAGCACTGGTCCTCACGCGTGGCTCCTCGATGTAATCGTCAACTTCCACGACCCTTCGCGGTGCGGGAGGCGTCGCAAGAGGTACACCACCTGCGGGTGAAGAAGTCGGCGCGCTCCGCGCTTCCTCGCGAGCAGCCCTCACCGCTTCCTCCCGTGCCGCCTGCATCTGTGCTTGCTGGTCAAAACCGGCAGCAATAACAGTCACGCGGATCTCATCTCCAAGGGACTCATCCACGACATTGCCGAAGATGATGTTGGCCTCTTCGTGGGCTGCCTCCTGAACCAACGTCGCGGCCTGCATAATCTCATGCAAACCAAGATCGGGACCACCCTGAACAAAGAAGAGAATTCCGTGAGCACCATCGATTGAAGCCTCGAGGAGAGGTGAGGAAATAGCAGTCTCAACGGCACGTAGCGCCCGGTCTTCCCCTGTTGCTGCACCGATTCCCATAAGCGCTGATCCAGCGTCCTTCATGACGCTCTTCACGTCGTTGAAGTCGACGTTCATCAAACCCGGGGTTGTGATGAGTTCGGTGATCCCCTGGACGCCGGACAACAGTACCTTATCGGCCTCTTTGAAGGCATCGATAATTGAGATATCCCGGTCAGAGATGTCGAGCAGACGATCATTGGGGATAACGATCAGAGTGTCGACCTCATCCCGCAACGCTTCGACACCCGACTCTGCCTGCTGGGAACGACGACGTCCTTCCCATGAGAAGGGGCGCGTGACAACACCCACGGTGAGGGCACCTGCTTCACGAGCTGCCTTCGCGACGACCGGAGCTCCACCGGTACCCGTCCCGCCGCCTTCACCCGCGGTGACAAACACCATGTCGGCACCCGCCACGGCCTCCATAATATCTTCTGAGTGATCTTCGGCCGCTTTACGTCCCACCGCCGGATCAGCTCCGGCGCCCAGCCCGTGTGTCAGATCGCGTCCGATATCTAGCTTGGTTTCTGCATCGGACATCAACAACGCTTGCGCATCCGTGTTGATGGCGATGAACTCAACGCCTTTTAGCCCCGCATCAATCATGTTGTTCACGGCATTGACACCGCCGCCGCCGATGCCGACAACCTTGATGACTGCGAGATGGTTCTGCGGTACCGCCACTGGTCCCCCCGGAGGTGCTGCAACCTCACCCAAGAACCCTAAGGCTCAAGTTGAAGGTTGTCTTTGATCATTGCTCTAGCGGATAGACGGTAGGGGCACTCGAACTATCGATCAAGGACCAACTGCGGCGTGTTGCACAGAAGGCACCCTACTGCTCGACAAGCAAGTGCTCACTACCTCGTCACCGGCTTGCGAGGATCCCGCAGGTCGTATACCGAGGCCGGTCGTTGCTCAACAAGTAGCTCGAGAACCTGGGCCTTAAGCGCACTCTCGCCCTCGTCCCCCCACACCACCTGAGACCCGTCAACTAAGTCAAGTCGGACGACCATTCCATCGGCGGAAATCGACGAAACCTGAGCGCGTAGAGGATCACCCAGGCTGTCCCAGACAGCAATAGCCGACTTCGCCTGCCCAACCCTTCCACTCTCATCGTCACTTACCACATGAACGTAGGGAAGTCCTTCCACAGGCTCCTCGGTAACGGTCGTGGTGACACCGTCGCTTCCGACGAGGGCGTACCCCCCATCGATCACCACCATCGCCGCTGGAACCCTCTGAACTACATCCACCGTCACGCCGTGCATCCAAGAACGGTAGACTTGCGCCTCCGCGATCAAAGGCCGCGTCAGAAGTTCATCCCGTATGGAATCCACCGGCACTCTGGGCAGCGGCACGCCCTCGTATTTTGCGACTGCGGGTTCGACATCTGCCGCCGCGACGTCCGACTGCGCTCCCTCAATGACCAGACTATCCATCTTCATTGCGAAGAGAGAAGAGTAGAACACTGCCCAAATGATCCCTGCAACAGCACCCACCACAGCCAGCAAACCAAGGACCCGGAAAGCTAGAAGGCGTCGTCGGGCGGATTGTCTCTCCTTGACATGGTCCCGCAAATCAACTCGAACCGAGCGCGGACTAGGACCAACTTGACTCACGTCGGCACTTCCTGCGCCCACACCTTCTCAACGGTGGAGGACTGAAGGAAGATATCGCCCGCGCCGATCAGAAGGCACACGTCACCCGGGTCCGTGATCGAAGCGGCAAACACCGCTGCATCATGGCAGTCGCCAAGAAAATGGAACGGTGCATGCATGTAAGGACTCTGCGCGATCAGTTCTGAAGTAACCCCGGGGATCGGATCTTCGCGTGCAGCATAGATATCCGCCAACACAACCTCGTCTGCGTTAGAAAGTGCCTTGGCAAACCGATCCGCGAAGTTACGTGTTCTAGAAAAAAGATGCGGTTGAAAGACCGCAATGACGCGACCCTCTCCGGCGACAATCCGAGCCTGTTTGAGCGCAGCCTCGACTTCGGTGGGATGGTGGGCGTAGTCGTCATAAACTCGCCTGCCACCAACGGCTGCCTTCAATTCGAACCTGCGACCCGCCCCCTGAAAGTACCTGAGAGCACTAGCTGCCACTTCACCGTCAATTCCTGCTGCGACACACGCTGCCCACGCGCCGGCAGCATTAAGGAGATTGTGCACACCCGTTACCATCAACTCAAGCGAAACGCGCTCATCCTGCGTAGAGAGAGTCGCCCGAGACGAGTCTGCGTCCATGACGACATCGGTGACTTCCACCGTCAGTGGACAAAGCGAAGAGCCGGGTCGCCCATATGTGACAACCTCCCCCACCCGATCGGTAGCTAAGCCATGCTCGGCGATCTCGCAAGATCCTGGATCCTCACCACAGCAAATCAGTGTGCCTCCGGGCATCAGGCGTTCGACAAACTCCCTGAAGATCCCTACGAACTCCTCCTTTGATCCAAAGTGGTCGAGGTGATCAGGCTCGACATTCGTGATCACCTCAATCGATGGCGAGTAGTGCAGGAATGACCCGTCTGATTCATCCGCCTCTGCAACGAAAATACCTGTCCCGACTCTGGCTCCGGACCCGCTCCCGAGGACGGGACCACCAATAGCGAATGAGGCATCGACACCGCTGTGGAGCAGGGCCACTGCGATCATGGCCGAAGTCGAAGTCTTCCCGTGCGCACCCGCAACCGCAATAAAGGGTTGCCCTTGCGCAGCCAATGCTAGGGCCTGTGATCTGTGGATAATCTGCTGCCCTCGCCCTCGAGCAACAATGAGCTCCGGGTTTGTCTCCCTGATGGCGGATGAAAGCACCACTGTTGCTTCAGCCGGGACGGACTCTGTGGCATGCGGGTAGTACGCGCCGATCCCCTTCGACACCAAGTCCTGAAGCACCGCAGAGTCCTGACGGTCCGAGCCGGTCACCGCGGCTCCTTGGCCTGCCAGGAGTTCCGCAACAACGGACATCCCGGCCCCGCCCACACCAATCAGGTGGAATGACTGGCCCGCAAGTCGCTCTGTCCTGCTCACCGCGACTCTCCCGCTTCTTCCACCAAATCCGCCACAGCGCTGGCCCCATCTCCTGGTGACGTGCTTCTATTTGCCTCGCCCATCCTCTTCAGAATGGCGGGATCACCAAGGATCGGGAGCACCTGGTTGCGAAGGTTGTCAACCGAAAAGTCCTTGTCCTCGACAAGTAGTGCCCCACCCGCCGCGATCTGCCCTTCAGCGTTGCGCCGCTGCTCGCCGTTACCAATAGGAAGCGGCACATAGAATGCGGGCAAGCCCAATGCGCCAAGCTCAGCGACTGTTCCAGCGCCAGACCGGCACAGCACCAGATCTGCGGCGGCCAGAGCATCCTCCATATTTGAGATGTACTCGCGAATCACCCAGGTCACTCCCGGAGTGTTCGCGGCGCCAACACTGATCTCGTCGGCCTTACCAGTTCCTGTTGCATGAAGGATTTGGGCCCGACCTGCAAATGCAGCTGCTCCGCTGGCAACCACCTCATTGATGTGCTGAGCACCCAGTGATCCCCCGGTCACCAGTAAGACGGGTAGATCAGGGTCGAGGCCGAAAAGCTCACAGGCACTGGTCCGCGCCCTCTTGAGTCCCTCTGATGTGGAACGTTGCTCTGCCAGCTCCACAATCGAGCGTCGCAGCGGCAAGCCGGTGAAAACAGTTCGCCCGCGCCTTGCAGCCAGCTTGGTCTGTGGAAAGGTCAGAGAAACAGACTTGGCACTGCGCGCACCGAGACGGTTGGCCCATCCGGGGCGCGCATTCTGCTCCTGGACAACGAACGGCACGCCAAGACGTGAAGCTGCTATGTAGGCGGGTGCCGACACATACCCACCGAAACCAACAAGAACATCTGCCCCACTGAGGACCTCGCCAGCAAGCTTCGTGGCATTTTTCAGCCGGGTGGGAACCGTTAGAAGGTCTTTCGAAGGCCGACGCGGTATTGGCACCTTGGGAATGGTGTGTAACTTGAGGTTGGCTGCGGGCACCAGTGTCGATTCAAGCCCCTCCTCCGTGCCAAGCACCTCAATCTTGTGGCCCCGTCCTTCGAGGACGCCGGCTGTCGCCAAGAGGGGATTCACGTGTCCGGCAGTTCCCCCGCCGGCTAGGACAACTCGTAAAACCATTAGGATGCCTCCGGTTTGTTCGTCTCATTGTCAAGGTTCCAACCCCGCGACTCTGTCGGTAGGGGCCGTGAAATTGGGCGGGGCCGTTTGCCCACGCTACCAATCACAGGGGGCACTGTCGGGGGGTTCTTCGTAGTAGTGTCCGAAGCGTAACGCTGCGGTCGGCGAGGGGCGGGTGTGCGCCTTGGATCACGACCCGCGGTTTCTGTGCTGAACCGCCCAGTCTTGCGCATTCCTGCCTCGTTACGGGCAAATGACAACAGCACACCGATCGCCATTGCAGTGAAAAGGAAGGACGACCCCCCGTAGGACACCAGCGGGAACGGCACGCCGATTACAGGCGCCAAGCCCGTGACGGTACCTATGTTTAGTAGCCCCTGCAACGTCAACCACGTAGCTATGCCTCCGGCCGAAATACTTATGAAGCGTGACTGGGCATTCGAAGCAAGGCGCAGAGCTCCGTAGATCAGGAGCCCAAGTAACGCCAACAGGGTAAGGGTCCCAATTAACCCAAACTCCTCCCCCACAATGGCAAGGATGAAGTCAGTGTGGGCCTCCCGGAGGTAATTCCACTTCTCCCTAGATGCTCCGGGGCCCAGGCCGGTCAGGCCTCCCGCACCCAATGCCCATAGCCCATGGTCGGTCTGGGTCGGTGCGGAGGGGTCCGGTGGGGTGCCAAATCCTGGAAGAAACTCGAGGACTCTCCTAGTCCTCGACGGGCTGACAACCACAAGGAGGACTGCCAGTGCACCCCCCGCTACCGCCATCATCCCGAACCATTTGCCGGGAACGCCCGCAACCCAGAGTGCTCCAAAACCAATACCGACAAAGATGAGCATCGTCCCCATGTCACCGCCAACCATGACTGCAGCCATGGCGACTAGTACGGGAGCAAGACCAAAAAGAACAACCTGCTTCCAGTTGTTCAGATCGGTGGTCTTCATACTCAACATGCGTCCCAGCATGAGGCAGGTGGCAAGCTTGAGGAACTCTGAAGGTTGAATCACCTGGCCGGTGCCAGGGATTGGTAGCCAGTTGGTGTTTCCACCTTCGCTGATTCCCACGAAGAAGACGGCCCCCTGCAAGGCTAGGCCGATCACAAACAGTAACGGTGCCAGCGCGCGCCACACACGCGGTGGGATGAGCGTCGCCCCCACGGCAGCCGCGAGGGCAAGGAGAGCAATGCCGAGCGTCTTGACGAACGGCACATACGGATTGACACCTTGCGCGATGTTGGTAACGGCAGATGCCGAGAACCCCATCAGCAAACCAAAGAGTGCCAGGAAAACAGCAGGAACAAGGATCAGATAGTACGTGGCCACGGGTGATGGCTGGGCATTCTGTGGGCTTGGTGAGCCGAAGCGTATCTTTGGAACCCGCTGAAGCAGTGGACGCTTCTGCGTGGCCTCTGAAGCCATGTCCCTACCCCTTGCCTCCGACTACATCCGTGACTGCCTCCCGAAACACATCCCCCCTCTGCGAGTAGCTCGCAAACTGATCCCAAGATGCACAGGCAGGCGCAAGCAATACGGTATCGCCAACTTCGGCAATTCGGCCGCAGGCGCGCACAGCGTCCTTCATCCAAGATTCAACCGGACCCATTCCGGGGACACTCACAACTGGAAGATCGGGTCCGTAGCGTTTGAACAACTCAAGGAGGCCTTCTTGCTCTGCTCCAATCACCACGGCTGCCTTTACGTCTTTCGCGGCCTCCGCGATTAGGGCAGAGAGGTCCTGCCCTTTTGCGTCACCCCCCACGATCCACACCGCCGTACCTGCTACAACGTTGTTCAAAGCGGCCCGTGCTGCGTGGACATTTGTAGCTTTCGAATCATCAACCCAGTAGCGCCCGTCACCAGTTGGTACGAGGGCGTATCGGTGTGGGGCCATTTGGAAGGTCTGGAGACCCGCGACAATGTCCTCACCGCTGACTCCGAGAGACCTGGCTAGTGCAGCAGCGGCCAGCGCATCCCGCACAAGGGGAGACGAGGCGCCGTCAAGCCTTGTCAAAGCGCCACTCAGGAGAGGAACTTGCCGCAGGTCCGCAATGACTGGCTCATCCTCGGGTGAATCTATGAAGGCGAAGTCAATAAGGAAGCCATCGGCGATTCCAATGTCGCCGGAGGCAACCACCCCGAAGGTCAATGGGACCAAGGAGGAGTCTGAGCAGTCATTGCACTGCACGGCCATCTCAGCTGTGACCTCATCATCTGCAAATGCAAACCTGGCCTTGCGCACCCTGTCGTACACGCGCGCCTTCGCAGCCCGGTACGCGGCAACATTTCCGTGCCAATCCAAATGGTCGGAATCAACATTCAGGCAGATACTTGCCCAAGGAGCCAACGTTGCCGTGGTTGCCAGCTGAAAAGACGACAGTTCTGCGACAAGCACTTCGTGACCCTCTGCAACTGCCTTCGCGACCGGATAGCCCACGTTTCCAGTCTGAATCGCGTCAACGTGGGCTGCTCGAAGGATAGCCTCGACCATTCCCACCGTCGTGGTCTTCCCGTTTGTCCCGGTCACCGCAAGCCACTTTGCTCCCCCCGGTTGGAGCGACCTATGGCGGTAGGCAAGCTCAACCTCTCCAATCACGTCAATCCCACGCTGTTGCGGAATACTCGCGATAGGGGAAGTCCCAGGTACTCCGGGTGACAGAACTACGACCGCAGGCTCCAGCGCACAAATCGCTTCTCCCAACTTCACGGGATCAGCAATCACGACCACGGATGTCAGGCATTCACGCAGTGACTCTGGGGCCTCAGTTGCGGACTGGTCAAATACCGTGACCTCATATCCGTCCTCGTACAGAAGTTCCACAGCAGCCCGTCCAGAGACGCCAAGCCCGACGACTGCCGCTTTGGGGTGCGTCATTGGAGACCCGAGACCCACTCGAGGTAGAAGAGGCCCACCCCGAGTGCGGCAAACAGTGCAGAGATGATCCAGAACCGCGTAACAATCGTTACTTCTTTCCATCCCGACAGCTCGAAGTGATGATGCAGCGGAGCCATCTTGAAAACACGTTTACCGGTGGCTTTGAAGCTGCCAATCTGAATGACGTCCGACAAGACAATAACCACGAAGAGACCACCGATTATGACGGCGACAAGTTCTGTGTGGGACATTATTGACAGACCGGCAAAGGCACCACCCAATGCCAGGGAACCGGTATCTCCCATGAAGATTTGCGCGGGTGAAGAGTTCCACCAGAGGAAGCCGATCAGCGCGCCCACCACGGCAGCCGCGAAAATTGCGAGACCAAGCGGGTCGCGAGTTTCATAGCACACGTTCATCCCCCCGGTGTGACGGGAGCATGCCTGACTGTACTGCCAGAACGAAATGATGACATAAGCGGAGAAAGCCCCTATCGATGCGCCCGTCGCCAGTCCGTCGAGTCCATCAGTGAGGTTGACGCCGTTTGACCAGGCAGCAACAAGGAAGTTGATCCACAGCAGGAAAAGGATGACGCCGAAGACTACACCGGCGAAGGCGAGGTTAAGGGATACCCCGCGGACAATGGAGATCTCCGTGGAGCCTGGAGTTCGTCCCAGTGAGTTGGGGTTCAGGAGGAGCAGTGCGCCGAAGAGGGTGGCGATGCCGACCTGGCCAATGATCTTGCCAATGGGATTCAAGCCGAGACTTCGATGGTTGCGAATCTTGATGAAGTCATCGAGAAAACCGACGAAACCTAAGCCTGTGGTGAGCAGAATTAGCAGCCAAACAGAGTAGGTGGGAAGGGAACCATTGAAGGCGAATCCCACAAAGATCCCAACCAGCACCGCAATAATTATGACGATGCCGCCCATCGTGGGTGTTCCGCGTTTCGTAAAGTGCGCTGTTGGCCCATCCTGGCGGATGAACTGCCCGTATTGCTTCTTGACTAGGAACTTAATGAGGACAGGTGTCCCAAAAAGACTGGCTAGGAGCGCGGCCGCAAATGCGACAATCACACCGATCATCGACTAACCTCCGTTTGCCTGGTCGTACATGTCCACCGCCATGATCCTACGCTGTCGCACGAAGTGCATTCGCGATTTCCCACACGCCAGAACCGTACGATCCTTTCAAGAGAACAAGGTCGCCGTCTCTCATGGCACCCCTCAGTGCGCCGAGTGCGCCTTGGGAATCCTCTGTTTCAAACTTCGAAACACCCGCATCGACAGACTCATGAAGTGGTGAAGCTCCCACCCCGACAGTGATCAGCACGTCAGGATTGGCAGCCGCGACAGCTTTACCGACCTCGCGGTGAATCTCTGCTGAGTGTTCTCCCAACTCGAGCATTTCACCAAGTACCATAACCAGCCGTCGACCATTCCTGAGCGACGTCGCGGCACCAAACGAAGCCGCCATCGAGTCCGGGTTCGCGTTGTATGCGTCATCGATCATTGTTACGACCACATCTTTGCCATCGGTCGTTGCCACACGCAGACCCTCAGTCATGTCCATACGATGTGGTGATACGGCACCCGCGACCTCAAGTTCACGAACAGCGGTAATGGTGGACCGACCAAGGACGTAGTTGCAGGCAACAGTTGCGAGCGCATTGCTAACCTGGTGGCGGCCGACAAGGCGAAGCTTCACCCGCCCTCGAAAATCGGGGGTTTCAAGAACAAAACTCGGAGCTCCGTCGGCCTCAACCTGCACCAATGTGGCTCTTACCTGGGCATCTTCCAGCCCTGCAGCAGAAAAGAAGCACACCTCTCCGGGGCAAGCCTGAGCCATTCCAGCCACAGTTGGGTCATCCGCGTTGAGGATGCCAACACCATCTGGGACAAGGCCCTCAACGAGCTCGCGCTTCGTAGCAATCAGGCTCTCTAGCGAGTCATATCCGCCTAGGTGGGCGCGGCCAACCATCAGTTCAATCGCGGTATCCAACGGTGCAATCTCTGTCAGATAACGGATATGACCCGGTCCTGATGCGCCCATCTCCAGAACCATGAACCGTGTGTCTTCGTCACCCTTGAGAATGGTCAGCGGGCACCCGACCTCGTTGTTGAAGGAAAGAATGGGGGCAACCGTGGGACCCGAACGTGCCAACACGCGAGCCAGAAGGTCCTTAACTGTTGTCTTACCTGCAGATCCCGTAATGCCCGCAACTTGGATTGGTCCGCTGCTCCGCAAATCGGCGAGATGTGCTTTTGCTAATCGACCCAGAGCAACAGTGGAATCCCTAACGACAACCTGGGGAATCGACAGCGAATCTGAAGCCCGCTCAACCACCGCCGCAACTGCGCCCGCGTCGACTGCCTGGTGCAGGTAGCTATGCCCGTCACTGGTTTCACCAACCCTGGCGAAGTAAAGGGAACCGGCCACGCATTCACGAGAGTCCGTGGTTGCTAACCCAACGTCCACACCATCTGGCAGATCGTATGCAGTGAGACCCTCGATGTAGGTCTCACCTTCCGTCGCGGCCGCAATCCACTCAAGCGAGCGAAACATCACGCCTCCTCTGCGGGCTCTTCGTTACAGAAAACTATCCACACTGCTTCTCATAATTCCAATAGTACGGGTAGTTTCTCATGCCCCTGGATCACTAGGAAATAGCGCCGGTGCTTCCTTAGACGGCGGAATCCCCAGTACGCGTATACAGTCCGTCACGATCTGATGCACAAGCGGCGCGGCAGTTTCGCTCCCCTTGTACAGACCCGTTGGCTTGTAGAGGATCGTCGAAATGGCCACCTGGGGGTTGTCCGCCGGGAAAAGTGCCACCATGTTCGCGATTGTTCCGCCGGTGCCTATCTCGGATGTACCCGTCTTCGCTGCGACACGGTAGCCGTCAACGTTTGCCAGATACCCCGAACCACCGTTGGTAACAGACTCAAGCATTTTCACCAGGGTCTGGGCAACTTCAGGTTGAACAACTTCTGTCGGAACCCCCCGGTCGAGCTCTTGCACGGTGCCGTCCGGAGCCGTGAACCCCGAAACGAGGGTCGGCGCGATTCGCACCCCACCGTTACCCAAAGTTGCCATGACCGAGGCGGCTTGTACCGCGTTAATGGCGTATCCCTGCCCAAAGGTCGTTGTGTAGAAGGTTCTACCATCCCAGTCCTCAGGACTACTGAGAATTCCAGCTGATTCGCCCGCCAACTGCACCCCGGTCTTCTCCCCGAGGCCGAAGCGTCGCATTAGTTCGTAGCGATCCTCAGCCGGAATCTGCTCACCGATCATCACGGTCCCGGTGTTCAAGGATTGGGCTATGATCCCGGTTGCAGTCTTCGTGAAAGTCTCATGGGGGACCATGTCGCTGAACGTTTGCCCGTTAGAAGTCGTGTACTTGTCGGCCATTGTGAAGGTTGACTCGGGCGTGATCACACCGCGTTCCAGTGCGCCAGCAAATGTGAAGATCTTTCCCACGGACCCTGGCTCGTAAACCATCTGGACCGCCTTTGAGGCTTGGGGTCCGTTCTCCGGAGTCGTGGTGTCTGAGTCTGCGAGTGCAAGAATCTCCGCACTCGCGACATCCATAACCACGGCGGCTCCCCACTCAGCACCGTGCTGGTCAACGGCTGCATCCAGTTCACTCTGGACCGCATACTGGAGATCTGCAACAAGGGTGGTGTTCACCGTGTCTCCGGGTTGAGCCTCTTTTGAGACAACCTTAGCGCCGGGAATGACCGCACCAGTCGGCCCGATCTCATAGGATTCCTCACCTGGCTCTCCGGTCAGCGCATCCTGAAATATCAGTTCGAGGCCGGAGTTGCCATCCCCCGCGACATCGACGCTACCCAAGACCGTACCCGCGAGGGAACCCCCGGGATAGAGTCGATCGAAGGAAGGTTCCCATTCGATCCCGTAGATTCCCAGCCGCCGGATCTCTCGGTAGGTATCAGGCTCAACATTCTTCGCTAGGTACTGGTAGGTACTATCGCCTAAGAGCATGCCCCCGAGCTCAGCTACATCCATACCCAGAATCGGCGCCAGTTGGCGAGCGGCCTCGGCGGGCCCCCGGCCGACAATCACGCCGTTGTCATCCACATTGCGATATTCGAGGAGTGCCTTCTGATTCGCCGCGATGTGGTAGGTGATACGCGACTCCACTAAGACCACGCCATCAGCATCAACGATTGAGCCACGGGGGGCTTGAATCGCACTGGCTGAAGTACGGACCACGCGACCCTGGTCAGCTAGTTCATCCCCACGCACAATCTGAATCATGAAAAGCTGTGCTGCAGCAACAAGTAGAAATACGACTGCAACGATGAGTATCGATCGGGACCGTCGAGTAGCAGTGCCTCTGCTCGAAGGGGCAGGTCGGTCGGTCATTGGGCAGCCTCTCCGCCCTCGACCGTTCTGGTCTCAAGGGTGACTGCGCCGATACTCCCCGAACGAACCAAACCAATGGCGTTCGCCTTCTCCTCAAGTTTCTGGGGCGAGGAGACAATCAACAGCTCTGCTTCCAAGGTCTCAACCCGCGCGTTAATTTCTGCCAGCTGGACCTGTTGATCACGAATCTCGTAGGCCCGCTGAGCCATTTGCGTGTTGACAACCATGGGCAAGGCGATGGTTAGGATCACCAAAAGACTCGCAATGAGGATGAAGGGCCATGCAGAAGTGCGTACGTTGATTTTCTGCCCGGTGACGACTTGAATCCGAGTGGAGGACGATATCCCCGGAGTGACACTCTGCGTCGACTGAGGAAGAACTGGCTGTGCGCTAGCGGACATCATGCCTCCACTGAGTCAGAAGTTCGGCGGCGCGCAAGCGCACCGGAATTGAGCGAGGGTTGGTATTTGCCTCAGATTCTGAAGCCCGTTCGGCACCTCGCGTAAGCAAACGCAGAGTCCTGTGGGCATCAACTTCGTCAGCGGTCATTGGGAGCCCTGCCGGAAGCTGTGGGTTCGCTCCCGCATTGAAATAGTCCTTGACGATGCGATCTTCAAGGGACTGGTATGCCTCGACGACAAGACGCCCTCCAACAGCCAGGTTTGAGAGCGCAGCTGGGATAGCATCCTCCAAAATCGCCAGTTCATCATTTACTGCGATTCGGATTGCCTGGAAGGTACGCTTAGCCGGATTACCGCCAGTACGCCGTGCCGGCGCAGGAATCGCGGCGCGCACGATGTCAACCAACTGCCCAGTCGTCTGCAATGGGTCAGTCTCACGACGCTTGACCACCAGGTCTGCAATGCGAGGAGCAAACTTCTCATCCCCGTACCTGCGCAGGATTCTCACCAGGTCATTGCGATCAATGCGGGCAAGCAGTTCTGCAGCGCTCTCGCCAGATGTCGCGTCCATCCTCATATCAAGGGGGGCGTCCGTGGCATAGGAGAATCCACGCTCGACCTCGTCCAACTGCATCGAAGAAACCCCAAGATCCATCAGGATCCCGTTCGCCAACTGGCCGTCGAGCGCGTCACCGATTTGATCGTATGTTCCTTGGAATGGCCTGAAGCGGTTCCCAAAGGGCGCAAGTCTCGCCGAAGCCAACTCCAAAGCCACGGGATCTCGGTCGATACCAATGACTGTGAGGGAGGGAAATCTCTTGAGAGCACCCTCCGTGTGCCCCCCGAGTCCGACTGTCGCGTCGACCATGAGGGGAGAAGCAACCTCAAACGCGGGGGCCAAGAGGTCAAGGCAACGAGCCAACATGACCGGTGTGTGCTTCACAGCGGTGTCCGTCATTGTCTTCCTCTCTGAACTTCGGGCTGTCTGCTTGAGGTCACTATCTGAGTGGTCGCGGTGGGCACTGGTCGGTTCTGACAACGGGGAAGTGAAGTCAGAGCGCGTCCCAGTGCCCGCGCGAAGCTAAAACATTCCTGGAATAACCTCCTCAACGGACTGGGAGAAGGCCTCTTCTTGAGCGGAGAGATAACGGTTCCAGGCTTCCGCATCCCAAATTTCAGCTCGGGTGCCGACACCTACGACGATGAGGTCCCGGGATAACCCGGCATACATGCGAAGTCGTGGTGGGACTGTGATGCGCCCCTGCTTGTCGGGAACCTCATCTGAGGCGCCCGACATCAGCACGCGAATATAGTCGCGCGCATTCTTCGAGGCACTTGGCGATTTTGCGAGATCATCAACCATCCGAGAGAACTCTGCAGCTGAAACCACGTAGAGACAGCGGTCTTGACCGGGGGTAATTACGAGGCCGTCGGCAAGCTGATCGCGGAACTTCGCAGGCAGGATGACCCGGCCCTTCTCATCCATCTTTGGTTCATAGGTACCCAGGAACACACCCCACCCCCTCTCGATCTGTCCACAATACTCCACTTCCCTCCACTTGTATCCCTTGACGCCGTTATTTCTCAGATTTTGGCCAATAGTCTTTTGAGTATTCCCTGTTCAACCATGGGGGGAGGAAAGTGGGGGTAGTTCTCGAAATCTGGGGATACTTGGGCCCCGGAGGACTGGCTTGCACCCGCCTGGGCGCCACCGCCTGCTCGAAGCACGCCGGGAAGTAGGCACAGAAAAAGCCAACTGAAATCTCAGTTGGCTTCCTAGTTTCCAGTTCTTCGCCGCTACTGCCCTCGGTTCTGCCACCGTTCGCGACGTTGCGCATCCCGCTCTTCTTTCGAGATCTTGGGGGCCTTCTGCGCTTGCCGAACGCCATCATTTGTGGGTAGGGCATTCTTGTCAGTGCTCAAAGCCAAGAGAACACCGCCTACCATGCACGCAAAACCAGCTACACCCAAAAGGATTGTCCATAGCGCCACCCCGATTGTCACCCCGAGCAGAACTACCGCAAGGCCGACTGCCGCAAGGATCGAACCAAGTGCAATGCGACGCGGGGAAAGAGGTGCTGACGGGGCGCGCTCCGGAGCCTTCTCCGGCTCCGGCAATGATGAGGCCATCGTGTCTGCAAGATCGGGATCCTGCTGACGTAAGTGCTGCTCCATCTCAGCCAGAATCTGCTTCTCATACTCTGAAAGAGCCATCACTTACCCCCTGTCCCACATCAACTCGGTTCCCCAATATCACTACCTAGTCTACCCGGATCCCGACGCCCCAACTAACCATGCTTTCCATCTACACGCACCGGGGTGCTACTTCTTACCCGGAAGGAGCGATGCCGGCATGACCGCACCCGCCCCAAATCGCTCTTGAGCAGCATCCATTGCCAGTTCAGCCACCCGCGGACGCGGGTCTTCATCTAACAGCGTAGGAACCCCTCCGTCACCCCCGACCAATGAGGATACGCCCACACCCGCTAGGCGAACACCACCCGATGGCAGCGAGCGCATCTCAATCAAAGAAGTCGCGACCTGAGCGATCTCACGGCCAACGTCAGTAGGTGCTAAGAGAGTCTTGGATCGAGCAGTGGTATTGAACTTCTGGTCGCGAACCTTTACGGTAACCGTCCATGCAAGGAGGCCCATCTTTCGTAGCCGTCTGGCGCAATCGTGAGCTGCCCTGAGGATAAAGGCCTTGAGAACCTCTGGCGATGTCACATTCACCTCGAAGGTTCTTTCCGTGGAAATCGACTTCTCCCGTTCCCTTGTCGACACTGCCCTGTCATCAACCCCCCATGCCAACGCATTGAGGTGCTGGGCACTGGCATTGCCAATCCATTGCGCCAAGTCACGAATCGGCACATTCGCCAACTGACCAACTGTGTCGATGCCACGTACCCGCAGAACCTCCCCCGTCCTCTTTCCAACGCCCCACAGCGCCCCGATGGGAAGGGGATGAAGGAAGTCAAGTGTCCGGTCCTTTGGTATGAGCAAACGACCATCGGGCTTCGCGTGCGCAGAAGCGATCTTTGCCACGCTCTTCGTTGCCGCAATGCCAACCGAAGCGGGAAGGCCCACTTCCTCACGGATTCTTGTTCGAATGAGGCCGCCAACTTCCACGGGCGAGCCAAACTGGCGGCGAGCACCGCTGACATCCAGAAAAGCCTCATCAATACTGACTGGTTCCACCAGTGGAGTCACGCTGTGCAGTACTTCCATCACCTGTTTGGAGTAGCTGCCATAGAGGTCATGACGCCCAGGAAGCAAGACAGCCGCTGGGCAGAGTGCGCGGGCGCGCCCAATCGGCATACCCGCACGGACTCCAAACGCCCTCGCCTCATAAGTTGCGGCAGTGACAACGCCGCGGACTCCGATGCCGCCCACAATCACCGGCAGTCCCCGGAGTGCTGGGTTCTGTAACACCTCCACCGAGGCAAAGAAGCTGTCCATGTCAACGTGGAGAATCGGAGCCTCACTGTCGTCACCACCCCACTGGCTGTGGACTTTGCCCCGCGGTGAGACTGACATTGCTTCCACCTCCTTCCCCACCTACACCGTAGCTAGTCCCTCCGACATTTCACTACCACCTGAGACTATGTAGGGTAAAGCAGTGGCCAAGGTACAAAAGAGAACTGCCCTCCCCCATTCGGTGACGCGGATGGGCACGGAGATATCCAGCACCGGCTCTTCGCTTAGAGTCAGCGCGTCGGGAATCGAACAATCCGTCATCGACCTCAGTCGTCCAAAAACCATTGAGTTTGAATACCTGCAACATATGGACGTGCTCTTGGACATGGCTCATGAAGCATGGTCCATCCCGCATCTGCGCGCCTTCCACGGCGGAGCCGGCGCCTGCGCACTCCCCCTCGCATGGGAAGCCAAGCATCCGGCAATGTCACAGGTTGCAGTTGAAGTGGACCCTGAGCTCGTAGAAGTCGTTGGTGGGGCCGCCGGTCTCAAGAGGAAACCTCGACTCAAGTTGAGAGTAGGAGACGCGGAGCAAGTTCTCGCTGGATCTGGAGCCAAGTACAACGTCATCGTTCGTGACGCGTTTGTTGGCTCCCGAACGCCCCGTCACCTGACAACTAGCAAGTGGACGAACCTGGTCGCGTCGCGTCTCCTGGACGAGGGCGTCTACCTTGTCAATGTCGGCAGGGACAGGACCGCGCCGTCAAAGGAGGAAGTGGCAACCGTCCTCGACATCTTCGCCGTGACAACTGTTGTGACAGACCCAAAAGTGTGGCGCGGTGACCGCAGCGGTAACCTCGTCGTAGCGGGGTGGGTTGGCCTGCTACCTGACTTTGACGAACTAGACCGGGTGCTGCGACGGCTGCCCCTGCCTGCACGTCTCTACCGAACCGATGAGGTGAGGCGTTGGCTGGGTGGCGCCCAACCAATCGACCACTAGGGAACTACGCACCGCCATCGTCAACGGGACCTTCCTTGAAGGGAGGCTCATCTGGCTCTTCGGGCAGGCGATCCAGCTCCCACACGTTTGGCGCACGGTGTCTTGGCCGAGGTCGAGACACGCCAGCTCCGTCCTCCACACCTTCAGAGTTCGCGTCGTCGCCAGTTGATCCTGGGAGTCTCTGCTCGCTTGCTGGCTTCTGCTTGGAGCGTGTCTTCAAGTAGCTCTCGATTGCGTCACCGATCGCATCCGCCATGGAGTCCGTTGGCGTACTATCCATCCGTTCGGCCTCGGGAAACACGGCCTGATCAATACCAGTCAAGTCATCCCATCCAGGCAGGACCGCCTCCAACTGTGAGGTTGCATCCTCCGCTTCCTCCCCGCGCATCACGGAATCAATCTCGATGCCCTCAGCGGCAGCCAGTGAGATCGAGTCGAAGTGCTGTTCAAGACCCTGAACAGTGCGTTGCAGGTCGGGGTTAACTTCAAGAAGTCTCTCCACCTGGCTCGCGTCCTCGTCCGCACCTCTCTCAAGGTCACCAATGGGGAGCTGCAGGTCAGCGATCTCCGCTAGACGCCTCAACAGTGCCGACGATGCTCTGGGGAATGTCACATCAGAGAGGTAATAGGGCACTGTCGCAAGCAGCGTTGCGCCAGTGACGCCTTCAAGATGAAGGTGGTACTGGAGGAATGATGTCAGTGGTGCCGGGAATCGAGCGGTGCCCCCCATCAGTGGCTGCTGCGGAATCACGTCGCGATCCGTGCTCTGCAGGTGGACTGTGGCGGGGCGGGTATGGGGAACTGCGGCTGGCAATCCGTGGAACGAAAAGATTGCTTCAACGCCAGCTTCCTCCGCCAGAGTGCCGACAGCATCACGGAAAGACTTCCAGCGAGCATCCGGCTCCGGACCATGAAGTAGCAAGATCGGGGTCCCGGCGTCATCGTGTACGAGGTCGAGGGCGATCTCAGGCTCCGACATGTCAGTCGTCACCCACTCGTCAACCTCCATAACAGGGCGGTGGGAGCGGTAATCGATCAACAGATCGGTGTCAAAAGTGGCGACACGTTCTGGCGACAGCGAAGTGAGAAGCTGAACCACAGCCAAGGTACCGGCTGAACCAGCATCCATGGCGCCCTCAAAATGAGCAATCAGGATTGGCGCCTTTGAACCGGCGGCAGGTCCTTTTGTGTAAAGGTCTTCGATACGCGCCATGATGCTCCCCTCCCGGTCACCAGTCCTAGTGTTCCCTTTCACCGTACTCGTTGACTCCCTGATTCGGCGAGGAACTCAACAAACATTGCGCTGGAAGGTGAACTGAACTCTCTATGAGTCACAAAACCTCTGGGTGCCGTCCGGTCCACGTTTAGGGAATAATGGACACTTGGTATTTTTCGGCCGGTAAGGAGCGAGTTTGAACACCGAGACTCCCAATCTTCCCAATCGAGAAGACGATTTGACGCAAGAACAAGAGTTCGTGAGTCACGCCTACTCGGTTCTTGATTCCATGAGGACCGACTACAGGGAAGCACAGCGCCGTATCGAGGCCCAAGGAGCCTGGGGATCACCCCAGGCTCGAACCGAGCGTGATGCCCAGGCCTCTCATTTTGGCGATCAGGCCATGCGTCTGGAGCAGATCCAAGACCACCTGGTGTTTGGCCGTGTCGATATGACGGACGCCAGCACCCACTACATCGGCCGCGCGGGCCTGCCGGACTCAACGGGGGGTCGTCTCCTTATTGACTGGCGCGCGCCGGCAGCGCGTCCTTTCTACCAGGCCACCGCTGTCACCCCCGCAGGCGTCGTTCGACGTCGCCACATCGCCACATCAGGAAGCGTTGTAACAGGGATCGAGGACGACGTTCTTGACGTCGATGCCGCAACTGACCAGGGGATGACTTTCCAGGGTGAAGGCGCTCTTATGTCGGCTCTTGCATCTGCCCGTGGCGGCCACATGAGTGACATAGTTGCAACGATTCAGGCCGAGCAGGATGCGATCATCCGCTCCGATGATCAGGGAATCGTCGTTGTTCAAGGTGGCCCCGGGACAGGGAAGACGGCCGTTGCACTGCACCGCGCGGCGTATCTTCTCTACACTCACCGCGAGCGCCTGGAGCGGTCTGGGGTTCTGATCGTCGGTCCGTCGCGGATTTTCCTGCGCTACATAGAGCAAGTTCTCCCTTCCCTCGGAGAGAACGGGGTCGTGTCAGTTCCGATGGGTGAACTGGTGCCGGGTATCCATGCGGTCGAAACGGACCCCGCGGAAGTTGCATTTGTCAAAGGCAAGACCGCTTGGATAGAGACTGCGAAGGCAGCGGTGCGCGACCTTCAACGCCTGCCTGCAGAGACAAAGACATTCTCGATTGGTGGCAAGACGGCCACTCTAACCCCAGCGGATGTGGCAGCGGCACGGAGCCGCGCTCGTCGAAGCAGCAAGCCGCACAACGTCGCGCGCACGGGGTTCGCCCTCGACCTAATAGATGTCCTTGTTAGGCAGGTTGCCGGTGCAGATCCCGATCCTGAAGACCTTGACTGGTGGAGGGAGTCCGTCCGCTCCAGTCGCGACGTGCGCAGAGAGATAAATCTGTGCTGGATGCCGACGAGGGCGACCGATCTTCTGAGCCGCCTCTACACAAAACCTGATCTGCTACGACGGGTTGCCCGCGGGCTCTCGGCGCGTGAACAGCTGTTGGTTTCCCGACCGTGGGATGCCCCCTTCACGGTCGCCGACGTTCCTCTTCTCGATGAGCTAGAGGAGCTGCTTGGAACTTCCGAGGAACTACTCAATCAGAAACGCCGCAATCGCGCTGCACTGGAGAACGAGGAACTGGAACGAGTTCGCATGGCCATGGAGGGGCAGAACCTTGGTGGGGGGATAGTGTCAGCCGAGGTGCTCGCCGAACGTGCCCGCGGGGAACGGGAATGGACGCCCCTTGCCGAGCGGGCCGTTGCAGACCGCACTTGGACGTATGGGCATGTCGTTGTCGATGAGGCACAGGACCTCTCTCCCATGGCATGGCACGCGCTCCTGCGGCGCTGTCCGGCTCGCTCATTCACAGTCGTGGGCGACCTCGACCAAGCGCGCGGGCACCAACGTCCCGCAAACTGGGAGAAAGCACTGGGTCCAGCCAAGCGTGGACTGTCATCGGAGTTCATTCTCACCGTTTCCTACAGAACACCGGCGACTGTCACCACGC
Source organism: Schaalia sp. JY-X169 (assembly GCF_014069575.1). Taxonomy (NCBI): domain Bacteria; kingdom Bacillati; phylum Actinomycetota; class Actinomycetes; order Actinomycetales; family Actinomycetaceae; genus Schaalia; species Schaalia sp. JY-X169. Next base: position 1,553,108 of record NZ_CP059675.1, read on the forward strand.
TTGCGCAGCAGGTTCTCTCCGACCTCGGACAACCGCCACTGTATCCACTGACATCTGCTCGTGAGGTCGAGGACGCCCTGGCAGACACTGTTGTTCAAGGTGGTGACACAAACGGTGACCGGGAGGAAGATCCCCTCTGGAAGGCTGTGCAGGACGTGGTGGCACAGGAGGAAAGCCTCCTCGACGCGACCACGGGCCACGGGATGGGTCGAATCGGCGTGCTTGTCGCTGACGAGCGAGCACACCGTTGGCGCGGTGACATTTTCGGTTCCACCGCCCTCGATCACCGGGTCAGTGTGCTGAGCGTGGCGGGAGCAAAGGGTTTGGAGTTCGACACGACCATAGTTGTTGAACCAACAGAAATCCTCTCCGACGGGCCCGGGGACCTTTTCGTTGCAATGACCCGTTGCACGAAACGACTCCATTCGGTTCGTTCGACTGAACTGCCACGAGCTTGGGCGAAAGCTGTAACTAGTGTTTCTGACGAATGGCACCCAGAAGCAGGCCACTAGTCGGGACCATCCTGCAAATGCTGAAGGACTTCGGCACAATGCTCTGGTGACCAAAGTTCTACTTCTTGAAAATCCCCACCCAATTGCCGCCGAGCTTCTGAAGCGAGACAACTACGAGGTCGAGGTCGTTCACGGCAGCCTTGATGAAGACGACCTCATCGCAGCACTGGATGGTGTCTCCGTCCTCGGCATCAGATCCAAGACGGAAGTGACGCGCAAAGTCCTTGCGCACGCACCAAAACTGGAAGTTGTGGGAGCGTTCTGCATTGGCACCAACCAGATCGCTACGGAGTTCGCGGCCGAACGTGGGATCCCCGTATTCAACGCCCCTTATGCCAACACGCGGTCCGTGGTTGAACTAGCGATCGGCGAGATTATTGCCCTTACGCGCCGTCTCACCGTGAAGAACAGCCGCCTGCACAAGGGAGTATGGGACAAGTCCGCTGATCACGCTCACGAAATTCGAGGGCGGACACTGGGGATTATCGGATATGGCAACATCGGCACACAGCTTTCTGTCCTGGCTGAGGCGCTCGGGTTACGCGTAATCTTCTACGACATTGCCGAGAGGCTCGCCCTCGGCAACGCCCACCCCGCCGCAAGCATGGAAGAGGTGCTGCGGGAGGCTGACATCGTCTCGGTGCACGTCGACGGTAGCCTTTCAAACACCGGCCTGCTTGGCGAACGTGAGTTTGCCATGATGAAGCCTGGCGCAGTCTTCATCAATCTGTCACGTGGGTTCACCGTCGACGTTAATGCACTTCGCAGCGCACTTGAGAGCGGTCACCTTCTGGGTGCCGCCGTCGACGTGTTTCCTGAGGAACCGAAGGCAAACGGGGACCATTTCACGTCGGAACTCGCGGGATTGGACAACGTGATCCTCACTCCCCACATCGGTGGCTCAACGCTTGAAGCCCAGCATGATATTGCCGTATTCGTGGCGGGAAAAGTCCAGGGATACCTCTCCCGTGGATCGACTACGCTCAGCGTCAACCTCCCCAACTTGAGTCTGCCTGCTTCCTCGCCACGCGCCCAACGACTCTGCTTTGTTCACCACAACACGCCGGGTGTCATGGCTCGACTCAACGACGTCTTCGCGCAGGAGGGTGTCAACGTCGAAGGCCAGGCACTGGCGACCTCGGGGTCACTGGGTTACGCCATCACGGATCTGCGCTCACCCCTGAGCGAACACGCCCTCGAACTCATTGGATCGTCATCGTCCTCGGTGAGAATGCGGTACTTTCCCATTAGGTAATAGCCAATACCACCAGGTCGGTGACCTGTGTGTGGGTAAGCAGCTAACATCAAACACAGTCGAGCATGGAGGCACTATGAACCTGACAGAACAACTACGCCAGGGCTACGCTCCGGGTGTCCCATACTTCACGGACTCCGGGTCAACGTTGATCTGCGACTTCCTCTTCGACACCGCTGCGTACTATCCCAAGCGGATTGCCCTGGACTTCCTCAGCCAGCAAACAACCTATGAGGAGCTGGTTCACCAAGTCCGCCAAGCAGCGAGCGTCCTGCGTGATTCAGGTGTGAAGCAAGGCGACCACATTGCGCTCATAATGCCCAACTGCCCCCAACATGTTGTCGCGGTCTTCGCGATTGCCCTGGTAGGTGCGGTGTCGGTCGAACACAACCCGCTCGCTCCCGAAGAGGAACTGAAGAGTGAGTTTGCACGACACAAGTCCAAGACCGTCATCGCGTGGCAGAACACCGTTGAAAAGCTTGGTTTTCTCGGTTCAGACGTGCGGGTCTTCGGTGTCAACCTCGCCTACGCGCTCTCCCGCACTACGCGCATGCTGCTGAGACTTCCACTCAAGTCTGTAAAAGAGAAGAAGAGGATCCTAGGCGCATCCGTGCCAGATTTTGTTCGTTCTTGGGATCATGAGGTGCGTGAAGCGCAGCCCTGGATGGGTGATGCAACTGCCCATGCTGACGATCCAGCGGTCATGTTGCACACGTCCGGCACCACGGGTACACCCAAGGCAGCCGTCCTCTCGCACAAGAATCTTGCCTCCAATGTCTTCCAAGCAATCGCTTGGGTGTCACCCCTTCGCGAGGGCGCTGAGGTCTTCTACTCCATTCTCCCGTTCTTCCATGCTTACGGTTTCACAGTCACTCTCCTAGCCGGAGTTCGCCTGGGTGCAACAATTGCGATCTTCCCGAAGTTCGATGTCTCGCAGGTGTTGCTTTCCCAGAAGAGGCTCCCCTGCACTTTCTTTGTGGGAGTCCCCCCGATGTTTGACCGTCTCCTAGCCGAGGCACCCCACCTCAACGTGGATTTGACATCGATCAACTACACAATTTCCGGGGCAATGCCGCTCTCTGAAGAACTCTCGAAGCGCTGGGAGGAGGCCACAACTGGGTACGTAGTCGAGGGCTACGGGATGACCGAGGCATCGCCAATCATTCTTGGCTCTCCCCTGTCGCATGATCGCATACCTGGAGCCCTGGGTATTCCGTGGCCGTCGACGGAGATTCGGATTGTCGACCCGGAGAACCCGGAAGTCGATGTTGAAGAGGGGCAAATTGGGGAGTTGATCGCGCGAGGGCCCCAGGTCTTCCAAGGCTATCTAGACAACCCTGAAGAGACCGCGCTTGTTCTTCGTGATGGCTGGCTATTCACCGGTGACCTAGTGCAGGTTCGGAACGGCTTCGTCTTCATGGAAGATCGCCGGAAGGAACTAATCCTCTCGGGAGGCTTCAACGTGTACCCAAGCCAGGTTGAAGACGTTGTGCGTATGATGCCGGGCGTCGCTGACGTGGCTGTGGTTGGTATGCCCGGGGGCAACAAGGGTGAAGAGGTGGTTGCGGCACTGGTTCTCGAAGGTGGCGCGTCGGTGACCCTCGCTGATGTACGCGAATGGGCGGAGAAGTCTCTGGCTCACTATGCATTGCCGCGCCAAGTGGTGGTTCTGCAAGAACTTCCAAAGTCGCAGATTGGCAAAGTCATGCGGCGTTCCGTGCAACGGCAGATTGCTGAGCTTCAGAGCAACTTGGATGCGCGGTTCCCAACTTTGCGGGCCTCCGCTTCTGAGCTCAGTGAGCAGGTAGGTCAGGCAGCCGCAGCATTGAAGGAGTCGGTCGCGCAAGCCAGATCCGAAGCTTCTGAACGGGCCTCTGCGCTGCTTTCACCGGCAACGAGGACGACCAGGAGAAAGGCTCTGCCAGCAGCACCTCCGAGCAGTAGGAGGCCCGGCACAACTACGTTACTGTTGCCGTAAGTCGGCTATTGCGCGTTCAAAGTCTTCAAGAGACTGGAATGAGGAGTAGACAGAAGCGAACCGGAGGTATGCGACTTCGTCTAGTTCGCGCAGGAACGGCAACACGGCCTTCCCGACTTCATCTGCGGAGACTGTCGACTGCCCACTGACCCGCAGGGCCTCTTCGACCTGCTGCGCAATGATGGCCAAGTCATGTTCCGAAACCGGTCGACCCTGGCATGCCTTCCGCACGCCTACCGTCACTTTGTCGCGGGAGAAAGGTTCGACAACACCCGAGCGCTTCTCAACAGAGAACGACGATGTCTCGAGTGTTGTGAATCTGCGCTTGCATTCACTGCACTCCCGGCGGCGGCGTATTGTTGCACCATCATCGGTAACGCGGGTGTCGACAACGCGAGTGTCATCATTCTGACAGAACGGACAGTGCAAGGCGGCCCTCCAAATCATTGCTAGCACCTCAGCGATGCCAGTAGGAAGACTCTAAGATGTCCGGGGAGTTCCTGCAAAACCATTTCACTCAGCTGGGAGCAATAGTTCTTGTCCGGGGTGCAGAACATTGGCATCGAGTGCGTTCAACGACACAATGTCAGCCACCACGTCTTCTAAAGCCCGGCTTGACCCAAGGGATTCAGCCAGGCCCCAAACGGATTCCCCGGCAGTTACAGAGTGCACGTACGTCTCACCACCATAGGGCGCGGGACGGAGAGCCAGTCCCAAGCCGAGAGCAACCGAGAAGGCAACGACAACTGCGACGCTCCACGCCACAATCCGAAGTGCTACTGCGGTGAAGTCAACCCGCGGCAGGACGCTTGAAGCGGTCCCGGTAGCCTCAGCAGCGCTACGTGCTCCCGCAACGGCTGCAGACCCCATGGGCGCACGGGTACCAGCCACCGTAGCCGCGTCCGAGTCAACACTGACGTTGCCCGCTGTCTCCCGTCGCAACCGCCGACGAGCTTCATCAATCGAGACAACGGTCGCACCCCCCTGCGTCACGGGCCACACAGACACCTGGGCTGCGAGGGCGCTTCGACGCGGGCGTTCTGAGGGAACGGCCGAGGTCCCTGAAACCTCCAGTAGTGGTACCGCACTCATCACTTACTCCTTTGACACCGGTGGCAACTATGAACTTCCACACCGACAAGTTTCGAACAGTTGTTCGTCGAACACTTGTACGATACCAAGAGGTTCCGACATTTAGAAGACTCGCTCGAACATATGTTTCATTTCTGTGACAATTGCGCCTAAACTGGCGGAAACGGAAAGGGGTCCGCGATGTCTGATGAGTCAACTCTGACAAAGAGGCAACAACAGATTCTGAGTGTCGTTCGAAGCCTCACGGACGAAAGAGGGTACCCTCCTTCGCTCAGAGAGATTGGACGGGCGGTGAACCTCACCTCCCCATCAACCGTTAAGCACCACCTCGATGCACTGGAACGTGAAGGATTTATACAGCGCGACGCGGGGCGCCCTCGTGCCATTGATCTTCGGCGCGAACCCGCTGTGGAAGCACTGCGTCCCACGGAAGTGACAATCCCGGTTTCCCTCGCCGAGGGCGACTATGTGGCAGCGCCACTTGTCGGCCGAATTGCTGCTGGCACACCCATCACTGCGGAGCAACAAGTGGAAGATGTGTTCACGCTCCCAACCCGATTGACGGGGGGAGGCCAGCTTTTCGTCCTCGAAGTACACGGGGACTCAATGGTGGATGCCGCCATTTGTGACGGCGACTTCGTGGTCGTCCGCACGCAGAATGTTGCCGACAGCGGCATGATTGTCGCAGCCATGATTGACGGGGAGGCGACGGTCAAGGTCTTCTCTAAGGCAGACGGCCACGTCTGGCTACTACCCCAAAACGAGGACTACGCGCCGATCCCCGCCGATCACGCAACTATCCTCGGAAAAGTTGTGACAGTCGTGCGCTCACTTTAGGGGCCCTTCTGCGAAAACTCCTTCTTAGGGGCTCTTCTGCGAAAACTCCTTCGGGCCAGCCACCAACCCTAAGGTTGCTGGAGTCAAGTAAGGTTGCCGATATCGCCTAAGGTTGCCCGCAATTCGCAAAAACGGAGGCAACTCTAGGTGATACCGGCAACCTTGGCTGGTCACAAAAGGGGCTGTATGTGGTGCTCGAATCCTCCGGTCTGGAGGAGGCTGCGGTTGATGTAGTTTTGGAGGTTTCAAAATCATAGGGCGATGCCGCGGGGGTGGTCGAGGAGCCGGTTGGGCTTAGCGAGCCGGTTAGGACATACGGAGCCGGTCGGGCCAGCCCACCTTTAGATCTCACCGTTATGCAAGCCTGGTCGGCTCCCTATAGCGTAACCGGCTCCGTATGCCCTAACCGGCTCCGCAAAGCTGGGGAACCCCGCGGGCGCCTTGCACTTGGGCCGCCCCACCGGCACCCACACCCACACCCGCGGCACCCCACCCACACCCGCACCTCAAACCGCGAGATCGCATAGTATCGACAGTTTCAGGCCCAATAACAGTGTAATGTGTCGATACTATGCGATCTCGCGGTTTGAGGTAGGTAGTGACGGCAACGGTGACCGGTCGCAGAGGCGAGAAGGATACCCACAGCCTCTTCTGCGAAGAGCCTTCCACACGGCAAACGCGCCACAACCCAGGAGCTGTGGCGCGTCATGCACGCGCGTGGAACCGCTGCGCCTCAGACCATTAGAACCCGAGGGACTTCGCGACCGCCTTAATCTCATCCGCCGACTTTCGCAGGCCTGCGAACTCCCTACCGGACATCGGAGGAACCAGGGTGCGACCCGCGCCGTTGCGTGTAACCACGGTCGGAGCAGCCATGCATACATCACTAATTCCCGCCCAGTCCTCGAGCAGGCTGGAAATGGTCATGACACGGTGCTCATCCCGTAGAACCGCGGTTGCGATTGCAGTTGAAGCAAGACCGATTGCAAAGTTCGTTGCGCCCTTGCCCTCAATGATCTCGTAAGCAGAGTTCACCACATCCCTTGCGATCCGCTCCTTGAGTGCATCATCGAACGGCTTGCCTGAAAGCGTCGTTCCCCACTCTTGAACCGGGACGTTGCCAATCTCTGCAGACGACCACAAGGCGACCTCGGAGTCACCATGTTCGCCAGCAATAAGGGCATGGATTGACTTGGAGGAAATACCTGTTTCTTGCGAGATCAGGTACCGGAAACGCGAAGTGTCAAGAACCGTGCCCGAACCAAAGACCTGGTTGCGTGGAAGACCCGAGATCTTCAGCGCAGCATAGGTGACGACATCGACCGGGTTCGTTACGAACATGTAGATTGCATCCGGAGCAACCTCAAGCATCTGGGGCACGATGACCTTCATCAGATCGACCGTGGATTGTGCGAGGTCGAGACGTGACTGTCCGGGCTTCTGCTTAGCACCAGCCGTGACAATCACCAGGTCAGAGCCCTTGAGGATGTTGATGTCATCAGATCCCTCAACAGTACCCGTCGGGGTGAACTGAATGCCGTGCGCAATGTCCAGCGCATCCGCCCTCACCTTGGGGCCATTGATGTCGTACAGAGCGACTGAGCGGGCAACGCCCGAAATTGCTGCGGAGTAGGCAACCGCAGTTCCTACAGCGCCCGCGCCAACTACTGTCAGTTTGGACGGTCGGCCCATAGCCTTCGTTGAAGCCGTTGCTTTCTCTGCCATCGTGTCTCCTTCACTAGATGCTGTGATCCCCAGCTACATCTTGGCTGAAAACCGTGTGCCGCAACATGGATTTGGAATTTCGTTCACCGCTAGGTCCAGTCTATGCTCAGACACCCACCTCGCGCAGGCGCGCCGCGAGGTCTTTAGGGACCCGTCCCTTGAGCCGCACGCCAAGGTCGGTCCACTCTTCCTCGTCAACCTCCCCAACATCATGGGCTCTGCTCACCAGCCCCGCGTTCTTGAACGGGACGAGGAGGTCAATTTCAACTTCTGGTCGCGGGAGACGGCTGGCAACCTCTAGACGCAAGGCTTCTATGCCAAACCCAGTTTGAGCTGAGACTTCGAGAGCGTCCGGGTACAGTGCTCGGAGGCGTGCCCGCTCCGTGGCAGACGCAAGGTCTGTCTTGTTCAGGACGACGAGTTCTTTACCGCTGTCAAAGCCCTCTATCCCACTCAAAACGTCGCGAACTGCCTCAACTTGAGACTGAGGGTCAGCGTGAGACGCATCAACAACGTGCAAGACCAGGTCTGCCTCACCAATCTCCTCGAGTGTCGAGCGAAATGCCTCCACAAGCTGCGTCGGAAGGCTACGCACAAACCCAACGGTGTCCGTAACCGTATACTCGCGCCCGTCCTCGGTCTCAACTCTGCGAACCGTAGGGTCCAAGGTCGCGAACAGCGCGTCTGCCGCCATCACATCCGCACCTGTCAGAGCGTTGAGCAGTGTCGACTTCCCGGCGTTGGTGTAGCCGGCGATAGCGACAGCTGGCACCTCTCCTCTACGTCTCGACAGTCTCCGAGTTACGCGACCCGGTTCCATTTTCTTGATCTGCTGACGGAGCTTTGCCATCCGGGTGCGGATACGACGTCTATCCAACTCAATCTTGGTCTCGCCGGGACCACGTGATCCGATGCCTTCACCGCCCGCGACTCGACCGCCGGCCTGCCGAGACATCGACTCACCCCAACCACGCAGACGAGGGAGGAGGTACTCAAGCTGGGCTAGTTCAACCTGCGCCTTCCCCTCCCTGGACTTAGCGTGCTGAGCAAAAATATCGAGAATGACAGCAGTCCTGTCGATGACTTTGACGCCGACTGCGTCCTCGAGCGCACGCCGCTGCGAAGGGGCAAGATCCCCGTCTACAACAACGGTGTCCGACTCCGTCTCATGGACAACCTCCCGTAGTTCCTGCGCCTTGCCCTTGCCCAAGTAGGTCGCGGGATCCGGCTTATCCCTGCGCTGGAGCATCGCCGCGGTCACTGTGGCACCGGCCGTCTGGGCGAGGGCGGCAAGCTCGCGAAGAGAGTTCTCGGCATCCGCCGCAGTGCCTTCAGTGCGAAGGCCAACGACCACTACCCGTTCCAGTCTGACCTGGCGATACTCGACCTCTTGAATGTCCAAGAGCTCCGTTGAGGCAGCTAGGTGAGCAGATCTGCCCACAGAACGACGGTCCTGCCAGTCCTCATGGGAGGAACCTGTCAATCCCAGACCTACGATATCAATCGTGCCCGGGAGGGCCGCTGCATGATCATCCACTTCGGAGAAATCCGACTCATCCCGGGCAAGGATCCGCGCAGCAATCACCTCAGCTCGGGAGACCTGCGCTTCTGACGTCTCTTCACCTGAGTATTCGGTTTCGTCTTGACTCATGCTTCGATGCTAGTACGAAGTATGGCTCTCTTCACATGCCTGGTTCGTTCACACCTGCCCCTAGAGTGAGCACGCAGAGCTTGTAGTCTTAGCGGGTGAGTGAACACTATTTCTCCCCGCATAAGGACACCGATACCAACGATCTGGGAAAGCTACGCGATGTTCGCGTCGCCTACCGTGGTCATGACCTCAACCTTGTGGCGGGAGACAAGGTCTTCTCAGCATCGGAAGTCGATCTCGGAACGGAACAACTGCTTCACAAAGCACCTCCATTGCCAGACGCAGGCACTTTTCTCGACCTCGGCTGCGGATGGGGGCCGGTCGCGCTGACCATGGCTGCGGAGTCTCCGGCCGCAACGGTGTGGGCCGTGGACGTAAATGAGCGTGCTCTGGCGCTGACACGCATCAATGCCCACCGGGCCAGGCTTGACAACCTGCGGATCCTCGAGGCAGCAGTTGCGCTAGAGGAAGCCCGCCAGTCCGGTACGCGCTTCGACGTGATCTGGTCAAACCCTCCGATACGCATTGGCAAGACCTCTTTGCAGAGTCTTCTCCTTGAATGGCTGGATCTTCTGGCGGAGCAAGGCGTTGCATACCTTGTTGTCAATCGTCATCTTGGCGCAGATAGCCTGGCAAAGTGGCTTGACGACCAGGGATTTGTCGTTTCAAGGCTCGCATCCCGCAAGGGCTTCAGGATCCTTGAAGTCTCACGCGGTAAGGACAGAACTTAGGAGTTCCCGCGCGCGCCCCGCCACATCACCCTGGCGATCCACGTCAATCCACGTGATCCGCGGGTCTCGACGAAACCACTTCATCTGGCGACGGGCCAACTGTCTTGTCGCGATTGCCGTTGCCGAAATGGCCTCATCAACCGTCAACACGCCGTCGAGGACGCCCAGCGCCTGCGCGTATCCTGTGGCGCGTCGGGCAGTCTTGCCCTTGCGGAGCCCAAGGCCTTCTAGGCGCCGCACCTCCTCAAGAAGACCCCCGTCGAACATGGACTGTGCACGCCTCGCGATGCGCTCATCAAGGAATTCTTTACCCGCGCGCAGCCCGATCTGAACGGCGGGAAGCGCATAGGTATACCGCGGCAGAGACGATGAGTACGGGCGGCCAGTAAGCCTGATGACCTCCAAAGCACGAACGATCCTGCGTCCATTCGCACTGCCAATCGACTCGGCTGCCTGTGGGTCTAGCGCCATCAGCGTTCTGTGGAGCTGAGCCGGGCCCTGAGCCTCCAGCTCAGCCTCAAGTTGAGCACGAACAATCGTGTCCGTCGGGGGAAACTGCATTTCGTCAAGAAGTGCGCGTAGATACAGGCCCGATCCACCCACGACGATCGCTTGCTTACCGCCCTCTGCGATCCGTTCGAGAATATCGCGAGTCGCCTCCTGGTAGGCGGCAACCGAAGCATCCTCAGTCACGTCGAGGACGTCCAATTGGTGGTGAAGAAAACCCCTGCGGTGCTCTAGAGGCAGTTTTGCCGTCCCAATATCCATCCCGCGATAAAACTGCATGGAGTCAGCGTTGACAATCTCCACACGCTGGGGGCCACCGAACGACTCTGCAAGGTCGAGGGCGAGGTCGCTCTTTCCCGTGGCAGTTGGGCCAACAATTGCGACAACAGGCTGACTACTCACTGCGGTGACGCACCTTTAGCGGGTGCGCAGAACAGGAATACCCAGTGAGACGCCCACTGGATCTGCATCAACGCTGTCTTGCTTTTCCTGCCAGACATCACCTGCCCTTGTTGGACGAACCGTGTACAGTCCCCCATCACTCAGCGCCGAGTCAGCCAACAGGTGGTAGGGGGCTCCGTGAGTCACTTCCACATCGACAAAGTCGCCTGGCCGTGGCTTGGTGGCACCATCAGGCACAGCGAAGTGGATCAGGCGCCCGTCGCGGGCGCGTCCTGACAGCCTGTGACTCTCTCCGGACTTGCGACCTTCGCCCTCGGCCACCAGCACCTCGACCCGCGTACCTACCAGAGCAACATTCTCTTCCAACGAAATCCGGTTTTGCAGATCAAGGAGCCGCGCATACCGCTCAGCTACGACTTCGGGCGGCACGGAGTCCGTTCGGGCGCCAGCAGGTGTCCCAGGACGTGGAGAGTACTGAAATGTGAATGCCGATGCGAATCGAGACTCCTCCACAACATCTAGTGTTGCCTGAAAATCCTCTTCAGTTTCGCCCGGGAAGCCAACGATTATGTCCGTAGTAATTGCGGCATCGGGAATCGCAATGCGCACCTTCTCTAGGATGGAAGCAAACCTCTTGGCCCTATAGGAACGCCTCATGTCCTTGAGAACCCTGTCGGAACCAGACTGGAGCGGCATGTGTAAAGAGGGCATTATGGCGGGTGTTTCAGCCATTGCTTCAATGACGTCATCCGTGAAGGCCGCGGGGTGAGGAGACGTGAACCTAAGCCTTTCAAGGCCGGGGGTTGCTCCAACCTCCCGAAGCAGCTTTGCGAATGCCCCCCGATCACGGAACGAAGCGCCGTAAGAGTTCACATTCTGCCCCAGCAACGTCACTTCGATAGCGCCTTCGGAGACAACGGCTGCGACCTCGTCGAGGACTTCGGTTGGGAGGCGGTCACGTTCACGGCCACGAAGCCGCGGAACAATGCAGAAAGTACAGGTGTTGTTGCACCCCACCGAGATGGACACCCATGCCGCGTAGGCAGACTCCCTGACTGAGGGCAGAGTCGAAGGAAAGACTTTGAGTGACTCTTCGATTTCCACTGCAGCTGCCTGGTTGTGCTCGGATCTGCGAAGCAACGCAGGCAAGACATCCAAGTTGTGGGTTCCAAACACCGCATCAACCCAGGGTGCGCGCTCCACAATACCGTCACGCATCTGCTGGGCTAGGCACCCGCCGACGGCAATCTGCATGCCCGGTCGCTCACGCTTCACAGAGGCGAGCTGTCCGAGGTTGCCGAACAGGCGGTTTGCAGCGTTCTCACGAACGGAGCACGTGTTCACCACGACAACGTCAGCGCCGCCGTCGCCGGCATCGGTTGCCCTCAACATTGCACTGGGCACACTCTCAACTGGCACCAGTCCGGAATCCTCAAGAAGTCCGGCAATACGCTCAGAGTCGTGTTGGTTCATCTGGCACCCGAGAGTTCGAACCAAGTATGTGCGTGGCACATCGGCAGACCCCAGGAGGGACATGGGCTCGTTTGGAGCAGTATTATCATTCATCGCCAAGCCAGCCTAGTACGGTCCGGCGACCATCCCAAGAACGCCATCGCAAACACCTGCGAGTCTGATCAGGTTGAAGAGTGAGTCCCACGTTCATCAACTTCGCACTCCACTACCTCTCCAAGAAGAGTAAGAGCCTCTGCCACGGTGGCTGAGCGCACCGCTGATCTGCCACCCGAAAGTTTCAGCTCGCGTACCGCGCTATGCGAAGGGCCGGCGACAGCGATATAGACCAGCCCTTCCGGCCCGTCCTCAGAGTCGCCGGGACCGGCAACCCCGGTGGTTGCCAACCCGTAGTCTGCACGGCAAAGTTCGCGTACACCTGCCGCCATCTGCCGTGCGACCTCTGCTGTAACTGGGCCGCGCCTAGCGAGGAGGTCCTTATCAACACCAAGAAGTGAGCTTTTCAAATCTGTTGCATATGCGACAATGCCGCCTCGCACAACCTCACTTGCGCCAGGCATGTCTATCAGCCTGGCGCACAGGTCACCGCCGGTTAGCGATTCAGCGGTTGCAACAGTCCACTCGTTACTCTTTAGAACACCTGCAATTGTCTCAACGAGGCTCTTGCGTTCACTCAAACGACACCTCAGCTCCCTGCGCAAGCTCATCTTCAAGCTGCTGACACACATTCAAGATGACCCCCGTCGAGAAGCCTCGACGGGCTAGGAATGACGATAGCCGCCTCTGCCACGTTTCGCGATCAAGTGAAGAGATCTTGCTGGTCGGACTATGTTTCCTAGCCGCAGCCAGCGCCCGAGCCAGCTCTTCATCTTCATCTATCTGCTCTAAGAGCGCTTCGCTGATTTGCGACGTGATACCCTTCTGCGCCATCTTCCTAGCTAGACCCCGCCGTCCCAAACCTCGGTTTGATCGCGCCAATAAAACCGCAAACCGCTCGTCGTCCAAGTATCCGTAGCCTTGCAGCTTCCCCAGTGTCTCGTGAACCTCTGCTTCATCAAAACCGCGGCTAAGCAGCTTCTGTTCCATCTCGAAGCAGGAATGATCCCTGACGCCGAGGACGCGCAAGGCCACGTCCATGCTGCTTCCAGCTGCGGCTGCTCCCTTATTCGAAGTCTGGCTCTTCACTTACAGCCGCCTCTGCTTCAGCAACAGGTTCACCAATGCCTAAAGCTGCAAGGATCTTTGCCTCAATCTCATCTGCAAGGTCAGGATTATCGACCAAGAATTGGCGAACGTTCTCTTTGCCTTGCCCCAATTGGTCATTGTCGTAGGTGAACCACGATCCTGACTTTCGCACGATCCCCGCTTCAACGCCCATATCTATGATCGAGCCTTCACGCGAGACACCCTTGCCATAAATGATGTCGAACTCTGCCTGCTTGAACGGAGGAGCCATCTTGTTCTTGACGATCTTCGCGCGGGTGCGGTTGCCGACAGGGGCTCCCGCTTCCTTCAGAGTCTCGATGCGTCGAACGTCGATACGCACTGAAGAATAGAACTTGAGCGCCTTTCCACCAGTGGTGGTCTCTGGGGAGCCAAAGAAGACTCCGATCTTTTCGCGGAGCTGATTGATAAAGATTGCTGTCGTACCGGTCGCAGATAATGCACCAGTAATCTTTCGAAGCGCCTGGCTCATCAAACGTGCCTGGAGGCCCACGTGAGAATCACCCATCTCACCCTCAATTTCTGCCTTAGGTACCAGGGCAGCAACTGAGTCAATGACGATAATGTCAATGCCGCCCGAGCGGATGAGCATGTCAGTAATTTCGAGTGCCTGCTCCCCCGTGTCCGGCTGGGAGACGAGGAGGTTATCCGTGTCAACACCAAGTGCACGGGCATAGATCGGGTCGAGCGCATGCTCTGCGTCGATAAAGGCAGCATTGCCGCCGCCACGTTGAGCGCTTGCAACTGCGTGTAGTGCGACAGTTGTCTTCCCTGAGGATTCAGGACCGTAGATCTCGACAACCCGGCCTCGCGGGAGCCCGCCGATCCCAAGTGCCACATCAAGTGCCAACGACCCAGTGGGAATGACCTTGACTGGTGGGCGCGCATCATCACCTAGACGCATCACCGACCCCTTGCCGAACTGGCGATCAATCTGACTGAGTGCCAGGTCCAGCGCCTTATCCCGATCGCCTCCTGGGGCTATGGTTACTTTCGAGTTGGCTGCACGCGCCATAAGTCTTCCCTTCGTCAACAGCCTCTCCGGCTGAGTTACATGCTGGTCTTTGGATTCAGGAACCCTCACCGAGACCTGATACGCAACGATATGCCCGACCACCGACATAATCGGGTCGGTGATTTCCAAGCTGTGGAAAACGCCGACCCGCGCTACCTGGGGATAACCTTACTCGAACATGCGTTCGATTCAAGTTCGACACGCGTCCGCGCTTACCTCTTCTTGACGGGGCGTCGGTGGACCCAGCGGGCGTCCTCGCCCATCCCAGTCTCATCAATCAAGGCATGCCATATGACGTCGTGCTTGGTACCTCTCTCGAGTGCTTCCTCAGCGGTTTCGCCCAGCTTTGACAAGTGCAGATCGTGAGCAAGAGAACGCCCTAGAGCGGTTCCAAAAACCTGCTCTAGGGCGTTCCAAAACTCGGATTTATTCACCTGTTAGAAACCAGAGAACCTGCGAGCAGGTCATCCGGAACAGTATCGGGCACAGTGGCCGTATCGAGAACCATCATGCGGTCTGCGACCTCGCGAAGCACGAACCAAAGTGGAACTCCCAGAGCGGAGCAAATCGACTCGAGTAGTTCGGAGGAAGCTTCCTTCTGTCCGCGCTCTACCTCACTCAAATAGCCGAGGGAGACTTGCGCTTGAGAGGAAACCTCACGCAACGTACGCTCTTGCAAGGTGCGAAGCGAACGCAATACATCGCCCAACTCGCTTCGCAATAGTGGTGGCTTTGCGGAAATGACACTCATCATCCCGCTACTGTAGCTCGTCTTGACTCCAGGACGGATAACCTGTCCGTTGCGAGCGCCTGCCCGGGGGCGTGACGGCACGCCCGGCGGGCGGCGAAGTTGATTTTCAGTGTTCATGCACACTAGAACGATGTTCGGCCATGGATTATTGCGTTATCCGCATCACATGCAGACGCCCCGCCCACCCCGAGCCAGACAGGACTTAGCGCGCCCACTAGGCTCACATAACAGTGTCATGTCCAGTGAAGTCGGGCCAACCCGGCTCGCTACGGTGTCGCGGTAAAGCTTGAGCACTTAGGAGCGGCGGTGCTTAGCGAATAGTTCAAGACTGGGCGGCTCCCAAAGGAGCCCGTGTGCCGAGTGGGTCCTTACTCCGAGTGCACCTAGCCTCTGTGTCAGGTAGTTGACTAGGCCCTCAACATCTCTTGCTTGTTGATAGGTGATGTTCACAATGTGCCACCCTAAGTCTTCGAGGTCCTGCTGTCGCTTCACGGCAGCTGCAGCGACCTGGTGTGCCGGGGACTCAACACCCGGGTCACTCGCATCCAACACAGCAAGTGCGCGGCCAAACCCGTGGATTCTCTTGTCTCGACCTGCGCGTAAGTCACACAGTTCGTTGCGGAGATCCTGCTTTATGTGAGCCGCTTGAGCCTGTGAACATTCCAGCTCCCACCTGTCAAAACGGGAGTGATAACGAAGTAGCACACTTACGTCGTGGAAAGCCTGAAGCGGATGGGCTGATCTAACGAGGTCAAGAACCAGGATTGGAAGCGGACTTATCGGCAGTCCACGCTTCGTGAACAATGATGTGTCCAGGGAGTCGGCGAAGACGTCGGTCTGTTTGATCCGGGTCTCGGAAACCGTTGTACTACCGACGTGCATGGCCCACATGCCGGTCTTAGTCCCCGAGCGCACCTTGCGGCGTACGCTGACGTCCGGGTTATTCCACCAGGGATCCAGTCCGAGGACGACCAACGCAGACTCACCTGTAAATGCAAAGCCCTCGGAACCAAAGGCGCGAGCGTTGAGAGCAAGCAATCTCGCTTCGGCAACGCGGGCCCGTACGCTCCAAGATGCAGGGTCCGCCGCAAGCTTGTCGACACCGATATAGACTCCCCGGTCTACGCGCAGAAGGCGCTCTTCAGTTACGCGGCGCGGTCCAACACGCACACCATTGGCATTGAGAACCAGATCGCTTGCAGATAGGAACATCCTCCAAGAATGACGCAGTGGATGCTCCCGACGGCGGAGCAGATTGTCATCTCTGTGGAAAACGCCCGAATCGCAGCACTGTGGAGACTGACGCCGACTGCAACGGTCTAGGAGGTCTTGGCGCTCGCTGTGCCGATGACGGCCGAATTTCCCGAGAGGCCTTTGCGTATTCAGAGGTCCGCCAGGATTCTTGCGTCTTGAGAGTCTCGCCACGATTAGCGAGCCACATCGGTCATAGCGAGCCCGCCTGGCCCCACAAACGATCTAATACGGTGTTATGCAAGCCGGGCTGGCTCCCTAAGACCCAGACGGCGCGCTATGGCCAGGACGGCTCGCTGTTTTTCGTCGACCGGGCGGGTTGGGGGTCGGGAAGTGGGATCGGGTAGGTAGGCCTGCGCGCCGCCACGTAGGAAGGCCGGCAGCCTTCCGGACGCTTGGAGCGCATCGCGGGACGCGCAACCCGAGCCTTTTGTCCCCTACGCCTCATCCCCGTTCTGCTTCTTCATGGCGTGTGCCGCCACGACCGCGTACTGCACCCCGGACCACACCGTTACCACCAGCGCTGCCAGGGCGATTATCCAAATCACGATGAGGAGCAGCTGCAGAATCAGTGCATTTGAGAACGCATCCCAGGGGACGATCAACATCATGATCAACACCATCTGCAAGACGGTCTTGAGCTTCCCACCAGATGACGCCGCCACGATGGTGCCCCGTCTGCGTAGCACCTCCCGCAGGATCGTAATCCCAATCTCTCTCACAGCAACAATGATGGTAAACCACCAGGTCAGGTCGCCAAGGACTGACAGAGCAATGAACGCGCCCAGGGTGAGGAACTTGTCTGCCAGCGGATCGGCAAGCTTCCCAAAGTTAGTAATGATGTTGTGCTTACGCGCAATCTCACCATCGAGATGATCCGTGTACGCAGCAATCGCAAATACGGCCAGCGCCCACCAGCGTGATCCCGTCGTGTTCTCAAGCAAGAGCCACAAAAAGACAGGGACAAGCACAAGGCGGAGGACCGTCAGCGCATTGGGTACGTTCACCGCAGAAGGAGCCTTGTTCTCCCCTTTTCCTTCACCACCGGACATAATGATGCACCCCTAATCCCTGACTCAAAAGCTCCGCGATCCTCATGATATGCCACTTCCGCCACTGAACTCTGGAGTGATACGGATCGGCTTCGTTGCAGCCTCAGCAAACGCCCCCGTGCCCGGACCTTCCCGCTCATCACGGTATGCACTGCCGCGCTCAACCGCGTGCGACCGGAGTGCATCTTCATCGCTCCACCGCGGAGACAGTTCGGTGACTTCCTCGACTGCCGCTCCCTCGTCATCCCAGTCGTCCCCAGCTTGCGAACCGGCATTGCCATCATCAGCAGTAGTATCCGGCAGACTCTGTGCTTCCCCACGAAGAAGTGCGAGGACGGAAGGCAGTTCCTCGGGAGCCACCAGCACCTCCCGGGCCTTGGAGCCCTGCGAAGGTCCAACGACGTCGCGTGATTCAAGCAGGTCCATCAGACGGCCAGCACGTGCAAACCCAATCCGCAGCTTCCTCTGTAGCATTGAAGTCGACCCCAGCTGGGTGTTAACCACAAGTTCTGCAGCCGACAGGAGGTCATTGAGGTCATCGCCGATGTCGTCCGCAACCTTCGCGGTGCTCTGCTGAGTCATCACGGTTTCGTCATACTGAGGGTCTGCTTGGGTGCGGCAGTACTCCACGGCAGCGCTTATCTCATCCTCATCCACCCACGCGCCCTGAACGCGCATCGGCTTAGCAGCTCCCGCCGGCAGATAGAGAGCATCACCCTGCCCAATCAGCTTCTCTGCTCCCGGCTGATCGAGGATTACTCGCGAGTCCGCAAGTGCGGAGGTTGCGAAGGCAAGCCTCGAGGGAACATTTGCTTTGATGAGGCCCGTAACAACATCAACTGAAGGCCTTTGTGTGGCGAGCACCAGGTGAATGCCAGCAGCCCGCGCCAGCTGGGTGATCCTCTGAACTGAGGACTCAACATCGCGCGGTGCAATCATCATCAGGTCCGCCAGCTCATCTACGACCACCAAAAGATATGGGTACGGTTTCAGGCGACGCTTGGATCCGGGCGGAGGACTAACCCTTCCTTCACGGATGGCGGCGTTGAAGTCGTCAATGTGTTTGAACCCGTACTCCGCAAGATCGTCATAGCGTGCATCCATCTCCCGAACCACCCATTCAAGGGCTTCGGAAGCCTTCTTCGGGTTGGTGATAATGGGTGTCACCAGGTGTGGAATGCCTTCGTAAATCGATAGTTCCACACGTTTAGGATCGATCAGAATCAGTTTGACTTGGTCGGGGGTCGCCCTCATCAAAATGGAGACAATCATCGAGTTGATGAATGAAGATTTGCCGGACCCAGTTTGCCCCGCCACCAAGAGGTGCGGGGTGCGGGCAAGGTTCGTAACGACGTAACCGCCCTCGACGTCCTTTCCAACACCGACGAGCAGAGGGTGATGGTTCTTCTGGGCTTGTCCGCAGCGTAGAACATCGCCGAGGACGACCGTCTCTCGATCTGTGTTGGGAATCTCTACGCCGATCGCAGACTTACCGGGAATCGGAGCAAGTATCCGCACGTCCGCACTGGCAACAGCATAGGAAATATTTCCTGCGAGGGCGGTGATCCGATCGACCTTCACCCCGGATCCAAGAGTCACCTCGTAGCGGGTCACTGTTGGCCCCCGCGAGAACCCTGATACATGAGCATCCACGCTAAACTCATCAAGGACGCCCTGCAGGGTCTCTATCACCTGATCATTGACAGCCGAGCGTGTTTTATGGGGCCTTCCACGCTTGAGTAGATTCGGCATGGGCAACTTGTACTCACGCGCTGGCTGAGGCGGTTCAAGCCACTCATCATCCGTTCGCGGGACATCTGTGACGTCGAGGGCGACGGTGGCACGCTCATCCTGCGGGGAACGCGGGTCCACAGCGGTCTGGTCGAAGGCTGGCGCGGACTGCACGAGCGTCATATCCTCTTCCCCCGTGATGGGAAGTGGGAAAGAGTCATCGAGCGGATCGAGAGGATCAAACGAGTCTCTCTCGGTTTGGGCGACCTCGGCTTCCAGGTCGTAAAGCGCTTCCCCAGTCCGGGCGCCCCGCCCGATTCGTTTGCTGCGATTCTGCGTGACTCTGTTGTCTTCCAGCCACTGATCGCCGTCGGTCGCGAGGACGACTGCCTCTTCCTCACTCTGGCCACTACCCTGCCTGCTGCGGCGGATACGCCCCCCCAGGTCCTTCGCTCGCGGCGCGACCTCACGTAGCGGAGTCTTGGTTCCCAGAAGCACCGAGTAGATCAGCAGGAGGACCAGTAGAATTCCCGCGACGACCGGCGAAAGAAGACGTGCCATGGGAGACGCGATAAACCAACCCAGCACCCCGCCGGCTGCCTCAATTGCGGGGAAGTCGGCGATGGGAGGGTTGCCACGGAAAAGCTGCACCAAACCGGTCAGGGATGCCACGACACCCAGGGTTCCAGCAGCGCGGTATGGCAACATCTCAATGTTGCGACGACGCCGGAAAAGCGCGGCCCCGCAGAGGGCCAAAACGACTGGAACCAGGACCGCGAAGACACCGACAGCCCCAGCGACACCATGGTGAATGGCTGAACCAAGGGTTCCCGCAACGCCAAACCACTCCCGGACAGCAACAACCACGGCCAGCGCAACAAGAATGAATCCAAGCCCGTCACGCTTCATCTGTGGGTCAACTGCGCGCCATGAGGCAGCCAATGAGGATCCCATCCTCGCCAGAGCACCCGGTGTCTTCTGGCTCTCATCTTCATCAGTGACAGCTGCGCGCGGCGTCCTAGAGGATCCTCCCCCCTTTCGGGTTGAGGATCCGGGGCTGGCAGCTGTTGCTCCCTGCTTCGAAGGCCCGTTTGAACGGGTTTTCTTTGATGTAGCCATAACAAATTGACGCTACAAGAATCACGTGGGTGAACCCCTGCGGCGCGCCGCCTCTCCCCTACTCAGCGTCCATTATGCCAACGACCGCCGGGGTCGCTCGGGTCGGAACAATGTCGTGATGTCCGGCCTCAATCAATGCATCCACATCCTCGAGTGTGGGAACCGGGAATGCCGTGGAGTGGTTAATCTCAACCGTCGCTGCCGCGTTAGCACGGAGACAAGCTTGCACCAGCGTGTTTCCAGCCAGGAGTGAAGCACACATTACTGCCACGTGTATGTCGCCCACGCCCGTTGTGTCGACGGGGGTCGCGGTGAAGGCCGGGATAGCGGTTACCCGCGTCCCACAGTCTTCTA
The DNA here is from genome assembly GCF_014069575.1 of Schaalia sp. JY-X169. Lineage (NCBI taxonomy): Bacteria > Bacillati > Actinomycetota > Actinomycetes > Actinomycetales > Actinomycetaceae > Schaalia > Schaalia sp. JY-X169. Next base: position 1,573,765 of record NZ_CP059675.1, read on the forward strand.
TCACCTCACACCCCAGGGGACCCATCCTCCGAACAATGCTCGCAGTTGGCCGCAAAACGCCCTGGAACCACTCACCTGTTGTGTGAGGTTTGAGGTTCAGCGTGAAGACTGCGGCCTCCCTGATGTTCATGGTGACAATGTCGGCCAAACCCAAAACTTCCAACCAAACCTCTGTGGAAACCAGTGCGACAGCAGGAGAAGCGGCCACAACCAGTGTCACGCCTTCAGGGAGGCTCTTGAGCCATGTGATGATCGACTGGGCGCCTGCCTCTGAGACGAGGTCGGCCCCACTGACATGAACGACGTCACCCGGTTCCACATGGACGCGTTCAAGCAGCTCCTGGGAGGACTCTGCTTCAACACCGGGCGCCACCACCTGCGCCATCTTGCCGTCCTCTTCGACCATGGTGACTGCGACACCAATGTCTCCAACGAGGGCGGTCTCAAAGGTCTCGATACCTGCACTGAGCAGGCTCCTGCGGATGGAGTGCGAGTTCGGCCCGGTTCCCAGTGGTGAGGCCAAGAAGGTTGCCACCTCTTGAGCACGCGCACCGGCGGCCACAATGTACCCACCACCGGGCGAAGAAACCGCCCGGCTCGCCCGCACCTGATCCCCCTCTGAGGGAACTTGCTGCACATTAAGCGTCACAGCGAGGTGTACGGCAGCTGTCGTGATGAATCTGTGGCGTGAGCGCAACGATTCTTTAGGCGCGGTATGCCTCAGGTACCCGGAGAACTGCCGTCCCTGGTCATCGACGAATCCGTACGGTCCGCTTCCTCTCACTGCTGCACCACAATCGGGACGATCACGGGGCGCCGACGCAGCCGACGCGCAACCCAGCGACCCAACGTGCGCCGCAGCGTTTGCTGCAATTTGTGGGTAGATACATTCCCGGGAGCAGCCGCATCCTTGAGGGCCTTTACCAGTTCGGGACGGATCTCATCAAAGATCTCGTCCTCCTCAGCAACTCCGACCGCCCGTACCACAGGGTCGGACAGCACCATTCCCGATTCTTTGTCGACAACCGCATAGACGGTGACCAAACCTTCTGAGCCGAGGACTATCCTCTCGGCCAACTCATCTTCCGACAGGTCGCCGATTGATGAACCATCAACGTAGACCAGTTCATTAGGAACGACTCCCGCAATGCGAGCACGTCCGTCCTCGAGATCAACAACCACTCCGCCCTCGGCCAACACCACGTTATCCGGGTCAACGCCGGTCCTCACAGCAAGTTGCCCATTGGCGACCAGGTGGCGGATTTCGCCGTGAACGGGCATGACGTTCTTGGGCTGGATGATGTTGTAGCAGTACAGCAACTCCCCCGCGGAGGCATGTCCAGAGACATGCACTTTCGCATTCCCCTGGTGAACAACCTTGGCACCCAGCCCTGTCAGATCATTGATAACCCGATAGATCGAGCTTTCGTTACCCGGAATCAAACTCGAAGCAAACACAACGGTGTCGCCGGGTCCCACCTCAATACTGTTGTGGTCGCCCCGGGCAATTCTCCCGAGAGCAGCCATCGGTTCACCCTGGGATCCTGTCACCATGTAGACGCGCTCACGGCGCGGGATGCTATTCATTTCAGACAGCGGGACCACGATGTTCTCTCCCGTGTCCAGATACCCCAAATCCGCGGCAATGCGCATATTCCGTTCCATTGAACGTCCAACGAACACGACCTTGCGGCCGGTCTGCGCAGCCGCTTGGAGGACCTGCTGCACCCGATGAATGTGGGAGGCGAAGGACGCAACAATGACGGCACCGGAAGTCTCAGCAAATGCCCGCTCTAGCGCCGGCGCGATCTCGATTTCGGAAGTTACGAACCCGGGTACTTCAGCATTCGTCGAATCGACGAGGAACAGGTCCACGCCCTCGGCCCCGAACCGTCCAAATGACCGAAGGTCGGTGAGGCGGCCGTCTATGGGGAGCTGATCCATCTTGAAGTCACCGGTAGCAAGAACTGTCCCGGCAGCCGTGCGAACGAACACTGCAAGTGCGTCAGGAATCGAGTGGTTTACCGAGACGAACTCAACGTCAAATGGCTTCAGCGCAACGCTTTCGCCCTCGGCGACAACGTGGAGGTTCTTGGTCGGGAGGCGGTGCTCAGCAAGCTTCGCTTCAACCAGCGCCAAGGTAAGTCGGGAGCCATAGATGGGAATGTCTGAACGCAACTTCAGGAGGTAGGGAACCGCGCCAATGTGGTCTTCATGCCCGTGGGTCAGTACGAGGGCGGTAACGTCCTGGAGCCGGTCCGCAATGTAGCCGAAGTCCGGCAGAATCAGGTCAACTCCGGGCTGGTGCTCAGAGGGAAAAAGCACCCCGCAATCGATGAGGAGGATTTTCCCCTTAGTTTCCAGAACCGTCATGTTGCGGCCAACTTCGCCGAGTCCCCCCAGGGGGACCACTCGCAACACATTCTTGCCCACGGGGCCCGGTTCGGAAAGGTTCTCGTAAAGATTGTTCATACCCACAGCTTGCCACGTCCGCGACACTTACCGCGCCACCAACTCCTGGCGGCCTAGTCAGCAAGCGCAGCGAACCAGAGGTGCTCCACAACCTCACCCACACCGGTATCGACACTTCGCCGAAGACCAACCGGGGCGAATCCTGCCTTCTCAAAGAAGCGAACGCGCGCCTCATCATCACCGACAATCCAAATCACCAATCCGGGGCATCCAGATGGCCGAAGAGAATCTGCGATAGCGGCCAACAGTCGGGAGCCGTGACCACTACGTCGACTCTCCGCCTCAACCTCGAATGCCAAGATCTGCGCCGAGGAGGTGGGAACGTCAAATGGTAAGCCAGGAACTGAGGCAGGCCCGCTCCCGCCGACCTCGTCCGAAGCGGTGCCCGTGACGTAGGCGGCAAAGCCAACAACTTCCTCACCGTTGCGTGCAACAAGGACCCCGCGGCTCGCATCACCCTCCTGACTGATCGTGGTGGACCAGATTTCTTCAATGTCATCAACCGAGAGTTGGGAAGCGACCCGATCTCTGTACTGCTGCCCCACGACATTGACAACCGAGTCCACAAGGGATGCAACCTGGATCGACGCTACGGCTCCAGCATCCTGCGACGTAGCGCTGCGTACTGTCAGGGGAGGTGTTCGCTCAGTCATTGGAACTCACAATCGCACTGGCACTGTTGGTTTCTAGCATCAGGCGGGCCACCGCCTGAACGTCCTCGCCGTGAACGGCATCAATCCGGGCGAGGGCGTCTGATACAGAGGTAAGTTCGCCGACCAACTCTGCGCGGGCCAACCGTGACATTCGTGAGCCGGTGTCCTCAAGATTCAAGGTCACACCACCCCTGATCTGCCCTTTCGACCTCGACAACTCCTTATCGGATGGGCCTTTTTCGGCGAGCTTCTCAAGTTCTCCCCACATGACCTTCTGCACTTCGGAGAGATTGCGCGGAGCGCACCCCGCATACATGGCGAAGCTTCCCGAATCCGAATAGGCCGAGGAGAAGGCATAGGTCGAGTACGCAAGGCCCCTCTTCTCACGGATCTCCTGGAAGAGACGCGAGGACATTCCACCGCCGAGTAGGTTCAGTGCCACACCGCTGGCCGGACCGACAGGATCCAGTGCTGCGAGCCATGGGCCCCCCACAATGACGTGAGCCTGCTCGATGTCACGCTTGAGGACGAGGTGCCGCTCGTGATCTGTGCTTGCGGCGGGTCCCGGCTTGCTCGGAGTGCGCCTTCTGGGCAGGTTGTTGGTTGCCAGTTGCTCTGACCACGGCGAACCAGCAAGCGCGGCCTGGAGACGGTCTGCCAGCTCGTCATGATCAACTGCGCCGGCAACGCTGACGATCAAGTCGTCGGTACCATACTTGCGATGGTAGAGGTCACGGATCTTGCCCGGATCCATTGCCTCCACCGACTGGCGCGTTCCACCAATGGGGCGGCCCAGTTGTGACCCGCCGTAGATTGCCCGCGCGAAGGCCTCGCCGACAACATCGGGAGGGGAATCCTCTCCCATTGCGAGCTCATCGAGAATCACGCCCCGTTCGACCTCGACGTCGTGATCAGAGATAACCGAATCGGTGACCATGTCCGTGAGAACCGGCAGAAGAGCAGGGAGGTCATCGGCAACCATGTGGGCCCAGTAGTATGTGGCTTCCTTGGTCGTCGCCGCATTTGATTCCGCACCGACAGCGTCGAATGCTTCGGCAATATCGAACGAACTCCGCACGTGTGTGCCCTTGAAGAGGAGGTGCTCCAGGAAGTGGCTGATTCCGCCCTCGCCCGGTCCCTCATCTCGGGAGCCAACTGCCACCCACATACCGAGCGATGCCGACAGGGCGCCGGGGATTGCCTCGGTGATGAGGCGCACCCCGCCCGGCAGAATCGACCGGCGTATTTCGAGGCCGGAGTCGTCGATAACGGACGTTGCACTGTTGGGACCCAGCGGGAGTGGAGTCGGAGTGGCTGGATCGACATACCTTGGTAGTGAGGGCAAAGTACAGCTTTCTATGACGGTGGCTTAGGGAACCTGCTGGTGCGAACGACACCCCGGCACTGCGCCCGAATATTCGGGGTCTCTCGTGCCGGGGTGTCGCGTTCAGTCTACCGCTTCGCGGCGACTGGTTGTGGAAGGAAGGACTTAGCCTTCCTGTCCCTTGTTGTCATTGCGGCTGCGGCGGCTACGCTGACGGGGACGACGAGGGCGATCATCGCCCTTGTCGGCCTCTTCGGACTTTGCGTCACCCTCAACTGCCTCACCCTGCTCGTCCTCAACAACTGCGTGCAGGGACAGCTTGCCGCGATCATCGATTTCGGCAATCTGTACTTCGACCTTCTGGCCCACCTGCAGGACGTCCTCGACGTTCTCAACACGCTTACCACCAACCAGGCGACGGATCTGCGAGATGTGCAGCAGGCCATCCTTACCCGGGCTCAGTGAGACGAAGGCTCCGAACGAGGTCGTCTTGACGACCGTTCCAATGAACCGCTCCCCAACCTCTGGCATCTGCGGGTTGGCGATCTGATTGACGAGGGCGCGAGCGGCCTCTGCGGCCTCGCCTGAAGAGGCACCGATGTAAACGGTTCCGTCGTCCTCGATCGTCAGGTCGGCTCCGGTGTCTTCCTGGATCTGGTTGATCATCTTGCCCTTCGGGCCGATGACTTCGCCGATCTTGTCAACGGGAACCTTCACCGTGATGATGCGCGGTGCAGTCATCGCCATCTCATCCGGGTGATCGATTGCCTGGCTCATGACATCCAAGATTGCGAGGCGCGCGTCGCGGGCCTGGCCGAGGGCGGACTTCAGAAGATCCGAATCGATCCCGTCCAACTTGGTGTCCAACTGCAGTGCGGTGATGAACTCGGAAGTACCCGCAACCTTGAAGTCCATGTCGCCGAAGCCATCTTCAGCGCCGAGGATATCGGTCAGGGTGACCGCGCGGCTCTCGCCATCAACGATCCCGGTCATCAGACCCATTGCAATACCGGCAACCGGTGCGCGCAACGGAACGCCAGCCTGCATCATCGACAGTGTCGAAGCGCAAACGGAGCCCATCGAGGTGGAGCCATTGGAGCCAAGGGCCTCAGAGACCTGACGGATCGCGTAGGGGAAGTCCTCACGCGACGGCAAGACTGGGCGCAGGGCGCGCTCGGCAAGGTCACCGTGGCCGATCTCGCGGCGCTTCGGGGAACCAACACGACCGGTCTCACCAGTTGAGAAAGGTGGGAAGTTGTACTGGTGCATGTAGCGCTTGTGCGTCTGCGGGCTGAGGTTGTCCAGCTGCTGCTCCATGCGCAACATCGCCAGGGTGGTGACACCAAGAATCTGGGTCTCACCACGCTCAAACAGCGCGGAACCGTGAACGCGAGGAAGAACCTCAACCTCGGCTCCCAGAGAGCGAATCTCGGTTGGTGTCCGGCCGTCCATGCGCACGCCATCACGGAGGGTGCGGTTGCGAATGGTTTCCTTCTCAAGGCTGCGGAAAGCGGCCTTGAGGGCCTTCTCCGAATCGGGGAACTGGGTGAGACCAGCAGCGATTGCCTCCGCCTTGACGGCGTCCACAGCATCCATGCGAGCGAGCTTGCCCTCGGTCAGCAGGGCCTGAGCGAGCTTGTCACCGACAGCATTCTTGACCGCAGCGAACTCTTCATCGGTGTAGTCGAAGAACAGTGGGAAGTCCGCGGTTTCCTTTGAAGCCTGGTTTGCAACTTCAATCTGTGCTTCACACAGAACACGCAGGAAAGGCTTGGCAGCTTCGAGGCCGCCTGCCACTACGTCCTCGGTCGGCTTCTGCGCGCCAGCCTGGATGAGTTCCCACTGGTTGTCGCCGCCACCGGCCTCGACCATCATGATGGCGATGTCGGAGGTGCCGTCCTCTTTCTCAACGATGCGCCCGGATACCACCATGTTGAACACGGAGTTTTCCAGTTCGGAGTAGCGAGGGAAAGCGACCCACTGGCCGTCAATAAGAGCCAAACGGGTTCCTGCGATGGGACCGGAGAACGGTAGGCCCGCAATCTGGGTCGACATGGAGGCCGCGTTGATCGCGAGGACGTCGTATGCGTCATCGGGGTTGACGGAAAGAACGGTCTCGACAACCTGAACCTCGTTGCGCAGACCCTTCACGAAGCCGGGACGCAGGGGCCGGTCGATCAGACGGCAGGCGAGAATCGCTTCGGTGCCGGGACGGCCTTCGCGGCGGAAGAACGAACCGGGGATCTTGCCAATCGCGTACTGGCGTTCCTCAACGTCAACCGTCAACGGGAAGAAGTCAAACTGGTCCTTAGGGGTCTTGCCAGCAGTTGTCGCCGACAGGACCGTCGTTTCCTCATCCAGGTAGGCAACGGCTGAGCCTGCTGCCTGCAGGGCGAGACGACCGGTTTCAAAGCGCACGGTGCGCTTGCCGAAACGGCCGTTATCAATAATTGCTTCTGCCGAAACCACTTTGCGTGGTGTCAGTGTCACTTCGGACATGGTTTCCTTTTCATTTGGAGTCCACTGCCGTCGGCCTTCGATCGAAGCCCACGGAACCATCTGCTCCGTAAGCCACTGTCGAAAACCGCGTCTAGCAGTGGTTACTCAGTTTTTCTCTTAAGTTAGTGTTTCGGCCCGACTCCACAGTGGAACCGGGCCGATCAGTAGGTTATCGACGCAAACCGAGACGTTCGATAAGGCTACGGTAGCGTTCTACGTCGATGCCCTCGAGGTAGTCGAGGAGGTGACGACGACGGCCAACCATCAGCATGAGTCCACGACGTGAGTTGTGATCATGCTTGTGAGTCTTCGAGTGTTCGGTCAGTTCGGTGATCCGCTGGGTTAGCAGCGCGACCTGGACCTCCGGAGAGCCAGTGTCGCCCTCATGCGTCGCGTATTCCGAGATGATTGCTTCTTTTTGATCCTTTGACAGCGCCATTTGCACTCACTTTCCTTTGGTCGTTGCACGGAGCGCCGGGGCCATAACACCCGGGCAGACTTACCGTGGCCGATCTAACGGCACCGACAAGACTATCAGTGGGCGCCCTGCAATCCGCCCCCGTGTGGGAGTTATCGCAACTAGGTGGCGTGAAATGTAGCACCAAGCACTCTAGCGAGCCCGCTGGGCCGGGAGGTATCCACCGTCCTCCAATCCCGCTTCGATCTCAAACCTGTTGCTGAGCGCATCGCGGCCCGCTACAGCGTAGAGGAGGGGAAATAGAGCGCCGTAGCGGTACCACTGCGTGACGTGGCGCTTTTCGTGGGCGATCACCGCCCTCGAAGGGAGCGGCCCCGTCAGGAAGACCCGCCCGACGCATACTCCCCCACGTGGGTATGCACACTGCGGCAGACCAGACGCAATGACAATGTCACCGTCACGCCGAAAGCTGGAATCGCGAAACACTGCCGCGTAGCCCACCGCGACCGCCGACACCACTTCGGTGGCCAGTTTCGTCAGTCCATTGCAGAAGAGCATGCGTCCGAGGACGAGCTGGGAGATTGAAGCCCCTGTCATCTACACGCCGACCTCGGCTGCCTTCTTTGCCCCCATTTGTTTGAGGACAGTAACGAGCAGACCGCCCACAACCATGCCCGCAAGCACCGCGACCAAGAAACCCCAGAACGGATCAATCGCAAAGAACACGAAGGCGCCGCCGTGAGGGGCGCGAGATCCAACGCCGAGCGCCATGCTGATTGCTCCGGTAACCGCACCTCCCGCCATGATTGAGGGGATGACCCTGAACGGATCTGCGGCCGCGAAGGGAATTGCTCCCTCTGAGATGAAAGCCGCACCAAGAAGCCACGCTGTCACGCCGTTCTCGCGTTCGGCCGGGGTGTAAAGCCTGGGTCGGATCGTTGTCGAAAGTGCCATTGCAAGGGGTGGAACCATTCCTGCCGCCATGACCGCCGCCATGATCATGAATGATGCTTCAGTCTGTGCTGCCAAACCCGTTGTTGCAAAGAGGTAGGCCGCCTTGTTGACCGGACCTCCCATATCGAAGCACATCATCAAACCGAGAATGATGCCGAGGACGATCGCCCCCGACCCCTCCGACATTCCAGTCAACCAGGACGTCAGCCCCGTCATCAGCGCCTCGAGGGGACGCCCCAGAAGCATCAGCATCAAGCCACCGACAATGGCAGTTGTCAGAAGCGGGATGATTACGACTGGCATCAAACCTGCAAGCCACCTCGGCGGCTTGAGCGTTGTGAACCAGTAGGCGACCAAACCAGCCAGGATCCCTGTGATCAAACCGCCGATGAAGCCCGCACCAACGAAAACTGAGATGGCGCCGCCAATGAAGCCCGGAGCTATGCCGGGGCGTCCCGCCAAACCAAATGCGATATATCCGGAGAGTGCCGCCACGAGGAACCCCATCCCCGCCTGCCCCAGAACCAACAGGACCGAGCCAACGTAGAGCAGGAAGCCGTTCTTTGCCAGCAGATCGGTCCCGACCTCGGCTGATAGAGCTGACACGTCAGGTAGGTTCCACAGGGTGTACGACCGTACGACCTGATCGCCAACGTCCGTGACGTTGTACCCGCCAAAGAGGAAGGCCAGGGCAATCAGGAGGCCGCCAGCTGCCACGAAGGGGATCATGTATGAGACACCGGTCATGAGCGCCTGCTGGATCCTCTTCGGCCAAGAGACTCCTGCTCCACCGCCGGATGCCCCTGACGATTCGGATCCACTTCCCGCGGCAACGCGCTTCGCATTGGGGTCCTTGGCGGCCTCGAGTGCCTCCTGAATCATTTTGGGGCCCTCGCCCTTGTTCATAGGCCTCTTCACGCTTGACTCGACCAGTGGCATGCCCGCAAAACGATCACGCCCAGCGATATTGACGTCTGCTGCGATGATCAGGGCGCCGGCACTAGCAATCTGCTCCGGGGTGAAAGGTTCGATACCGCCGGATCCCTGCGTCTCCACATAGAGTTCAACGCCAGCGTCCTTCGCTGCCTGTTCTAGCGCCTCGGCAGCCATGTATGTGTGAGCGATCCCCGTGGGACACGAGGTGATCGCCAGCAGGACCGGCGTACCTTCGCCGCTTCCAGGTGCCGCGTGTTTCGGAGCGCGCTCTGCCGCTGGCGATGCAGCAGTATCCGGTGGCTCAACGACATTCATGATCAGGGTGGAGACCTCCTCCGGCGTCTTCGCATCCCGAAGTGACTGAACGAATTCTTTACGGACGAGGGCGCGGGACAGTTTTGCCAGCAGCTTCATGTGCTGGGATCCGGACTCATCCGGAGCAGCAATGCCAATAACGAGGTCTGCGGGACCGTCTTTGGCACCGAAGTCGACGGGTGTGGCAAGCCGGAGGAATCCCAGGGAGGCAACTTCGACCGCAGTGGTTCGGCAGTGGGGTATTGCGATCCCACCTGGCATGCCGGTTGGGAACTGTTCTTCCCGAGCCTCCATTGCTTCGCGCAGACCGGCTTCGCTGGCTCGACCGGTCCCGGCAACCAACTGCGCCATTGCCGCAATCACCGCGTGCTTGTCGCCCTCGACCGTGACATCTAGGGCAACGAGGTCGGGAGTTATCAGTGGTTCGCTCATGTTCTTGTCTTTCTCTTGACTCTGTATGCGGTCAAATCTCTTCGACTGCCTCAAAATTTGGACTCACCTGCTGAGGGGTTGGGATTGTGGTGCCGGGAAGGGAAACGGCTGCTGCGCCATAGGCAACCGCGTAGGCGAGCCTTGCGGGGGCATCCAGACCTGCCTCGCGGGCAATCAGGTACCCGGCTGTCGCAGAGTCACCAGCACCCACGGTTGAGACGACATCGACTTTCGGTGAAGGCGAGTACCACGCTCCCTCACCAGTAACGAGGAGTCCGCCCGCCCCGCCCAGGGTGACAAGGACCTCTGCGACACCGCGACCGTGAAGCGCAAGAGCTGCATCTTTGGCTGCCGAGAGGTCCCCATTTTCTGCTTGTCTCTCAATATGAAGTCCATCGTGTCCCGTGAGCTGCCCCAGTTCGAGGCCGTTCGGCTTCAGAAAGTCCGGTGCCGCGTCCTCGAAGTTCTCTCCCAGAGCAATCAGTGGCGCGTCCGAAGTGTCCACCCCAATCCACACCCCTAATGGCCGTAGACGCCGAACGAGGCGCGCGTACTCATCAACGGGAAAACCTGGCGCCAATGACCCGGAAAGCATGACCGTGTCGGCGGCGGCTGCTGCTTCAACTAGTGCAGCTTCCACCGCGGCCACTTCCCCCTCGTTGAGAGTCGCTCCCGGTTCATTGATTTTGGTTGTCTCTCCCCCACCGAGCACAGTCATGTTGGTCCGCACCGGGCCCACCACGGGAATCGCCTCAAAGGGCAAATCGTTCTCGGTCAGAAGTCCGAGCAGGGGGTCGTCATCCCTGGCTGGCAACAGTGCGACGACATCTAGCCCTGCGCCAACTAGTCCCAGCGCAACGTTGATCCCCTTGCCGCCGGGTTGAGTTGTGTCCACTTCAATCCTGTGGACACCACCTGGGACGAGGGCGGAGCCGAGGGTAACCGTTCTGTCCAGAGATGGGTTAGCGGTAAACGTGACAATCATCAGCCCAACCTTCTATCAGATGGCCGGCTGCACACCGAGATGAACCGGCTCCACTGGTAACTCTACTAACCAATGGGTGATTTGGGCCACAGGTTGAGGCATTCTCTCGATCGGCCCCGCCCTCGCCGTCGCCGTCGCCCTCGCCGTCGCCCTCGCCCTCGCCCTTGCCCTCGCCGTCGCCCTCGCCCTCGCCCTTGCCCTCGCCCTCGCCCTTGCCCTCGCCCGAGCCGAACCCACCAAACATCCTCACCGCCACCGTCGCCCGAGCCGATCAAACCTCTCATCCGCGAGCCGACTACGACATACGGAGCCCGCCAGGTCCGCATAACGGTGTAATCTTAGCGACTCTGAGCCTAGCGGGCTCCCTATGGCTTGGTCGGCTCCGCAATCGCGCGGTCTGACGACGACAGTCCGAGGCAGACCACAACATCCACAGGAAGACCACAGCATTCCCAGGAAGACCACAACACGCCGAGGGGCGACGGCGACCCAGAGACTCCATGACCCCTGCGGGTACTGAAATGTATACGTGGGGAGAAAAAGCGAGCCTGGGGTGCGTAACCCAGACGATCATTTCGCCCCCACGTATACATTTCGCGACGCGCCGGAGCCGAGGAATGGCCTCCGCCACCCCCGTGCCACACGGGCCGACTGGGGAGCGCTCTCATCCGCCACCGTCGCCCGAGCCCATCAAACCTCTCATCCTCGAGCCGACTACGCCATACGGAGCCCGCCAGGCCCGCATAACGATGTAATCTTAGCGGCTCTGAGCCTAGCGGGCTCCCTATGGCTCGGTCGGCTCGACAATCGCTGAGGGCGGCAGGCCGGGTTCCTGGGGTCAGGGCGGCAGGCCGGGGGCAACGGCCGGGTTCCTGGGCGTGAGCCGCAGGCAGTGGAGGCAGGCCGGGGGCCGGGGCCAACTACCGCGCCAGCGACCTCAAATCCCCGCGGTCACCCTGCCCGGATCGATCCGGGAAGCGCTTCGTGCCCCCAATATCGCTGCGGTGGCGCGCAGGTCATCATCCATACGGGCAAGAAGCTGATCGATAGAGTCGAAGACCATCATCGGCCGTATCCTCTTCACAAACACGACGGTGACGCGTTCGTCGTACAGGTCCAAGTCGGCCCGCCCGAGGACGTGGGCTTCCACTGTCCTGACAGTTCCCTGAAACTGAGGGTTCGTCCCCACCGAAATCGCGGCTGGGAGGAACTCCTGACTTCCCCCATCACTCTGACTCACGTCGCGCACCAGCCATCCCGCGTAGACCCCGTCAGCCGGAACCATCTGCCCTTCGACCTCGAGATTTGCTGTTGGAAAGCCAAGTTCGCGGCCTCGTTTTGCCCCGTGAATAACATGACCCCACACCCGCGGAAAGCGGCCGAGGACGCGGCTGGCCTCTTCCACATTTCCGGATGCCATCTCTTCTCTCACCCACGAGGACGACCATCGTCTCCCCGAAGGTGACTCAACGTCGGTCACCATGGAGACGTCAAACCCGTGTTGACGGCCCAGTTTCCGCAAGGTTTCAATATCGCCGGAGTTGTTGCGACCAAAACGGAAGTCCTCACCAACCACAACCTCCACTGCCCCGAGCCGCTCCACGATGTAGGACACCACAAAGTCCTCGGCACTCAGCATGTAGAGATCGGGAGAATACTGCGCGACAAACACCGCATCCAACCCGGCAATGGCCATCGCATCAAGGCGATCATCAAGGGAGGCAATCAGCTCGAGAGGTTCTTGGGGGCGGTGCACCGATCTGGGGTGAGGGTCAAACGTCAGCGCGACCGACTGGCAGTTGCGTTTACGCGCTCTCTCCACGCACGTTGCGATGACTCGCGAATGCCCCTGGTGCATGCCATCAAAGTTCCCGATGGTGACAACCGATTTTTGGTTGCCAGGAACTTCATTCAGGTTCCTCCAGACCTCCACAAGACCTTCTTCCATAGAGCCGCCCCGTCGACTGCTCGGCGGGGCGGGATAAGCAGGGGCGAACGCCTAGTTGGTTCCTCTTAGGCCCAGGTTCGTTCGACCCTCATCATCTACCGGCTGACCTTCGCGGCCCTTCTTGTTGCCGCCGCCTCCGCAACCGCAACCACCGCAACCACACCCACCTGACTTGCGTTCTTCTTCGTTAGCCATGCGTGCAATCCCTTCATCATCTCTGCGCCACCAGGTGGCGAGATTTTCCCCGATCGTTCCCATCACTGTGCAAACACAGACACGGTCTTAAGGTCCAGCGTAGTCCCTTCGACAACGCGCACCAGTCCTAGTACGTGACTTTGGTCCCCCACCGGTACTAATGCCCGGATGCCTGGAAACTTAGGGTTGGCTGATCCGCCGGGTAGTACGTCTACGACCTCTTCGCTCCCGGGAGCCTGACCGTTGCGGAACCGCGCCGCGGCCTCACCGGTCACGACCAGTGTGGGGAACAGTGTTTGAGCAGCGCGGTCCAGTGGGATCAACGGCAACGCTTCGCCCTCGTCATCACCGGCGAAAAGATCCTCCAGATCATGACACTGCTCTACTTTCCACGGGCCCGTCGCCGTTCTACGGAGGGCAGTCAGGTGTCCCCCGACCCCCAGATCACGACCGATGTCGCGTGCCAACGCACGAATGTATGTCCCCGAGGAGCACTCGACAACCACATCCACATCCACAACCGGAACGTCAGCATTGTCGTTGTGTGCGGTCGCCACCGCGGGCTCCCCAATGACATCGAAACGGTGGATCACGATGGGACGCGCCTCAAGCTTGACGTCCTTGCCAGCCCGTGCGAGGGCGTAGGCACGTTTCCCGTCAACCTTGATGGCACTGACCGTGGTGGGCACTTGAAGGATCTCTCCGTGATACGTCTCCAGCGCCCGGTCGATAGCCTCCCGCGAGAGTGGAGGGCATCCCGCTTGACCAATGATCTCGCCCTCGGCATCATCCGTGTTGGTGGAAATGCCCAAACGAATCGTCGCCAGATAGGTTTTCGCCGCACCCGAAACATACTGCAGAAGTTTCGTCCCGCTGTTAATACCGAGGACGAGGACGCCCGTCGCCATTGGATCCAGTGTTCCCGCGTGACCAACGCGGCGCGTCTTCGCCAGCCGCCTCCCCCTTGCAACCACGTCGTGAGACGTCAGGCCAGCTGGCTTATCAACGAGGAGGATCCCGGCCTCAACGAGACGCGGTTCGACCGGCCCTGTTCCCGGTCCTTGGGCTGTCCCCTGTTTCAAAGCTGGCCTAGTCGTCCTCTTCGACTGCTTCTTCGTCGACAACATACGGCGAAGCATCACCGGCAAAGGACTGGCCCTGCGCGGCAGCGGCGATCTTTGCGTCATTCTCTCGAGCCGCGCGCAGCGCCTCCTCGATAGATGCCGCAGCCTCTGGAAGCGCGTCAGCCTGGAACGTAATGGTCGGGGTCAGTCGGATACCCAGGGCAGCACCCACCTCGGAGCGGATCAGCCCCTTGGAAGATTCCAGAGCCCTGCGCGTTTTCTTCTGCTCTTCCTCATCGCCCATCACCGTGTAAAAGACCGTGGCGTGCTGCAAGTCGCCCGTGATCCTCACGTCCGTTACCGTGACGAAACCAAGACGCGGGTCCTTCACTTTGCGCTCAAGAGTGCTCGCCACCGACTCCCGGATGCGCTCTGCAATACGACGTTGCCGTCCTTGATCAGCCATGACGATTCCCTTCCATCGTTGAATCCGCACACGCGGAAATGCACACACTAGCCTAGAGCAAAGGCACCCACCGGAAACTACCGGCGGGTGCCTTTACGCTAGACGGGCAAGAGGCTAGGCGCGCGCCTTCTCTCGCATCTCCCAGGTTTCAATCCGGTCACCCTCTTGGATGTCCTTGTAACCCAGGGTGACACCGCATTCGAAGCCCTCACGGACCTCGGTGACGTCATCCTTCTCGCGGCGTAGCGACTTGATCTCAAGATCTTCTGCCACAACCACACCATCACGAACCAGGCGAGCCTTCGCTCCACGTCGCAATGTACCGCTACGAACGATCGAGCCCGCAATGTTTCCGAACTTGCCAGAACGGAAGACCTGGAGGATCTCTGCACTGCCCGTTGCGACCTCTTCGTAGATTGGCTTGAGCATGCCCTTCATGGCGTCTTCGATTTCCTCAAGCGCACGGTAGATCACCGAGTAGTACTTGATCTCGACACCCTCGGAATCAGCCAGTTCCTGAACGCGCTCAGCCGGGCGAACGTTGAACGCAATGATCACGGCGTTGTCAACGGTTGCCAGGTTGACGTCGTTCTGTGTAACAGCACCAACACCGCGGTGGATGATACGCAAGGCAACGTCCTCGCCCACATCAATCTTGAGCAACGAGTCTTCCAGCGCTTCCACGGCACCGGCGACGTCACCCTTGAGGATGAGGTTGAGGTGGTCAACCTTGCCTTCCTTAAGAACGCGGTCGAAGTCCTCAAGCGTGACACGCTTACGGCGGCGTGCAAGCATCGCCTGACGTTCCGCTGCCTCACGCTTGGATGCAATCTGGCGAGCCGTACGGTCATCAGACGCGACAAGGAAGGTATCCCCCGCACGCGGCACCGACGTCAAACCAATCATCTGCACTGGGCGAGCAGGACCCGCCTCTTGGATCGGGGCACCATACTCATCGAACATGGCGCGAACACGACCGTGTGAAGAACCAACTACAACGGCATCGCCGACCCGTAGCGTGCCACGCTGAACCAGCATGGTAACCACGGCGCCGCGACCCTTATCCAGGTTTGCCTCAATAGCGACACCGCGAGCTTCTGCCTCGGCGTTCGCATTGAGATCAAGCGTTGCGTCAGCGGTTAGAAGAACCGCCTCAAGCAGGCTGTCAATGTTGATGTTCTCCCGAGCAGAGACATCGACAAACATGACGTCCCCACCGAAGTCTTCAGCAACAAGACCGTACTCGGTTAGCTGGCCACGGATCTTCTCCGGGTTAGCGTCTTCCTTATCGATCTTGTTTACCGCGACAACAATCGGAACTCCGGCTGCCTGAGCGTGGTTGATTGCTTCAACCGTCTGCGGCATGACACCGTCATCTGCGGCGACAACCAGAATCGCGAGGTCGGTAACCTGCGCGCCGCGGGCACGCATAGCGGTGAACGCCTCGTGGCCCGGGGTATCCAGGAAGGTGATGAGTCGTTCACCATCTTCGCTTGGAACACCAACCTGGTAGGCACCAATGTGCTGGGTGATGCCGCCGTGCTCACCGGCAACAACGTCCGTGTTCCGGATGGCATCGAGCAGCCGTGTCTTTCCGTGGTCAACGTGGCCCATGACAGTGACAACCGGGGACCGTGGCTGCAGATTCTCCGCATCTTCAAGCTCTTCAGCGCCGAGGTCGATGTCAAAGGACTCAAGTAGCTCCCTGTCCTCATCCTCAGGTGAAACAACGCTGACGCGGTAGCCCAACTCCGCACCCAAAACCTCAAAGGTGTCCTGATCCAGGGACTGGGTGGCTGTCGCCATCTCCCCCAGGTGGAACAGAATCGCGACAAGGTCAGCGGGGTTGACGTTGATCTTATCGGCGAGGTCGGCGAGGGATGCACCCTGGCGAATCTGCACCTCTTGGTCATTGCCACGAGGTATCGACACGCCGCCAATTGCGGGCGCCGACTGCTGCTCAAACTCTTGACGCTTTGCTCGCTTCGACTTGCGGCCCTTCTGGCTACGACCGCCACCACGACCGAATGCGCCTGGTGCAGCACCGCGACCGCCGCCGCGACCACCGCGCGGAGGCGAGGTGAAACCACCGGGAGCCTGCCCCGGAGTTGCAGCGCCACCACCGGCGCCGCCCCCACCAAATCGGCCCGGGCCACCGCTTGGGCGTGCGCCGCCTGGGCGTCCTCTGCCACCACCGCTGGGGCGCGTGGAAGACGGAGCCTCATTACGCTGGAACGAGGCCGAGCCCGGCATCATTCCGGGGTTAGGACGAGGTCCTCCACCGGGCCGTGGAGCAGCATTTGCGCCACCCGCCGGCCTCGGAGCACCCGGACGCGGCGCACCGCTACGGGGAGCCCCTGGACGGGGCATGCCCTGGCTTGAAGCGTAGGGGTTGTTGCCGGGTCGAGGTCCACGAGGACGCCGCCCTCCGGACGGTGCCGGGGCTGCGGGCCGCGGGCCACCGGGACGTGGAGCCGGTGCCGTTGTGGCAGGCTTGGCATCCTTCGACTGAGGCGCGGCAGGCTTCTTAGCCACTGCGGGACCGGGGCTCGGCGCAGCCTTGGGCTGGACCTCAGGCTGGTCGCTGAAAGCTGGGGTTGCAGCCGCAGTGTCGGGAACTTCCGGCTTTGGCTGGGGTTCGGCTTCTTTGACGGGAGCCACAGGTCCTGGCTTGACGGCTCCGGGCTTGGGTGCGCCAGCCGCAGGCTTGGGCCCAGGTGCGGGCGCAGGTGCGGGCGCAGGAGTATCAGGCTTCGCAGCCGGCGCGGGTGTCTTCGCCTGAGTTGTTGGGCTCTTCGCTGGCTTGGCGCTCTTTACTGGCGCAGCCGGTTCACTCTTCGACGCAGAAGCATATTCTTCCAACATCTGGCGAACAATTGGGGCTTCAACCATTGAAGACGCGGACTTAACAAACTCCCCACGCTTCGTAAGGTCTTCCCTTAATGTCTTACTGGTGATGCCGAGCTCTTTTGCAAGCTCGTGTACGCGCATCCTTGGCACAGTTTCTCCTCTTCGGGTCCATCCCCAAGAAGAGAGGACGGACAACTAGACCTGCTGGCAGCTCATCGCTGGGTACTCATCGGGTGCCCATCAGCTTCCAACCCGCTTCCGTTGTTTATGAGGCCTCAGCCTCGGTCCTGCACAGTAAAGAAGTCCTCTAACTGCGCCCATGCTTGATCACCTCGAAAGTCACATCTGAGTGATCGGCTGAGCCGACCCGAGCTACGCGCCTTCTGGTAACACCTCTGATTAGGGTGAAGCCACACGCCACGACCGGGCAAACTCTGCTTCAAATCTACCTGTAGGGCAGATCGCGGATTCCCAACAATACGGACCAGCTCCGACTTGGCTTGCCTGCGCCCGCACCCGACACATGTTCGGATGGGGGTTTTAGTACCAGAGAGTAATTCCGCCATAAGTATCCGGAAAACAGTCTAGTCGCCCAAGCAGCAGGTTCCACCCCTCCACTATGAGCGAATCATCACGCAACGAAGCCGAAGGGATCTACCCTCCGGCCTCGTTCAAAACCTTATCCGACTAGTTGTCGATGCTATCCGCAATCGAAGAGCGGGAAACCTCAACTTCGCCCTCTGCGGTGTCGGAATGGATGTCAATGTGGTACCCGGTCAAGCGGGCTGCAAGTCGCGCATTCTGCCCATCTTTACCAATAGCGAGGCGCAGCTGGAAGTCCGGCACGATCGCCGTCGCTGTCTTGTTGTCCCTGGAATGAACGATGACTCGTGAGACCCGTGCTGGTGAAAGTGAGTTAGAAATGAACCGAGCTGGGTCTTGCGACCAGTCGACAATATCGATTTTCTCCCCACCGAGTTCGGCCATCACGTTGCGAACGCGGCCCCCCATGGGTCCGATGCAGGCACCCTTGGCGTTCACGTCCGGCCGCGTTGCAGCAACCGCAATTTTCGTGCGGTGTCCGGCCTCCCGGGCAATCGCCTTGATCTCTACCAGACCCTGGTCAATCTCAGGAACTTCGCGCCGGAAGAGGCCTTGCACGAGGCCGGGATGGCTACGCGACAAGACGATCCTCGGACCCTTGTCCGTGCGCTCAACCGACACCACGTAGGCGCGGATGCGGTCACCGTGTTCGTAGGTTTCGCCCGGCACCTTCTCATTATCCGGGAGGATCGCCTCAAACTCGTCGCCCAACTTGACCACAGTCGCGAGCCGGTCGCGACTCTGTTGCACGACGCCCGTGACGACGGAGCCTTCTTTACCAGCATAGGTTCCCAGCACTCGGGAATCCTCGGCTTCACGCAGACGTTGGGTGATCATCGAACGGGCGGTGACGGTGGCAATCCTGCCGAAGTTTGACGGCGTATCGTCAAACTCGCCCAGGACCGTACCGTCCTCGTCTGTTTCCGTCGCGATTACAGATGCGCGGCCCGTCTTGCGGTTAACCTCAATACGAGCCTGCTCAATGGCACCGGGCATGTTGTGGTAGGCCTTCAGCAGGGCCTCCTCAATGGCTTCAACCAGGGTGTCCAGGCTGATGCCCTTATCCTGTTCAACCATCCGCAAAGCGGTCATGTCGATTTCCATGTGCTAGCTCTCTTTCGGAGTCTCCACAACGAGATGTGTCTTCTTGACATCGTCGAAGGGAATTGTGCGGGTGCCGTGGGGGCCATCAACGGTGAAGCCATCATCTTCAACCGCTGTGATGGTTCCGTCGACCTTGTCATCGTTCTTCAGGACAACCTTGACTGCCTTGCCGACAGAGCGGCGATACTGACGCAGGTTGGTGATCTGACGATCCGCTCCCGGTGATGTCACCTCAAGCGTGTAGGCACCATCAATGGGGTCGTGCTTGTCCAGCGCCAGTGAGAACTCACGAGCCAACTGAGCAACCTGGTCAGAAGAGAGATCAGCACCGGCACGCTCCAAATCGACCGTAACGGTAAGAACCTGGTTGTTTCCACTACCGGTGAGAGCCACGTTCTCAACCACAGAGTTCTGGGCGGCCGCGAGAGGCGCCAAGAGCTGCTCCACTGCATTCTCAACGTTTTCGTTTGCCATTGTCGATTCTCCTATCAACGTTCTGGGGTATTCACCCCCGACGTACTTCAGCGATCAAGCACATTTTCACTGTGTTGAACCCATGTTACTTGCAGATCATGGGATGATCTCACAGTGCACCGATTCCTGGCCTTACCTCACACCTCGACCTGGACGAAGACGTGTGCCGCACTGTGTGCTTCAGCGTGTGTTGCACTAGGGCTCAGTGGTTGCGCCGGAGTACCCACTGCAGTCGACTCGATTTCCGGGGCTCACGATGCAGTGGAGTTGTCGGCGCTCTCGCCCGCTCAGACAATGAGGGACAGTGTGGCGAGGTCGGAAGCAGCCACCGTTGAGCGCGCAGCTCAGATGGCACGCGCCGCCACAGAGTGCGCCACCTGCGCAACTATGCTCAGTTCCGTAACCCAAGATGCCGAAGCTCGACTAGCCGCAAGCGGCGGCCTGTGGGAGCCCTGGGGTGACTTCTCGGATCGTGAGGATGCGGAGTCATTTGTTGAGGTTCCGGCCCAGATTGGGCAGGCCCCTTACACAGTGGGCCCATTTGCCGCATTTATGCTCCGCAGTGCCCGGGAACAGTTGGATGAGCTGGCGCAAGTGGAGGGCTTGACAGGTCCGGAAAGGGAAGCACTGGCGTCGCTTCTGGCGGGTCGTGTGGCTTCTGCACAGCTCCTTGCCGATGGGTTTGCGGTCGACCTCGCGACGGCGGTGGCCGACCTTCCCGAGTCTGCTACGAGTCCAGTTGCCCCCGTGGAAAACAGTCGAGTCGCGGAAGATGACAAAATGTCAGGTGCAGATCAAATGTCCGGACTGGAGGACTTCGACCAACCCGATGAGATCTCTGAGTCAGCCGCAGAATCCGCCCTCGTCCTCTTTGACTGTGCCCGCACTTCAACGCTGGCGCTAGGGGGTCAAGAGCTGGAGCACGACACCGCACGCTCACTGGCAAAGGAGTTGAACGATCGGGTCAAGCGCCTGCTTGAAGTCGGCGTAGAAGACACGCGCCCCTTGCGCTGCACGACCCCGCAGGACACGGTTGAGGGTGTGCTCACGGACATTTTGACCGCGGATCTCTTGTTGATGGGATCCAGTACCACTTCGTTGCGGGCACCCGCTGACATTTCGTACGATGCGCAGTTGTGGGCCCAGTTGGACCCGGTGTCTGCGCCAACAGTGTCCCTGCTACCAATAGTCGAGGAGAATGGTGAACCCCAATCCTGATCAGACCCCCGGGAATCCACCCGTCTATTCCAAGGAGATGACTCGGGAGGCGAAACGCTCAGAGCAGTGGCACCGTGGCGCCCTTATCGGGTTGGCGATCACAATCGTCGGCTACCTCCTCACCAGCTTTTTCTCCGCCCCCCGGTTCCTTGAGATCACGTTTGTGGTGGCAGCGTTCGTGTTCGCCATGGCGTACATGGGCACCACCATCTGGGTCTACTCGCTGCGATCTGAACGAAAACGGGTAGTGAAGAAGGGCAAACCCAATACCGAGTAGTACTTGGGTACCGCTCGTCTGGGCGCTGCCTACACCCTGAAATGACGCTTGGTACCCCCGCTGGGGCTCGAACCCAGGACAAATGGATTATGAGTCCACTGCTCTAACCGACTGAGCTACGGGGGCTGCTTGCGCGGACTAACTTTACCTCAGCCTGAGCGATCCTTCGACTCAACACGTTTTCCACCCCTCACGCAAAGCGTGACGCCGACTACTCTTAGCAGATGAGATTGTTCAAGAGAGACACGCCTGAGACCACACAGCAAGACTCAACCGACGCGTCACCACAAGGGGGCACACTCCCCAGTGCCGCCCTCGCCGACATTCCGAAAGACCAGCGCGGGGGCCCATACGAGGAACTTGAAGATGGGCGTTTCATTGTGGTGGGCCGCAATATCATCATGGTTACGGACGCCACCCACCTGGTGGACTCCGGTTTGTGGCATGAGGTCCAGTACGCGTCGTGGGACGCACGAACCCGGCAGTTCCGCCTCGTCTGGTCCCAACCAGACCGCCCCGCCCTCGTCGGAAAAACCATCAGCGACAACCCCCAGTCACTTATGGAGAAAATCACCCACCGCGTGGACGACACAATCGTCGCAACGCGTCGCTTTGTAACCTCAACCGGAGCGTCGGTTGCCGCCACCGTGCGTCGCCGCGTTGACGGTGAACTTTTCTCGGCAGTCGTGACCTCCGGCCCCATCAGCGATGCGGACCAGGAAAAGGCTTACGAACTCGAAGCGAAACTCCGTGAAGAGTTGGGAATGGATTCCTAGAACTCCCAGGGGTTCATAGCCCCGGCAGACTGTTGGTCCCGGCGGACCACTATCCGGCCCTTCTGTAAGCTGATTATTGGCTAGTCGCAGAAGAGGCTGTGGGTATCCTTCCCACCTCTACGACCGGTCACCGTTGCCGCCACTACCCGCCCTCGCCTCCGGCCTCCACGAGATCGAATGGCGTAACCGGCCCCGCATGCGGGATAGCGGCCGTTATTGGTGTCTAAACTCCGGGGTTTTCGTTGATGTAGCAAGGGAAGGTTGGTGTTGATAGGCTTTTGAAGCCTATTTTTCGGTAGAGCCTCTCACGTCCCAGCCCTTGACTGATTTGTGTGCTAGGAACCGGTCTGATCTTGTTCAAACATGGGAAGACCTGCATCTATAAAGAAATGTCCTGATTGTCATCAGCCAGGGTTGAAACGTAATGGGACTCGTAATGGCAAAATTCGGTGGCGATGCACCAACTGCGGATCTAGCCCCTCACGCACTCGCCCTGATACGACACAGTTAGCCCAGTTCACAGCCTTCCTGGCATGGATCAAAGGTAAGGAATCACAAGGCGAGGTTGATGGCACACGCACTGGCAGAACCGCTAGGCGCCAGTTCTCGTGGTGTTGGAATGTGCCAATCCCAAAGCCTCCCGTCACAGGAGAGATCTTTGACGAAGTATTCCTTGATGGAAACTATCTGCCCCACCATTGGTGCATACTCCTGGCACGGTCTTCAACAGGTCCTGTGACCACTTGGCAGTGGCGCACTGCAAGACGCTGAGGAAAAGATAGCGATGGCTCCTCGAGAGCTATCGAACTTCGCTGATGATTACGTTCACACCCCGGGCGAGCGAGGGTTTTGGGCGACCACACAGCCACTGCTAGTTACCGAAGGTCTTACCGAGCTAATGGTTTTGATGGCTCACGAGCACCCAAGCGTGAAGCTAAGGGCCGAGGACCTGTCCTCCCCCAATGGGTTTCTGCTTTTCCAGGAGCCCGTTGCTGCTGAGGTGTTTGGTTTTCCTGATGAAAGACTGCTTGGCCAACCTGTCCGGGCGATTTCTTGGCAGGCTCAGTTCTGGTGGAATGACCCGGACGGGGAGAAACGGACCCTGCTCGCCACAGGTAAGGGATGGGGCTCGTTCATAGGCAAGGCGGAGCATCGCGAAGCGGAGGGCCCCTCCTGGCAGTCCTCTGGTGTGAAGGACTAAAGAATGCAGCACCGACTAAGGAGCCGCTGTCCCCCGCTATGTTCATGCGCATTCCCTGCTCTTTTTCAGACACGGTAAAGAGCGCGACCTGGTTCGAGGAAGGGACGAACCCCTCTCATCAAGAGGCACGTCGCCTATTGGCTGGCCTGTTGGGGTCGATTACAGCCGCGGCTCACTCCACCTACACCTCGACAGATGACTTGCCAGTTCGGGCTTCCCGGAAGTTGCCGAGCTCGTCGCGCACGGCTCGCAAGCAGCGCACCGTCCGTACCTCCTATATCTCGGCCCCGCAGTTTCTTAAGGCGGAGAAAGATTCCCGCAGTGGTACGCCAGCCGGCAAGCACACCACGCGGTATGGATTGATGGGTACTTTCGGGGAGACCCACAAAGCGGTGAGGTGTCTGGACCAGTAGTCCTGGTCGGGACTGCCGGAAAGAAGACCTGCGGCTAGTGGCTGAGGCGCTTGTGTTCGGACCTGGATGTGTGGTGTTTGGGCGCGCTTAGGTTTTTACCGGGAGCAACTAGGAACCTTTGTTATCACTTCTGATACACTCAAGGCATGGTTTTTGATGAATCGCAACATCCTCGCGGAGGGGACCCTCATAACCAGGGAGGGTTTTCGGCGCGCCCATACAACGAAGCGGTCGGCGTCGAATTAGCACCTGCTTTTGGCGAATTGCACGCCGACTTGCTCGAAGTCTTGGAGCAGGCAGCAGAGCTCCAAAAGCTTGTCCCAGACACGGTGCTTGTGGGAGGTTCCGCCTCCGCGCTCTACGCTGCTCACCGCGCGTCCTACGACCACGACCACGTCATTTCCGACCTGAGGGACAGGTTCGACTCAGTCCTGGATGCACTCGAGCGAGAGGGGAAGTGGGTGACAAACCGCGCCGTCCCTGGAAAACTAATTCTTGGTCAGATCGGGGATATCGAGGCTGGTGTTCGGCAGCTAATCCGCAAGAGGCCCCTAGAAGTCACCGAAGTAGAACTTCCCAGCGGGGCCATGCTTCGGGTTCCCACCCGCTCGGAAACCCTCAGAATCAAAGGTTTCCTTGTCGTCAAGCGCAACCAGACCCGCGACTACCTCGATGTCGCCGCTCTCGCCGACCGGTACGGCATCGACCACGCATCAGCCACCCTCATGGCCATTGACGACTACTACACGGACCCTGGAGTCCCAGGTACGCCTGTGCGAGACCAACTGGTCCGACAGTTACTGTTGCCTTCGCCGCGAGATCACCGCGTCACTAGCCGATTGAGTGAATACAAAGGGCTCAATGTTCGCTGGCAACAGTGGGGCGCCGTGGTAGATGTCCTCGGGCAGATCGGAGCCAACATGGAACTGCGGAGGTGGTCGTAATGGCTCGCCTCCAGTTCCGAAACCTCAACGTCACTCCTGAAGACACCGTCGACCTGTGGGGAGTGGAGGGAATCGCCACCGCCATCGACCGAGGTGGAAGTGAACACTGGGGGCGAATCCAATCTGCTGTCGAAGCCGAACCTTACGGGAAGGTGGCGCTTGACCTGGAACAGGCCCTAGACGTCACCCAAAGCCCCAGCATCACCAAACTCATGGAGGACTGGCTCGAATACTGCCGGGAAGAAGACAAGAAGCGTTTCGCCCGCTCATTCCGCAAGTGGGTCATTGAAACCGGGATGAGCAGGGCTGAATTGGCCCAGTATTTAGGTACATCGCGGTCTCGGCTGTCCAGTTACGAGTCTGGAGCGGTTACCCCATCGGCTGTTGTGGTCCAGAAAGTACGGGGCATCGGCGAGGGCCGCCGCCGATACCTTGCGCCCTGAACGCAAACCCCCAGTTGGAGATGAATGCGGTAACCGGCAAGTGGTACTTACGTTAACGAACTCGCTGCCGCGCGGCGCAAAACCTCATTTTCTTGTTCGAGAACCCTGTTGCGGCATCGCAGATCTCGAAGCTCCTCATTCTCGCAGCGAGTCATACCAGGCTGCTCGCCGTCTTCGATGCGGGCTTGCCGTAACCACTTATCAAGAGTGCCAACATGAATGCCGAAGTCCTTCGCAATCTGTGACAGCGTGACACCAGGTTCACGGTTCAACGCGACACGCACCACGTCGTCTCGGAACTCCTTGGGATATTTTGCGGGCATGATGATCATCCTTCCAGGCCAACCAAAAGCTAGCCATATCGAATGACACCTAAACGCGCAGCAGTCCAGTGGCTCCCGCGGTTGGATTCGAACCAACAACCGTCCGATTAACAGTCGGATGCTCTGCCGTTGAGCTACGCGGGATTGCGAAGAACAGTCTAGGTCGGTCCATGAAGCCGGGGCAAATCCTCAGGAGTGCCAAATCCCTCACTATGCAAACTTGCAGAAGTGAGCGGCGAGGAATATTGGCGGACTAGCCGATCCGCACCCAGTCAGCACACCCACTGGTTATGAACATGAGGTCCTCAGAGGTCAAGGTCACCTGCGTTAGCTCATCCGTTGTCACGGTTTCATCGTCAGCCGAGTCCATGCCGGTTGTCGCACGCGTCCATGAGCAACCAACTTGCCCCGCACTCTCATAGGTTCCCTCTTCGACCTCGAGGCCCACGATGAAAACTCCCTCACCCGGAAAACCCTCCGTGGCGGCCGGACCAAGCCCAACTGATGGGGCTGAGCCTTGAGCGCCGGCGTCACTCTGCGACTCGAGCATCCATACTCTTTCGCGCAGCTCCTCTAGCTGCGTGTCTCGATCGAAGAGATCGTTGGACAGGGTCGCATTCTCAGACTCCAGGGTCGCAACCTGGTCCCGTAGCTCACTGTTTTCATTACCACCAGCAAGGGAGAACCCCAGAAAAAGGCAGGTCACTCCCACCACGGTTGGAAGGACCCAGCGCTTCTTGGGCTTTTGTGGCAGCGGTTCGCCGTAGGGCACCCAAGCTCCGCCAGGGCCGGGCTGGGCGGGCCAAGAGGTAGCAGAGGACGCACCCTGCTGCGCGAAGTGTGGTCGTTGCGGCGAGGCATACGGGTTACCGCTGGGCTGCGCGGTCTGGCCCGTATTCGGCACTGTAAGGTCCGCGGGCGGCGGGCTACTTACGGGTGTCTGCGGGGGTGGCGCGGGCTGCGTGGCGCTGCCCCATGGGTTCGTCGAAGCGTAGGGGTTCGCCTTGTCTGCTGAGCTTGGCGAAAAGCGGTTGTCACTCATTACAAAGGGCTAGGTCAGCATCATGAAGAGCTTCTCCAGCTCCTCGATATCCATTTGCTTGTCGGGATCCGCATTTGGGTCACCGTCTTCACCCGGTTCCCTCAAGCAGTCTTGCATCGCCGTGGAAACGATCAGAAAACCTGCGCGATCCAGCGCTTTCGAAACAGCAGCCAACTGTGTGACCACGTCCCTGCAACCCGCACCGGATTCGAATGCGTTGATGAGGCCGTCCAGTTGCCCGCGGGCCCTCTTGAGGCGATTGGCAATCTTCTTAGCTTCGACCGGCGCAGCTAGGACCGCAGTAGTCTCAGGGGCAGACTTACTCACCTCAACGGATACGTCCATCTTTTCGGACACATTTCCCCCTCTGCCTCACAACGATTGTTGATCTAGGTTACCCCACTGTTTCTGCGCGCAACGTGGGTGTCCCCACCCTGAAAGCGTCAGCTCGCTCTACTCTTCCATGCTCATGTACGCGCGCCTGCGCCTCTCCACCGCCCACAGCTTCTCAAGTGTTTCTGTCGACTCGGGCGAGGACGAATCGAGGCGTGCCAGACGGGCCTGGAGAATCCGCCCCTGTTGCTCGAGGTCGCGCCGCACTAACGACCGCACTAATCCCTGCGCATAATCACGCAGATCATCCTCCTCCACTGGAAGGGACATCACCATTAGGGCGGTGAGATCCTCCGCTACCTGCGGACTTGCCCCGTCGACCAGATCAGCAACCCAACGTTGCGTGGCAACTCCGACCGCTGCTTCACCAGCACCGACCTCTCCCTCCGCGCGTTGCAGTTGATCGAGGAAAGCATCCAGGCCTCCGCGACGTACGATCTCCGCAAACATCGCTTGATTGCGGGAATCAGCAAACGCAGCGGGCGTCAGCCCTTCCAGGCCAGCTCCGACCATGTCCAGGGGACGCTGCAACGTTGCGGCAATCGTCAGTCGTTCAGCGGAGTGGCCACCACGACTATCTGGCAGAAGGCGTTGCAGTGGCGGAGTTTGAGGCTCCACCACGTCAGCGGATTCGCGCCGACTTTCAGGTGGGCTGCTGTGCTGCGCTTGCGGTCTGGGTTGCGTGCGAGCAGACTGATACATTGCCCGCTCCACTTCCCTCGGTTCTAGTCCTAGCCACCCGGCAACTTGACGCGCATACTCGGTCTGCAAAGCTCGGTCTTTGATTCCCGCAAGGATTGGTGCTGCAGCACGCAGACCCTGCACCCTTCCCTCCGCTGTGTCTAGATTCAGTGACAACAAAACAGATCTGAGGACAAACTCAAACAGGGGCACCCTTGAAGCAATCAGCGTCTGCAAGGCTTCATCCCCACCCTCAACGCGCAGGTCGCAAGGGTCTTTCCCATGAGGATCGACAGCTACAAACGTCTGGGCAGCAAAAGCCTGATCTTCGACGTAAGCACGACGCGCAGCGGCCTTTCCGGCCTCGTCCCCGTCGAACGTGAAGATGACTTCGCCACCACGCGCGCGCCCATCAGCAAGCATCACCCCTGCTGAAGCGCTCTCTACATCACCAAGGAGGCGCCGCATCAACTGGGTGTGCTCCTTACCAAACGCGGTACCGCAGGTGGCGACCGCGGTCGTCTCTCCCGCCGCGTGAGCAGCCATCACATCCGTGTATCCCTCAACGACGATGACCCTGCGCTGCCTGGAAACATCCTTTTTCGCGAGGTCGAGACCGTAGAGGACCTGCGACTTGTGATAGATCGGCGTTTCCGGAGTGTTCAAGTATTTGGGGGCGTTCGGGTCGTCACCTAATCTGCGAGCCCCGAAGCCCACTGTCGCACCCGTAACGTCGCGGATTGGCCACATCACGCGGTCACGGAAGCGGTCGTACGGGCCACGCTGCCCCCTGATTGCCAAACCTGCCGCGATGATCTCATCGTCGGTAAAAGACTTCGAACGCAAGTGCCGCGTCAGACCATCCCAGCCGGCAGGTGAAGCGCCAACACCGAACTTCTCAACGTCTTCCTTCCCGAAGTGGCGTCCCTTGAGGAACTTTCTCGCCTCCTCGGCCTCGGGCAACATGAGGTATGCCCTGTAGAACTCCTCAGCAATACGGTGTGCCTCAAGAAGGCGACGTCGCTGGCTCTGATCGGGGCCACGACGAGGGCGATCCCCGCCCTCGTACCGCAACTGGACGCCATACTTACCAGCCAGGAACTCCACGGCTTCCATGAAGGAGACGTGGTTGATCTTCTGCAGGAAGGAAAAGACGTCACCGCCCTCGGAGCAACCAAAGCAGTGCCACCGGCCCAACTGGGGACGAACGTGGAATGAAGGGGTCCGTTCATCATGGAACGGACACAAACCCTTCATCGAGCCGACGCCTGCGGACTTCAGTGTGACGTACTCTCCCACCACCTCATCAATCCGCGCGCGCTCACGGACCAAGTCGATGTCTTCACGTCTGATGAGTCCGGCCATAGCCTCAGCTTAGGTCCGCACGCCCCGCCCCGTTCCCCCTGTGGATTGCGATCCCCTACGGGCGCAACTTCACAGGAGAGTTGAGAGAAGTCCACACAGCCTTGCATGCCACAGATTGGCGGACACGTCGGTGAGACAAGCCACCTGGTCCACAACCGCGCGCAGCCGACCAGCATCGTCCCCCGCCCGTTCCCACTCCTCAGCGAAGGGCGGTTCCAACTCTGCTGGTCCGGCCTCAATCAATGCTTGCACGAGGTCGTGGATTATTGTTCGCTGCTGGTAATAGACAGGTTGCGTTTCCCGGGGACTCATTACGTAGTGAACAGCGATCCCCTTCAGCAAACCAATCTCCGCCTCAGTTTCGGGTGGTATCACCAAGTTTGCACCGTAGCGTCCCAGCGGCCCACTTCCATACTGTTCGCGCGTTGCGTTCACCGTCGAGGACGCAAATCTGCCAATCAACTGGCTGGTGAGGTCCTTCATTCGCGCGCGAGCCCGGTAGGAGCCGTTGTAGGAGTCAGGCCAATAGGGCAACGCAAAGACCCGCTGGGCCGCGGATTCCAGCTCCTCGCGGGTCAGGGACTTGCCGTACCAGGCCAAAGTCGACGAAATAATCGCGTCGGTTTCCCCACTGTGAAGCAACTTCTCAAGCTCGAAATGCCCTGTCACCACAGCGTCTTCGAGGTCGTGAACGGAGTAGCCAATGTCATCTGAAAGATCCATAACCTGGGCTTCCAAACACCGTTCGCCCCTGGGCGCATCCGCACGCATCCAGTTGAAAACCCTGGTGTCATCCTGGTAGTGGCCATACTTGTGAAGGGACTTCTCGATGTCCGGCCCGTCGCCCCGACCCCACGGATACTTGGTGATGGCATCCAGGGTCGCGCGGGTCAGGTTCAGCCCCCCGGGGGTATCGTCCTCGCCCAGCACCTTCGCCTCTAAACGTGCCACGAGCCGGAAGGTCTGTGCGTTTCCTTCGAAGCCTCCAGTGTTGGCTGCCACCTCATCCAGTGCGCGCTCCCCGTTGTGTCCAAATGGCGGATGGCCGAGGTCGTGTGCCAAGCAGGCAGCATCGACAACGTCAGGATTGCAGCCCAACTCAAGCGCTAGACCACGTCCCACCTGTGCAACCTCTAGAGAGTGGGTCAGCCTAGTGCGGACAAAATCATCTGATCCGGGCCCCAAAACCTGGGTCTTCGTTCCTAGACGGCGCAACCCTGCAGAGTGAAGTATTCGAGCTCTATCCCGGTCAAACGGGCTGCGACGTGGGTCTTTAGGGTCCTCGTCAAGAAATCTGGCCCGATCGTCTCGATCGTAGGGCCATTCCAAACCCGATAAACTGGCATTTTGCGCGTCAAAATCACGCTCGTCGATACTGGATTTCACAATCCAAGGCTAGTATGGACGAGTGTCATCCGAGGTCATGGACCTCTTGGGAACTGGGGGTTGCAAGTGGTGCCAGACGGCCAGACCATAACCACAAGCCTGGTTCACCCGCGCGACCGGGGTGAAATGCCGTGGTGGCGCACAACCGTGGTCTGCGACATTCCCGGATTGTGGGATAACGAGGGACTGCGTCGGTTAGTGCCGATCCTCCCCGATCTTGCTGAGATGGGCTTCGAGACCCTTCTTCTGAGACCAGCAACCCCGAAGGTAGAAGATCAGCTGAGTTTTTTCCCTGAGTTCATCGCCCAGGCTCACGCCGCGGGTCTACACCTTCTGGTCAGGGCTTTTCTGCTTCCAGCCGACCAGGTTGTCACGGGCCCCGATTCGCCACCACTGGTGTCACTAGAGAAGAACGTCGATTTGCTGGCTGAACGGATTCGCGCGGCCTTGAAGGCAGGGGTTGACGGCGTGGATCTGGGTACCGTCGTGGTCACTGACGACCCCGAACCCGCCCCTTGGAAAATGCAAGCCTTTAGCTCCGCAGTCAATGTTGCACTGGCCGAACTTGCCGAATTTGATGACGAACGTATCCTGACCGCGGCTCTCCCGGCTGAACCGAAAGAGAACTTCACCCAGCACTTGACTGAGGACTGGTTCCACCACCTTCGCTCATCAGCGATGCTTGAGGTCGAATGGGAAAGCAAGGCTCTGCGGGAGGCAATTACCCATGCCTTCACCCAACGTGACTCCCTGGGACTTGCAACCCCCTGGCGTCACGTCCTTCAGCGCCCCGATATGGCGCCACTGGCAAGGGGAAGTGAGGATGTCGGCTGGGCAAAGGGTGCTCCCCTCAAACGCTATGGCGCCATGAACCTGTTCATCGCTGCCTTACCGGGAAGCCCCTACCTGCCGTTCTTGGGTATTGGCGGAGGCACGACCTACCCCCAGGCGCAAGGCGCAACCACCGTAGAGGTGTCTTTCAATAGCACCCCGGCCGAGCAAACACTGGTGCAGATGATGACCGAAGCCCTACGTCTCCGGCGAGAAGGCGGCATGGCCGCTAGCCCACTCGCCTTCATCGACGGCCTGACTTGGACCGGGGACTCCGCAGTCGTCGTGCTGGTTGGTCACACCATGGTGGTACTCAAC
Organism: Schaalia sp. JY-X169; assembly: GCF_014069575.1. Classification (NCBI taxonomy): domain Bacteria; kingdom Bacillati; phylum Actinomycetota; class Actinomycetes; order Actinomycetales; family Actinomycetaceae; genus Schaalia; species Schaalia sp. JY-X169. The sequence goes on from NZ_CP059675.1 coordinate 1,605,068, forward strand.
ACCTCTTCCGAGGCGGTCATTGTGCCCCGGAAGTACACACTCCTTCTTGCTTCCGATGAAGCTGGGATTGTTGCTGGTGGTGGAACTTCCGTTCCGCCCGACACATGCTGCTGGTTCAGCCCCGCGGAACTTCGTCCCACTGATCCCGGCCAGTACCCGCGAAACTAAAGGCGGCATGCAAAGCCTTGCCCTCCCAAGCAAAAGTGCGCCTCCGCCCAATTGTTCTTGCGCTCCTTGTGGTTGGCGCACTCTGCGTCGTTTTTGCGCTGCCTTTCCTAAATCGTGGAGAGCGCGGTTCCCAGGCTGAGAAGTACGCCCAAACAGTCAACACCGCACTGCATGAGCCAGGGGTGTGCGGCGTCGTCCTCGACCTGCGCGCCCACGCTTGGCCTAGCCACAGGGCCCGAATATGAGCAGGTTGAGGACTATGTGGTCGCGGTTTCCACGACGAGGACGAAGGCACGCACCGGTGAGGTCTTCGGGGACGAACCGATAGCACCTGACACACTTACCGGCCCCGACGACGCCGTGGCCAGCGCTAAGGAATGGCTGGCATCTCGCGGTTGTCCGTCCCAGTAGCCGGAGGCGCCTCCGGCGTCGCGTGCCCAGTCAGAAGAGCAGGCTAGCTGACGCTGGCGCGGATCTCTTCAACAGTTGGCTGGCCCGGAGCGCTCTCCACACTGCCGCGGGCAAATGTGAAGGCGCTGATCAGTGCGGAGTTACCCAAGCGAGACTCAGTTCCAAGCGGGCCCATCCCGATAACGACCGTGGGCATCGACAGGTGTTCGGCCGCCCAAACCTGAAGGTTCTTCACCAGGGCGAGGTCGGCCTCGGTCGTAACCATCCACGCCACCTTACCGACGCCGCACCCCAAGTCCTGCATCTGGCCCAGAAGTTGCACCGTGGTGGCGGCGCTTGGCTCAGTTGTGAAGTCATGAAAAGAGCCGACAACCGCGGTTCTCCCCCGAAGCTCCGCAATCAATTCTTCGGCACCCCGGTATCCGACCTCGACATCCACTAGGTCAGCCCAGCCCCCAGCATCGCGCAGAATCGAGCGGTACTGCGCGGCGCTGCCAGTAAACCCGCCGCCTTCCTTCGCGGTTCTCATGGTTGCGAGGACGGGCGTGCCGAACTGGGCACGCAACGCAGCGCCGCTCTCCCCAACAGTCTCTGCATCCCACAGTTGTGGTTCGAGGGCGTCAATGCGCCACTCAACAATGTCCGCACCGGCTCCAACGGCGGCCTCCCACTGCAGCGCCACGTCCTCTAGCGAAGCAGCCATGATGGGGACGACAATCGTTGCCGAGGTCGTATCAAAACTGACGCCCACGTCTATCCTCCATCGCTTCCATCACCATCATCCAAGCCTGCCCGTTGATCATCATTCAAGTAGCGGCTCTCCAACCATCCCTCAGGAAGATGAGGACGTCGCGCCGTGCCCTTACGCCCTCGGGAACCCCGAGCACCCGGCGGATAGGGCTGGTCTTGGTCCAGTTCAGCAAGTCTTGCACGCAGTTCTTCTCTGGTGGAAACCAGGTTCAGGGCTCGCCTTGCTTCACCGCCAATGGAGAAACCACGCAGATACCAGCCGACGTGCTTACGAAGCTCCTTCATGGCGCGCTCCTCTATGCCATCAAATCGCACGGCCAACTCCGCGTGGCGGTTCAACACTTCGCAAATCTCAGCCAGAGTGGGGTCGCGTGGAATATCGCCGCCCCACATTGACGCGGTGATCTCACCAAAAAGCCAGGGACGCCCTTGGCATCCACGGCCCACTACAACGGCGTCACAGCCAGTTTGCGCCATCATTTCTGTGGCGTCCGATCCAGAGAAGACATCCCCGTTTCCAAAGACTGGGATCTCCATCTGTTCCTTGAGCATTGCGATGAACGGCCAGCGGGCAGCGCCAGAGTAGTACTGCTCCTGGGTTCGGGCATGGAGTCCAACCGCCGCAACCCCTGCTTTGCGTGCAGTCTGCGCGGCATCGAAGACAGTAATGTGGTCATCGTCAATGCCGATACGCATCTTCACGGTGACGGGAACCGAACCCGGACCACCCGGGGCAGCACGATCGGCAGCCAAGACCACCGAGGAAACGATCCCCTCAAACAGGTCTTTCTTCCACGGAATTGCAGCTCCCCCACCCTTGCGGGTCACCTTGGGGACCGGGCAACCGAAGTTCAAGTCAATGTGGTCCGCCAAGCCCCTCTCAACCAGCATTCCAGTGGCCAAGCCCAGTGTCTCGGGGTCCGTTCCGTACAGCTGCAACGAACGCACCGGATCGTCCTCGTCCGGCTCTACCATGTGCCACGACGCCTCATTGCCCTCAAGAAGCGCCCTCGCCGTCACCATTTCATTGACAAATAGGCCACCCGCAGCGACTAGTCGAGCAGAATCTGCGGCGCCCTGCGGTAGTCCTTCATCCGCGAACTGGCGACACAGACGTCGAAATGCACGGTCAGTGACCCCCGCCATGGGGGCCAAGATCACCGGGGTGCGAAGTGAAATGGCACCGAGGTCGATTGGTGCGAGCTCAGGCAACGTCCAAGCGTTCCAAGAGCCAGCCGCGGACGTCCGTCAGCGGGATACGAACCTGCTCCATGGTGTCGCGTTCACGAATCGTCACGGCCTGATCCTCCAACGACTCAAAGTCATAGGTGATGCAGAAAGGAGTGCCAATTTCATCTTGACGGCGGTAACGGCGCCCCACCGCACCCGTCTCGTCATACTCCACATTCCACAGGCCACGAAGACTATTGGTTAGCTCGCGTGCAGGTCCCGCCAATTCTTCCTTCTTCGACAGCGGCAACACCGCGACCTTCACGGGAGACAGGCGTGGGTCAAGGCGCAAAACGATGCGCTTATCGACGCCCCCCTTCGTGTTGGGCGCTTCGTCCTCGGAATACGCTTCAATGAGGAAGGCCATCAGGGAGCGGGTCAGACCCGCCGACGGTTCGATCACCCATGGCGTCCACCGTTCGTTCTTGGCCTGATCGAAGTAGTCCAGCTTCTTGCCGGACTTCTCGGAGTGGGTGCCGAGGTCGTAGCCGGTCCGGTTGGCGATCCCTTCCAGTTCCCCCCACTGTGATCCCTGGAACCCAAAGGTGTACTCAATGTCGACGGTGCGCTTGGAGTAGTGGGACAACTTCTCTTGCGGGTGCTCGTAAAGACGCAGGTTGTCACGATTGACGCCGAGGTCGGTGTACCAAGCAATACGCTGGTCGATCCAGTACTGGTGCCATTCCTCATCGGTTCCGGGCTCAACAAAGAACTCCAGTTCCATCTGCTCAAACTCGCGGGTGCGGAAAATGAAGTTCCCGGGCGTGATCTCATTGCGGAAAGACTTGCCGATCTGGGCAATCCCAAACGGCGGCTTCTTGCGCGCCGAAGTCATGACATTGTCGAAGTTGACAAAGATTCCCTGCGCGGTTTCCGGTCGCAGGTAGTGCAGGCCCTGTTCATCGTCGACGGGACCAAGATAGGTCTTGAGGAGGCCGGAAAACGCCCTCGGCTCCGTCCACTGACCCCGCACGCCACAGTCCGGGCATGCGATCTCAGTCATCGCCACTTCGTCCTCGTCCACACCCTTCTTCTCTGCGAACTGCTCGACCAACTGGTCCTGACGGAAGCGGTGGTGACATGACTGGCACTCGATGAGCGGGTCGGTGAACGCTTCAACGTGACCCGACGCGTTCCATACGGCGGTGGGAAGAATGACAGAGGAGTCAATGCCGACCACGTCCTCACGCATACGGACAACCGTCTTCCACCACTGACGCTTGATGTTCTCTTTGAGTTCGACGCCGAGGGGCCCATAATCCCACGCACTGCGCGTCCCGCCGTAGATTTCACCAGAGGGGAAGACGAATCCACGCCGCTTAGCAAGACTGATGACGGCGTCCAGAGTTGAAGTGTCCTGAGCCACGCTTATCTCCTCAAACAAAACTAATAGTCAGCCAGCCAGTCTACCGAGTTCCACCGCATACTGAGGCCTGCGCCCATGTGACCTGCGGCTAGCTGGCGACCACTATATTGACAATGGTTCTCACTAAGAACACCATTGGAAGATGCACACTGCCATTGCACTTCAAGATGTCGAGGCCGGCTACCGGGGCCACGTCGTCCTCCACGACCTGACTCTCAAGATCGACGAGGGCGAGTGTGTGGCTATCACCGGGAATAACGGTTCGGGAAAGTCCACACTCATCAAGACACTCATTGGCACCCTGCCCCTCATGAACGGCAAGGTGAGCATTCTGGGGTCGACATGGGAGGCAGGTAAGAAGCCAACGGGCCCCCAACCGGGCTACAAGATTGGCTACGTACCCCAGCGTCTCGCCTCAGCCGGAGGAATCGAATCAACTGTTTCGGAAATGGTGGCCTCCGGGCTGCTGGGATCCGGTCACCTGCGACTACCCTCCAACTGGCGTAAACGTGTCCAAGAAGCGCTGCAACAAGTGGGGATGCTCCATAGACTCCGCGAACCGTTTCAAGACCTTTCCGGGGGGCAACAGCAACGCGTGCTCATTGCGCGGGCCCTGGTTCGCAACCCATCCCTACTCCTCCTTGACGAACCTCTTTCCGGGCTGGATGAACACAACCGCATCCGCCTCAAAGAGATCCTCCAGGAGTCACTGGCTGCCGGTTGCACAGTCGTCCTTGTCCTCCATGAGCTGGGGGAACTGCGCCCGCTGATTGAGCGGGAAGTCCGCATCGCAGCCGGTCACATCACTCACGACGGTCCATGCACACACACGCACCACGGCGATGAAACCGGCCCCTGGTGGGATCACGATGAAGATAACGAGGGCGCCCGTGCTTAGCCTGTTCCTCTCCCCCCTCTTTATCTACTCCTTCCTGGCGGCTCTCCTAGTTGGCCTGTCGGCGCCCGTCGTGGGAACCTACCTTGTCCACAGGCGGCTCGCGATGCTCGGCGACGGCATCGGGCACGTCGCTCTCACCGGTGTTGCCGTTGGCTGGCTGGTGGGATCCTTGGCCAACCTCACTCCGATTGATCGGTTCGCGGTGCCCGGCGCAATAGTTGCTTCGGTTGCGGCAGCCGTCGTCATCGAATTGGTGCGCCGATCGGGGCGAACCTCCGCGGATGTCGTCCTCGCCCTCCTCTTCTACGGTGGCATCGCAGCCGGTGTGGTCCTGATCGGCTTGGCCGGGGGGTCCTCAACGCAACTGAACTCATACCTGTTCGGGTCACTTGCGACGGTCTCAATGGGCGACCTCGTCCTCATTGCCTGTATGGCCCTGGGGATATTCGCAATTGGGATCGGACTGCGGCCACTGCTTTTCTCGGTGACCAATGATGAGGACTTCGCGAGGGCGTCCGGACTACCCGTCAATACGCTGTCCATGCTGATAGCGGTCATGTCGGCAGTGACAGTTGCGGTGTCGATGCGGGTCGTCGGCGCACTGCTTGTGTCAGCAATCATGATTATCCCCGTCGCAACCGCGCAGCTGTTTGCCAAATCATTCCGCTCAACAATGGGTTTCGGGATGCTCATTGGCGCACTGGTGTCAGTGATCGGTTTGGGGATCACCTTCCAAGTGAACATCTCCCCCGGCGCAACCATTGTCGTACTGGCGGTTACGGTCTACGCGGTAACCTTTGCAGCGCGTTCAGCGCTAGAGAGGATGGCCCGCAGGTGAGTTCACCTCAAAGAATGTCCAAGCAGCGCAAAGCTGTGCTCGATAACCTCGAGTCCCACTCAACTTTCCGCAGCGCCCAAGAAATCCACGGATCCATGGAGAATGCGGGGGAAACCGCCGGTCTGGCAACCGTCTACCGCAACCTGCAGGTGCTGGAAGATTCCGGGCTGGTAGATGCGATTCGCGGGGAAAGTGGGGAGATGCTCTACCGCTCCTGTACGCCAGGATCACACCACCACCACCTGATATGTACAAGATGTGGACGCGCGGAAGAGGTGGAGCTAGACGGATTGGAGCAGATCATGCAAGATTTGGCACAGAGCCACGGGTTCGAACTGCTTGACCACACCGTTGAGCTGGCCGGACTCTGTGAGCAGTGTCGTGGCCTCGAAGAAGGAGAACAGTAATGCCAAGTTGGGCGCAGTCAGGGATCCCACTGGTGGTCTTCCTCTTCTTTGTTGTCTTCTTCCGCGCGCAAGGCACCTACTGGATCGCACGCTCCGTGCCCACGGCAATCTCCAAGTGGGGGACGAACTCCAAACGTTTCGCAGGCCTCGCAAAATGGGTTGACGGACCCGTGCCACGCAAAGGCGCTAACATCCTGGAACACTGGGGTATCGTTGCGATCCCCCTGTGCTTCCTCACTGTCGGAATGCAGACGGCTGTACTCGCGGGTTCGGGTCTGGTGCGGATGAACTGGGGCAAGTTCACGGCCGCGATGATCCCGGGATGCGTGGCTTGGGCCCTCCTCTACGGATACGGGTTGCTTGCCGTGTGGACCGCGGTTGTGAAGGCCGCTGCCGGGAGCCCGTGGGCTTGGGCTGCACTAGCGGCACTTGTTGGCACCGTCCTCGTCCTCAAGCAGCGCGGACGCATTCGCACGGCAGCAACGGCGCGCGTTTTTAACTAGTCTGGTCAGCGCCCCGTATCTCTGCGTAGCCCCCACACCGCCAAAGCGATGAACAATGCTGCCCAAATCGCGACGTTCACAAGCATGTTGGGAGTGAAATTCTCCCAGCCGTGAATCGGGAGCAGCACCATCTGACCGGCACCCCACAGTGGCGTCCACGGCGCCAAACTCTGGAAGAACGCCCCCATCTGGTCCAACGGGATCGTCAGACCGCCCCCGAAGGCAGACAGGACGACAATCGCTGACGTTGCGGCGAACGCCCCATCCGATCGCACCGCGAAACCGCATCCGAAACCAATCGCGATTCCCACCGTCGACACAAGCAAGAGGATGGGGGCGCTCTGGGCCCAAACCACGCCTGACATGGACGCGCCCGTCGCAACCCCCACGCCAAAGGTTATGAGCACAACGACGCAGCCCACGCAGAGAATCGCAACCATTCGCCCAACAAGTTGGAACAACGCAGACATCGGCGTCAGAGCGTAGAGCCTGCTCACCCCCTGAGCACGTTCCAAACTGACGTTGGCCGCAAAAGACGAAGTTGTCATCATCATGCCGAACAATGTCATAGAGACCAGGACCTGCGAGGCGACATTTCCGTTTCCAACAGAGAAGTCCGAGTACTCCTGGTTGGCACCAAACATCAGGTACATGATCACGGGCATCAAAATCGCGAAGCCAATGTTGAACGGGTTGAAGAAGACTCCGCTAAATAAGACCCAGATAAAGCGGCCAAGTCCCCTGTTCGGCCTCACAACCGGGTTCTGACTACGAATTTGCTCTGCTGTCAGTGAGTGGCTCATCACTGCGGACCTTCCTTCACTCCTGTGACCGACGCGAAGATGTCTTCAAGGCTCGCATCGACCAAACGCAAGTTGTGTGCTCCCGGTACTGCCAAGAGGATGCGGGCAGCGTCATCGAGGTCGCTTCCGCTCACTACCAACCTTCCGTCTTCCCACAGGGCTGTCCAGCCGCGCTCTTCAAGGGAAGCAAGGACTCCGATGGCATCGCCCTCGTCCAAATCAATCGTCAGCCTTGCTGTGCCACGTCTCATCAGTGCGTGGGTGGGGGAATCGACGGCGACCCGGCCGTCCCTCATGATGATCGTTCGTTCGGCGAAGGCTTCGGCCTCGGCAAGATAGTGGGTCGCGAAGATGACGGTCCTGCCAGTTCCCGCTGCCTTCTTGATGACCCGCCAAAAGTCCTGGCGTGCCGTGGGGTCCATTCCAGCGGTCGGTTCATCCAGAAACATGACCAAAGGGTCCGGAAGAAGGGCGAGGGCGAGGCGGACCCTCTGCTGTTCGCCACCGGAGAGCTTGCGGATCTTTCTCTTCACGAGGCCGCCGAGGTTGGTGGCTTCAACCACCTCCACAAGACCGAGTGGCGTGGCGTAGAACCCGCTGAAGAGCGTCAAAAGCTGGTGCACCGAGAAATCCACGGGAAGAGCCCCAGTCTGGTTGACAACCCCTATCAAACCCCGCGAGATCGCGTCTGGTGGGGACATGCCCAGTAGGTTCGCGGAGCCTGCCGTTGGGTGTTGCAGGCCCAGGGCTAGGTCTATCAACGTTGTTTTTCCTGCGCCGTTTGGCCCGAGGAGCGCAACAACCTCACCCTGGGCGATCGTCAAGGTCACGTCGTCGACTGCTGTGACTCCCCCGGGATAGCGCATCGTTACGTGCTCTAGACCGAGCGCCGACGGAACCAAGTTCATCTCCATGGCCTTAGGCTACGCAATCGCGGCGCGCGACAATAGGGCACGGCCAAGTTCCGTCGCAGGTACTGAGCTTTGGGGACTGGTGTGTAGGACGTGCTAAGACATAGGCTCAGAAACCACCCGACAAGGGGATTTATGTAAGGAGGCACAATGACACAGGACGAAGAATCGACCGGCTTCAGCGCAACTGAGCGGGCCGCCATGAAGCAGCGTGCCGAGGAACTTCGGGCAGCACGTGAAGGTGAGAAGGGTTCGGCGCGAAGGGCCCGAGAGTTGCAGGCTTGTCTCGATGCCATCAGCGCGCTTGAGGGCAGTGACCGGCAGATCGCGGAGCGATTCCATGAGATCGTCTGGGAGGTTACGCCTGAACTTGACCCGAAGACTTGGTACGGATTTCCCTCGTATGCCCGGGACGGCAAGGTCGTTGTGTTTCTGCAGCCGGCGTCCAAGTTTGACACCAGGTACGCCACCATCGGTCTCAACGATGTCGCCGCTTTGGACGAGGGCGTGTTCTGGCCGACGTCGTTCGCTGTATTGGAGATAAATGACGAGGTCGCAGACCAGCTCAGGGTTCTGGTGAGGCGGGCGGTAGGCTAGGCGGCACAGCAGTTTTTGTGAGGTGGGTCACTGTTCGGTGTGGGGGTGGTGGTTTTGGGGGGTTGATGTCGGAGGGTGCTCGTAGGGTTGGTTTATCGAACAGGTGTTCTACTTGTTCGGTCCTACTTGTGAGGAGGTGATGATCTTGACCAGTCCTATAGAGGGCATTGTTGAGGGCAGGGCGGTCCCGGCGGCCAGGTTCTCAGCCGGACCAGCAGCGGACATTCCGGCGGGCTTGGTTGGGGTCATTACTGATTTGGCCGCGGTGGGAGCCGGTTTACCGGCGATCACTGACATCATGGGGGCACCCAACTCGCAGGTTTTAGGGTTAGCCCAGATTACTGCCGTGTTGGTCAAACGCCTGCAAGCCATTGGTACCGGGTGTGCGGGAGTGCTGGATCAACGTTTGAAGAGTGGGGCCCTCAATGGTGGAGCCATGGCCGGATTCACCGGGGGCGCTGCACTGGTACGCGACCTAACCGGTTGCAGTATTACCGAGGCGCGCGCCCGCCTCCGCCTTGCCGAAGCAACCCTGCCGCAAACATATCCCTCCACTGACCCTGGCAGCTGCAATGACCTCGCTAGCAACGCTGCTGGCAGTGGCAGGGGCCCTGAGGTTGGCAGTGACCCCGGCAGCGGCAGTGGCGGTGTTCCGGGGCGTGGTGCAACATTTGAGTTAGTAGCCTCCGCCCTTGAAACTGGGGGTCTTAGTGAAGCAGGCGCCCTCCGCATTGTTGACACCCTGACCCAACATGACAAACGCGGTGGCACCCACACCGGGGACATGGAAGGCCAACTAGTCGGAACCGCCCTCGGCCTACCAGGTGACAAACGCAACTACCACGATGTTGCCCAACACCTCCACAACAACAATGTCCCTACCAGAAACACCCCTACAACCACCGGCACCGACACTGACGCCGCCACTGGCGCTGGAACTGATACTGGTTTGGGCGCTGGGTTTGGTGGAACTCCCACGACTGGTTTCAGTGGCGCTCACCTAGATGAAATACGTCGCGCCTGCAGCCAAGCAGCCGACCTCTGGGACCCCCGCCAAAGCATCCAAGCCGACTACCACACCACCAGTAAACGTTTCCTCACCATCGGCCAAGAAGCACACGGACTCATCCCCCTACGCGCCAACCTCACCCCAGAAATCGCCGCCCACCTAGAAACCATGCTCAACACCATCACCTCCCCCAGAACACGCCACCACTGGGACCCCACCAACAGTGACAACACCAGTAGCGCCGGTAACCACTCCAGCAACAGTGGCGACCCGGCCCACAACAACAGTGGCGACCCGGCCAGCAACAGTAATGACAATGCTGGTGGGGTTTGGGATCAGCGCAGCCCCGCACAAAAACGCCACGACGCTTTCGCCTCCATCATCACAGTTGCCTCCAGCGCCGCCACCCACACCACCAACCTCATCAAAACCGGTCAACCAGGCACACCCCTCCTCGGCGGATCAGGCACCGTAGTCATGATGCAAACCAGCCGCCAAGCCCTACAAAACCGGCGCCCCGGCCTCATCCACACCAATCAAGGCCCCCTCACCATCTCCAACCTCGCCATCGAACACGCCGCCTGCACCGGAGCCATCCAGTTCTACGCCACCGACCCCCAAGGCAAAATCACCGAACTAGGCAACACCCAAAGAGTCTTCACCAACCACCAAAAACGCGTCATCCTCGCCCGCGACGGCGGCTGCATCATCCCCGGCTGCGACACCCCCGCCCAATGGTGCGAAGTCCACCACGTCACCCCCCACGCCCAAGGCGGCAAAACCCACACCGACAACGGCGTCCTCCTCTGCCACGGACACCACCGCCACATCGAACACGGCCCCTGGAACATCCAAATGAAAAACGGGACACCCCAAATCAAACCACCCCACTGGAAAGACCCCACACAAAAATGGCAACCAACCACACGCGTCCTCCCACCCCAAAACAAGCCACCAAACCAAACCAGCGCGCCACCAGACAGACACAGCGCAGCCCCCGACGAAACCGGTCCGCCACCAAACCAACACAGTAGGGAGCCAGGCCAACAAGGCGCGCCACCAGGCAGCCAAAATGGGACGCCACCAACACTGTGGAACCACGCCGCCTAACCGAACGCCTGGGCAGCCAAGGGATTTCGGATAGTGGGCCCTCTTAGACTGGGGGCCTTGCTGAAAGAGAAAACCCTAGGCCGCCCAAGCCCCCTTGAGTGCAACCGTCAGTCGGAAACGACCCGGGCCAGCTCTCCGGAGAGCGACATCACCATACCCAGTGCCGGCAGGTCCGGCCCGAAGAGCATATGGTCGAGGGCGCGACGCGGCGACTGTGCTCGCACAAGTCGCTCAAGCCAGGGCTTCCAGGCTTCGGCATCAAGTTGAAAAGCTGGGAACCCTTCCTCATACCACTGCTTGAAAAGATGCCCATGAGTGGCCTCATCAAGCTCGTTCCTCCTGCGCTTATCCGACAACAACTGCGCAAGTAGGTAGTACTGGAGCGGAGTAAAGCCGCCGCTGTGCAGCTCCGCGGCCGTCTCCTTCCAAACCTCAGGGACGCGGGAGCCGCCGTTGACTACGCCAGACGCAATAAAGGACACAATGGTCGCCCCGGGAAACCAAGGGCAATGGTCGAGCATATAGCGAGACCACACGGGCCGATCCACTTCAGGCACTTCACCCCACCCGTCCGTGGTCTCGAAGTCCTCTACTCCCCCATCAGCGACGGCAATCTGGAAAACAGGCATGGGAACAATCCTTACCGGAGCCCAACACGCGCACGCCTGGGCCCCCCTCGACTTGCATGAACGGTTGTTCACGCCGGTTCTTCCCCTGGGGCACCCCGCTCGACGCAGAGGGTTGCCGTGCAGCCAGCCAGGTACTGAAAGCTACAACTCTTGAACCTGCAAGAACCGTAGCACGGTCGCACGACACATTGTCGTGGGGCTGACCCTAAGCACCCTCGCCGAACGAGCAGCGGGAAGCAGCAGGCCACCGTCAAGCAGGAGGCGCTGAGTATGTCACGCCGCCAGTGTGGCTAGATTCCGTCTAGTGCGTTCGCGTATCCGAGCAGCATCGCACCGCCGACCAGAAACAGCATTCCCAACATGGTCACGCGCATCTCTTTGCGTGTCTTCTTCTCTTGGAGAATCCAGATGCCCCCAAAAGTCGCAACCACCACCGTTAACTGCGAAAGTGCAAATCCCACAGCCACCCCGAGCACATTTATTGAGTACTGCAGCACGATCAACCCCGTGCCCCACAGGACCCCCGGGAGCAAGGCGCCAACGGTAGGGCGACTCCAACGCGTATCTGGCATGCCTCGTCGCGGGGATGTGGCGATCACACCCACCACCACGAAACCAATCGCCTCCGGCAACAGCGACGTCATCGGATCAATCGACCACAACCTCGTGAGGGTAGGAAATGCAATCAAGAACAACGTAGAAATGGCCATGATGACCATTCCGGTTCGCACGGAAGCGGAAGCAGGAGCGGAAGCGGAAGCAGAAGCAGGAGCGGAAGCAGAAGCAGGAGCGGAAGCGGGTGCAGGAGCGGGATCTGCAGGAGCGGGATCCGCGGGAGCGGGATCTGCGGGAGCGAGCGGAGCAGACGTGACCCGAGCAGAATCTGCGGGAGCGACCCGAGCGGGATCCGCGGGAGCGGACACGGTGAGAGGGTCGGGCTCGCTCCAGCCCGCAAGAAATACCCCCACCAGTATTGACGCCAACGCCGCGATTCCCACCGGCAGCGCCGCCGATCCGACCCACTCTCCGAACAGGGCAATACCAAGAACCGCCACCCCGATCAGCTGACCGCCCGTCGTGAGCGGCATGACACGTGAGACACCCAGATAGTGAAAGGAAATAATCTGCAGATTCATCCCCACACCAAGCACTGCACCCGCAACAAAGGCGGTGAGAAGAACAGCGGGGTTCGTGTCCACTCCCACGCTGAGCGCCAAAACTATCGCCACTGCCAAGGCGCCAAGAAACTGCCCCATGGTCTGCTGTCGGCTGTCCCCGCCGAGCTTCATCAGCAGGACACTTGAAGACCCAAATAGCAGCGCGGGTAAGAGCCCAATCGCAAAGCTCATTGGTTGCTACCGGCAACGGCGTCAACCGCTCCGCCGTAGCGTCTCTCGCGTTCCCGGTAGGCGATCAGACGCTCCCAAAGCTGTTCCCGCCCAAACTCCGGCCACGCCTGCGGCACGAAATCTAGTTCGGCGTAAGCCAGCTGCCAAAGCAAGAAGTTAGAAATCCTTGACTCGCCCGACGTGCGTATCAACAGGTCGACGTCTGGGGCCTGCGCGGCGTACAGGTGCGACGCCAGATCGGCTTCCCTGATAGAGGAAGCCTTGCGAGTTCCAGCAGCAACTTCTTCCGCAAGCGCCCGGGCGGCGTCTGTGATTTCGGCTCTCCCCCCATAGTTGATACACAGAAGCAGTTCCGTCTTGGTGTTGTTCTTGGTTCGCTCTTCGGCAACCCGTAGCTCTTTGAGGACAGACTTCCAAAGACGTGGTCTTCGTCCGACCCAACGGACCCGCACGCCCCATTCGTCGAGGCGGTCCGTGTGCTTACGTATCACATCCCGTGAGTACCCCATAAGGAAACGGACCTCCTCGGGCGAACGCTTCCAGTTCTCCGTAGAGAACGCGTACATCGAGAGGTACTTGACGCCAGCCTCGACAGCGCCCGCGACGGTGTCCATTAGTGCAAGCTCACCGGCTCGGTGCCCTTCGGTCCTGGGCAGGCCCCTTGCATTCGCCCAACGCCCATTGCCATCCATGATCACCGCGACATGTTCGGGGACGTGGCCTAAAAGATGGGGCGGGACAACGGTGCGACCAGCACCTGGCGCATCAAGTGCCATGTCTAACCATCCGACCTGGAGAAGCTGTTCTTCATGCCGTTGCTGACAATCAGGAGAACCTTGTCGAGCACCGCCTCGGTTGCCTCTTTGACCGTGGTTGTGATCGCCTCATTGGCGGCCTCGAGAAGGCCACCTACCGATGCACTGTCGACGAGGATACGTGCCTCAGCATCAGTTTTTGCGAGGTTTTCGTGGCCTGCAGCAAGCGTGGCCTGCTGGTAGCTCTCAATCTCAGGTAGCGCCGCAGAAAACTGGGCGTCTGCCAATGCAGCGAGGATGCGGCTGGCCCAGTAGAAGTTCTCCGTTGTTACTCGGCCTGTCGTGTCAGAGACATAGTCGGGCATTTTCTCAACGTTAGTGTAGAGGGGAATCAGCGTGTTGAAAGGGTTGGAAGCAAATGCGATCCACTGTATCGAACGGGACGATTTTGGCCTTACCTGCAGGATAGAAAGTTGACTATGCCGATTGATCCCAATCGGGCGGAATAGTCTCGCCTGCTCATCGGTGCCCGCATACGGGTCATATGGGGTGCCCTGGTAGTGCGAGCTCAATACATACTTGATATCTTCAATGGTGATTTTGCGTTCTGGGTGCCGGCACCATGGAATATCGTCCGAGGTCGGTGCGTACTCCGTACTGTTGGGATTCAAGATGCGCTGCATGAACCAGGCGCGAGGAGTGTTGTAAACGTGGTCGGCATCCGAGTGTGAGCCGAATGCGTCCCGCGGGTTCAGGTTCCCATCAATGGAGAGGTCTAGCCAGTTGTCCGCGATGAAATCTCGCAAGTCAGAAGACGCCAGGTACTCGCGGCCTTCACCGAGGGCGTCCTCCACATCGAAACTGTCAATGCCCAGCTGGTTAGGCATCGTCACATAGACGTCGTCGGGGACGCGGCGCGCGATCCAGTGGTGACCTCCAACGGTTTCAAGCCACCAGATCTCATCCGCATCCGCAAAGGCGACGCCGTTCATCTCATACGTGCCGTACTGCTCCAGCAGCGCACCAAGACGAACAACACCCTCACGCGCCGAATGAATGTACGGGAGCACCAGGGTTACGAAGTCCTCTTCGCCAATGCCACCCGAGACCAGCGGGTCGGCGCCGAGGACGCGCTCGTTGCTGGTGAGCGTCTCAGTTGCGCTCATCGCTACGTTGGCCGAGTTAATCCCAGCCTGGGCCCAAATCCCCTGATCAGGGATGGCGTTCGGGGCGGCCGTGTAACGCATCGGGTCGTCTGGGAGCGGGACGGTCACCTTTGAGATGACGCTTGTGTACTCGCGGGGCTGGTCACCGGGCTTTACAACAATGATCTTCTTCGGGTGGAACTCACCGTTGGGTGAGTCCTCATTCCGCGCCACCAGAGGCGAGCCATCATAGCTTGCGTCTTTACCCACCAAAATCGTCGTGCACCCCACGAGAACCTCCTCTGTCACCTCAATGTTAAGCCCAGCGGGTCGGGGCAAATGAACGGGCACCGCAGCGCGGGGCAAGGCCGCCGCCACGCTTCAGTCCACGATGCTTGCAAATGGGAGTGCGCGCAGACGCTGCTCCAACTGCCACTGCACCCACGCCCCCGACACATCCAATGCCTCGCCCCAGTGCTCACTTTCCTGTGCGAGGGCGGACTGCCAATCAGCCCGGAGCAGCATGTCCATGAGTCTGAGCGCACCGGGTTCAACACGTAGTGCATCCGCGCTTGCGCAGTCGTCACAGACACTGCCGCCACTGGTTGCCGAGAAGTGTGAATACCACCCTTGGGTATCGCACTGGGCACACCTGTCCAGGGTCGGCTGCCATCCTTCAATGGTTGCAAGCCGCAGCAAGTACGACGCTGCGACTAGGGCCGGCGGTTTGGTTCCGGAAGCCATGGCGTGCAGGGCGCCGTGAAGCAGGGCGAACTGCTCCGGTGACGGCAGCTCTTGCCCCTCAGTTATTCGCTGAGCCGCCTCCACAATGAGCTTCGCATTCGTGAAACTTCCGTAACTCTGAGCGATGTCCACCGAGTACGCACTGATCGTCTCCGCCTGCGTCAGGGTGGCAAGCTCACTGCGGCCTCGATAAAACTGAACATCGACAAGGTTGAAGGATTGCAGCCGCGCCCCAAACTTAGAGGAAGTGCGCCGGATTCCCTTAGCAACAACCCGGAACTGCCCGCTCTTCTCCCCCAGCATCACCAGGATTCGGTCTGCTTCTCCCAGTTTGTAGGCACGTAAAACGAACGCCCTATCACGGAAAGTTCGCTGCATTCAGCGCAGGGCCCGGTTCAGCGCCGAGATGATTGCCTTGTACGACGCCCGAGCAATGGACGAGTCAATGCCGACACCCCACACCGTGCGGCCATCAACGATTGCCTCAATGTATGCAGCGGCGTTCGCACCATGGCCGGAACTCATCGCGTGCTCTGAGTAATCAAGGATCCTCAGGTCATGCCCGAGGTCCTCAAGCCCCTTCACGAATGCGTCAACGGGTCCGTTACCCGTTGACTTCATGATCAGCTGGCTTCCCCGATCAAACAGTTCAGCCTGCAACTGAGCCCCGGAGTCATCCGAAGTCACTGAGGAACGTCCGAGGACAAATCTCCCCCACGGCTCTAAGTTCTCTGCCGCATCATTGGGCAGGTAGGCATCCGCGAAGAACTGCCACAACGTCGCGGCGTCAATCTCGCCGCCCCTCTCCTCAGTTTCAGCCTGGACGATTCGTGAAAACTCGATCTGCAGGCGCCGCGGCAACTCCAGGGAATGCGCGGACGACATAAGGAAGGCGACGCCACCCTTCCCGGACTGCGAGTTCACGCGCACAACGGCCTCGTACGACCGGCCTACGTCATGGGGGTCAACAGGCAAGTAGGGGATCTCCCAGTACACGTCCGAGCCCTGCTCGTCCACCTTGGCGGCACGGACTGCGAATCCCTTGCGGATTGCGTCCTGGTGCGAACCCGAGAAGGACGTGTACACAAGGTCACCCGCATACGGCGCACGGTCGTGAACGCCCATACCGGTGCAGTACTCAACGGTTCGCCGGACATCGTCGATGTCCGACAGGTCCACCTGCGGATTGACACCTTGCGTGTAAAGGTTCAGCGCCAACGTCACGAGGTCGACGTTACCCGTTCGTTCACCGTGGCCGAAAAGGCAGCCTTCCACTCGGTCAGCCCCGGCGAGCATGGCGAGTTCCGCTGACGCCACCGCAGTGCCACGGTCGTTGTGTGGGTGCACGGACAGCGTGATGAACTCGCGCCGCGACAGGTTAGTCGACATCCACTCCACCTGGTCCGCGTAGACGTTCGGTGTGGAACGTTCGATGGTTGCGGGTAGGTTCAGAATGATCTCCCGGTCAGGTCCCGGCTGCCAGACATCCATGACGGCCTCGCAGATGTCGAGGGCGAACTGCGGTTCAGTGTCAATGAAGATCTCCGGAGAGTACTCGTAGCCGAACACTGTCTGGTCGCCAAGAATCTTCTCAGCTGCAGCCATGACGTGCCGCGTTCCCTCAACCGCAAGCGCTATGGTTTCTTCCTTGCTATTGCGGAAGACCACGTCGCGGAACATGGGTGATGTCGCATTGTAGAGGTGCACGGTTGCGCGCTTCAGACCAACTAGGGATTCCACCGTTCTGGTGATGATTTCCGGGCGCGATTGGGTGAGGACGGAAACTGTCACATCGTCGGGGACTGCGCCCGTCTCCACCAGGGAGCGAACAAAGTCAAAGTCCGTCTGGGATGCTGCGGGGAACCCAATCTCGATTTCTTTGTAACCCATGCGTACCAGCAGGTCGAACATGAGACGTTTACGCGCTGGGTCCATCGGCTCCACCAAAGACTGGTTACCGTCACGCAGGTCGGTGGTGAGCCAGCGGGGAGCCTTAACAATCTGCTTTTCCGGCCACTTCCGGTAGGTGAGGTGGGGAGGATTGGTCTGGAGGAATGGCCGGTACTTCGCAACCGGCATGGAAGAGTTTTGCTGTAAGTTAGCGGGACCGTTTGTGATCATTTGTCTGCCTTTGTATCCGTTGCTGACCGGAACGCCAAACTCCGCGGTGTGCCTTCCGATCTGGATCAGGCTTCACCGCGGCAGCTAAGTAGCAGGCTAGTCACGATCGCAATCTACAACCCTCCGTATTGTTTCCGCAACCAACATTCATCATTTGGCCCTCCACCAACTGCTGATCGTGGCCGTGAAGTCTGTAACCGGGTCAGATGAAAGGATCACCAGCATGATGGTTGCCACCCCGACGTGGGCAACCCCGGTTGAAGCATTCACCACAAAGTCTGCTTGGAACCACGCGACTAGGTGAACGAGGACGTCTACGCCGAAGAGCACCATTAGGAGCCATCGGGCTGGTGCCATCCCGTAGTAAAGGGCTGGCCAGAGTAGAACTAGGACTCCGATGGAAACCCAGGAAAGCGCCGGACTGATAGTTGTTCCCGCAACGAGGTCGCGCGCGGTGAGCATTATCGAAACCATGATGAAGAAGGTGGCGACGTAAATGGTTGCCGGCCGCTTGGTCTGCGCCAGTTTCTGCTTCAACGTCTTTGCTGCTGGCGGCTTGGCAGTACTCAGATGCACCTGCGGGATTGAGGCGGGCAAGGTCTCTACATCGACGATGGGAAGATTCCCATCGGTGTGAACCATGTCGCCGCCGCCATTGCGTGCGTGGAATGCGGTAGAGAACTTCTCAATCCACGTGACTTTGAGGCCCGGATCGACGCCCTTCAACGAGGAGATCGTGAAGTCACGTTCCTTGTCGATATCACCTGAGATCGCGTGCGTAACCTGCAATGTGAATGAAGACAGGCGCACTCCTGTATCAAAAGCTGCTCCGGCGAGCCAGTCAACTTCAGTTCCACCTGGCAGGGGCCAGTGCGGAGGACACTTCCAAAAACGGATGTGGTGGCGCTGGTTTGCGCTGCCGCCAACCTCTTTCTGGTAGGCAAAGTCTTGCTTTCGACCGAACAGGAAGAGAGGCGATATGGGCGCGTCAGGGTCCGGCGAACGAGTCAACACGGAGCGGATAATCCCCAGCGCTGAACCCAGTGTGATCGGGGTTGCCAGCGTCCAGCCCGCGGCCTGCATTGCGCTGTGAATGTTATCTTCGGGACCATCCCACGCCATGTTGACAACGTCGCCAAGCAGACCTGAACTCGTCCTCGCCCTCCCGATGAAGTAGTCGGGTAGAAACACTGCCGTCATGAGCTTGTAGAGGCGGGGAAGGAACACGTAGGCAATCACAGCCCACGCAACCACCGCATACACCGCGATTTCCCATTGCAATCCGCGCGTGTCTACGACCGCTAGCACTACCAGCCACAGCGCTGCAAAACCGGCAAAGAGGAAGAAGAAGGTGTTGACGTATGTGACCAGTTTCTTGCGTAACACTAGAAACCGAACCTCTGGAGAATCTTCGGGTCTGTCTGCCAGTTCTTCGCAACCGTAACGTGAATGTGCAGGTAGATTCGACGCCCCAGCAGGGCCTCTATTTCCTTGCGTGCCGTCGTCCCAATTTGCTTGAGACGGGACCCACCCTTACCAATAATGATTGCCTTCTGACTGTCCCGTTCCACGTAAATCGTGACGTGAACATCCAGGACACCCGCCTTTTTCCGTTCGATCATCTCCGTTACCTGGACGGCCACGGAGTGCGGCAGTTCGTGGTGCACACCTTCGAGGGCGGCTTCACGGACAAACTCGGAAATTAGGGTCTCTTCCGTCTCCTCGGTGATCTCATCTTCGGGATAGAGCGGCGGTGAAACGGGCATTTCAGAAACCAGCACCTCGGTGAGACGATCCATGTTCTCTCCGGTCTTGGCACTAACCGGGACGATTGCCGACCACGAGTCCAGCTCACTTACGGCCAGCAGGTGCTCTGCAAGCCTGTCCTTGCTGACCTGGTCGATCTTGGTGACCACAGCGATCTTGGTTGCCCCGCCGCGAGTCGCCTCACTTGTGATAAACCGGTCGCCTGGACCAACCTTTTGGTCTGCGGGAAAACACACCACCACGGCATCAACGTCGATAAGCGCCTCTTGCACCATTTCGTTGAGGCGTCGGCCAAGAAGTGTCCGAGGACGGTGAAACCCGGGGGTATCAACCACAACAAGTTGCCCGTCTGGGGCCTGCACAATGCCACGAATGTTATGGCGTGTCGTCTCCGGCCTCATTGAGGTGATGGCGACTTTGTGCCCCACAAGCGCGTTGGTCAGCGTTGACTTTCCCACGTTGGGACGCCCCACGATCGCAACAAAACCTGCCCGGAACTCGCTCATTTCTTCCCCTTCACCCACGCCGCACGTAAACGCTCAAAACCCGCTTGCGCCTGCCGGTCTGTTCACCGGCCTCAATTAGTACACCGTTGACTTCCGCACTGTCACCAGGGAGCGGCACTCGACCAATCGCCTTCGTGAGCAGACCGCCGACCGAATACAGCTCGTCCTCGTCAAACTCGACGTCTAAAAGGTCTTCAAGATCGTCGATTGGGTACGAGGACGGAATCAGCCACACTCCCGGCTCAACCTCTTCGGGGCTACCCACATCAACGTCATGTTCATCCGTCAGTTCGCCAACGAGTTCCTCAAGGATGTCCTCCGCGGTGACGAGACCCGCAATCCCACCGTACTCGTCAACTACCAACGCGAGGTGCGTGTTGTTCGCCTGCATGACACGCAGTTCATCGTCTGCAAGTTTCATCTCTGGCACGAATGCCGCCGCGCGCGCAATGTCTCTTACCTCGATGTCCAAAGCATCAGGACCCTTCAGGGAGCGTCGCGCCAAATCCTTCATGTAAAGGACACCCTGCACCTCATCAAGCGTCTTTCCGATGACCGGCATTCGGGAGAATCCGGAGGTAACGAACAGTTCGAAGGCCGCGTGACCGTCCTCGTCACCCTTAATCGTCACCATTTCAGCGCGAGGGACCATTAACTCCCCCACGCGTGTCTGCCCCAACTCAAAGACTGAACGCAGAATCTTGCGGTCCACCTCCTCGAGCGGGGCTGGTTCACCATCCTCAGACACCTCATCGAGAAGCTCGCGCAACTCATCCACCATCGCCAGTCTTGCTTCTGGCACCACCTCAACGTGGTCGCGCCTGGTGAGAATGCGCAGCGCCGACTTTGAACCAACCAGAGCCACTTTGACATAGCGGGAACCAGCATTGAGTTGTGTGGAAAAGCCGAGGGCGAGGAGCTGCACCGCCGCCACAATCGCCAGCGTGACAGCGAGGGTCAACCACCACTTCCAGTCAAGATCCCAAAACTCGTTGACCAGAACAAACGTCAGGGAAACGATACCGACGGTCGTCGAGAGGACGCGGGCGGACGCCAGCGACGAACCGACCTCACGCCTCTCACGCACCGCCTGACGTAGAGTGTGCGAGCCTTTACGCTGCTGCTCCACCAAGTCCTCTGCATACGCAATGGTCATTCGTGAGATGGCTGTATCGACCGCGGCAAACCACGCCCCCAAAAACAGGGCGAAAACCCCAAAGATTGCAAGGGAAATCGCAACGGCTGCGGGCAGGTTCATCTCTGCGCGAGGAATGTCAGCAGCAGGTGGCGTTGCAACGCAAACATGACCTCTTCATCCTCTGGTTCGGCATGATCGTATCCCAGAAGGTGCAGGATCCCGTGGGTTTGCAGCAGGAGCATCTCTTCAACCATTGAATGACCTGCCGCCAGTGCCTGCTTCTGCGCGACACTTGGGCAAATGCAGATGTCGCCGAGGGCGCCCTGCGGGGTCACCGCATCCGGACGGCCGGGGCGTAGTTCATCCATGGGGAAACTCATGACATCCGTGGGGCCTTCTAAGTCCAACCACCGCACGTGCAGGTCGGCCATCGGTTCCTCTTCGATGAAAAGGACTGTTAGCTCCGAGTCTGTTGAAACGTGCATTTGTGTCAGGACGTAGTCCGCCAACTCGGCAAACTCAGCCAGGTCGATTTCGTAGTCTGTTTCATTAATTACTGTCACGCCCGAGCTCCCAGTCTTCGTATGCGTCAACTATGTCAGCAACAATCCGCGTCCTCACCACATCCGCGCTGGTGAGATAGCAGAACGCCAATCCTTCAACATTCTTTAGAACCTCTTCAGCATGCGTCAGCCCCGAGCGTTGTCCGCGCCCAAGATCCACCTGGGTGACGTCACCGGTAACAGCCAGTTTTGACCCCTGACCCAACCTTGTCAGGAGCATCTTCATTTGCGCTGTTGTCGTATTCTGCGCCTCATCTAAGATGATGAAGGCATCGTTGAGCGTCCGCCCTCGCATGTAAGCAAGTGGCGCAACCTCAATGGCGCCGGCTTCCATCAAGCGTCGCAGTGCACCCTCTTCGAGAAGGTCTTGGAGCGCGTCATAGAGCGGCCTCAGGTAAGGGTCAATCTTGTCAGTGAGTGAACCGGGCAGGTAACCCAGGTTTTCCCCGGCCTCGACTGCTGGTCGTGTCAGGATCAGGCGTCGCACCGCTCCGGAAAGTAGGGCTTCAACAGCTTTTGCCATCGCCAGGTAGGTTTTCCCAGTACCCGCGGGCCCAATACCGAAGGTGATCTGGTGAGACTCCAAATCATCCAGGTATCGCTGCTGACCGGGAGTTTTCGCACGCACATACTTGCCTCCTGCTGTGAGCAGGGGTTTCGGTCGTTCCGGGTAGCGGAGAATCTGCGCGGCCTCGGCAATGGTTTCGCCGTCAAGCGGTGCTCCCGCCACGGCTGCAGCAACCATCTCTTCCACGATCCCCGCCACCAGGGGGACCTCATCTGCGGGCCCCTGCAGTTGCACGCTCCTACCAGAAACTGACAGCCGCGTTGCTGGGAAACCCTTCTCGAGAAGTCGAAGAAACTGGTCGGAGGTACCCATAACGTCGATGTGATCGACCTCGTCGGGGATCCGAATGCTCTGTGACACTAAGTCCATAGCCTCTACCATCTGCCAAGTGAGAGGTTCAGCGCAACCAGGGCCGCGGGTCCCGCAGTGGAAGAGCGCATCACCGTGGAACCGAGCTGGACGATTCTTCCACCCGCGGCGGTCAATGCTTGCAGTTCTTCATCAGTGATGCCGCCTTCGGGTCCAACGATCACTGCGACACTCGGCACATCTTTGAGCAGCCCCGCAACAACCTGCGAGTATGGCGCCGAAGCACTCTCATGGCAAATGAGGACGACACCGCCCTCACCAGTGATTCTCCCAACCGTTGCGGAAAGCTCGCTGGAAGTTTCCATTTGCTCAACCGACGGCACTGTGGAACGTCGAGCCTGCTTGGCTGCGGCAGCCGCGACTCGCTGCCAGCGCTCCCGGGCAACCTCAGCCTTCTTACCTTCCCAACGCACCACACTCCGTGACGCCGCCCAGGGCACCACGGTGTCAACTCCGACCTCGGTGGCGGCTTCTACTGCCTGCTCATCCCGCCCCCCTTTTGCTAAGGCTTGAACGAGGACGAGCCGGGGTAAGGACGGCTCCTCAATGGTGACACTCGTGACTTCCACCCTCATTGGCTCGTCGCGACGGCTCCGAACAACGACACTAGCCCTAGTTCCATGTCCATCGACAAGGTCCAGTTCTTCACCCTCCCGCAGGCGCTGCACCTTCTGGGCGTGACGCGCCTCGCTCCCTTCAAGGAGTAAGAAAACGCCCGGTGCCGCCGCATCCGCAAGCGCCTGGAGAGCGCCGGAACCCACTCGCACCTCAGGAACTAAGAAGACAGGGTTGGTCATCAGCGCTTTCCGCGCAGCTTGTCGAAGAAGCCGCCCGAACGTGAACCAACTGGCTCCACTCGGCTCTCCCCACGCAGCGCGGCCAACTGCTCCAAGAGTGAGCGTGATTCAGCATCCAGCTTCCCGGGGACCTCAACTTCAACGTGAACGTGCAAGTCACCGCGCCCGCTGCCACGCAGACGCTTTATCCCCAAGCCTTTCAATGTCACCTTCTGGCCCGGTTGAGTACCCGCCGGGATCTCTACCTGCCTCTCCCCATCCAGTGTCTGTAGCGTGAAGACTGTTCCCAGTGCGGCAGTGGTCATCGGCACGGTAATGGAGGTGTTGAGGTCGAAACCTAGCCTGGAGAACATGGGGTCCGGAACTTCACGGATCTCAACGTAAAGATCCCCAGCCTGTGCGCCCTTTGTGCCAGCCTGGCCCTCTCCCCGCAGGCGGATTCGTGTTCCCGTTTCCACTCCTGCTGGGATCTCCACAGAGACCGTGCGGCTGGCCTGTACCCGTCCCTCCCCGTGGCATTCCGGGCAGGGCGTGGCGATGGTTTGTCCCTGGCCCTGACACCTAGAGCAGGGCACTGCGACCCGCATTTGGCCGAGCAGCGTGTTTTGCAGGCGCGTAACAGATCCGCTCCCTCCACAATCACTGCAGGTGACAGGGGATGTTCCCGGTGCGGCAGCAGTTCCGTTGCAGGTTGCACACACCATTGCCGAGTCGACCATCACCTCTTTGGTCGTACCAAACACTACGTCCTTGAGGCTGATCTCAATTGCCACCAGGATGTCTTGGCCGGGGCGTCCCCGTTGCGGCTGTCCGCCGAAAGAGCTCGCGCCACCGAAGGCTCCCGCCCCACCGAACATCGTCTCGAAGATGTCTTGGAACGTGCCCTCGAACCCGCCGTATCCTGCAGAGCCGTTCCCCATTCCGGGCCCGCCACCCAGGTCATAGCGCTGACGCTTCTGAGGATCGGATAGCACCTCATACGCCATGGAGACCATCTTGAAGTCTTCCTCTGACTCGGGTCCTGCATAGTCAGGGTGCAGCTCACGGGCCTTCTTGCGGTATGCGCGGCGAATCTCCTCGGTTGTCGCAGTGCGACTAACCCCCAGCAGCTCGTAATAGTCCTTCACTCGGTCTCTTCTCCACCATCATCAGCATGCACACCACTTGATGCGCCAGATTGTTTCAACAGTAGTCGCGACAAATACCCCGACACAGCTTCTACCGCCGCAAGCGAACGCGCGTAGTCCATTCGTGTTGGACCAATCACGCCAACGTGACTGGATGTGGGGGTGGCATACATCGCAGAAACTAGCGAGACATCCGTCAAACCTTCGTGCAGGTTCTCTGCACCAATCGACACCTGGACTGGGGCCATGTGAATCCTGTGAAGGACCTGCATCAGTGCGGTCTGGTCTTCAAGAACTTCCAACACACTGGCTACGTCGCGAATATCCACGCCGGACCGCGCTAGATTTGCCGCCCCGGCAGTGACAATTCGCGAGGTTTCCAACGCCCGCAAACTCTCTTTCACCGCGCCCGCAGCCAAGCTGTAGGCATCCTCCAGTTCAAGTTCGACATTCGCTGTGGCAAGGGCCTGCGCGACCTCATCCGCGAGGACGCCCTCGACCGCCCGGTTCACACTGTCGCGAACCCTGTCCCAGTCGGCGCCAATGACGGCCTCGGGCACGGTAACCCGTCGCTCAAACACCTTGCCGGCCGCCGTGACCACTATGACCAGAAGACGGGCTTCGTCTAGGTCAATCATTTCGACGCGGCGGATTCGATCTGCAACCAGGTCGGGGTACTCGGCTACCGCTGCCTGCCCGGTGATACCGGCGAGGACACGCACGGTCCGCCCAATCGCATCCTCAAGGGATTCGACCGACCCGAGACGCTCAACCAGCAGTGCACGGTTGCGAGCCACTTGGGTCGCGGAGGGGTCAAGGCAGTCGACAAAAATCCTGTACCCGGCCTCCGTCGGAACACGACCGGCAGAGGTGTGGGGTTGACGAATCAAACCCTCATCCTCAAGGACCCCCATGTCATTGCGGATTGTTGCAGAAGAAACACCCTGCACGTAAGACTGCGCGACTGCCTTTGACGCGACGGGTTCATTGGTGTTGACATACTCGATGACAATCGCTCGAAGCACATCGAGGCGCCGCTGCGCTGTTGACATCACGACCACCTCCCGTTGAGCATCCGCACTCACATCGGGCGAGTGCTAATGAGACCCAGTTTATCCGTCTCAACCCCAAATGCCGGTAGCGTCTGGTCACATTCGGGGCCTACCAACCAAGTAGCGTCCGCGTCACCAAATCGGCTAGCAGGCGTCCTTTCAGGGTCAGCACCGCCCGCTCGCCCTCGAACACATCGAGGAGTCCGTCGCGGACTAAACCCGCAACCACTGCGGGGTCAAACCCACCCATTCCCTCCCTGGTGCGAATCCCCAGCATCACGGCCTCGACCCGACGGTCTTCCTCAGAGAGCTTCTCACCAGCAAAACCCGGCGAAACTCCCTGCAGGAGACGACCGGCGTATGCGCGGGGATGCTTAACATTCCACCAGCGCTGGCCCGCCACGTGGGAATGCGCTCCCGGCCCATAGCCCCACCAATCCCAGTTCCGCCAGTACGCCAGGTTGTGGGTGGAACGGGTCGCATCCGAGGTTGAGAAGTTGGAGATTTCATACCAGTGGAAGCCGGCCTGCCCCAACAGGGCGTCAGCTAACTCGTACTTCTGCGCATCTAGATCCCCATCGGGTGGCGCAATGAGGCCGGATGCCAACTCTCTCCCCATCTTCGTCCCCTCCTCGATGATCAGGGAGTAGGCGCTGATGTGATCCGGGTGCATCCCAATCGCCTGCCGCAATGAAGCCTCCCAGTCCCCCAAAGTTTCGCCTGGGGCCCCATAGATGAGGTCGACTGAAACCTGACAGTCGGCCGCCTTCGCAGCTGCTACGGCGCGCGGCACATTCTCCGGGTTGTGAGTGCGGTCCAAAGTTTTCAGAACATGGGGCACGGCCGACTGCATGCCAATCGAAAAGCGGTTGATACCCGCATTTGCGAACTGTTGGGCCTTCTTTTCGTCCAGTGTCTCCGGGTTAGCCTCCAGGGTCACCTCTGCGCCCTCGGCAATACCGAAGGCGGCGTCGAGGGTGCGGAGGATTCTCCCTATCTCACCGGGAGCAAGAAGCGACGGTGTGCCACCACCAAAAAAGACAGACTCCAGTGGACGGGGATCCACGATGCCTCTGCTGAACTCAATCTCGCGGACGACGGAGTCCGCATAGGTTGCAAGATCCGCGCCCTCACCAAACCCCGTGGTGTAGGTGTTGAAATCGCAGTATCCACAACGCACCGTACAAAACGGCACATGCACATACGCCGCAAAGGGACTGTTCCCCACACTCGGCTCGAGTGTGCCGTCCTCGGGCCAGACACTTCCCTCGGGTTGACGGGGCATTACAACCCACGCGGCAAACGCACCGCAGCGATATCCCACGTCTCACGCCCGGCTTCTTTGCCGCGCTGCTCAAAGTGTGTTTCGACCCGCCCCTCAAACCGTGGCGAAAACGTTGTGGCACCATCCTCAACCGCAATCTGAAAGTCGGGGGCTGCCGTCATCACTTCCAGCATCTGCTCGGCATAGTTCTCCCAGTCCGTCGCCATGCGCCACACGCCACCGTCCTCCAGAAGGTCAGCGACCACCTTCGCAAACGGAAGGGAGACAATGCGGCGTTTATGGTGGCGAGCCTTGCGCCACGGATCAGGAAAAAACGTCCACACCTCACGCACCGAAGCGGGTCCCAGAAGGATCGGCAAGGCCTGTTGCGCGTCGGCTTCAATGACGCGGATATTGGTGACTCCGCGCTCCGCAGCAGTCACCGTGAGACGCGCAATCCCCGGCGTCCACACCTCAAAAGCCAAGAAGTTCACCTCCGGGTGGCGGGATGCGAAATCAACAACCTGCTCCCCACGACCCGGCCCTATCTCCACAAACAACGGCGCACAGCGACCGAAAACGCCCTCGACATCCAGTCGATACCCATCCGCAACCGTGGTCTCCCCAACCCCGCGCGGAACATCAATCACGTAGTCGTCCCGCACAGCCGCAAACTGGCGTTCAAGAGAGGGATTCATATCGCGGATCCGTCGGGTGAACGACTTAGTCCGCGCCATGAAAACTTCTTCGCTCACTTCTTTCCCGTCGGAGCGTCCGAGGTCAGAGCAGCAATGAATGCCTCCTGGGGCACTTCCACGCGACCGATTGCCTTCATGCGCTTCTTGCCTTCCTTTTGCTTCTCAAGAAGTTTGCGCTTACGGGAAATGTCGCCGCCGTAGCACTTGGCTAGCATGTCTTTGCGCAGAGCCTTGATGGTCTCGCGACTGATAACCCGCGAGCCAACTGCCGCCTGCACGGGAATCTCAAACTGCTGCCTGGGGATTAGCTCCTTGAGGCGCTTCGTCATCCGCAGCCCATACGAGTAGGCATTGTCCTTGTGAACGATGGCGCTGAATGCGTCAACCTGCTCTGTATTGAGCAGAATGTCAACCTTCACCAAGTCCGCAACGGCCTCGCCGTCCTCGTGATAGTCCAGTGACGCATAGCCGCGGGTGCGGGACTTGAGGTGGTCGAAGAAGTCAAAAACAATCTCTGCCAGCGGCAACTTGTAGCGCAGCTCAACGCGTTCAGGCGACAGATAGTCCATTCCCAGCAGTGTGCCACGCCTCTCTTGACACAACTCCATCACCGAACCCACGAAATCGTTCGGTGTGAGGATCGTTGCTGCGACCATTGGTTCACGAACCTCAGAAATCTTCCCGTCCGGGAACTCTGAGGGGTTATCCACACGGATCTTCGTTCCGTCCTCGGCCGTCACCTCATAGACAACGTTCGGCGAGGTGGCAATGAGGTCGAGGCCGAACTCCCTCTCCAAACGCTCACGCACAATCTCCAGGTGCAGTAGGCCCAGGAAGCCACACCGGAACCCGAAGCCGAGGGCGACAGAGGTCTCCGGTTCGAAGGTGAGGGCCGCATCGTTCAACTGGAGTTTGGTGAGAGCTTCGCGCAGGTCCGGAAAGTCTGAACCGTCAACCGGGTAAATGCCTGAAAACACCATGGGAAGTGGATTGTGATAGCCGGGCAGAGGCTGGTCTGCGGGGCGAACAGCCGTGGTGATCGTGTCACCAACCCGCGACTTGCGCACGTCCTTAACCCCGGTGATAAGGTAACCGACTTCGCCGGCACCCAGGCCATTTGTCGGGGTCGGTTCCGGTGACATCACGCCGAGCTCAAGGAGCTCATACGTTGCGCCGGTAGACATCATCTTGACGCGTTCACGTTTGGAAAGGTGACCGTCGACCACACGCACATACGTGACAACCCCGCGGTAGGAGTCGTAGACGGAGTCGAAGATCTCCGCCCTGGTTGCCCCCTCTGGTTGACCAGACGGGGCTGGGACCTCGGCAACAATGCGATCCAACAGCTCCGCGACGCCCTCGCCCGTCTTGCCAGAGACCCGCAACACTTCACTTGGATCCACACCAATTAGCGATGCTAGTTCTTCAGCAAACTTCTCCGGTTGCGCCCCTGGCAGGTCAATCTTGTTGAGTACGGGAATGATGGCGAGGTCGTTTTCCATCGCCAAATAGAGGTTTGCCAGGGTCTGTGCTTCGATCCCCTGGGCCGCATCAACTAGCAGCACCGCGCCCTCGCATGCCGCCAGTGAGCGTGAA
Source organism: Schaalia sp. JY-X169 (assembly GCF_014069575.1). Taxonomy (NCBI): domain Bacteria; kingdom Bacillati; phylum Actinomycetota; class Actinomycetes; order Actinomycetales; family Actinomycetaceae; genus Schaalia; species Schaalia sp. JY-X169. Next base: position 1,634,257 of record NZ_CP059675.1, read on the forward strand.
ACCTCGTAGGTGAAGTCGACGTGTCCGGGGGTGTCAATCATGTTGAGGGCGTAGGTTTGCCCATCAACACTCCACGGCAAACGCACCGCCTGGCTCTTGATGGTGATGCCACGCTCGCGCTCAATATCCATCCGGTCCAGGTACTGGGCGCGCATTTCCCGCGACTCAACGACGCCAGTCAACGCAAGCATGCGGTCGGCAAGCGTTGACTTCCCATGGTCGATGTGAGCGATAATCGAGAAGTTGCGGATACGGTCCTCAGGCGTATCGCCAGGGACGTTGCTACCGAACTTCACATCGTTCACCAGTGATCTCCTCATCTTTTATACAGATCCTAAGTTTGCCACGGGCAAGGTCGTAACTCTAACGGCCCCGGTGTGACCTTTCCACAGCAAGGCACGTGGGTAGACTAGAAAACAGACGAGGAGGCGGCGGTGGCGAACAGTTTCGAGGACTACATTCTTGACCCTCTGCCGCCGCAAAGTCGGTCAACTCCCCACGGGCGCGCGATGCTCAACCTGGCAAGTTTTGCCGGTCGCGCTCTGAGTGCCACGGGGTTTCTCCTCTTGATCCTCAGCGGCGCAACAAACTTGGGAGCCACAATCCTGGCGTTCCTGCTTCAGCGGGTAGCACCCGGTCGGGGAACAGTTCCGCTCATCATCGTTGGTATCTCTTGGCTGTGCTGGATCGCACTGGCATTCCTCCGTTGGCGCATCAACCGGGCTGGTGAAGGTCCCGCCGTAGGCCAAACATGGGGCCTGGTAGCGGACACAAACCAACGTCCCACCAGTGGCATGAATCAACGCGCCACGCCGGACATCAACAGTGGCTCCACTAAGGACGAGGGCGCTCCGACTTCAACGTCAGGATCCATGTCACCAGGCGCCCGGGCTGACGGGACGATTTCGGTGGAGGCCGCAGAGCGCATCAGTCGTGCATCCACCGAGTTCTCTGTCCGTCGGCAGACACCGCTGCCCAGAGTTGAAGCTGCACAACGCTCCATCCGCGTCCTCGTGGGAGGCAATCAGCAGCCCGGATGGATACGGTTTGACCTGAGACCCCTCGTGGTCTCGTTCGTCGCTGTTGCGGCCTCGATCCCCGTAATGATGGTTACCGCAGCAGTGACGTTGTTTGTCCTCTTGTTCTCGACGGGGCCGTTCTAGAGAGGCCGCGTGACCAGTTGCACGCGGCCTAGGCCATTTACAGTCAAGGAACGACTGATAAAGTTGGCGATTGGACTCGCGCGTGTGGTTGAGCGTGGGACCAGGTTTAGACCGATCGCGGGTGTCCCCACGCCCAGTCCCCGGTCAGACCTCACCCCTCATCGACCAGAACTATCAACATTTTTTTGAGGAGAGTCTAAGAGTGGCAAACATCAAGCAGCAGAAGAAGCGCGTTGGCACAAACGAGAAGCGTCGCGTCCGCAACCAGGGCTACAAGTCCGAACTGAAGACGTTTGTTCGCAAGACTCGTGAAGCAGTCGAAGCCGGTGACAAGGACTTGGCTGAAACCAACCTGCGCGAGGCCTGCCGCAAGCTGGACGTCGCTGTTTCGAAGGGCGTTATTCACCGCAACCAGGCGGCGCAGCGCAAGTCGAAGCTGTCCCGGCTTGTAAACCAGATGTAACTAGGGTTTCGTCAATCCCGCAGTTCGGGAGCCTATCGAATCCGTGCAATCTCCATAATGCACAGGTCGATTGCAGCTTCCGGGGTGCGGGATTCCCCTTTAACTGCCGCGTCCGCATCGGCGATGATCCGTATGGCCTTGCCCAGGTGTTCTTCATTCCATCCCCGGGCCCTCTTGCGCGAGTTGTCGAGCATCCACGGCTGAACCTTCAGTTCTGCAGCTGTGACACCGGGGATCTTCACCTTTGCCATCAGGCGGAACTCACTAGCCAAAGCCGCGACAATGACAACCAGTGGGACCTTGGTTCCAAGGGCTTGACGCAGTAAGAGCAGCGCTCGCGTGGAATCATGTTCTGCAAGGGCCTGCGCCACTTCAAATGGGCGGGTCTCAACCCGACCCTGGTGGAAAATCCGCACAGCATCCGGAGTGATGTCACCACCGCAATCCGCAACCAGCTGACGGGCAGAGGCCAGGAGCTCGCCCAGTTCGCCACCCAAAGCCGCGACAAGATCAGCTGCTGCCTGGCGAGTAATACTGCCCCCTACGCTACGGACCTCATCAGCAACAAGTTCTACCTTCTGCTCGTTACCCTTCACCGGCGCAGCGCTTATCTCTGGAAACTTGCCCGCCTTGAGAGCCCGAATTATCCGCGCACCCTTGTTGCCACCGCGGTGCTGGGCGATCACCCAGACCGACTGAGCCGGATTCTTGACGTAGTTCTCAAAGTCCGTCGCGAAATCATCACTCATCTTGTCCAAGTCAGAGATGATCAGGAGTCGCTCATCCGAAAACAGGGAGCCGGAGGCATGTGTTGCCAGTTCCCCCTTTTCATAGGTCTGAGCGGAGAACTCAACTATCTCTACATCCGGCGCAACGGACTGCACCGCTGTACGAATCTGAGTGGTAGCGCGCAAAACCAGGGCGTCCTCACCACCCCTAATCAGAGTGATTGGAGCGGGTGGGGGCAACGGTCGGCCTCTTTGCTGGGAATTCAATTTCCAACCACCCTTCACTACTAGTCCCACAGGCTTCCCACCCGTCTTGGTGGGAACCCTTGAAAGCAACCCTAGCGGCAGGTTCCGACACAAACCCACACGACGAAGCTGTGGGTGCGCGTATTGTTTATAAATGTTGTGGACTGGTCTAAATGCCTGAGATAGATACAACAACGGCTGTCATTGCGCTGCTTGTCCTAGCCCTTGTGTTCGTGATCGGAACGGTCAGCAAGCTGCAGATGGGTATTGCGGCGATCGTCGCAGCAACGATCGTTGGACCCCTGGTTTTCGGAGAGTCCGTTCAAGAGATTCAGCAGGGTTTCCCACTCAGTCTTTTCTTCACACTCATGGGTGTGACGTACCTTTTCGCAATAGCCACAAACAATGGCACCGTGGGCTGGCTGGTCAACTGGGGATTGCGGATAGTTGGTGGCCGCGCATCCGTGTTCCCCCTCATCATGTTCGTCGTAACTGCTGTCCTGACAGCCATCGGCGCGGCAACACCGGCGGCTGCCGCAATTCTTATGCCAATCGCCCTGAGCTTCTCACGGCGTAATCGACTCAATCCCCTTCCCATGACGCAGGCCATTATTCAAGGCGCAACAGCGGGGTCCTTCTCTCCGATGGGTGTCTACGGTGTTATCGTCAACTCCGTCGTGCAGCGGTCCGGCCAGCAACTGAGAGACCTCTACAACCCGTCCGTGACTTGGGCAGTCGTCTTCATGGTCAGCCTGGTCATCACAGTCATCACATGGCTGATGTACCGCAGGCCCGCCCCTTCTAACCCTGGAACCGCTCAGAGTGAGAGTGAAGAGAATGGCCACGGCATCCTTGCGAGGCGTCCCCGTCACCAGTTCGGAATCCAGCGCGCGGCAACCCTTGCAGGTATCGCCATCATGGCCCTCCTGGTCCTTGTTTTCGGCCTGGACGTTGGCCTCACGGCCCTCACAGTCGGGGCAGTACTTACCCTGCTCTTCCCTAACTCAGCAAAGGGGGCCATCAGACAGATCGCCTGGCAAACCATTCTGCTAGTAGGCGGCATCGTCACTTATGTGTCCATGCTTGAGCGGCAGGGCATCATCGCGTGGATAGGCGACGGAGCCGCGAGCCTTGGCAACCCCAAGATGGCAGCCATCATCATCCTCTTCGTCGGAGCATTAGTCTCTGCCTTCGCCTCCACTACCGGCATTCTTGGCGCACTGATCCCCCTTTCGGTCCCGTTCCTGGTCATGTCTGATGGAAGCCCCGCAGCACTGAGCGCCACAATGTTGATCGGGGCGCTTGCGGTGGCATCATCGGCCGTAGACGTCTCACCCTTCTCCACAAATGGGGCGTTAGCGGTTGCTAATGCCTCGTACCAGAGCAACTACGTCTACAGGAAGCTCTTCATTTGGTGTTGGGTCTTGATCGTCGCCGTGCCCATCATTGCGTGGGCGACAATGATCCTCCCGCCTTGGGGTGGCTAATGCCCAACCGGGCCGCGCGCTCCGGCCTAACCGGACCCCCGTGCTCGTCCGAGCGTCCTCGCGCCAGCCCATCCCACCAGTACGATCGCAACTATGACGGCCGCGGCGGCTAGCAGCCCCGCAATGCCGCTTGGCCAAGCCAGCCGCGCCAGCGGCCACCCGGCCACGCGGAGGGCAGTGGCTTCCATATAGCGGGCCAAAGGTGCCGCCAAATATGCGCAGACATTCGCCGCCGCAGGCCACCACAGGCAGGTTGCGGCCGCAGTTAAGCCCAGTAGTGTCAACGGGGTGACAATAGGAGCGACGAGGAGATTCGCGACCACCCCCCAAGTCGGGAGCCACGGGTTAACCAGCGCAAGGATCGGCAGCGTAACCGCCTGGGCGACCACTGCGATCACCACGGCCTCGCCTACAGCCTGGGCGATTGGTTTGATGCCTCCCGACCAGTCGTCCACGGTCTGCTTCAACCACCCGGTCAAGCCGCGCCCCGCCGTGAGAATTCCGGCCGTCGCCAGTGTTGACAGTGCAAAACCTAGAGAAACTGCGCTCCACGGGTCGATAAGCAAGGTCCCCGCGGTGACCGCAAACAAGAGCCCAAGCGGTTGACCGCCCCTTCCCAGTATCAAACCCCACGCAGCCAGCGCCCCCATACCAACCGCGCGCAGTACCGCGGGTTGTGGACCAACCACCACCACCATCGTCGCCAAAAAACACCAGGTTGCCACCGCTTTGATCCGGCGCCGCCCCGGTAGCAGCACAGAAATTACAGAGAGCGAGATCGCTATGTGGGAGCCTGAAACCGCCGTGAGGTGGGTGAGTGAGGTGGTCAGCATCGCCTCCTTCGTCTCCTTACTCAGTCCCCGGTCATCACCGATTGACATCCCCCCGATCAACGGTCCGGCAGACCCGGCCTTAGCCTCACTGATCTGGGACAGGGTGGACTTCAGGTTCGCAACGAATCGTTGCCACCGTGGAGCCGACTCAATCTCTTGCACCCCTGAAGCTCGTAGGTATCCCAGTGCGGGCGGGCCAGGACTCCCTTCCGTCTCAAGTGTTCCGTGCAGTCGCAAGACCGTGCCTCTAACCAGCCGCGCTCCGCCCAGGTCTCCACTAGCGACGCTGACATAGAGTCGCACCCGTGATTCGGCCTCCACGGCAAATCGCCAGCCAGGTTCGCCCCAGTTTTCGGACGCCACCGTCGGGTCGCTGATCACCCGCGCAACAACGCTGACTTCCGAATCGCTGCGCTCCAACGCGGTCGCCACCTGCTCCCAGTCGCCCCGAACGTGTGCACCAACGAAGCACGCGACCAAACAACCAAGTAGACCCACTGCAATGCTCAGCATCAAGCCGATGTCACGTAGCGAAAAGAGGGCAGTAAGAACTCCGATTACAACCACCACGATCACCACCCAGGATTGCTCCAACACCCCCAGAAGAGCCCCGACCCAAGTCCCGCAAGCGAGCGTCCCGAGCCGCAGATCAACACCGCGGGGAACGGCCTCACTGGCAGGTTCCGGCACTGATTCGCTCAGCAAGGGTACTTCCAATCCCCGGGACACCGGTCAACTGCGCTGCTGTTTGAATCGGACCGGCCCCATCGCGCCAGGCGACGATCCTAGCCGCGATCTTGGGGCCCACCCCGTCCAATGTCTGCAGCTCCTCCTCGGATGCGGTGTTCAGATCAACGCATCCGCCCCCGGCAACCGCATTCGCAACCTCACCACTGGGAAGAACTTCACCGACTTTTGGCACCGTAATTTGTGTCCCATCGCTAACGAAGGCCGCCAGGTTCAGAACACCCGTATCCGCATCCGGACCAACCCCGCCAGCCGCATCAATGGCATCGACTACGCGCGCACCCGCGGGCAGTTCGACGATTCCAGGCTCTTTCACGGCCCCCACAACATGCACGATCAACCCGTCACCTTCCCCCCGACTTGCTTCAGCGAGGCCGTATCCCATGTCTTGGACAGCGCCGCCCGACTGCACGGGCAACCCCGGGCCCATGCTTTGAGCATCACCCGCCACTCCCCGCCAGAGACCGAGCGTTGCCAGGAGGACAACGACGAGGGCGAGCCCCACTGCCACCACCGGAGTCATGCGATAGCGCAGACGCCCGTCCGCCGCGTAGCTGCTGTGCTTCCCACCCACCTCTTTGCTCCTGTCCGAATGTGCCGTCTCCGCGCAGCGCCCTCCGCTGGCAGTGCTCACTGTCGCAAGTGAGTGACTCAAATCGTTCCCCGCAGCAGATTCCGTGTCCATCGCTAATGTCCGCGCCTGGGGATTGCGCCGGATTCCCTGCGCTGTGGATCTAGAATCAAGGGGACCAAGGAGGAATCACATGAAAGTAGCCTTTATCGGGGCCGGTGTCATGGGGCACGCAATCGCCGAGGGCGCAGCAACCCACCAGCCGGGCAGCTGGGAGTTCACCTTCTTTGATCCAAACCAGGCCGCAGCACAATCTGCAGCCCAAGCAGTTGGTGGCCGCTCTGCCGCAAGTGCAGCGGATGCCGTCGCCGGAGCCAATATGGTCGTTCTTGCGGTCAAGCCCCAGGTCCAGTCGCGCGTAATAAACTCTCTCCCCAAGCTTGACGGCCAGATCCTTGTTTCCATTGCCGCCGGCCGCACACTGGCCGACATCGGGAAGGATCTTTCGGGGTTGGGTCAAAGCGACGTCCCTGTCGTGCGCGTCATGCCCAACGTCAACGCCATTGTCGGCCACGCCACGACTGCCGTATGCGGCAGTGTGGACGCCACCGATGAGCAGGTCGCAGCAGTCGTCACCCTCTTTGAGAGTGTCGGCACCACCATGCAAATTGATGAGTACCTCTTCGGCGTCTTCACAGCCATGGCCGGATCGTCGCCCGCCTGGTTCTTCCAGATTGTCGACGACCTCGCACATGCCGGTGTCAAGCACGGCCTCACCAAAGAACAGGCCACAAAGGCTGCCTGCAGCACAATGCTGGGTTCCGCGGCCATGCTGGCTCACACCCTGGAAGAAGGCGGACACCCCGCCCAGTTGGTCGACCGCGTCTGCTCCCCGGGTGGTACCACCATCGCTGGTCTTTTGGCTGCGCAGGCCGCCGGACTGGGCCCGGCCCTCGTCGACGCCGTGGACGCGGTCGTCGCTAGAGACAAGGAACTGGGCCACCCATAACGAGAGGTCCGACCCAACCGTTTGGACCACGGGACAATCCCAAGTAATTTTGACCCCGGCAACAACGACACACTTTTTGGAGTAAACCTCATGTCCCGACCCGATCAGTCCCTCCCCCTCTCACTATCCGCTCCCGAGGTGCCGGACCGGGTTGTTACCGAGGGCCTGGAAAACAAGTGGCTGCAAACTTGGGAGGACCAGCAGGTTTACAAGTTCGACCGTGATGCAACGCGCGAGGAAGTGTTCTCTATCGACACGCCTCCCCCCACAGTGTCGGGCTCTCTCCACATCGGTCATGCCTTCTCATACACCCACACCGACACCATGGCGCGGTTCCAGCGCATGATGGGTAAGAAGGTCTTCTATCCGATGGGCTGGGATGACAACGGCCTCCCAACTGAGCGTCGCGTCCAGAACTACTACGGGGTGCGCTGCGATCCAACCCTGCCGTACGTGGCGGATTACCAACCTCCGTACGAGGGCGGGGAGGGCAAGTCGATCAAGGCTGCGGATCAGCAGCCCATTTCCCGCCAGAACTTCATTGAACTTTGCGAGCGCTTGTCCCAAGAGGATGAAGCTCAGTTTGAGTCACTATGGCGCTACCTGGGCCTTTCTGTTGACTGGGGAATGACCTACCAGACCATCGGCGCCGACGCCCGCCTGGTCACCCAGGCTGCTTTCCTCCAGAACCTCGCTCGCGGCGAAGCGTACCGCGCTGAAGCCCCCGGACTTTGGGATGTCACCCTGCAAACAGCGGTCGCTCAGGCCGAGGTCGAGGCGCGTGAGTATCCGGGCCACTACTACAAGTTGGTTTTCCACGGCGACGCCGCAGAAGTTGGCGAAGACGCAGCGGGTCGCAATGTCGAGATTGAAACGACCCGGCCCGAACTTCTGGGAGCCTGCGTCGCCCTGATTGCCCACCCTGATGATGAGCGCTACCAGGACCTTTTCGGCGCCTACGTCACGTCCCCGGGATTCGGGGTTCGCCTTCCCGTCCTCGCCCATCCCCTTGCTGAGAAGGACAAGGGCGCGGGCATCGCGATGTGTTGTACGTTCGGCGACATTACCGACGTGCAGTGGTGGCGTGAGTTGCGTCTGCCTCTACGCGCCATCCTCGACAAGGATGGCCGCATCACCCGGGAAGTCCCGGCGTGGATTACCGCGCCCGAGGGCGAGGCACTATTTGAGGCCACCGCTGGTAAGACGACCTTCTCTGCCCGCAAGGAGATTGTCGAGGCCCTGGTCGAATCCGGTGACGTCGTCGGAGAGCCGACGCCCACCAACCGTATGGCGAACTTCTTTGAGAAGGGCGACAAGCCGCTAGAGATCGTCACTTCCCGCCAGTGGTACGTGCGTAATGGTGGCCGCGAATACACGCGCAGTGGCGCAACGGTTGACCTGCGCGAAGAGCTGCTGCAACGCGGTCGCGAACTGAACTTCCACCCCGACTTTATGCGGGTGCGCTATGAGAACTGGGTCAACGGCCTCAACACCGACTGGCTGATTTCCCGTCAGCGCTTCTTCGGCGTTCCACTCCCGGTCTGGTATGGCATTGACGATTCGGGCGAGGTCGATTACGACAACGTCCTCGCCCCCGACTTTGAGCAGCTCCCCATTGATCCCACCGTCGACGTCCCTCCTGGTTACACCTCTGACCAGCGCGGTGTTGCAGGGGGTTTCCAGCCTGAGATCGACATCATGGACACCTGGGCCACCTCTTCCCTGACGCCGCAGATTCCCACGGGTTGGCTACGTGATGCAGACCTCTACTCACGTGTCTTCCCCATGGATATGCGTGCCCAGGGCCAAGATATTCTGCGCACCTGGCTGTTCTCAACGATCCTGCGTTCCAACCTGCAGTTCGACTGCCTCCCCTGGTCCAACGCGGCCATTTCCGGGTGGATCCTGGACGCGGACCGCAAGAAGATGTCCAAATCAAAGGGCAATGTGGTGACACCGATGGCCCTGCTTGAGAAGTATGGTTCGGATGCGGTTCGCTACTGGGCTGATTCGGCGCGTCTTGGCACGGATGCCACCTTTGATGAGGGGCAGTTGAAGATCGGCCGCCGCCTGGCCATCAAGCTCTTGAATGCCTCCAAGTTTGCGCTGTCAATGGCCGCGACCGATGGCTCGCTTGACCTGGATCCGGCCCGTGTCACGGTCCCCGTGGACGCCTCAGTCTTGGCGACTCTGGCCGAGGTCGTCGACTCGGCAACGACCTCGTTCCACAACTACGATCACACCCATGCCCTCGAAGTCACAGAGACCTTCTTCTGGGCTTTCTGCGATGACTACATCGAGTTGGTCAAGGAACGTGCTTACAACACGGCTGGGCAGTGGAGCACCGAAGAGTCAGCCTCTGCTCGGGCGACCCTCGCCCTGGGCGTCGACGCCTTTGTTCGCCTCCTTGCCCCATTCCTCCCCTTCTCCGCCGAGGAAGCCTGGTCCTGGTACCGTAACGGTTCCGTGCACGTCGCCTCTTGGCCAGTTGCAGAGGACTACCGCACGGGCGGTGACCCAGCCGTCTTAGAAGCCACTTCAGCCGCCTTGATTCAGTTGCGACGAGTCAAGTCTGAAGCAAAGGTCTCCCCTCGCACGCCCTACCTGAGTGTCACCCTCTCCGGACCCACCACGAAGATTGGCTTGCTGGACTCGGTACAGGAAGACCTCAAGGCTGCTACGAAGTCCGAGGGTGTCTTCGCCCTCGTCGGGACTGAAGACACCACAGAGTTTGCCGTCACCGACTTTGAACTGGGAACACCACCGAAGCGCAACAGGGGCTGAGCACGCACCGCCCACCTACAAGAGGAGCAAATGTGAGCGATCCACAACCGAACGTAGATCCACAAGAGGACGTCGGCGCGGAGGCCAGTCCGCTTGGTGACGCCGTCCTAGTTGAGAAAATCGACGCTGAGGGCCTTGTCAGCACCGAGGCTCTGGAGTGGACTGCGCCTGTGCTCGCCCGCGTCGACGACCAAGACACACTGCCCCACGCACTGCTCCAACGCGTGCAGAAGGGCCCGCGCCGCCCCCTGGCCGAAGTTAAAGAGCCAATCACCGGGACGTGGCGGACGGTTACTGCCGGGCAGTTCTGGGAGTACGTCAACAAGATTGCCCAGGGCCTCATTGGGATGGGCCTGGAGTTTGGTGACCCGGTCGCAATCATGTCGCGAACCCGCTACGAGTGGATGGTTCTTGACTTCGCTGCCTGGGCTGCCGGCCTAGTGCCAATCCCCATTTATGAGACCTCTTCAAAGGCGCAGATCGAGCACATTATCAGTGATGCGAAGGTAAAGTTTGCTGTCACGGAATCGGTGGTGATGGCGAACCTGGTTGCCGCAGCAGCCGAGGACGTAAACGCAGAAGTCACCATACTCTCCCTGGATCAGGGGGCCATGGGTGAGCTGGAGGCGGCTGGCGTCTCAGTTCCTGCAGCCGAGGTCACGGCGCGCACCAACCAGCTCACGTTGGACTCAGTGGCAACCATTGTCTACACGTCCGGAACCACAGGAACCCCCAAGGGTGCCGTTATTTCCCATGGCAACTTCACCGACCTCAACAAGAACTCACACCTGTGGATGCCCGAGGTCGCAGACTTCCCCCGCTCGCGCATGTTGCTCTTCCTGCCACTTGCGCACATCCTCGCACGCTTCCTGCAGGTTTTCGTTGTCACAGGCGAGGGCGTCATTGGCCACACCTCGGACATCAAGACCCTCCTTCCGGACCTGGCAAGTTTCCGCCCCACGTTCCTCCTGGTGGTCCCCCGAGTTCTGGAGAAGATCTACAACTCCGCCGACGCGAAAGCGGGCACAGGTGCCAAGAAGACGATCTTCCGTTGGGCTGCAAACGTAGCGGTCGAGTACTCCAAAGCACTCGACACCCCGGAGGGTCCGTCGCGGCAGCTGCGCATGCAACGCAAGGCCGGGGACGCCCTCGTCTATTCGAAGTTGACCAGCATGGTCGGCGGCAACGTGGGCATCATTATTTCCGGTGGTGCGCCCCTGTCGGAGCGTCTGGCGCACTTCTTCCGCGGCGCGGGTCTGCCGATCCAGGAGGGCTACGGCCTCACCGAGACTACCGGCCCCCTGTCCGTCAACACACCTCACCTCACCAAGATTGGGACGGTTGGCCCCACGCTGCCCCCCATGCGTACCAAGATTTCCGATGAGGGAGAGGTGCTGGTCAAGGGTCCAGCAGTCTTCCAGGGCTACCACAATCGGCCTGACCTCACGGCTGCCACGTTTGACGAGGACGGATGGTTCCGCACCGGTGACCTGGGGTGGATCGATCGTGATGGCTATGTTTCCATCACCGGCCGCATGAAGGAAGTCATCGTTACCGCCGGTGGCAAAAATGTCATTCCCTCTACCTTGGAAGACTCCCTGCGCGGCCATCCCCTCATCAGCCAGGTGATTGTCGTTGGTGACAAGCGTCCGTTTATCGGCGCCCTAATAACACTGGACGATGAGATGATGCCAATCTGGCTGAAGAACAAGGGCCTCGACCCAATGACTGTCAGCCAGGCGGTTCGTCACCCGGAGATCCGCGCGTCACTTTCTGCGGCAATCGACCGGGCGAACGAGGGCGTCTCTCGCGCCGAATCGATCAGGAAGTTCGAGATTCTCAGCACAGACTTCACGGAAGCAAATGGATTGATGACCCCTTCCATGAAGATGAAGCGCGGAGAGGTCCTGAAGCGTCATAGTGCGGATATCGATGCTCTCTACGGGGGCCCAGTAGAGCAGGAGTAGGCAGTTGGTGCCGGGTCCGAATGTTAGGGCCCGGCAGCTCCACCCCTCCAACTTGTTGTATAAATCAGACATCAGAGCTTTTTAGGACCCCCTGCAGCAAACAGGAGTACGAAGCAGATGAAAAAGGTTGCCGTGATCATGGGTAGCGACAGCGATCTACCCGTAGTCGAGAAAGCACTGGAGAAGCTCAAAGAGTTCTCCGTACCATTTGAAGCACACGTCTACTCCGCACACAGAACCCCTGAGCAAGCTCGCGATTTCTCTGCAAACGCTCGCGCCAATGGTTTCGGAGTGATCATTGCAGCCGCCGGGAAAGCCGCACACCTTGCTGGCTCAGTCGCCGCAAACACGACATTGCCCGTTATTGGCATTCCAATCAAAGCGTCCGCACTTGACGGCTTGGACGCCCTACTTTCAACCGTGCAGATGCCCCCGGGCATGCCTGTCGCAACCGTCGCGATCGACGGAGCAGCTAATGCAGCGCTGCTCGCCATGCAGATCCTGGCAGTCGAAGACGCAGAATTGGCACAAAAGCTTGAGGACTCCAGGTCGGCTGAGCGCACCAAGATCTTGGCGAAAGACGCCGCCCTCACGAAGAGATTCACACCTACTACCTAGTCAGTTCCACACCCAACCTTTCGGGAGTTGTACAGTATGAACAAGGTTTACACAGGTAAGACGAAAGATGTCTACGCGCTAGAGAACGGCAACTACCTTCTCAAGTTCAAAGACGACGTCACCGGAGTTGACGGGGTGTTTGATCCCGGCGCAAACACGGTGGGTCTCAGCATCGAAGGAGTCGGCCAGGTCAACCTCGCCATGTCCACCCACTTCTTCGAGAAGATCAATGAGGCTGGCATCAAGACGCACTTCGTGAGTGCTGACCCCGAAGAGGTCACCATGGAGGTACTTCCCGCCAAGGTGTTCGGCAAGGGTCTGGAAGTGATTTGTCGCGACCGCGCCGTCGGAAGTTTCTTCCGCCGCTACGGCGACTATGTGGTCGAGGGCGCGCCCCTCCCCTCTTACGTTGAGACGACTCTCAAGGATGATGAGCGCGGAGATCCCCTCATCACGAAAGACGCCCTCGTCGACCTGGGGATCATGAGTGGTGAGCAGTACGACGACCTCAAGGAAATGACCCAGAAGATCAACGCGATTGTTGCAAGCGAGCTCCTCAAGAAGGGCCTGGTCCTCTACGACATCAAGTTTGAGTTCGGGTACGACGAAGACGGCGACGTGATCCTCATCGACGAAATCGCCTCGGGAAACATGAGGGCATACCGCGACGGGGAGTACGTCGAGCCCATGGAACTGTCCCGAATCTTCTTTGAGGACTGAACTAAGACCTTGGGCGGCTTCTTCGGCGCAGTTTCCACGCGGGACTGTGTCTTCGACGTGTTTTTTGGGACGGACTACCACTCTCACCTGGGCACTAGGCGGGGTGGTATGGCCGCCTACGGTGGCACACGCGGCTTCCAGAGGGACATTCATAATATTGAGAATTCCCCCTTCCGCACCAAGTTCGAAGGCATCACGGAAGAGATGCAGGGCAATATCTGCATCGGAAGCATTAGTGACTCTGACCCTCAGCCACTCCTGGTGCGCTCGGTACTGGGGACGTTCGCCATTGCGTTCGTTGGCGTTATCAACAATGCCGACGCCCTGATAGATGAGCTGCTTGCCCCCGGCGGGTTCCACTTCGAGGCCCTCACCGGGGGCAGGGTCAACGCCATTGAACTCATAGCCGCCCTCATCAATCAGAAGGACAGTTTCGAAGAGGGCCTCAAGCATGTTCAAGAGGTCGTTGAAGGCACAGCATCCATCCTGGTGATGACGGAAGACACCATCTATGCCTGCCGGGATCGTTTGGGCAGACTACCCATCCACCTGGGGAAGGGCGAGGACGGATTCGCCCTCGCCTTCGAATCGTTCTCGTACCAAAAACTCGGCTACTCAGATGTTCACGAACTGGGTCCGGGCGAAGTTGTGGCAGTGAAGGCCACCGGGTATGAGATGGTCGTCCCTCCCGGCGAAGAGATGCAGATCTGCGGGTTTCTCTGGGCTTACTACGGGTATCCGACCTCGAACTACGAGGGTGTCAATGTCGAGGTCATGCGCAACCGTAATGGCGCCCTCCTCGCACAGGCAGACAAGGGCAACTCGATCGACATAGACTACGTCAGCGGTGTGCCAGATTCAGGCACGCCCCACGCCATTGGCTATGCCAACGAGAGCCACATTCCCTTTGCCCGCCCCTTCATCAAGTACACGCCGACCTGGCCGCGCAGCTTCATGCCCGCGAACCAGAAGGAACGTAACCGGGTTGCGAAGATGAAAATGATCCCGGTTCACGAACTGATCGATGGCAAGAGGCTGCTTTTTGTCGACGACAGCATCGTCCGCGGCACGCAACTTCGAGAGACCGTGGAGTTCCTCTACGACAACGGCGCCAAGGAGGTGCACGTCCGTTCTGCATGTCCCCCGATCATGTACGCGTGCAAGTACCTCAACTTCACCCGTTCCACATCGGAAATGGAGTTGATTGCACGCCGCACCATTGAGGAGCTGGAAGGCGACGAGGGGCTTGCGCACCTGGATGAGTACGCGGACGGGAACACAGAGCGAGGGCGTGCGCTCCGCGAGCGCATCTGCGAAGAGTTGCATTTTACATCCCTGGAATACCAGTCACTGGAGGGAATAATCGCGGCGATCGGCCTCGAACCCTCAAAAATCTGCACCTATTGTTGGAGCGGGAAAGGCTAGGACAGTGAGCGAATCAGCGTCCCGGAGTTACGCCGAGGCCGGAGTTGATATCACCGCCGGATACAAGGCGGTGGAGTTGATGAAAACCCACGTTGCCAGGACCCTGATTCCAGGGGCTATGTCTGACCTGGGTGACTTCGGAGGGCTGTTCGAACTTGACGTCACAGGCATGACGCAGCCCGTCCTAGTCAGCGGTACCGACGGGGTTGGCACCAAATTGAAACTGGCCTTCCTTACCGACCGTCACAACACTGTCGGCATTGACTGTGTTGCCATGTGCGTCAACGACATCGTCTGCTGCGGCGCAAAGCCGCTGTTTTTCCTCGATTACCTGGCCGTTGGCAAGAATGTCCCAGAGCGGGTGGCGGAGATCGTTTCGGGTGTCGCCGAAGGCTGCGTGCAGGCTGGCTGCGCCATCATCGGCGGTGAGACGGCTGAGATGCCAGGCTTCTACGAGGCCGAAGAATATGACATGGCCGGGTTTGCCGTGGGCATCGTGGACAAGCCAAAGATCTTTGACAAGAAGACCATTGTCGAGGGCGATGTCATCATTGGGCTTCCCTCCACTGGCTTGCACTCCAATGGGTTCTCCCTGGTGCGGAAAGTCTTCGATGTGGAGAACCAAGACCTAAGCGCTCCCGTTGAGGAACTGGGAGGCGCGAGCCTCGGTGAAACGCTGCTTACCCCCACACGCATCTACGTCAAACCGATGCTGGCCCTAATGGAAGCGGTGCAAATCAAGTCTGCTTCCCACATAACCGGGGGTGGCTTCTACGAAAATCTTCCCCGCGCACTTCCTCCCGGAATGACTGCGAAGATCAAGGAAGCAGACGTGCCGGTCTTGCCCATTTTTGAACTCATCCAGTCCGAGGGCGCAGTGCCGCGACGCGACATGTTCAACACCTTCAACATGGGGATCGGCATGGCCGTGGTTGTGGCGCAGGCCGACGCTGATCTGGCACTGCAGACTTTGCGTGAAGCCGGTGAGTCGCCCTGCAGGCTCGGTGAAGTGGTGCGCGGCCCAGAAGGCGTGATTCTCTGGTGAAAGCCCGGATTGCTGTCCTGGTTTCCGGTGGGGGCACGAACCTCCAGGCCCTTCTGGACGCCCAAGTGGCGGGAGCCTTGAGGAGCGGGGAGGTCGTCCTGGTTGTCTCTGACCAACCGGGTGCTTACGCCCTCGAACGCGCACGCTCCATGGGCGTGGAGACGGCAGTGCTAACCGAGGACTTCGAAGCCCAGCTCCGTGACCTACTGGAAGCACGCGACATCGACCTCGTCGTCCTCGCGGGGTTCATGCGCATCCTCAGCGCTGCCTTCACAGCGGACTTTGACCGGCGGATTATCAACGTTCACCCCTCACTCATCCCGGCATTCTGCGGTAAGGGCTTCTACGGTCTGCGTGTTCACCAGGCCGCCCTCGACTATGGCGTCAAAGTAACGGGGGCGACGGTTCACTTCGTGAACGAGGTTCCGGACGGCGGGGAGATCATCGCTCAGAAGGCGGTCCCAGTCCACCCCGACGACACACCGGAAACCCTGCAACGCCGCGTCATGGAAGAAGCCGAATGGGTGCTACTTCCAAGAGCGTGCGAAATGATCTCTCAGAGCCTGAACAAAGGAGCGACCGTTGAGTGTCTATGAAGTAGCAAATCCCGAGACACTACTCTCCGCAAACCCCTACCCGGGCCGCGGAATCGTCCTCGGACAAACCCCGGACGGCACGCGGATGGTGGTGGCCTACTTCATCATGGGGCGATCCCCCAACAGCAGGAACCGCGTCTTCGAACGGACCGAGGACGGAATCCGCACCAGAGCCTACGACCCCAGCAAGGTTGAAGATCCCTCGCTCATCATCTACAACCCTCTGCGGACCGTTGACGGTACCCTGATCGTCACCAACGGCGACCAAACCGACACTGTGCGCGATGCACTTGTTGCGGGGCGCTCTTTCGAGGACGCGCTTGAGACCCGCGAGTTTGAGCCGGACGCCCCCAACCTGACACCCAGAATCTCCGGGCTTCTACTTCCTGATGGCCGGTACCAACTCTCCATTCTCAAGAGCGCAGACGCCGAAGGCTCAGCGTGCTCGCGCTTCTACTTCAACTACCCGCCCCTGGCCGGCGTTGGACACTTCCTACACACCTACAACAGTGATGGAGACCCGCTCCCTTCCTTCACTGGTGAACCTCGCCGCGTCGCAATTGCAGACGACGTTGAGGCGTTCACCCAAATGATGTGGGAGGCGCTTGACCCTGACAACCGCGTCGCGCTCTACGTTCGTTCGGTGAGCCTGACGGGCGGCCCAGAATGCGACTACTTAATCAACCAGAACGGTGAGGAGACCGCACAGTGAACCGCCTTGAACTGAAATATGGTTGTAATCCCAACCAGAAGCCGGCCGAGATCTACATGGCTGATGGCAGTGATCTTCCTCTGCAGGTGCTCAATGGGCGCCCCGGGTACATCAACTTCCTCGATGCCCTCAATAGCGCACAGTTGGTGAAGGAGTTGCGTGAGGCCACCGGACGCCCGGCAGCGGCCTCGTTCAAGCACGTCAGCCCCACGTCTGCCGCCCTCGGCCTTCCCATGAGTGAAGCCCTCAAGAAGGCTTGTTTCGTGGATGACATTGAAGGTCTGGACGACTCACCGCTGGCGTTGGCCTATGCGCGCGCCCGCGGGGCTGACCGGATGTGCTCATTCGGGGACTTTATTGCCCTGTCGGACACTTGCGATGCCACCACGGCGCAGATCATCAAGCGGGAAGTTTCCGACGGGGTGATCGCACCCGGCTACACGCCGGAAGCACTGGAGATTCTCAAAGCCAAGCGCAGGGGCACCTACGCCGTGGTCGCCCTCGACCCCAACTATGTCCCGAAAGAGGACGAACGCAAAGAGGTTTTCGGTATCACCTTCCTTCAGGGCCGCAACAACGTCGTCATTGACAAGACCCTCCTGGACAACGTGGTTACCGAGAACAAGGTGATTCCCACAAACGCGCAGCGCGACCTGCTTGTCGCCTTGATTACCCTCAAGTACACCCAGTCCAACTCGGTGTGCTTCGCCGTAGATGGCCAGGCCATCGGGGTGGGTGCCGGGCAGCAGTCACGGATCCACTGCACGCGACTCGCCGCCCAGAAGGCTGATCTGTGGCACTTGCGCCAGAGCCCACGCGTCCTCGACCTCCCTTTCCGCCCTGACATTGGGCGCGCAGACCGCGACAACACGATCGACCTCTACCTGTCCGACGAAGACAGCGGAGACGTGCTTGATGACGGAAACTGGCAGAGGTTCCTCACTACGCGCCCGCAGCCCTTCACGCGGGCGGAGAAACGCGAGTACCTGGCTGGAATCACCGGGGTTTCGCTAGGCAGCGACGCATTCTTCCCCTTCGGTGACAGCATCGAGCGAGCCCACCGCAGCGGAGTTTCCTACGTCGTGGAGCCCGGCGGGTCAGTGCGCGACGACAACGTGATTGACACCTGCAACAAATACGGCATGGCGATGGCCTTCAATGGCGTCCGCCTGTTCCACCACTAGGAGAGCGCGAATGAAGGTCATGGTTGTCGGAGGTGGAGGGCGCGAACACGCCCTCGTCAAAGCCCTAGCCAAGAACCCGGACGTCACCACGCTGTACGCACTGCCTGGCAACGGCGGGATAGCGCGGGATGCGACCTGTGTGGACATTGCCGCGACAGACATCGCTGGCATGGTTGCATTCGCGGTCGACAACGAGGTTGACTTTGCGGTTGTTGCTCCCGACGATCCCCTGGTGCTCGGCGCCGTCGATGCGCTCGAAGCGCGCGGGATCGCGTGCTTCGGACCCAATAAGCGCGCCGCGATCCTTGAGGGAAGCAAGGTCTTCTCAAAGGATCTGATGCGCAGGTACGGCATTCCAACGGCCGCTTACGAGAGCTTCACTGAGCTAGATGCTGCGCTGGCATACTTGGACACGGCTCCCCTGCCAACTGTCGTGAAGGCGGACGGCCTCGCCCTCGGCAAAGGCGTCATCATCGCTCAAACCCGCGATGAAGCACGCGTTGGAGTGCGCGCCATGATGGAGGACAGAGTCTTCGGGGACAGTGGCAGCCGCGTTGTCATCGAGGAGTTCCTCAGAGGGCCGGAAGTGTCCGTCCTCGCCTTCACTGACGGGGATGCCATGATTCCGATGGTGTCGTCAATGGATCATAAGCGCGCCCTCGACGGCGACAATGGCCCCAACACGGGAGGAATGGGGACTGTTGCCCCCAACCCCTATTACACTCCCCAACTCGCTGCGCGCGCCATGGAAGAAATCTTTATTCCCACAATGGAAGCCATGAACGCGGAGGACCGCACCTTTAAGGGCTGCCTCTACTTCGGCCTCATCCTTACCGAAGATGGCCCCAAGGTAATCGAGTACAACTGCAGATTTGGTGATCCAGAAGCCCAGGTGGTGCTGCCGCTCCTGTCAAGCGACCTACTGACCACCATGCAGGCCACAGCCCGCGGGGAACTTGCGAATGTCGATGTGGAGTTTCACGACGGTGCTGCCTGCTGCGTAGTGATGGCTTCAGCGGGCTACCCCGGCGCCTACGAAAGCGGATTCCCCATCGCAGTTCCAGAAGACTTGGAGGCGGAGGTGTACGTGGCCGGGGCGAAACTGGTTGATGGTGAACTCACCACTGGCGGTGGGCGCGTCCTCGGCGTAACCGCAACCGGCGCAACGCTGACGGAAGCAGTCGCGAAGGCGTACGAACAGACAGCAAGAGTCACATTTGACAACGCATACTTTCGCCGCGATATCGGGGCCAAAGCACTCTCTGCCGAAGGAAGGTCATGACCATGGTGTACCGCGTTTACGTAGAGAAGCGGGAAGGGTTCGACGTTGAGGCCAAGGCGCTGGCCGATGATGTCCGCGCCCTGCTCCAAGTCCCTGGCTTGACGAAAGTGCGCCTGCTCAACCGCTATGACGTCTCGGGTATCTCCGAAGAACTGTTTGAAGAGGCGACCCGCACTGTCTTCTCGGAGCCGCAGTTGGACACGGTGTTTGGCGCGTTGCCTGAAGTTCCGGGCGCCCACGTCTTCGCAGTGGAGTACCAGCCCGGCCAGTTCGACCAGCGGGCGGACTCCGCTGCGCAGTGCATCCAGATCCTCTCGCAGGGTGAGCGGCCGCTGGTGAGAAACGCTCGTGTTTACCTGCTCGAGGGCGATCTCAGTGATTCCGATGTCGAAGCCATCAAGCGCCACATTATCAACCCCGTGGAAGCTCGGGAAGCTTCTCTCAAGCCGGTCGACACCCTGGAGGAAACCCACCGCTCCCCCGAGCCTGTTGCCATCGTCAGCGGGTTCCGCGACCTCGACCAGGACGGACTTGTCGAGTTGCAGGGCACATACGGGTTCGCCATGGACCTTGATGACCTCCTTGTCTGCCAGCAGCACTTCCAGGGTGAGCTGCGCGATCCCACCGTCACTGAGCTGCGCGTCATCGATACCTACTGGTCGGACCACTGTCGGCACACGACATTCCTCACCGAGATCGACCACGTCCAGTTTGACGATCCGCTCATTCAGAAAACCTATGAAGACTACTTAGCGATGCGAAGGGACCTGGGGCGCACCAAGCCTGTCACCCTCATGGACCTTGGAACCATCGCTGGGAAATACCTGCGTAAAGAGGGCAAGCTTCCCCACCTTGATGAGTCGGAGGAAATCAACGCCTGTACCGTGAAGATCCAGGTGGACACGCCTGAGGGCCCCGAGGAATGGCTGCTTCTCTTCAAGAATGAGACACACAATCACCCAACCGAGATTGAACCGTTTGGCGGTGCAGCAACCTGCATCGGCGGCGCAATCCGCGACCCTCTCTCCGGGCGCGCCTACGTCTACGCAGCAATGCGCGTGACCGGCGCGGGTGACCCACTCAAGCCCGTGCGCGAAACACTGCCCGGTAAGCTGCCGCAGCGCACTATCGTCACCAAGTCTGCTGCCGGTTACAGTTCCTATGGCAACCAGATTGGTCTTACTACCGGCCAGGTTGATGAAATTTACCATGGCGGGTATGAGGCCAAGCGCATGGAAATTGGCGCTGTCATCGGTGCTGTGCCGGCGGCGCACGTGCGGCGCGAGGTCCCAGAGCCAGGAGACGTCGTCATCCTTCTTGGCGGCAAGACGGGTCGTGATGGTTGCGGCGGGGCAACCGGGTCATCGAAGTCCCACACCACCGAGTCTTTGGAGACCGGTGGACCCGAGGTGCAGAAGGGGAATGCTCCCGAAGAACGCAAACTGCAACGTCTTTTCCGCAATCCCCAGGCGTCCCTCCTCATCAAGCGGTGCAACGACTTCGGTGCGGGCGGCGTTTCTGTTGCCATCGGCGAACTCGCCGACGGCCTCGCCATCGACCTCGACGCTGTCCCCAAGAAATATGAGGGACTGGACGGTACTGAACTAGCGGTTAGCGAGTCGCAGGAACGCATGGCCGTGGTTGTTGAGAGCGGTGATGTTGAGAGTTTCCTCGACCTTGCCTCCAAAGAGAACCTCGAGGCGACCGTTGTCGCCACAGTCACGGATGATCGACGCCTGACGATGGTGTGGAACGGGCAGATGATCGTCGACCTGTCGCGCGACTTCCTTGACACGAACGGGGCTGAAAAGCACGCGGTCGCACATGTGACACCTTCGAAGCCTTTCGCACGTGAGCTGCCAGGGGGCTTCACCGCCGGTTTGCTCGCCCTCGCCGACGACCTCAATGTTGCCTCCAAACGCGGCCTCAGTGAACGGTTTGACTCCACGATCGGTTCGGGCACCGTCCTCATGCCGTTCGGTGGGCGCCGCCAGCGCACCCCCTCGCAGGCAATGGTTCACAAGATCTCTCGCGAGGAAGGCGACACGACAACGTCCTCCCTGATGGCGTGGGGTTTCAACCCCTTCATTTCGGAGAAGAGTCCATACCACGGTGCATACCTGGCGGTTGTGGAGTCAGTGGCAAAGTTGGTCGCCACCGGGGCTTCGCTGGATGACACCTACCTGACGTTCCAGGAGTACTTCGAACGCCTGCGAGGCGACGCAGTGCGGTGGGGTAAACCGCTTGCTTCGCTGCTCGGTGCACTGCGTGCCCAGAAGGAGCTTTCTCTGGCCGCGATTGGCGGGAAAGACTCGATGAGCGGCAGCTTCGAGGACCTCGACGTGCCGCCGACCCTAGTGTCATTTGCGGTGACAACCGACCCCATCTCGCGCATCATCTCGCCGGAGTTCAAGGAAGCCGGTCACGTCGTCACCCTGCTCGCCCCCAGGTACGGAGACGATGGGCTGCCCGAGGGCGATTCTCTGATCGAAACCTTCCAAACCGTGGTGGACCTGACCAGCGCCGGGAAAATTCGCGCGGCATACACTTCGACATACGGGGGCGTTGCCGAGGGCACCCTGAAGATGGGGCTGGGCAACCGGATCGGCCTCGACCTACACGAGGACGTCACGCTCGAGGACCTCTTCGGGTACTCCTACGGATCATTCGTTCTTGAGTTTGAGCACGAGGGCGACGCCGTTGGCACCCCGCTGGGTAAAACCAGTGTTGAGGCAGAACTACGTCGAGGTGGAGAGGCCATTGCCCTCTCTCAGCTCGAAGAGATCTATGAGGCGAAGCTGGAGCCAATTTATCCTTCCACGCCGGAGCCTGACGGTGGAGTCATCCCCACATTGAACTACACGGTAGATACGTGGCCCCGCCCGGCTGCACACGGCGCCCCATCGGGCACCGCCACCACACTGGGCGCCACCACTCCACTGGGAGCCACTCCACTCGCCACCCCACCGCGCATTCTCATTCCCGTTTTCCCGGGGACCAACACCGAGTATGACGCGGCAAAGGTGATTCGCGCGGCAGGTGCGGAGCCGGAAATCGTCGTGATCCGCAACCTGACGCCCTCGCAGGTCTCCCAATCTGTCGAGCACTTCGCAGAGCGCATTGCACAGGCGCAAGCTATCTTCATCCCGGGTGGGTTCTCAGGTGGCGATGAGCCTGACGGTTCAGCAAAACTCATTACCTCGTTCTTCCGCAGCGGTCCGGTGCGCGAGCAAGTTGGTCGCCTCCTCAATGACAGAGACGGTCTCATGCTGGGGATCTGCAATGGATTCCAAGCACTGGTGAAACTGGGATTGGTCCCCCACGGGGAGATCGTTGATGCAGGTGCGGACAGTCCAACCTTGACCCTCAACACCGTGGGCTACCACCAGTCGCGGTTGGTGCGCACGCGGGTAGCCTCGAACCTCTCGCCTTGGCTCATGAACACCGCACCCGGTGAAATCTACACTGTCGCTATCTCTCACGGGGAGGGACGTTTTGTCGCCTCTGAGGAAGTAATGGCGGACTTGATCGCGCGCGGGCAGGTTGCCACCCAGTATGTCGACCTCGAAGGTAATCCGACCTCGGAGGTTGGGTTCAACCCCAACAATTCAACCTATGCGGTAGAAGGCATCACTTCACCGGATGGCCGCATCCTCGGCAAGATGGGGCACACCGAGCGCGTCGGCGAAGGGCTGTACAAGAATGCCCCGGGTGAGTTTGATATGGGGTTGTTCACCAGCGCGGTGCAGTACTTCAGTTAGTCGCGGCACCTCGACCGCCGACCAGCCCAGCGCAACCAGGTCACCCCGGGCTCAGCCGACCAGCCCAGCGCGTCCGGACGCCCCAGCCCAGCGGATCCAGACGCCCCCAAGACAACTAGCGAGCCGGCTCGTTAAGGCGCAGTGCAGTGTCTTGGCCAACCATCCAACTCCATTTTAGGTTAGGCTAACCTAAGCTAACTATGTGCAGGGGTCAACCTGTCATCTGGATGCGGCACAAGAGTCAATCTATTTTCCGGATACGGGAGGAGTCGCGATCTATGGCCTCAAGAGGTCTCACCGGTGTGATGATGAAGGTGTACGGAGCCAAGGACCATTTGGCAACCGTAGTTGACACCGAGTTCCTTGCTCCCCACTTCGTGCGGGTCCGCATGCACTCCCCGACGCTCTTTCAAGATCCCAAGGCGATCATTGCACCCACCGCATACTTGCGGTTTTGGTTCCCCGACCCTTCAGGTTCAGGCCGCGAGCACCAGCGGGGTTACACCATCTCGGAGGCCACCCCAGCGGAGGGAAAATTTGCGGTTGACTTTGTGCTCCATGAGCCTGCCGGGCCGGCCTCATCGTGGGCGGCCGCCGTGCAACCAGGAGCGACCATCGAGGTGACTTCACTCGCGTCCACCGCCTTCAAAGTTGCAGATCCACTGCCTCACGGCTATCTGCTAGTCGGTGACGCGGCAGCAATACCTGCTGTAAACGACGTTATCAACGCCTTGCCTGGAACCGTTCCTGTCGAACTGTACCTGGAGCTTCACGACGACCAAGACAGAGCCATCCCGCTTGCCAGCCACTCAAACTTGAGGCTCCACTGGATTGACCGCAAAGATGAGACTTCGCTTGCGCAAGCAATTGAGAGCCGCGACTGGAGCGGATGGCAAGCGTGGGTCGCGACCGAGGCCGGATCACTGAAGCACCTGCGGACAAAGGTGCGAAGCGAGTTTGCTTTGACCGGTTCATCTCTGGCAGCGCGCGCCTACTGGTATGAAGGGCGCCCCTTCGGCAAACGACGCTAAACCCTGCAGCAGGGGCAGGTCGCCAAAGTCGGCGTAGGTCGCCGTTGTTTCGCCGAACCCACCACAAACCCGAACCAAGGTCGCCAAAGTCGGCGTAGGTCGCCGTTGTTTCGCCAAACCCACCACAAACCCGAACCAAGGTCGCCAAAGTCAGCGTAGGTCGCCGTTGTTTCGCCAAATTATCGGCGACCTACGCTGACATCGGCGACCAAGGGCGTTCCAGGCCACGACATCGGCGACCAAGGGCATTCCAGGCCACGACATCGGCGACCATGGCCACAACACGTACATTTCGCGAAACTGCAAGCGTGCGATGCGTGTGGGTCTGCCAGGATTTGGTCCGACGCCACCAGCAACACCACCGCCCGCCTTGCCAACGCCCGCACCACTGGCCAAAGTGTCTAAGGTTGCCGGGGTCGCTTAAAGTTGCCTCCGATCGTGCGAATTGCGGGCAACCTTGCGTGATCCCGGCAACCCTGCGTGATCCGGGCAACCTTGCGTGATCCCGGCAACCCTAGGCTGAGGTGCGTGGGTTCAAAGAATGAGAGTTACCGTTGGGAGCTGCCCCTGCGCAGGGAGGGTTGCCCCTCCTACTCCGACTGGTATGAGCTCTTGATTACCTCATGGTGGCGGATCACTTCATTCACCATGAATGTTAGGAAGGTTTCCGCAAAATCAGGATCCAGCCCAGATTCCACCGCAAGGTCCCGCAGACGCTGCACCTGCTCTTTCTCTCGCGCCGGGTCAGCAGCAGGCAAACCCTTCTGAGCCTTGATATGTCCAACACGCTGGGTACAGCGGAATCGCTCAGCCAAAATATGGATCAGAGCGGCATCAATGTTGTCGATTGTGCGTCGTTCATCCGCCAACTCAGACGGAACATCGCTGGCGGTCATCCGGGGACTCCTTAGCGGTCAAAGTGGAACAAACCGCAGTCTAGCCGGAACATTCGCTACCCAGTCGAGCATTCCGCGGCGGGGCAGAAGCAGGAATAGCACGGGGAGCGCATCGCCCGCAGAGAACATCGACCGATCTATGCAGACCGCGCAGTGGTTTCCCCAAAGAGGAACACCCGGGGTTCACCCTCACCGGTCACTGCCTCTGCCGTAACAACGACCCGCTCCACATTCTTCTCAGACGGAATCTCAAACATCAGCTCAGACAGCGTCTCTTCCATGATGGATGACAAGCCGCGCGCACCCGATTCCCGCTGCATGGCAAGACGAGCCATCGCAGCCAGAGCCTCAGGGGTGAACTCGAGCTCAACCCCATCCAGGTCGAAGAGTGCGCGGTACTGATTCACCAAACAGTTCTTGGGCTCCGTCAAGATTGCCACCAGATCACCCTCAGACAGCAGCTCCGTGGAAGTAACCACCGGGAGGCGCCCAATGAACTCTGGGATCAACCCAAACGAGTGAAGATCTTCGGCCGAGACATGCTTGTACAGGTCGCCCATCTCTGAAGCAACAGCCAGCTCAGTACCAAATCCTGTCTGCCGTTTCCCGAGGCGTGCCTTGACAATCTCATCAATCCCGGAGAAAGCCCCTGCGGCAATAAACAGAATGGATGACGTGTCAATCTCAAGGAACTGTTGATGCGGATGCTTCCGACCACCCTGGGGCGGAACGGAGGCTTTGGTTCCTTCAATGATCTTCAGAAGGGCCTGCTGGACGCCCTCACCCGAGACATCCCTGGTGATCGAAGCGTTCTCACCTTTGCGCCCGATCTTGTCAATCTCATCAATGTAGATGATGCCGCGTTCGGCCTTCTTAATGTCGCCATCCGCGGACTGAATGAGCTTGAGAAGAATATTCTCAACATCCTCACCCACATATCCCGCCTCTGTCAGCGCGGTCGCATCGACGATACAGAAGGGAACATCGAGCAGCTTCGCCAACGAGCGGGCCAAGTGAGTCTTCCCAGTGCCTGTGGGACCAAGGAGCAGAACATTCGACTTCGTCCCCTCCAAATCCTCTCCCCCACCATTGCTGGCGCGCACCCTCTTGTAGTGGTTGTACACGGCAACCGACAAGGAGCGCTTTGAACGTTCCTGCCCAACCACCCAGGTGTCAAGGAACTCTTTGACCTCCTTCGGCTTAGGGAGAGTCAACTGGCGCGGCTCAACCTCTTCCGGCAGTTCCTCTTCAATGATGTCATTGCAGAGCTCAACACACTCATTACAGATGTAGACCCCAGACCCACCGATCAACTTGCGGACCTGCTTTTGGGATTTGCTACAGAAGGCGCACTTCAGCAACTCCGAACTATCTTGGAACGAAGTCATTTCGAACCTACCCCTCCTGCTGACTCACCATACCGACGCCGGTACTAAGAGGCGTCCCATCGACGCGCCTTCAGCCTATTAGAGCCTTCCGACATCTAACCCGAGGGCGCGCCGTGGAATCACCCGCCTGCTTGGCTAGTCGGCCTTTCGACTGGTAAGCACGTGGTCGATCAGACCGTACGCCTCCGCCTGCTCTGCTGTAAGAATCTTGTCCCTCTCAACATCTTTGCGGATCTGCTCTTCAGTTCGTCCCGTGTGTGCCGCGAGCGTTCGCTCCATCCACACGCGCATCCGGTCAATCTCATCCGCGACAATCTGGATGTCTGAAGCCTGCCCCTGCACCCCATCCATTGCGGGCTGATGAATGAGGATGCGAGCATTAGGCAACGCGAGGCGCTTGCCCGGCTGGCCCGCTGCGAGCAACACCGCAGCTGCCGAGGCCGCCTGCCCCAAGCACACAGTCTGAACGTGAGGACGGATGTACTGCATCGTGTCGTAGATAGCCGTCATCGCGGTGAAGGACCCGCCGGGGCTGTTGATGTACATGGTGATCAAGGAGTCCGTATCCATGCTCTCCAGTACCAGCAGTTGCGCCATAACGTCATCTGCGGATGCGTCATCAACCTGAACGCCGAGGAACACGATCCGATCCTCAAAAAGCTTCGCATACGGGTCTTGTCGCTTGTAGCCGTACGCAGTGCGCTCCTCAAATGTTGGGAACACGTAACGGGACTGCGGCATTCCCTCGGGAGCTACGCCTCCCGGCATCTGCCGCTGAATTGCATCAAAGTAAGGCTTCGTTGAGGTCATTGCTATGCCCCTTCCTGGCTGGACTTGCGGCCAATGGACTGCGGCTGGTCGACAATGTGGTCAACAAAGCCGTACTCCAGCGCCTCTTGCGCAGTAAACCACTTGTCACGATCGAAGTCGCGGTCAATCTGTTCGACGGTCTTGCCGGTCCGGTCCGCAATGATCTCAGCCAGTTCCTTCTTCATGTGAAGGATCAGGTCGGCGTTAATGCGAATGTCGGTGGCAGATCCGCCAGCACCACCGGAAGGCTGGTGCATCAAGACACGCGTGTGGGGCGTTATGTAACGTTTGCCGTTGGTTCCCGCCGTCAATAGGAACTGTCCCATGGAAGCGGCAAGTCCCATACCAACCGTTGCAATGTCGGGCTTCACGTACTGCATGGTGTCGTAGATTGCCATACCGGCGGTCACCGAACCGCCCGGGCTGTTGATGTAGAGGTAGATGTCTTCATCCGGGTTCTCTGCGGCCAAGAGCAGAAGCTGCGCACAGATTGCATTTGCGCTGTCATCACGCACTTCGCCACCGAGCCAAATGATGCGCTCTTGAAGCAATCGCTGGTAGACATTGTCATTCAGACCCATACCGGACTCGTTTGGTCCCGCACTGGTCGGTTGAAGCGTAGTCATAGGAACTCCGTATCTAAACCTAAGGACGAGGACGGAGGGCCACACCCTCCGCAACTATCCCCAAACTAGTCGCGGCCGCTCCACAATTCTGCATTAGCCGCGATCTTTTCGCTGTTGGCGCACCATAGCAAAGGGCCGCGAAGACCAATGTCCCCGCGACCCTTCGTTGAGCAAACGCCCGGCTCGTTAAGCCTCTTCGTCGGCCTCGTCTGCAATGTCCTCAATGTCGATTGCGAACGTACCCTCTTCTGCCGGGGCTTCCGGAGCTTCCTCCTCAGCCTGGGAAGCATCGGCGGTGAAGGCTGTCATGTCCACGACCTCACCGGAAGCATCCTTGACGACCGTGTCGCCCAGCACCGAAACAAGGGCCTTGGTGCGGGCCAGTTCGGAGTAGAGATTCTGAATCTGCGCCTGGTCCTGCAGCATCGTGCCCAGGTCCATCCCGTAGGTCTGAGCCGTGTGCATCATAAAGTCGATCAGCTCCTGCTGGGAGACCTCAACCTCGCGCCCCTCAACCAGAGTATCCAGGAAGACCTGCTGACGAATATCAGCCTCGATGCGCTCACGGACTGCCGCGCGTGCTTCCTCATCGGTGTCCTCTTCAACCCGGCGGGCCACCTCAGCCTCAAGGACGGCCTCCGGCAGCAGGATCTCGGCCTCGGCAATCAACTGCTCGAGGAGACGATCACGGGCCTGAAGCGCCTGCGCGCCCTTCTTGCCTTCACGGACGGTGTTGACCGTGTCGGCCCGAAGTTCTTCTGCCGTGTCGAACTCAGAGACCATCAGTGCGAAGTCGTCATCTACGTCAGGCAGCTCGCGTTCCTTGACAGCAGTGACCTTGACGTCGATGACCGCCTCGGATCCAGCGAACTCGCCGCCGGCAACCTCAGAGGTGAAACGGATTTCGTCACCAGCGGAAGCACCGCGCAACGCTTCATCCTGGCCCGGAAGCATCGAGCCGGAGCCCAGTTCGTAGGAAACATCAGACAGTGAATCAATCTCTGTCTCCCCAACGTTTGCAACCAGATCCAGTGTCAGGTAGTCGCCATCCTCAGCAGGGCGATCCAGGTTCTTCAAGGTCGCGAAACGGCCCCGAAGAGAGTCAAGCTCTGCATCCACGTCCTCGTCCGAAACCTCAATGTCGTCAACTTCTACGACACGATCGGAAAGGCTGGGCAGTTCAAACTCCGGAACGACGTCCATGTTTGCGGTGAAAACCAAAGCGCCGCCAGGCTCTCCCTCAGTTGCGGGGATTTCCTCAACCTCAATCTCTGGCTGGGCCAGAGGGCGCAACTTGTTCTCGACGATTGCATTGTTCAGCTGCTCAGGGACGACCTGGTTGACCACCTGCTCAATAACGGCGCCGCGACCAAAGCGCTGGTCAATGATGCGTGGAGGGATGTGACCCTTCCTGAAGCCGGGGATGTTCACCTGGCCCGCGATCTCCTTGTATGCCTCTGCCATGAAAGGCTTGAGTTCGTCGTAATCGACCGTAACTGTCAGACGGACCTTGGTCGGCTCGAGATTCTCAACGGTGCTCTTCACGCGTTACACTCCCACGAAATAGATTTTGCACCCGGCCACTTTCGCGAACCGGAATGCGCTGATTCTGGCGAGCAGACATGCTCGCAACCCCGCCAATACTACGGCAGTTTCCCCAATGAAGCCTAAGGACTGCAGCGGGCTGTGGCGCAGGCAACTGGATCGAGGGCGACGCGCGCAGGAGATGCGCGCTATAGTGTTCTGGTTGCAGACGCACGAGTTGCGGATGCGATGCGGGTGTAGCTCAATGGTAGAGCCTCTGCCTTCCAAGCAGATGGTGCGAGTTCGATTCTCGTCACCCGCTCCACTAATAGCCTGTGACCTGGGCGGATGCAAAAGCCGACTTCTTCACCTGACCGTTTCGGGTCCACTTCCACACGTTTTCCACACGTTTTCAGACCAGAGCGTCAAACAAGCGCTGCACCGTGGCCGCCACATCTGGAGCTTCAACATTCCGTTCCGCATAGTGTTTCGCGGTCACTGAAGGCGACGAGTGTCCCAGCGTTGCAGCGGCGGCTTCCATGCCATCGGCCCGGGCAATCGCGGTGGCCGCAGTCTTGCGCAGCAAGTACGGGTAGAAGCCCTCTAGATCCGCTTCCCTCAGCGCCTGGCGCAGCCCGCGCCGGAAGTTGTTGGGCGACATGATCCCACCATCACGGGACGCGAACACTAGGCCGAGCTCGCCAGGATCCTCTTCACCCGCGCGCCGCATGAGCATGTTCGCCACATGCTGGGGAATGTGAACCGTCCTAAAGCCACTCTTCGACTTCGGGAGCGGTTGCCGGTACACCTTGCCCTTATGTCGCGGCGTAATGATCGTCCCAGTGAAGGTGACAGTGGGATCCCCGCCCAGCCGCACATCTTCCCAGCGCACCGCCAACGCCTCGCCAGTGCGACAACCAGCGCCCAGCATGAAATCCAGCACGTCCAGAGTGTTGCGGCCCCGTGGCGGCCCAGAGCGACGCGCTTCCTGCCATGCAGACACCGCTTGCCGGACTTTCATCAACTGGTCGACCGTGAGCGCCTTCGGAGATGCAGCTGAGCTGCTATACGTCGGAGTCTTGTCGACCGGGCTCTGTTCCAGTGCGTCGTGCTGGATCGCGTAGTCAATCATGTGTTTGAGGACCACGCGGGAAAACCTGGCGTTAGACGGTGCTGTCTTCGCCATAGCGTCCAGAGCGGCCGTGATCTTGCCTGTAGTGAGCTCTCGCAGCTCCCAGCCGCCCAGAGACGGCGCTACGTGATCGTTTAGCGCGCTCGCGTAGAGTCCCAGCGTTTGAGGGCGCACTGAGCCCTTCGCAGCGAACACAGACAGCCACGCTTCCCCAAGCTCTGCAACCGTCATTGTGGGATCCAGAGCCCGCCCAGCTTCCTCGAGGTACCTTGCAGCGTTATCGCGAACGCGTGCCTCAGCCTTGCTCTTATGCACATGCCATGCTTCAGCGGTCTTTGTCGTGCCATTAGCGGCCCGGTAGCGCACCGTCGCCCGGTAGATCGTGGGATCTTCGCCCGCAGTGGCGCGCCGGTAGCGTTTCGCCCCGGAAGCCTTCAGGCCGTCTTCCACATAGCCAGCCACGAGGACGTTACTGGTATGACCTTCAGGGAGCTTGGACCTAGCCATGATCCTTCGCTTCCCAGTACCTGATACGGGACTCCATGAACAGAGCTGACCCTCGCATTAGGTCGATTCTGTCCTGGTCCTGCAGCTGGAGAGTAGACAGGTCAAAGTCTGCCGAGTCGCGGGGAGGGCGGTCGCGGGGATCCTTTGCTGGTCGCTCGAGATCCTGGATCTCTTTCTCAAGAGCCGAGAGGCGTTCACCCCATAGGGGCACCATCACGTTTGGTTCCAGTTGCTTCCCCTGAAGCCACCAAGAGATCTCTTGAACGTCCAGGCCCGCGGGAAGGCCAGTAAGTGCCCCTTGTGCTTCCGCGGGGAGGAGGAGGTCGTTCGGATAGGTATCAAGCGCATAGGCAAGGGCCGTAAGCTCGTCTGCGTCTACCCGGCGACGTCCGTTCTCGATGTCGCGAATCGCAGGCACCGCGAGGTGTATCCCGCGGGAAGCCAGCCGGGCGCTCAGATCTTCCTGTGTCAGGCTTAGCCAGCCGCGACGAATAAAAGTATTGTCGCCGACGTTCTTACCCGACGGCCCAATGGGAACAGGCTGCCTCTTCTTACGCTGTGTCATACAGTCCTCACCTCAAAGTTTCTTACATGAACTCTACCAAACTTGACAACCCAAGGCGCCTGTGGGAATGTATTGCTAACTACAGAAAACCTTGTGGTTAGTACTAAAACTTGAAGGGGCGAACTAAGGATGACCGCAACCGCTGAACGGGCAGACCTCGAGCTCAAAGACTTAGCCGAGATCTTGGGAGTGTCCTACACAACCGTCTACCGCATGAAGAACAAGGGAGAGCTACCGCCGCATATCAAAGTGGGTGGCCTGTTCCGCTGGCGTAGAAGCACCGTCGACAACTGGATCGAAGAACAGGAACTAGCCAATGCGTAATCGACTCAAGAAAGGCGAAAGCCCCCGCGCCGACCAAAGCAACAGGGGACTTTCCAGAAAGAGCAATCAACCAGGAGCTGAAAGGCATCTATCTATGAACATCCTACCGGAATCCCAGCCGCATGACGCGAACGCGAACGTCTTGAACGCTGTCATCTCTCGCAACGCTGCCACACTTCTGCAATCATGCAGCGGCAACGTATGGGCCGATCTTGCAGAAGCACTGAGCACTGACGTGGCGGGCCTAGCTGATCTTGTCGCTGGCCGTGAGCGCTGGAGTATCGAAGACGTAGGTGCCTTCGCGGAGTTCTTCGAGATCACCGCCACGGAGCTCGCCGACGCAAACACCAAAGCGAACACTGTGCGCACGTACGCGCCGCTCACTGACTGCGCTCCTGAACACCTGGGCCCGTACGCGGAGTACGGATACGGCGCACTCTGCCACGACGTGGAAATGACCGTGCGAGATGAACTGTTCAGCAGGTTCAACTTCATGCCGCCGGAGCTCTTGGCCCGCGTGATCCACGAGTACGCAGACCGCCACGCCGGGACTTGGGAGGACTAGACCATGAGCCATTGGATGACAGTGCAGCAGATAGCAGTCCCACAGACTTTGGCGGTCCTTGCCCGCCCAGACGTGGAGCTCCGCGTTGATGAGCGGCCCGCCACTTACTTCTGTTGCGAGGAGACAGGCAACGGCCCCTACAAGGTGCTGGGCCGGATCGTGAAGGATCGCAGGCGCACGCGGATCTATGTCCACCAGAACGTGGCAACGAGCGAGCTAGCCTTCCTGACTACAGTCCTCCATAAGTTCGACCAGCGGGACTGGCGTGTTGCTAAGACTGTGGACTTTGACTGGTACAGCAACGGGGAGGAGTACAGGCGCACCCACGTTTGCCGCCCCCTCGACGAGGACGATCTATCAATGGAGGCGTTCGAGATGGTGAGCCTAGTGGCGCCGCAGCAGGACAGGGAGCAGGTGGCCCAGGTATGAGCCGACCAAAGGCCAAGCTGATCAAGTGCAGCAGGTGTAAGCGACGTATGCGCCGTGCCAGCAGCGACTGGCTTGTACAGGTCCAAGAGGATGACAACGCCATCGTTGGCTATACATGTCCTGATTGTGTAGATCCGAAAGAGCGAGCCCGTTCCACGGAATGGCCGCCTGTCATCGTACTCACCCGCAACTCGGGCCGCGGTGCAGAGAGGCACGGCGCTCTGGAGGTTCTCTACTAATGACCACCAAAGACCACGCCGTAGCAGAGGGCAATCACGGCCGCCGCCTGCTGCCCGCCAAGGACCGCCGCAAAGATCCGCGTGCCGGGTTCATGTGGACCAAGGAAGCCACCAACAACCCCGAGACCATAGCGTCCTGGTTCAGTGACGGCGATATCAACTATGGCGTGGCCTGTGGCCTGTCTAACCTTGTCGTGATCGACGAGGACAATTTAGGAGAGCTCACCCGCTTCTGTGAGGATCGTGGCGAGTCCTTGCCGAAGACGCGCACCGTCCGAACACCCCACGGCCGCCACTTCTATTTTCAGCAGCCAAAGAAGCGCATCAAATGTCAGGCCCCCTTCAAGAAGGACGGCTACAAGATCGACGTGCGCGGCGACGGCGGCTATGTCATCGGCCCCGGATCCATCAACACTGAAGGGCAAGAGTATGTGGACGAGGGAGGCGAAATCGCCCCGCTGCCGGGCTTCCTGGCGGAGTACCTGACCAGAGAACCAGAACTGGCGAAGGCCCCACCAGTGGAGCGCGCGCCTGTTCCCAATGCGTCCGATGATAGACCAGGCACCGACTGGGCCAATCAAACGTCTTGGGAGAGCCTTCTAGCCGCCCACGGCTGGCACGTCCACGGCGACAGCGCCACAAGACCGGGCAAGGATCCCAGGGAGGGCGCTAGCGCCACTGTGCACGATGACGGCGGGCTCTATGTGTTTTCGACTGAAGCAGGACTACCCACAGAGCAGCCCCTGTCCAAGCTCTTTGTCTATGCCCACTACAACCACGGTGGCGACATGAGCGCAGCAGCCAGGCATCTAAGAACGCAGGGATACGGGCGCAGCAGTGCCGCCGACGAGTTCAACGTAATCATGGATCTACCCGAGCAGCTTGCTAATGGCTCACAGGGCAAAGCAGACGCCGCGACCACCCCGGAGCAGGAACACCAGGCGAAAGTCCTCGCCCGCGCTGAACAATTGCGCGTCGACCGGGAAGCCCGCGAACACCTAGACGGAGAAAAAACCGCCGGGCTCGAGATCCCCCAGCTAATCCGACTCGACCACTTCCTAGCCCAGCCGGACGAGACAACACCCTGGAGGGTGGAACACGTGTGGCCCGAAGGTGGCCGCATCGTCCTATCCGCCCAACAGAAGACCGGGAAGACCACCACAGTGGGCAACACCATCAGGGCTCTGGTCGACGGTGTGCCCCTCTTTGGGGAGTTCTTCACCAGGCAAGCCGACCGCGTCGCACTCTTAGATCTGGAGCTCTCACCACTCACGCTACGCCGCTGGCTCAGGGACCAGAACATCGAGAACGCCGACAGGCTCGACATCCTCGCGTTGCGTGGAGTGGCATCCCAGTTCGACATTCTGAACCCCTCAGTGCGCACCGCCTGGGCTAAGCACATAGGCGGTGCAGATGTCCTTGTCTTCGACTGTCTACGCCCAGCACTCGACGCCCTCGCGCTCGATGAAAACAAGGATGCTGGCCGATTCCTCGAAGCCCTCGACGAGCTCGCACTCGAAGCCGGGATAACCAACGTTCTCTTAGTGCACCACATGGGCCACACAGGGGAACGATCGAGAGGCGACAGCCGGATCCTCGACTGGCCGGATGCTTCATGGAGGCTCTTGAAAGACCAGGAAAACGAGAATGACTCAGCCGCCCAAGGTAACAGATTCTTCACCGCTCACGGCCGCGACGTAGACGTCCCAAAGAGGTTGCTGGACTACGATCCGATCTCTCGCCACCTCACTATCGGACAGACCCGGACAGCCGCAAAAACAGGTGCCGCACTCGATGCCGTTCTGGAGTATTTGGGATCCAGTTTGCCGACCGCCAAGACAGCACTAGTGCGGCACCTTGCCGAAACTACAGAGCACAGTCGGCAAGCATTGCGAGACGCTATAAGTTCGGGGCTCGGACAGTATCTAATCATCTCTGAACTGGGGGATCGTGGCGCTAAGATCCTGTCAATCTCGGAAGGCGGCAGGAACAGACTAGGCAGTTTGCCGCAGGTTGCCGACAGCTTGCCAAACTCGGACCCTTCAGCTTGCCAGATTGCCGCCCCCTATAAGGGGCGGCAAGGCGGCAAGGTCACTCGAGACGGTAAAGAAAAGGGATCTTCAGAGCCTCTAAATCGTCGCTGCAATCCATGCGGAGAGGTCTATGGACCCCTCGCCTACAACTGCCCCAAATGTGGAGAACCAACCACCGACCCTGAAGGCCGCAGCGGGGACGAGTTCCTATGAGCGGGAGAGCCAGCGGGTCCAAGCAAGCCGCCGACCTCGCCCGCGCCGAAGCACATGCTCAGCTACTCGAGCACCTGGCATGGCTCGAAGAAGACGGCCGCCAAATACCGTGCCGCGGTCCACGCAAAGACCTATGGATCTCTGACCACCCCGCCAGCCACCGGCAAGCCTCTAAAGCTTGCCAAGCCTGTCCAGCTCTCGCACATTGCGCCGCTTATGCCAGTGAGCATGAGACCCACCGGGCGGGCACCTGGGCCGGACTCAAAGGGAAAACCGAACGACCGCCGACAAAGACACCAGCACCGAGGAGGAACGCCGCATGACCACCATCAGCGGAGTGCGTACACGAACGTGCTCGATCCCTAAAAACGCGCGCGCGAGGCGCCGCAGTGAGGTGAGCTCATGAGTCAGTCCCCGACAATCAGGAAGGCTCTTGCTGCCTGGTCGGAGTACCAACGACTACTTCAGAGCATCATTATTCCCAGTGGCACGCCCAAGGAAACCGTGGAAGCAGGGCGGGAGACACGCGAACAGGCTCACGACCAGATTGCCAGGCTCTTATGGAAGCAGCGACGGCAACGTTGGCCGGAGCCTCAAAGTGAACGCTGGGATATGCGAGCAGTCAAACGGCTTTGGCGTGACATTTGTTGGGCCGGGTATCCGAGCCCGCAGACGCTCAACGTTCTGATGAAGCGGGACTTCGATTTGTACGCAGAGGTGCAGCGGGCAACCATGACCATGCAACGCGGCAGACGCTCCAAGGCCCTGTTTGAGGATCCAGCGAAGAAGGCCCGCCTACTGGCCGCTGAAGCCGGGGAGGTAGACCAGTGACCCCGCTCCACTGTGCACGTGCCGACTGCACGAACTCGAGCACCCCAGAAGACCAGGCCGCCTGGATCATCGACCAGGTGAACCAACACATCTGCCCGGACTGCCGGCCGATCCTAGCCCGCCAGAAGGAATTGCCCCGAAAATCGGCGGAGGCTTACCGGCAAAGCAAACACCCGCTACTACGCCGGAGTCGGCAAGCATGAGCGCGATTGAGCAACTCATCACTCACTGGGCGCGCGTACTCCAGGAAGCAGATCCCTGGAGAGCCGGGGAAAGCACACAGCATGGGGCCGACCATGCTGTGAACGTCCTGATACTGGCACTTAAGCTAGCCGAAGCGCTGGCAATTGAAGAGAGCGAACTTGAGACAATCGCGCAGGCAGCGGTGTTCCACGACATCGGATTGCAGGGGCAAGCCGTCGCCATTAGACACGGAGCCCTGGGCGCCACCCGATACCAAGAGTTCTGCGCACAAGGATTCGTAACCCCCTACAATGCCAAAGCAGCCCAGATCATCCGCTACCACTCCATCGATGATGCCGAAGGAATCCGCGCCATACGTGCTAACGGCGGTACTGACGCGGATGTCCGCAACTACTTGATCGTCAAAGATGCCAATAGTCTGGATCGTCTTAGGTTTGGCGATCACCGCCTCGACGTTAGCTATCTGAGGCATCAAGAAGCGCATGCACTGGTACCTTTTGCCCGGATACTCAACAGAGATCTAAAGGCAGCTCGAGCGCGCCAAGTTCTCGAGACCATAGCCACGGCGAACGATTACATCGCGTCCGGCCAGCGGATCCAATGGGCGCCACTGGCCGCACAGACGCCCCGCTACCACTGGCCTGTACTTTTCGCTGAGATCCATGAACATCTATCGATCAAAGACCGCCGATTAGGGCTTGCCGAAGCTTATCCAGTTCGCAGTATCCAAAGGCCGCCAGAGTTCTGGATCCCGATATTTCGGTCAGTGGGACGTTTCGTAGTGAAGGAGGACCGGACCATCGTCCCGATGGAAGATAACCGAACAGCTCGCCGCGGCCAAAAGAAAAGCATCCTCTACCGCGGTGCGAGAGACAGCGAGCGGTCGGGACTCTCTTGGACACCGCGCCTAATTGTTGCCACTCAGTACGCGACCCACTGGAGGGTTGGGGCCAGTCTTTGGGAGACGCGAGCTCCGCAGTCCGCAATCCTCGCATTCTTCAAAAACTCCGCTGAAGCTGTCCTAGACCCAACAGGCCTACAGATCAACCAGCGCCCCATAAGCAAAGCCCCTCGATAAACAACCAACCACAGGAGAAGAAACCATCATGACAATCATCAGCAACACCATCAACAACGTAGCCGAGTACATCGACCTGCTCGAGCGTGCCCGCAACAGCGACGCTCAGCACTACGCAGTCACAAAAGCCCAGCTATCCATCAGAGACCACGCAGCAGCCCCAGAGGGCGACAAGGCGGCCCTGGAGGTAATCAATGCCATGTGGGTGGACTTCGTGACCGTAGCGGCCCGTCCAGAGGCCACAGGCACCCTCACCCCAGGGAGGCACGCCAAGATCCGTGCAGTAAGCCCCGAGCTCGCCACAGCGGTGCAGTCCCGGGTCCGGAAGTAACCAACCAATCAGGAGAAAGAAGCACTATGACTATCACAGCACCAACAGCGATCAGCTCGACACTTCGAGACCTCGAGACATACAAGGCGCTCACAGAGAAAGCCCAGGCCGCCAGAGTCGACCCGAATGCTTCAGCAGAGTATCGGGAATCCCAGTACGCGAAGTACCGCGACCAGGCTCGAGCACTCGCCAGCGAGAACTCAGAGACCAGCCACTACCTCTCGACTACCCAGACCCGTTACGATCGTGAGCGCGCCAAGATTGACGGGATCCTGCAAGCCGACCCCGCGCGCGTGCAAATGGCCTGGGCCGCTATGCAACCGCTCAAAGACACCGGCATGACCTACACCCAGCTCGCAGCCGCAGCAACCACACCAGAAGCCCTGGGAGCCTTGCAGGTGTTCGCACCGCCAGCAATCCAAGCGCGGTTGAAAGCTCTGGAGAGCGGGCATCTAGGCATCCCGGACAGGGACGCAGAGACAGCGATCCTGAACGAAGAGCTAAGCAAACTCACCGCCGCGATTGACAGAGCAGCGGGCAACGTCGGCATTGACAACGCGGGGATCTTCGCAGCAACCCAGGAGCTCTCAGAGGCCAAAGCAACCAACGCGCTGTGGAAGTCCCTAGCGGATCTTGGGGCAGTCACTATCGCCGTCACAGTGCAAGCAACTCAGGTCAGTGACGAGCTCGCCCAGGCTATTGTCGACGTCGCCAAGCATGGCACCGGCATGGATCACGCAGTAGCGGCTCACTACGCCCGCCAAGAAGCCGCACTAGAGTAAACATGACTGTTTCGTTGTTGTGCCCGCCTAGCCGCTCTGGTTAGGCGGGCACAACTGTGATGAGACCAGTTACTTGAGCTTCACGAGGTGAGAAGCGAGCCAAGCAGAGTAGCCTTCTTCGGAGAGACTGTGATCGATAAGTGACAGTACCTGCCGTTCTGACTCGTCCGGACCAATGTTCTCGAGATCCCACTCGTAACCTTGGATGAAGAAAAGCCCCATCATCCAAGCTGTTCGTTTATTTCCCTGAGCA
Organism: Schaalia sp. JY-X169; assembly: GCF_014069575.1. Lineage (NCBI taxonomy): Bacteria > Bacillati > Actinomycetota > Actinomycetes > Actinomycetales > Actinomycetaceae > Schaalia > Schaalia sp. JY-X169. The sequence goes on from NZ_CP059675.1 coordinate 1,673,359, forward strand.
AAGGGATGAGAACCTGCTATGCCACTGGTGAGGACCGCCGCGCGGAGTGTCACAGAGCCATACAGCAGGTCTCCACCCCAAGTCTCTAAGGGGCGACCCACCGCTCCCAGCAGGAGCCCAGGTTCTCTGACGAAATGAGGTTCGCCGGTCAAGGAGCATAACTGCTGGTTGAATTCCGTTGCCGTTTGGGCAAGCTTGTCTGCACTGAAGCGAAACACCGATCGACTCAAGCCCCTAGACGCTCGAGAAGATCACTCCATTTCGCGGACTCGCGTCGGAAAAAATCAGCACCAGGCTCTCGTTTTGGAGCCACTACTGAAGCCTTGATCCGGATAGCTTCAGCTGAAGGAACCGACAAGAAGTAACGCATCATGCTTTGCAAAGACATCTCTCTCGAGCAGTGAGCCCCGACGGCCAAATCCCCGCGTGCCTCAAGCCACGGCGATTCCAAATGAGTTGCGTCTGCCAACTCCTTGCCGCCTTTTCGGCGGAAGCGGTCGACGACGGTAGTGATGATTTCGACGTCTTGATCGCTCAGTACACCTGTTTTTGCGTTAGAAATCTTCCGGTTCCCGCAGTACTTCATATCCTCGCGCACAGCCGGATACACCGGGCCATCTTTGTATGCTTGTGGTGAGGACTCAATCATGGGATCGCCGGTCAGCGCCAGCGACCATCCCTGCACGTAGTAGAGCAGCTTCTGCATCTTCATAATTTGAGCAGAGGGGTCTAGCTCCTGGATCAGTCGCGCAGCAGCGAAGAGCTTGGATTCGTTCTGAGCCCCATTTTGGGTGTTCTGAGTGACAGTCATTGCGCCTCCTTTTGCTCTCGTTGACAGCAGTCTACGCATGGGTACCGGCTAGTACTAGGACATTTCGGCCTTCGTCGCTAGTCCGCAATGTTGCGCAGTGCTTTGCTCTGTTGCGCGTTGACTCCCACCAGCGCGTTTGTGGAAATAATCGGCGACAGCCTTGCGTCCGTAGTGACACGACACTCACTGCTTGTCTTGTCCACCCTGTTTCTTCTAGTTTCGCCTACTTCTTGGTCGCACCTTCCACACGCTTTCCACACGCTTTCAATGGTAAAGCGTGGCGAACCGTGCCTATCGTCGGATATAGCGACCGTGCCGTTATCCCTGGTAAACGTTGTTTATGCCTAACTGTGCTTCCACACGCTTATGGTTGAAATCGAGTCGATCTGCAAGCAGATGGTGCGAGTTCGATTCTCGTCACCCGCTCCACTTCATGTTCATACAGCCTGCTTCACGGCTCAAGGTAACAGTTCGGTCACAGCCCAAAAATCTGCACCCACATCTCTTGCATTTCTTTAGTTAGTAAACTTTACTAACTATATGCAGCGAAGCACATACGAGCCCTCAGCGGCCAGCGCCAAGGGAACATCCCCGCAGGTCGCAACTGGCGACAACGAGGGGGCATCCCCGCAAGTCGCAACCGATGCCATGGCAACAGCGCAGTCCCCCCGGGTCCTTCCCGACTCCTGGCGCGTTTCCTTCTCCACTGGCAAGACCAAGTCCCTCCCAGCCGAGGCCAGAACCCGCAACCTCGCGCTTGTTCTGCAAACCATTTACGCCGATGGTCCCCTCAGCCGGGCAGACCTAGCCCGCGCCACCCACCTCACCAAGGTGACGATCTCAGACCTGGTAGCGCGGCTGATGGGCGACGGCCTCGTCCAGGAGGTCGGCGCGGACCAATACCTCCGCCCAGGCAAGCCCGCGGTCCTCCTCGACCTCGTCAAAGACGCATTCGCTGTCGGCTGCCTCGACCTCTCAGACGGCAACACCTTCAAAGCCGCGCTCTTCGACCTCAACTTTACAGAGCTCAAGCGCATTTCCGTTTCCCGGGTTGGCAAGCGTGGCACCGACGCCCTTGAGGCCGCCCTCGATCTGGCCACAGAACTGGTGAAAGCCTCAACTCTGCCGGTGATTGGACTCGGGGTTGGCAGCCCCGGCGTGGTTAGCGCCGACGGGATGGTGCGCACATCGATGAGCCTGGGTTGGACCGACATTCCACTGGCCTCCCTCATTGAAGAACGCACGGGCATCCCCACCATCGTTGAGAATGACGCAAATGCCGCAACCATCGCGGAAAGCGCGGCGCGGCAAGATAACGAAGACCTGCTGTTCGTCTCGGTTTGGTCGGGCATTGGGGCCGGCCTCGTCCTCGACGGCGGGCTTCTGCGGGGCCAGAGTTTCGCCTCGGGCGAGATTGGGCGTCTCACAGTCGGCCCTGGTGACACCTCACTGGAGGAATGGATTTCCCTTCCCGCCCTCGACCACCGCCTCGGTGAGTCCGAGGACGCAGACGCGGTCTTCACAGCTGCGGGCGAACACCTCGCAGTCGCCCTCGCCCCAATAGTCGCCATGCTGAACCTGACCACGGTGGTCCTCAACGGGCCAGATGACATAGTCACCGGCCCCTTTATAGAAGCCACCAACCAGAGCCTTCGAGCACGAACCATGAGCTTCTCGAACGAAGGTCTCCAGGTCGCCCCCTCCCAACTTGGCACCGACGTGGTGCTGCTGGGGTGTGCATGGCTGGCCCTCAACCGATTCCTCGAAAACCACAACAACCGCTAGATGCACAGAGATTGCAACACTGAAAGGAAGCACAATGAAACGCAGGGCCCTAGGTCTAGTGGCTGCGGGTGTCGCCGCCATGACCGCGCTAGCAGCCTGTGGGGGGACCCCCGCAGAAACCCCGTCGAGCAGTACGGATTCTGGCAGCGAAAGCTCCGATAGCGCCGGGAAGGAAATCACCCTGTGGCTGATCGGCGGGGACACTCCCGATGAGCTGCGGGACTACCTCAAGAGTGAGTTCAACACTGCCACTGGAGCAACGCTGACCATCGAGGAGCAGGGCTGGGGTGACATCATCACCAAGTTGACGGCAGCCATGCCCGACCCGGCCAACACTCCGGACGTCACCGAAATCGGCAACACACAGTCGCCAACTTTTACCAATGTCGGTGCGTTCCTAGACATCACCGATATGTATGAGGAGCTCGGTGGCTCCGACCTTCTCCAGTCCTTCGTCGATGTCGGCAAGGTCGGCGACCAGAACTTCACACTCCCCTACTACTTCGGTTCGCGCTACATGTTCTACCGCAAGGACATCTGGGCAGCCGCAGGCCAGGAGGTGCCAACAACACTTGACGAGTTCAACAAGGCGGTAGTTGCCATCACAGAGGCGAACCCGAACAACATCACTGATTTCTCAGGATTCTTCCTGGGCGGCCAGGACTGGCGTGACGGGATCTCCTGGATCTTTGCTAATGACGGCAACATTGCAGTGGACGAGGGCGGAACGTGGAAGGCAACGCTGGACAGCCCTGAAACACTGAAGGGCTTGGAGCAGCTCCAGGACCTCTACCGCAATGCGTCGCGAGCACCCAACGACATGAAGGATGCCAACCAGTACCAGTTCATCAATGACACTGATGAGGTCAAGGATGGCGACGGCAATACCACCGACACCATCACTGTCGCAGCAGCAACGATCATGGCTCCGGGATGGGCACACTGGTCCATCGGCGACCTCGTCGAAAATGACGAGGGCGAAATGGTTCGCGAATGGAACGACGACGTCTTTGGCACCTTCGTTCTACCGGGCAACGATGGCAAACCTGCCCCGGTTTTCGCGGGTGGTTCCAACATTGGCATTTCGGCTCAAACTCAGGAGCCAGAACTTGCTAAAGAACTCATGAAGATCATCTTCTCTGAGGAGTACCAGACCATGCTGGGCCAGAACGGCCTCGGCCCTGGCAACAGCAAGTTCGTTGATTCCCTCGGTGACGACCAGTTCGCCCAGGCCCTCATCGCCTCGGCTTCCAACTCGAAGCTCACCCCCGCAGCCCCGGGTTGGGCAGCAGTTGAGTCAGCCAACGTGATGGAGGAGTTCTTCTCAAAGATTCGCGATGCAGAGGACCTGAACGCCCTCGCCCTCGAATACAACGAGAAGCTTGACGCCCTTCTCAACGAGTAGTGCGCCGGTGGGGTGACGAGCAGCCTCGCGTCGCCCCACCACTCCCGTCGACCAAAGTGAAACAGACGAAGAGAAGAAGATGACCGCACAGTCAACCACAGGCCAGGAGCAACGGCGCACCCCCCTGCTCCAACGGCTCAAGCTCGGACCCTACCTGCTGATCACGCCGGCGATACTGGTCATCCTGTTGGCCCTGGGTTATCCACTGGTGTGGCAGTTTGTCACGTCCTTGCAGAAGTATGGACGTGCCCAGGTCTTTGGACAGCCACCAGAGTTCGTTGGCCTCCAGAACTACGTTGATCTGTTTACCGACTCCTACATGTGGGTTGTAGTGGGACGGTCTGTTGCCTTCTGCCTCATCGTTGCAGCAGCCACCATGTTTGTCGGGGTCCTCATCGCCCTGTTGATGCGGTCGGCTCCCAAGTGGGTGCGCCTCTGTATTCAGATTTCCCTGCTCCTCGCCTGGGCCATGCCGGTTGTGGCGGCTATGACTATTTGGTCATGGCTCTTCGACTGGAGGCGCGGCCTAGTGAACTGGGTTCTTGGAACCTCGGGACACAACTGGCTAGAAAATCCGCTCTCCTTCTTCATGGTTGCAGGCATCATCGTGATCTGGATGAGCGTCCCCTTCGTTGCCTTCTCCGTCTATGCCGGCCTCACCCAGGTGCCCAACGAGGTGTTGGAAGCCGCCGCGATGGATGGTGCCTCACCACTCCAGCAAATGTGGAGCATCATCATGCCGATGATCAAACCTGTCCTCGGCATCGTCTTCCTGCTACAGATCATCTGGGATCTGCGCGTGTTCACGCAGATTTACATGCTGCAGGGCCAAGGTTCCAATCCCTCGGAAACCAATCTGCTCGGCACCTACATCTACCAACTCGGCGTAGGCCGCGGGGACTTCGGGACCGCAAGCGCCGTGTCGATCTTCGTCCTCGGCCTCACCGTGCTGCTCAGTTGGGGTTACGTCCGTTACCTGATGAAAGAGGAGTCCGACGCATGACCACCACGACCGTCACCGCCAGCCCGCGCCGCAATCGTCGTGTCAAACCCGCCAAAGTACTGTGGGGGATTCTTGGCATACTGGTCGCTTTGGTGTGGGTTTTTCCGGTCTACTGGATGGTGAATTCCGCCTTCCTCCCCGCAGTTGTCTTGGAGCGCACCGTTCCAACCCTGACCCCGTTCGGCGGCTCGTGGAAGAATTTTGTCTCGGTCCTCTCGAGGGGATCCTTTCAGCAGGCGCTAGGCATTTCAGTCGCCGTCGCCCTCGTGACTGTCACCGTTTGCCTTATCTTTGCTTTTCTTGCGGCTCTTGCCATCAGTCGCTTTAGATTCCGAGGACGTAAATCGTTCATCCTCGCGGTACTGCTGATTCAGATGCTCCCCGCCGAAGGCCTCTTTATCGCCCAGTACCGCCTGGTGAAGTCGCTGGGTGAGAACGTCAGCCCCGTGATCGGCCTGAACTCGATTCTCGGGCTGTCGCTCATCTACACGGCCGCGGTCATTCCATTTACCATCTGGATGCTGCGCGGCTTCGTGGCTGGTATTCCTGTTGACCTTGAGGAAGCGGCCATGGTTGACGGTCTGAGCCGAACGCAAGCATTCCTGCGCATTACCTTCCCTCTTCTCGCTCCCGGCCTCGTCGCATCGGGCGTCTACGCTTTCCTGCAGGCCTGGAATGAGTTCACCGTCGCCCTCATCATCATGCAGAAGGAGTCGATGGCGACCCTTCCCCTGTGGCTGCGTGGCTTCCTGACGTCCTCGGCATCGCGACAGACCGACTGGGGTGAGGTTATGGCGGCAAGCACGCTGGTCGCGGTGCCCGTGATCATCTTCTTCCTGTTGGTCCAAGGTCGCATGACTTCCGGCCTCGTCTCTGGCGCCGTGAAGGGATGAGTACGGCGGCGGCCGAGGATCGCGAACTACGCCGTCTGGCCCTGTCGGTCCTCATGCCCGGTCTACCAGGAACGGTGGTTCCCAACTGGCTGGGGCGCTACTTCGAACAGGGACTGGCGTCAATCTGCCTCTACGGGGAGAACGTGGTCTCGCCCGACCAGTTGGCGGAGTTCGTCACTGAGATCCGGAATATCCGACCGGATGTGGTCATAGCGATCGATGAAGAGGGTGGCGATGTCACCCGCATCCACTACCGTGAAGGATCGCCATATCCGGGCAATGCCGTCCTCGGACGTCTTGATGACGAGGACGTAACGCGCAATACTGCGGCCCATGTCGGTTGGTCACTGCGCAAGCTTGGCATCAATCTGGCTTTAGCCCCTGATGTCGATGTCAACTCGAACTCGGACAATCCGGTCATCGGCACCCGTTCTTTCGGGGCGGACCCCGATCTGGTTGCCCGTCACGCGGTGGCGTGGGTGCAGGGTCTGCAGAGTCAGGGCGTGGCAGCCTGCGCGAAACACTTCCCGGGACACGGGGACACCTCGGTGGACTCTCATCTCGGTCTCCCCCGTCTTGACGTTTCTATGAGAACGCTTCAGAGCCGGGAACTCATTCCCTTCCAAGCGGTTGCGAATGGCGGAGTTGCCGCGGTGATGACGTCTCACATCTGCGTGCCAACCCTTGATCCGAGTGTGGCTGCCACCTATTCGCGCAAGATCCTCCAGGAGCTGCTCCGGGAGCAAATCGGGTTCGAGGGCGTGGTAATCAGTGATGCCCTGGATATGCAGGGTGCCGGTGACGAGGGCGGAATACCCGCTGGATCGGTCCGCGCACTGGTCGCCGGCTGCGACCTCCTCTGCCTCGGCCCGCACTGCTCCCCAGACCTGTTGGAGCAGTGTGTTGAGTCAATCATCGGCTCAGTTGAGGACGGTCGGCTCCAGCGGGACAGGCTGGGGAGTGCCTCGCTGCGGGTTGGCAAACTCGGCCATTCGTTCGCTATCGACGGCAAAGAGAATCCTGGCCCGCAACCACCTCTTCCGCCACCGGGAGTTGTGTCAACGGCATTCGCGGGACTCGAAGAAGCTCGCGAATGGTTAAAGGTGCACCCCGACTTCGTGGTTGCGCGAGTTGAAACCCAAGTGTCAATGGCTGTCGGCCACGTTCCCTGGGGCCCATTCTCTCCGACTTCAGAGGCTGCCAACGACGCTGTTCGGGCGCGTTTTGCTGAGCCGATTCTCCTCAGTCCCGCGGCTCTCCCTGATGATGCCCCGACCAAGTTGCCGCTAGTAGTCGTTGGCCGTCTGCTACACCGTGATCCTGAAGTTGGTGAAGCACTTCGGCGCTGGTCCGATAGTGGCACGCAGATTCTGCTGGTGGAAATGGGGTGGCCTGGTGATCGCAATCCACCGTTCCCCCAGCTGTCGACCTATGGTGCTTCCAAGACGGTTGGTGAAGCGCTGCTTGACGCCCTCTCAAGTTAGTCACGAACTGCGCTGAATCACGGTGGTGGTGTGTCCCTCATTCGAGGGCGGAGCAGCAACTTCGGTGGCAGGGCCTCCTTCAAGAATCTGCTGCATCAGCGAGTACCGGTACGCCATCTCATCCGCGGGCAAGACCGCCCCTTCCGCTAGCCCGCCGATCAGCGGCCGCACCACGTGGCCTGCATCGACCGTGACTGCCAACCACTCCGCAGAGACGACCCGCGCAGGCTCGCCTTCGTCCTTGACTCCATGAAAGATACCGAACATGCCGGTCGACGACTCGGTTGAGCCCGTGGCGTCCCGAGTTTGGTTGGAGATGAAGTTACCCATTCCGTATGCCACCCACATCCCGTTTCCGTTGGGACCACCCTCGAGCAGCGCCATGGGACGAGGCACGTGAGCATGGTGAGCGACATAGATGTCGACGAGGCCGGATGCTGCCAACGCCGCCGCTGTCTCCTCTTGAAATGGCTCGGCAGCGGTGTTGTACTCCGCCTCGCAACAATGCAGTGTGGCAACGACGATATCGGCCCCATCTGCGCGGGCCTGTCGCGCGCGCTCCTCGATAACTGGGATGTCGATCATTTGGATCGCCCATGGAGCCTCTTCGGGGATCGGAAGACCGTTCGTATTGTGAGCAGCCGCAATGTGGGCGACGGTGACCTTCTGCCCGTTACCTTCGATGGTGTACAACTGTGGCTGCTGTGCTTCCTCTGCTGTTCGTGCTGTCCCGACGTGTCCGAGTCCAGCCGCCTCCAGGAAGTCAATTGTGTTCACAACCCCTGCGAAGCCTTGGTCCAGAGAATGGTTGGACGAGGTCGAGCAGCCGTCCCACCCGGTCGCCGCCATGGAGTCCGCTAGATCACGTGGCGTCCCAAAGATTGGGTAGCCCGAGGGTGCCTGGTCGCGTGGAACCATGGCCGTCTCCATGTTGCACAGCGCAATATCTGAACCTGCAATGAAGGGCGCAACAGGCTCCATCAGTCGGCTGAAGTCCCAACTTTCCCCATTCCATGCCGAATCCGCCACCGGCATGTGGATCAACATGTCACCACCCGCAGAGATCGTGAAGTCCAATGGCTCGAGCGGCGCCGGCTCCTGGGCCTCGCTCTGAGGGGCCGGTTGCGCTTCTTGCTGTGATTGTTCGGGCTCGCTGCCTTCAACCACCAGGATCGGCTGTTCCCAGGGCTTCAGGACCGCAAGCACAACCGCGAGGACAATAATCAGAACGACGCTCGCAACCATCGCGAACCTCGCGGTCATGGTTCTTCCAGGGGACGGACGTTGGTTTCGAGCGTGTCTTGGTTCCATTTTCCCTCCGTTTGCCAGCGATCATCCTATCTAACACCGTCTTGAAATACTTAGAAATCTCGGGAGGGCTCTGGGCATACCTAGCGTACCTATACTGAATCGGTGACCTTGCATGAACCACCCGCTGACACTCAGGGGCTAAACCTCTGCTCCCTGGCGCCCGCCGTGCACCAGGTTCTCAACAACAACGTTGTCGTAATCCTTGACGATTCCGGCGTCGAGAGGGTTCTCATGGGGCGCGGCCTGGGGTTCAAAGTACGTCCCAAGGATTTGGTTGATGTCGACAAGGTAGAGAAAACATTTGTGCTGGAACGCGGTGAGAAGGGTGAGTCTCAACGCCTCCTCCTCCAGGATGCACCCTATGAAGTCCTCTCTGCGGCAACGGCTGGGGTTGGCGCCGCAGAGAAGTGCATGGGTCGCAGTCTCGGTCGATCGATCACCCTTGCCGTCATAGACCACCTCCAGTACCTCCTCGAACGCATGGATAAAGGGCTGACCATATCCACATCGGCGATGCCCGAGCTGCGGGTTATTCACCCGGAAGAGTCACGGGCAGGTGTGGCGATGATTCAGGCCGTCTCCCAAGTACTCGGCAGGGAGCTACCCGAGGACGAGGGCGTCTTCCTCACCATGCACATTCTCAACGCCACGCGAGATGAGCCGGGTCGCAACAGTGCGCTCCTGTTCTCACGCGTCCACCAGGTTGTGTCCACGATTGAAGAGTCCCTGACTGACCGCGGCTCACCTGGCCTTGACCATTCCTCCATGGACTACGCCCGGTTTGTTCTGCACATCAAGTTCCTCATCCAACGGGTCCTCGAGGGAACAATGCTGCGCGGCAACCACTCGGCGATGTACGAGGTCGCCAGTAATTCCTATCCTGGGTCGCACGCCCTCGCGCTAGAAGTGAAGGGAATGGTGGCATCCAAGTGGGAGGTAGAGCTAACCGATGAGGAGCTGCTCTACCTGATCGTCCACATCGAACGCCTCTCAACCACGACCGAATAACCGTGGCACAGTTCACCCGATACGGTACGCTGTTGCTGTGTTAGATTCTTCGTGTGAGTCCAACCAGTCTTGGTTGAGATAAACAGTTCTTCAAGGATTGTTACCAGAGCAGCGGGCAAAACCTGAACCCATCAGCCATCCATGGCTGTTGCCGGTTCAGGTTTTTTTGTCGCCTGAAACGCCTCCTTGGGGCCCGACAACTCGTCGCATTGACGCGGCGGAAAGGTGAAACACAGTGGACTACAAGAAGACAGCGGCTGGCATTCTGGAAAGCGTGGGCGGTGAGGCCAACGTTCAAGCGCTGACGCATTGCGCGACGCGCCTGCGCTTCGTGCTCAAAGACCAAGACAAGGCCGATGCAACTAAGGTGCGCGCGGTTCCGGGCGTCATCACAACCGCCGTTGGTGGCGGTCAGTTCCAGGTTGTTGTAGGCAACGAGGTGCCCGAGGTCTTTGCGGCCATGGGGACAATCTCCAAATTCGGGGGAAGCGGAGACGCTTCTGAGCCAGCCGAGGACGCGCCTAAGGGCAACCTCCTCAACCGCTTCATCAAGATGATCTCCGCCATCTTCACGCCGCTGATCTGGGCGCTGGCTGGCACCGGATTGCTGAAGGCGTTCATTGCTGCTTCTGCCCAGTTCGGCTGGATCGACACTGAAAGTTCGACGTACACTGTCCTTTACGCGCTCTCTGATTCGTTCATCTACTTCTTGCCGATGGGTCTAGCGATAACAGCCGCAAGGTACTTCAATGCCAACCAGTTCACGGCACTTGCTATGGCCGGAGCACTGGTCTATCCCAGCATCATTGAGCTCAATGGCGTCGAAGGCCTGACTTTCTTTGGCATTCCTATGGTCATGGTGTCATACGTATCCTCGGTCATTCCAATCATCATTATGGTTTGGCTCCAGTCCTGGATGGAAAAGTACCTCTACAAGTGGCTCCCCGCCGCAATACGGCGCTTCACGACCCCAATGATCATTCTCCTCGTCCTTGTTCCTCTGACATTCCTGGCCATTGGCCCGGTGTCTTCCTTCCTTTCTGGCGCCATCGCGGATGGTATTGGCTGGGTGTTCGCAGTAGTTCCATGGCTGGGCGGGGCTCTTCTGGGTGGCCTATGGCAGGTGTTCGTTATCTTCGGCTTGCACTGGGGCTTTATCCCCTTCTTTAGTCTGGAGCTGCAGGAGACCGGCATCATCACGATTCTTGCTCCGCTGTTCGCAGCCGTCCTGGCCATGGCAGGCGCCATCGCAGGTGTTTGGGTGCGAACAAAGAACAAGAAGCTACGTGAACTTGCGGCACCCGCAACCCTGTCAGGCTTCCTTGCGGGTATTACAGAGCCCGGCATCTATGGCGTAACGCTGCCCCTCAAGAGACCCTTTGCCTTCGCCCTAGTTGGTGGAGCAGTCGGTGGTGCCATCATCGCCATCGGTGGGGGCGCATCGAACGCATTTGTGCTTCCGTCTGGCTTGGCAATACCCGCACTTTTGGGCCATGGAAACATCGCAATGACACTGATCGGCATTGTATCCGCCATCCTGATTGCCTTCCTCCTCACCGTCCTCGTCGGGTTCAAAGACCCAGCAGAAGATGCGGAAGCCCCCGCCGAAGGCAAGGATCTGAGCGTCCTCTCCCCTCTCGACGGCACCGTTATGCCACTTGCTGACATTCCTGACGCGGCATTTGCTGGCGGCGCCATGGGCCAAGGTGTTGGCATTGACCCACGCACTGGAGTTCTTTTCGCACCGTTTGACGCCACCGTCATCGTTGCCTTCCCCACCGCTCACGCGATCGGGTTGCGCGCAGCAGACGGCACCGAGCTGCTGTTGCACATCGGCCTCGACACGGTGGAGCTGAAAGGCCAGCACTTTGACCTCAAGGTCAAGCGTGGCCAGGAAGTTGCCGCGGGTGACGTCCTCGTCGAATTCGACATCGAAGCCATCAGGGCTGCCGGGTACAGCATGGTCACGCCGGTTATCATCACGAACTCGGCAAAACACGTGATCGTCGGCGAACCGGCGACCGGACCAATCAACCACGGCGACCCACTGTTCTACGCAGAGGCCGTCCAACCCGCAGTAGCAGCCAACTAACCACCATAGGAGAAAGATATGACGACACCATTTCCGACAACATTCCTGTGGGGTGGCGCCACTGCTGCCAACCAGCTCGAGGGAGCCTATAACGAAGATGGCAAGGGCCTGTCCGTCCAGGATGTGCTCCCCCACGGCGGAATCGGTAAACCACGCACCGACGTGCCTACCCCTGACAACCTGAAGTTAGTCGGCATCGATCACTACCACCGCTACGCCGAGGACGTTGAGCTGTTCGCTGAGATGGGCTTCGGTGTCTACCGCTTCTCGATCGCCTGGTCGCGGATCTTCCCAAATGGGGACGAAGAAGAGCCAAATGAAGAGGGCCTCGCCTTCTACGACCGTCTCCTGGACGAACTCGAGAAGCATGACATTGAGCCCCTGGTCACCATCTCTCACTACGAGACCCCGCTGCACCTTGCGGAGAAGTACGACGGTTGGACTAATCGAGAGCTGATCGGGTTCTATGAACGCTACGTGCGCGTCTTGTTCGAGAGATACGGAAAGAGGGTCAAGTACTGGCTGACCTTCAATGAGATCAACTCACTCACCCATGCTCCGTTCATGAGTGGTGGCATCGCTACCCCCAAGGACGAGCTGGATGAAAGTGCTCTCTACCAGGCGATGCATCATGAACTGGTGGCATCGGCACTGGCCACCAAGATTGGTCATGAGATGGTCCCGGGAATCCAGATCGGGTGCATGATCCTTGCGATGCCGACCTATCCACTAACACCGGCTCCTGCGGATGTCTTCGCTGCGATGGAAGCCGAACACGGCAACTATGTCTTCGGGGACATCCACGTGCGTGGCGCCTACCCGGGATACTTCCTGCGCACCCTGCGCGAACGTGGTATCACTCTCGAGATCACCCCGGAGGACACAGAACTCCTCAAGAACACTGTCGACTTCGTGTCGTTTAGCTACTACATGAGCGTGTGTGCAACGGCAGATCCCAGTGTGAACAAGGGCATCGGTAACCTCCTGGGTGGTGTTCCCAACCCAACGCTGGAGGCAAGCGAGTGGGGCTGGCAGATCGATCCAGTTGGCCTGCGTATCGTCCTCAACGACTTCTGGGAGCGTTGGCAGAAGCCGCTGTTCATTGTTGAGAACGGGCTCGGCGCCAAGGACGTCCTCGTCGAAGTTGATGGTGAGAAGACTGTCGTTGATGATTACCGCATCGACTATCTTCGTCAGCATCTAGTCCAGGTTGGTGAAGCGATCAAGGACGGGGTTGACGTCCTCGGCTACACCAGTTGGGGCTGCATTGACCTAGTCAGTGCCTCCACCGCTGAGATGAGCAAGCGTTACGGCTTCATCTACGTTGATCGCAACGATGACGGCTCCGGGACCTTGGAGCGCTACAAGAAGAAGTCCTTCAACTGGTACAAGGAAGTCATTGGCAGCAACGGTGAGAGCCTCTACATCTAGGTAGGACCCGCCCCGCGAAATCGCTTAACTCCGACACAAAACACTGTTATCAGGGCCAAAGCTGGCAGAGTTAAGCGATTTCGCGGGGCGCTAGTTCTTCGGCGAGGTCTTCCTCCACCAGATCGCCAGGATGACCAGTGCCACCACGACGATTGCTCCCATATCAACCCAGATGTTGGCGAGCAGGGAGCTCTGCCCCTGCAGCCAGGCGGAGACACTGGTCGGCAGCAATGACGGCATGCTCACCAGGCCGTTGGTGACCCAGAAGAGAACACCCACAGCTGCGATCAGCAGGCCAGCGAAGACTGAGGTGGTGTGGAACTCGCGACCGAGGAACGTGAATGTCCTTCCTCTCAGCAATCCCTTAGTGCGGGCACTCATCTTGTCCCACAGGGCGGCAATGACCAGCAACGGCACAACCATTCCAGCACCGTACATGGCGAGCAAGATGCCAGCGGTCACCATGCTCCCCTGGGCCGCGGCCATCGTAAGAACTGCCCCCAGTATCGGTCCCGCACAGAAGCCAGCCACACCGCTTGCCATCCCGAGGAGGAACGATTTGACCAGGCCGGCGCTGTTCGTGGCACGGCGGTCCAACTCTTTGCTGCCCGGCAACAGACGCGACGCGTCAAACCCGAACCCGAAGATCTGCAGCACACCGAAAATGATCATGATTGCAGAGGCCACGGCAATCACCGCGGTGCGATGGGTAACGAAAAGGCTCCCCAGCGCTCCCGCGCCAATGCCAAGGGGCACCAGGATTACGAGCAACCCGGCGTAAAACACTGCCCCATGCAGTGCCAACCGCGGGCCAGCTCCTACCGTCGAGGCAAAGAATGCCGGCAACAGCAGTGCCCCACAGGGACTGAGGATTGCAAGTGCACCACCCAAGAAGGCAGTAACCAACCCGATATCCACAGGTCTAGCCCTGCTTCGTCGCTAAGACGTCCTCGAACGTGGACGTAAATACCTCGGTTGGTTGGGCCCCCACTATCGGAACCCCTCCCAGAGTAAAGGTCGGAGTTGAGGTGACCCCCACCCCGGTTGCCATTGCGGCGTGTTCCGCTACGACCGCAGCGGTTTCCGGGGATGTCAGGTCTGCCGCGAACCGGGTGGTGTCAAGGCCGAGGTCGCCAGCCAACTCGATCAGAGCCTCATCTGTCAGGCTGCTCTCCGGGAGTTTGTCTCCCCCGGGAAAGAGCGCGTCGTTGTACTCGAGGAAGTGGCCCTGCAGAGCAGCTGCGTAGGCTGCGCGCGCGGCGGCCTCGGACGAGGCCCCAAAGATGACTGCGTCACGCCACTCAATACGAAGCAGCCCCTGATCCACATACTCCAACATCGTCGGCAGCGTGTCGTTGTTCCAACGCCCGCAGTAGGGACACTGGTAGTCAGAGAAAACGACCATGCCAATCGGCGCGTCAACAGCACCAACCGCAAGCGGGTCGTCTGGGTCGCGCGTTTCAAGCAGTGTCAGATCTTGGGCCTCTTGGGCGCCCTCATCCGCGGTTGCTTGAGGGTCTGCTTCGGTGGTCTCTGCCAAGACGACCTCGGACTGTGGCGCAACGGCACCCCCCGCTGCAGGAGCCTTCCCTATGGAGCTGCCTTGCATAAGCCATGCGATAACGAGCAACAGTACCGCGACAGTCAGAACCAACAGCGGAACAACAAATCGGGGAACCGAGTTCTTCTTAGGCTCAGTACTCAAAGCGATCCTCCAGAAACTAGATTGCGTAACCTTCATCTTCGCAGGCTTTCACGAGGGCGATCCACTGGATGAGGACGATACGCGCCACACTTGACCCGCGTCTAGCATGATTCTGTGTCTCTCCGCAGTTCAGCATTGCCTACCTTCGCCTTGCTCGCAGTCACGGCGGTGTGGGGTTCAACCTTCTTCCTTCTCAAGGACCTGGTCCAGCAGATGCCTCCGTTGGACTTTCTTGGGGCGCGCTTTGGCCTGGCCGCTGCGATAGTTGTCCTCTTCCAGTTCTCAAGATTGCGACGTGCGAGTCGGCAGGATTGGCTGCGCGGCGGCGTCCTCGGTCTTCTCTACTCCAGCGGCCAGCTGCTCCAGACGGTTGGATTGCAGTACACCGATGCATCGATATCGGGGTTTGTTACGGGAATGTACGTGGTCTTCACTCCACTCCTCCTGGCCGCAATGTTCAGAGTCCACATCAGCGGGAGGGTGTGGATTGCGGTTGCCGTTGCAACGGTAGGTCTGGGTTTCCTAAGCATCACGGGGGTCCCATTTGTGGGCCCGGGCGTATCGCTTGGGTTCGGCGAGGCCCTGACGCTTGGCGGAGCGTTTTTCTACGCCTTGCACATCGTCTTCCTCGGGCGGTGGGCCCGCCACAGTGATCCCCTCACACTAGGGCTGCTGCAGATTGTTTGCGCGGGAGCCATTCTGGGTGCCGCAGCACTGCCCGGCGGTATCGCCATGCCACAGACAGTTGGCGCGTGGAGCAGCTTTCTCTATATGGCGGTGATTGCGGGACTTGGCGCACTGTTGCTACAGACATGGGCTCAGTCGCGGTTGGATACAACAACAGCAGCAATCGTCATGACCACCGAACCCGTTTTTGCTGCAGGGTTTGCCATCGCGTTTGGTGGCGAGGCACTAACCACGCGCCTCCTGCTGGGCGGTGCGCTCGTTCTCGCAGCCATGTTTCTTGTCGAGACCAAAGAACCCCCACCCAAGTCGCCTGGGCCTCTTACCGAGCCAATCGTTCAAGCCCCCAGCGAACGAGGCCGCGCGCAGCCATCAGCGTGACCACCAACCCGGTCACGGCCAAGAACCCTCCCAGCATTACCGAGCTGCCAAACACCAGCTTCGTGAGCCAGAGAACCAGAAACTTGCTGCCCGGAAGGATCAGAACCAGCGTCACTATGAAGACGGCACGCCCCGCGATGGAGTCGGATCGGACATACGGAGCCCATTGGGGCATACGGAGCCGACTAGGCCCAGATTGCCCACAATCACACCGTTATGCAAGCCTAGTCGGCTCGCTATGGCCAGACCCGCTCCGTAAAGAGCAACCCCTCTGACCCGCATTCTTGCAGATCAGAGGGGTTGATGGTCGGGGCGACAGGATTTGAACCTGCGACCCCCTGTTCCCAAAACAGGTGCGCTACCAAGCTGCGCCACGCCCCGAACTATTTTCGGTCCCGACCTGGGCCAGAACCTGCGGCACTCTCACGACTGCCGACGACCATCATACCGGCAATGGGACCGAAGTCTTGCACCAGAAATCGCCGGGTCGGTCACAAAGTAGATCACATCCAGAAATCAACCGCCGCACGTTCAGAAACAACCGCGCGCATCTGCCTGACGACTTCCAGGTGGGCGGGATGGACAGCGTATGCCTGCATGTCCTCTTCAGTTTCAAAGTCAACGACCAAGCCGAAGTCCCAGTTGCCCTCAGCGTTGACGCAGTTTGGGCCCACTGTCAGCGAGATGATCCCCGGCACCACCCCAACCAGGTCCGCTAGTGCATCGGAAAGTGTCTGCGCAACATCCTCACGCCGCAAACCCGAACCGATCAGTTCGCCTGAGATCTTCCACATAACAACATGTCGCAACATGACGCTCCCTTTCAAGGTTGATACCCACCACTTTACAGAGCGACGGAAGCACCTGGCGATGCGCTCAGAAAGCACGGCCCAAACCTCTATTCTGAATACCCTGGCGAGTATATGATTCGACCAGCACTATCAACGGGGAGGGTAGATGAAGAACATCGTTGTTCTGGGCGCGGGAACAGCCGGCACAATGGCGGCAAACATGCTTACTAAAGAGAAGGTCTTCGAGAACTGGACCATCACCGTCGTTGACAAAAACAACGACCACGAATACCAGCCAGGATTCCTCTTCGTGCCCTTCGGGATGATGCCAGCAAAGCGCATCACGAAGTCCCGCAGAAAGTTCTTGCCGAAACGCGCCGCTTTCGTCCAAGAAGATGTTGTCGCGATAGATCGCGATGCGCAGGTGGTCGTCCTCGAATCCGGAGAGCGACTGCCCTACGACCAGCTCATCATCGCCACCGGCACCGTTCCGCGCCCCGACCTCGTACCCGGAATGGAAGACGGCTCCCTGTGGTACGACAAGGTTTTCGACTTCTACACCCTGAAGGGGGCTGAGGGGCTGAAGGCAGAGCTCAAAGAACTCAAGCGAGGGCGCCTCGTCGTCAACGTCTGCGAAATGCCCATCAAGTGCCCTGTCGCACCACTGGAGTTCGCATTGCTAGCCCAGGACTACCTCCGCAAACGAGGCCGCGGCTTCGACGTTGACGTCGTCTTCGTGACTCCGTTGGATGGCGCGTTCACCAAACCCGTGGCATCTGAGGCGCTTGGGCACCTGCTCGCTGAACGTGGCATCGAAGTCGTTACGGACTTCCAGATCGAGAGCATCGATAACGAACGCGCCGAGCTTGTTTCCTACGATGGGCGGCGCGTACACTTCGACCTTCTGGCAACGGTACCCCCGAACCACGGGTCCAAGGTTGCTGCAGATAGTGGGTTGGCTGATGAGGCCGGCTTTATCGAAGTCAACAAGCACACCCTTCAGGCTGTGGCGGACCCGAACGTGTGGTGCGCTGGGGATGCCACCAATGTGCCGACCTCAAAAGCCGGGTCCGTTGCACATTTCGAGATGGACGCCCTCGTCCCCAATCTGGTGGCAGCGGTTCAAGACCTTCCGCTCACCCACAGCTTTGATGGTCACGCGAACTGCTTCATTGAGTCAGGACGTGGGGAAGCGTTGCTCCTGGACTTCAACTACGACCAGGAGCCTCTACCGGGACGTTTCCCGATCTACGGCGTCCCCGCCCTACGCCTGTTGGGCCCGTCGTACCTGAACCATGCCTCAAAGATGGGGTTTGAGTTGGTCTATTGGAACATGTTGCTACCCGGGCGGCCGCTACCGTTTTCTGCGGATATGAAGATGGATGGAAAAATTGTTCCCGAGGACGCTCGCTAGTCGGATTTTGGCGCATACAGAAGAGGACAAATCATGCCAACCAATACTTTTCTCGGGCGACTGATCGAGGTCGACAAGGAAGGGTTTCTTACTGTTCCCGACCAGTGGGATGAGGACCTTGCAGCCGTCTTCGCACAGAAAGCCGGGGTGGAAGAACTGACGGACGAACACTGGCGTGCGATCAGGTTTGTACGCGAGGACGCCCTCAAACAGGGCCAGTCCCCCACCCTGCGGCGCATGCAGCAGGTCGGCGGTTTCGACATCAAGACACTGTTCACACTGTTCCCCGGCAAGCCCGCAAAGAAGCTGGCTTACATTGCGGGACGATCCAAGCCCACGGCATGCGTGTGACTGTCGCCCCTAACTGACGCTTTGAAAGGAAGAGATTATGCCGATTGATGAAGAGGGCAACCTGATCCCCGACTTTGGTGGTGGCAGCAACCAAGAGAAATCACAGGTAGGCGAGGGCGGAGCATCCTCGCCTGGATCCTCGGGACCGCGCAAGATGTGCTTCATCTGCTCCAAAGGAAACTTGGATATGGCCTATCCAGCACTGATCATGGGCAATGCCGCGCTTAGCGAGGGAATTGAAGTCGACTATTTCTTTACGTTCTGGGGATTGGACATCATCGATGTCAGGACGATGGATGACCTGAAGTTCTCCTACGCTGGCAACACCGCAATGCACATGCCGCAGATGGAGCGGTTCGTTGGCGGCGGTGCGACGATGGGGTTCCCGCAGATGCTTGCCGGAGTTCCTGGGATGACTGCATTCGGCACCAAGATGCTCAAGTCAATGATGGCTGAACAGGACATACCCACCATTCCCGAGTTCTTAGACCACCTGTCAGCAATGGGCGCACACATGTATGCCTGCCAGCTCTCTGCAGAGATGATGCAGGTCAAGAAACCAATGCTGCATCCGGGTGTGGAGGGGATCATTTCGGCCGCTGACTTCATTGAGTTGTCCGAGGGCGCGCAGATCATCTTCGTCTAAGGCAGGCAAGTGCCCGCACCCCAAGGGGATGCGGGCACTAAAACCCGGTGGAACTACTCACCCTCAGGCAGCATCGCCAGCAGATCCTTCGCGGCCTGCTCAACTGCACCGTGGTGGTACTGAGCGGCACGTTCCTGAGCGGCAATCAGGCCCGAACGGTAGACCTTATGGAAGTCGCCATACGGGAAGCTGTAGACAGACTTTTCGTTGTAGGAACCGCCGACCTTGACACCAAGGTGCCAGTTGCCGTAGGCCTTCATGCCATGCTCACGAACAAAATTATCCTGCTCGTTGGTGTCAGGGTTGACCTGATCCCAGTCTCCGTGCTGGTCGAGGACGTAGCGTCCGTCCTCGATCAGCTGACGGGCAAACTCAACTGCCTCTGGGTTCGCATCAATTGCCATGGTGTTTCCCTTCCTAGGGATAGAGTCGACTTGGATTCAGTCTACGACTTGGTGGGATGTATTGTCTGGTCGGGTTCCCTTGCGAGGAACTCCCAGAGTCCCATTCCTCTTCGCTATTCGGCCGTGTCTTGTGCCGCCCGTTGAAGTCTCCCGTAGGCCATGGCTGCCAGCGCCGCCGCCTGATCACCTAGAACTGCATCATCGAAGATGACGCGGGGTGAGTGGTTGAACTCCGTCGGATAACCAGCCAATTCGGGGGGCGTGGTGAACAACCCCACGAAAGTACCCGGCACTTCCTGTAGGACAAAAGCGAAGTCTTCAGAGCCCATCATGGGGGAAGGGATAATCGCTACCCTCTCATCACCGAACTGGCTGCGCATGTCCACGACCGCATCCTCGGTGGTGAGGTCATCGTTAATCGTCGAGGGATAAAGGACTAGGAACTCGTAGTCCGCATCGCACCCATATGCTGCTGCCGTTGAGCGAACCACCTGCTCCAAGCCCTCACGAACCTGCGCGAGTGACTGGGCGGTGAGCGTACGGATCGTCGCACCCAAGGTCACTGCGTCAGGAATTACGTTGACCGCGTTCTCTCCGGTACTTAGCTGCGTCACAGATACGACCACTGGATCGAAAGCGTTCATCATGCGAGTCACGTAAGACTGAATGGCCAAGATGACCTGGGCCGCAACTGGCACGGGGTCGAGGGCTAGATGGGGAGAGGACCCGTGACCGCCACGTCCCCTGATCGTCACGTACATCTGGTTAGACCCGGCTGTTGCACAACCGTTCTTTGTTGCAAACACTCCGCGGGGGCCGGGTCCAACATGGATCGCGTAGGCCGCTATGGCACGTTCGCCCGATGCGTCAAGAACACCCTCGTCAAGCATGATCTGAGCCCCGCCTTTACCCTCTTCACCCGGTTGGAACATGAATACAACATTTCCGGGCAAATCATCCTGGTGGGCGCTGAGCAGTCTTGCAGCACCAACCAGTCCTGCGGTGTGCAGGTCATGTCCGCACGCATGCATGGTGTCCCCCGTAGAGGCAAAAAACAGACCGGTCTGCTCGTGCATTGGGAGACCATCCGTGTCTCCCCGGAGCAACACTGTTGGGCCCGGCTTGCCACCGCGTAGCACCGCCGTCACGCTAGACAGTCCCCTACCCAGGGTTATCTCCAACGGCAGCCCCTCAAGTGCATCAAGGATCTTGGCTTGGGTTTGGGGGTTGTCGAGGCCGATCTCCGGCTCCAAGTGGATGGCGCGCCGCAGACTAACCAGTTCGTCGCGGATTTCTGCGGCCTCGCCCGCGAAGTCAGGCAGTGCTACTTTGCGATCACTCATGGACTTGCTTTCTCTTGTCGGGTAGTTCAACCGTGGCCATCATGAGGGCTGTCAACAGGAACAGTGCAATGCTGATGGCCCAGATCATGGTGTATCCACCCAGCTCTGTCATGCGCTGCTCGTCGCGGAATGCAACCAGGACTTGCTTGAAGACGGCCCCACCAACCGCACCTCCCATTGCGAGAAGGGCGGAGTAGATGCCGTTGGCAATGCCGGTTCGACCGGCTGGCGCTGCGTGTGACACAAGGGCGGGAAGTGCGCCAACCAGGATGCCGAGGCCGAACCCAGTGAGTATTCCCGACACCCAGAACGCTGCAACCAGGTGCGGCATGGGTATCAGCAATCCCTGGCCAACGGCTCCCAACAGTGCCGCACCAAGCAGCGTGGTGCGCATACCCAGTCGGGCGGCAATGAAGGTTGACGCTAGGGCTCCAGCAGTCGCAAATACCAGCATTGAGGCGATCATTCCGGCAAGGACATCCGACGAGGCCGCAAATCCGTAGCCGTAGACTTCAGGGTCGCGGCTCAAGAAGTCCGCCAGGTTGGGCGGCGCGTCAATCATCACCGCGCCCATGGCAAAGGCCGCGACATAGAGAGGTCCCATCGACTTGGAAACAACCAGTCCAAAGTCAATGGCCGGGTCACTGGTCCTGCGTTCCCACCACACCCAGCCCACGAACAAGGCCACCGTCACTGCGAAGAGCGCCAATGAGGTCTTCGCATGTGAAGGTCCGATAAATGCGAGCGCCAAGATCAAGGCGACTAGGAAGGCGCCGAGGCCAACAAACCCAACCCAGTCGATTTTCCCGGCTGAGAGGCGCACGTCCTCGGGCAGTTTCAGAAAAACCACCAGGGCAGAGAGTGCAACCATCACAGAGGGAATGAGCAGTGCGGCCACGAGGCTCGACATGACATCCTGGGCGATACCCGCCGCCACTGTCCCGAGCACGATGCCACCCATCAGCGATGCCGAGATGATGCTGATTGATCTTGACGCGGACCCCCCGGCTGTTCGCACATAGATTATCGCGATCGCGAGTGGTAGCCACACTCCCAGCGGCCCGATAAAGATCCGCCCCAACAGCACAAGCGGATACGATGGAAATACCGCAATCATTATCGTTCCAAGCAGAACAGCAACAATCGCCACGCGTAGGACTGTGCGGGGCCCGTGAATGTCACCCAGCCGGGCCATCAGTGGTACCAGAACTGCCGCGGCCATGGCCTGCGCGGTTTGGAACCAGTTCATGGCTTCACCGGAGACGCCGACGTGCTTCGCGAGATCGGGAAGAAGTGGGGTGTAGAAGCCCTGCACGAAACCGCTGGTGAGCTCCACAAAAACCAGAAAGATCAGGACCGATCCGACGGCACTCTTACTCTTTATCCCACCGTCGTCCGGCTCTGGCGCAACTTGGCCCTGTGCATCTGATGTCATATACAGAGTTTAGGTCCCAGCACATGATGCGTATGACTGACGCCACCGTTGCGTTAGGGAGTCTTCTCTAGTTTCCGCGAAATGGCTTTCACCGCCTCCACAAAAAGGAAGGTCAGGAAGGCCAGAACGAGGACGAGCAGCCATGAACGCCAGCCAATGGGCGCCGACCCGAACCAGGAGTTCATGAAAGGCGTGTAGATGAAGATCATCTGCAGCACCACCAGAGCCCCGGCAGCCATCCAGATCAGACGGTTCCCAACAAGTACCTGCCGTGTCAGTGCGGACGTGTTGAGGAACCTGGATGAGAACAGGAACGCCAACTGCGCAAAGGCAAGCATCGTCACGGCAGTGGTCTGCGCCTGAGCGTGCGTGAGCCCGTGGCTTTGACCGTAGAGGAACACACCGAGGCTCAGGCCACCAATTAGCAATGAAGTCAGTGCGATCAGTCTGATCTGCGCGCGAGGAAGAATCGACTCGTTAACGTCTCTTGGCTTCCGTTGCATGATGCCCGGCTCGGCGGGTTCCGCGGCGAGTGGCAGAGACAGCGTTATCGCCGTAACCAGGTTGATCCACAAGACTTGCACCGGGGAAAGTGGCATGGAGATGCCGAAAACAACCGCAACCAAAATCACGAGGGACTGCGCGCCGTTTGTTGGAAGAAGAAAGACAAGGGACTTGCGGATATTGTCGAAGATTCGCCGTCCCTCTTCGACAGCCTTCTCGATGGTCGCGAAGTTGTCATCCGCAAGGACGATGTCCGCAGCCTCTTTTGTTGCTTCGGTGCCCTTGATTCCCATAGCGACACCAACGTCAGCCCTTGTGATCGAGGGCGCGTCGTTAACTCCGTCGCCGGTCATTGCCACAATCTCTCCACGAGACTGGAGTGCTCGAACAATGCGGATCTTATGCTCTGGACTGGTCCGCGCAAACACGTTCACGTCATGAACGCGCTGACGGAGCTCATCCTGGCTCATCGCCTCAATTTCGCTGCCGGTAATCGCCAGGGCCTGCGGATCGTCACCATCTGGCGCAATTCCCAGCTCCTGCGCGATCGCGACCGCAGTGCCAGCGTGGTCACCCGTAATCATCTTGACGCAGATACCAGCGTCATGCGCCTCTTTAATAGCTTGGACGGCCTCGGGACGTGGCGGGTCAACGATTCCGAACAACCCAAGGAAGGTCAGACCCCTCAAATCGTCAATGCTGAACGTCTCGGGATCGATTCCACGCCCATCTTTGGAGGCTGCGCCGAGGACGCGCAAACCATGGCTCGATAGCTCAGCGTTGCGTGCTTCCCAGGCGTCCTCGTCCAGTGAATAGGTAATGCCCTGGTCATCTGTCTCCTGCGTCGAACGCGCCAGGATCCTGTCCGGTGCTCCGTAGACATGGATGACGAGGCGCCCGTTAGGCATTTCATCCAGCGAAGCCGAGAACTTATGTTCGGAGTCAAAAGGCACCTCTGCAAGACGCTTCGTCTGATTGGGGATGCCTGCCTTCTGCGCCAGCACGGTCAAGGCACCCTCAGTTGGCGCCCCCACCAGTGTCCACTCACCGTTGCTCTTAGTGATCTCAGCATTGCTGGCAAGGGTTCCCGCTTCTATTAGCGCGGTGAGTCCCGGAGTCCTCGATACGTCGATCTCTTTGCCGTCAAACATGATTTGACCATCGGGAGAATACCCTTCTCCACTAACCTGAAACGCCTGGTCACGAGTTGTTCCCTCACGAACAGTCATCTCATTTTGCGTCAGAGTGCCGGTCTTGTCCGAACAGATTGTGGTGACAGCTCCCAGTGTCTCCACCGACGCCATCTTGCGGGTGATTGCATTGCGGGAGGCCATCTGCTTGACACCTAGCGCCATGGTAATCGTCACCAGCGCGGGCAAACCTTCAGGTACAGCAGCAACCGCGAAGCCTATGGCAGCAGAAATCAGCTCATCAATGTCCATGTGGTGGACGATCCGGCCAATGAGAACCATGACGACGGCAATAATGCCGATACCGATCGCGATGTACTTCCCCAGCTTCGCCAGCTTGCGTGACAGAGGAGTGTCCATCTCCTCGACGTCGTCCACCATTTTGGTGATGCGACCAATCTCAGTGTTCATCCCGGTGGCGGTAACCACCCCGACAACATTGCCGCTTGAGACGATGGTTGAAGAGAAGATCATTGAGGAACGATCCCCCACGCCCGCATCCGAGCCCACCGGGCGACTGTCCTTTTCGCTGGGTTCAGACTCCCCCGTCAGGGCGGCCTCGTCGACACGCAAGTTCGTGGACTCAAGTATCCGCAGGTCTGCAGGGGCTCTATCCCCTGCAGCCAGGCGAACAATGTCCCCGGGAACGAGATCCTCTGCCGGGACATTCACCCACGCACCATCCCGAAGCACTTCGGCCTCAAGAGACAACATCTTCTTGATGCCTTCGAGGGCATTCTCAGCCTGCCCCTCCTGGATAAACCCCGTGAGGGCAATCGCCACTGCCGCCACCAGAATCACGGTGAAATCAACCCAGTCACCGATGATTGCTTTCAGGCCGGCCGAGCCGAGCAGGATGTAGATGAGGATGTCATCAAAATGGGCTAAAAACCGCAGAATGGCGGGTTTACGCTTCTTCGTGTCGAGGGCATTCGGTCCGTACTGTTTCAACCGCTCATGCGCTGCCGACTGGGTGAGTCCATCCTGGGTGGAGTCGAGCTCAACCAGTACCTGGTCAGTCGTAAGTGAGTAGTACCTGACGTCATCCCCGTCGGAGCGGACACCAATGCCACCGGAGCCCGGCAGCGAGGCAGTTGTTGTCATCTGTTGGACCTCTCTTCTGAGCCTTCAGCCTAGAGGAGCACTACTGCCGTCCGATACTACCTGCCTGCCTTGCTGCCGAGAGTATTCAATACTCTTCCATCCCGTTGACAATTCAGCTAGTCTTTAAATTTTGCCTATCTCGGTTGCCAACGCGTTGAGGCGCTTGGTTGCCTCAGCAATCTGTTCCGGGGTACCTTCTACGCCCAACTCACGAACCTTGCCCAACAGAGTGTGGGCCGCATGGCGCAGCGCCTTGGCGCCCTCGAAATCATCGGAGTCTCCGGCCCAGATGGAAGCGATCTTTTCCGTGTTTTCTTCGACGAACTCCCGTCCCGCATCGGTGACTTCGAAGTCGTTTCGCCCTCCCCCCGTAGGCAGAGCAACAACGAACCCCTCATCTACCAGTTGGGAAAGAGTTGGGTACACCGACCCGGGACTCGTTCGCCACACTCCACCGGTCTTCTCTTCGATCCTCTTGATGAGGGCGTAGCCACTTCCGCTTTCTTCCGCCAGCAGTGAAAGCAGTGCCAGCCGCACGTCTCCGCGCCGCGCTCGGCCTCCACGCCGTGGACCTCCAGGTCCACCTGGACCGTTGCCCCGGGGTCCTCCTCCGCGGCGGCCACGGCCTACGTGACCATCGTGGTGGCCACGCTCTTCACAACCTCCACGCCCCTGCGGCCCACCATGGTGACCACCGTGGCCTCCGAATCCATCATGGGGATACGGGGCCATTGCGTATACATTCTCTCGTAGTCTCACGATGAGACCTCCTTTTTGTTTTGCATGTGACGACACGTTGTCGAACACGTTACCGATATATCGTTACATACACCGCATGCCCCTGTCAACGATATATCGGTAGCGATCTTTGGATGGTACAGCTTCTGTCGAATCGGAGCCACGAAGCGTAGACTTCTCATTAGTTCAACAGGAGTTGCGTTGCTTCCACAACCACTCCACACAGGAGGCGATCATGGCCGATACCGAAGCAAACGTCCTCGGCGAAGTGTCACCGGAAAGTACTTGCGACTGTGAGAAATGCAGGTGTAAGACTTGCGCGGCAACAAAAGAGGGCGATTGTGCATGCTGTAACCACGGCTGTCACTGCTGCGGGGAGAATGACCTGCCTTGCGGGTGTGAGGATGACTGCGGGTGCGAACCTGAAGACTGCAACTGCAGCCACGGACCATGTGTCTCCGACACGGGAGCCTGCGCTTGCGGATGCGGTGGCCACGGCGACGTCCACGTCTGCCCCGTATGTGGCATGAAGGTGGAAGAAGGGGCCGACTGCGCGTGCGTCTGTCACCACCGCGCACCTTTCATTTGCTTACCCTTCACCCACTCTTTGTCTCGTAGCATTCCTAGCGGCCTCCGTACGGCAATCGGAGTCGTCGCTTTCGCAGATCTAGCTCTCAAGGTCGTCGCCTTGCGCCGCGCCCTCAAGCGAGAGGACAAGGGTTGGGTTCTCCCACTAGCAGTCCTCAACACCCTGGGTATTCTGCCGACCATCTACCTCTCCACCCACCCCAGGACCAATCTAGACAATGAGCCAAAGTAGCCCCCCGAGTTCGCCGGTTAGCATCGAGCCTGCGAACAACGAAGATGCCGAGGCAATCGCACAACTATTCTCCGACGCGTTCGCGCCCGATCCAGTGTGGTCTGCGATCGTTCCCGGTGAACGATCACGGAGACGTGTTGTCAAGGCCGCGTTCAAATCGGAAATCAGAGCTGGTGGGCACAGGCACATCGACATCATTCGCACGGAGTCAGGGACCATATTGGGTGCGCTCAACTACATGCCCCCCGAAGGCACCGCACCTATCAAAACCCTTCCAGCTCGCGTTTTTGAGCGGGTTGCCGCGACACTTACGCCCTCGGGCAGAAGGGGTCGGACCCATGATGAGGCCGTACAATCACGTCGCCCAGCGCAGCCGCACTGGTACTTTCGGGATATCGTCACCGCTTCCGAGGCTCGAGGAAAAGGCATTGGCTCGGCCCTTTTGAAGAATCGTCTGGCCATCGTCGACGAAGATCCAATACCTGTCTTTCTTGAATCTACGACCGAGGGAAGCAAGCGGCTCTACGAGCGATACGGATTCGAACACATCGAGACTCTGACAGCAGTTCCGGGCGGGACCGTGTTCATTATGGTGCGTCCTGCGCTGCGCACCACTGTGGAGTAGCGACTGCCACGCCAGACCAGGCTGGTGAGGAATCTGGCGGCGGCGCGGCAGAAGGCGGCGGCGATGTCTCAGTCGTAACCTGGTGGGAGGCTGGCTCAGAGAAGATCGGCCTCGAAGCACTCGTTGAGGTGTTCGACACCCAGCATCCCGATTTCACATTCGTGAATGCTGCCGTGGCTGGTGGTGGCGGTTCACAAGCCAAACAGAAACTTGCAGCAGACCTAGCGGCACAGAACCCACCGGACAGCTTCCAGGCCCACGCTGGCGCGGAACTGTCTGATTACATCGATGCACTGCAGATCGAGGACGTGTCGTACCTCTACGACAAGTTCGACTTGAGAGAGGCCTTCCCGGCAACTCTGATCGATCGTCTGACTGTCGACGGCAAGATCTACTCGGTTCCGACGAACGTACACCGCGCCAACGTGGTTTGGGCAAACCCTGCCGTACTGGAAGAAGCCGGTATTGATCCGGCCCAGGTACCAGCTGATATCGACAGCTGGATTGCCGACATGGAGAAGGTCAAGGCTGCCGGCAAGATTCCGATCACCGTTGGCATGGCATGGACCCAGCTTCAACTTCTGGAGACGGTGCTCATGGCCGAACTCGGTGCGGATGGTTACACCGGTCTGTTTGACGGAAAGACCGCTTGGGACGGACCTGAAGTAACGGCTGCTCTCGACAAGTTCGCGACAATCATCGATCTCGCTGACAAGTCCTACCTCAATGAGGACTGGGAGCCGGCACTGAACCCAGTGCTCAGCGGAGATGCCGCTTACAACGTTATGGGTGACTGGGCGATTGCTGCCTTTGACGCCGCTGACAAGGTGTACGGCACCGACTACCTGGCATTCCCGGTTCCGGGAACTGAAGGCATGTTCGACTTCCTTGCTGATTCATTCACACTGCCAGTCGGCGCGCCGAACGTAGCGGGCGCTGAAGCATGGATGGAGACCATCTCCAGCATGGAAGGCCAGATCACGTTCAACACCATCAAGGGTTCCATCCCTGCTCGCTCTGATCTGACCGCAGATGATATTGCTCTGTTCAGTGAGTACCAGCAGGACGCGATGAAGGCATTCGCTAAAGACACAATCGTGTCCTCGATTGCGCATGGGGCCGCAACGCCAGTTGCAGTCTCGAACGCAATGAATGACGCAGTCGCTAAGTTCTCGCAGGGCGCATCCGATGTGGCCGGACTCCAAGCTGAGCTAACCGCTGCTGCCGCACCGATGAGCAACTAGGCGCTGCGGACTACTCGGTTCGACTCACTAACCAGGTTTGGGTGGTGGCACCCCAGGTGTCACCACCCAAACCATGAGCAAGGAACACAAATGGCGACCAAATCACAGACGCGGCGTCGAATTCAATGGCGCAAAATCGGACCCCCAATACTGTTGATCTCGCCCTCGGTAATCCTGGTCGGGGTCTTTGTCTATGGGCTCATCGCTGCAAACACTGTCACCTCGATGCGCGATGCACACACAGTTGCGCAGTACAACGGAGTGCGAGAGACGTCCTTCGTAGGCTTCGAGAACTACATCAATCTGTTCGGAAACGCAGACTTCCAGCATTCGCTTATCAACCTGCTGCTGTTCACCGTCACTTTCCTTGTCGGCACCCTCATCCTCGGCTTCATATGGGCGTGGATTCTTGAGCGCCCCATCAAAGGTGAAGGTTTCTTCCGGTCAATATTCCTCTTCCCCATGGCTGTCTCCTTCATTGCCTCAGGTGTTGTGTGGAAGTGGCTGCTCAACTCAGGCGTGGATGACAACGCTAAGGGTCTCAACCGACTCTTCCAGATGCTTGGCTTAGACTTCCTCCAGAACTCATGGACTGCGAACATCACTTTCGGTGTTGTTGCTGTAGCGATTCCTGCGATTTGGCAGCTCTCCGGGTATGTCATGGCCCTGTTCTTGGCTGGATTCCGCGGCATCCCCGATGAACTCCGCGAAGCAGCGCGCGTTGATGGCGCGAGCGAATGGCAACTCTACAAGAACATCATTTTCCCGCAGTTGTCTGCAGTGGCACTGTCTGCCGTCATCATCATTGGACACATGGCTATGAAGTCCTTCGACCTGATTATGGCTGTGACGGACCAGCGCACCTACTCAACCAAGGTCCCCGCAATTGACATGTACAACTTCATGACATCGGGGGACTACTCCAATGCGGCGGCAGTCGGAACAATCATGCTTGTTATTGTTGCTGCCCTTGTCGTGCCGTACCTGATTCACGACGCGAAGCAGAGGCGGTAAGAAAATGACAAATGCAACGATTGCTCTTGAAGAAGCTGCGGTGCTGGAACCGCCACAGCCTGACAAAAAGCGCAAGAAGATGGACCGCAGTGGGACAACTCCGCGTGTCACTGCATTCCGCTATGCGTTGTTGATCTTCTCCCTGGCGATGGTGCTGATTCCCGTCTACGTCCTCCTCATCACATCATTTAAGGGTTCTGCTGAAGCAGACCCGTCACGCACCTGGTTCCTGCCTGAGGTATGGCAGACACAGAACTGGGTGCGAGCGTGGGAGGCGTTGAAGGCACCTATCGGTCGTACATTCCTCCTGGTGATTCCTTCATCCATCATTTCTGCATTCCTTGGATCCATGAACGGGTTTGTGCTGTCGCGGTGGAGGTTCCCCGGAGCGAATGTCGTCTTCACCCTGATCCTCTTCGGCATGTTCATCCCCTACCAGGCTGTGATGCTCCCGCTGATGAAGATGGTCCTGACAATGGGATTACCTTCGGGTATTCCCACGCTGATCCTCGCGCACGTTGTCTATGGCATCCCGATCACTACACTGATCTTCCGCAACTACTACGAATCGATCCCGCAGGAACTGATTGAGGCTTCCCGCGTGGACGGCGCCGGGCTGTTGCGGACGTACTTCTCTGTGGTGCTTCCGATCTCGATTCCCTTATTTGTTGTGGTTTTGATTTGGCAGTTCACTTCCGCATGGAACGACTTCCTCTTCGCCCTGTTCTTGACAAACACGAACACCGGCCCGGTCACCCTGTCGCTGAATAACCTGGCGCATGGGTCGATCATGGCCGACTATGGTGCTTCGATGGCTGGCGCGCTGATTGCATCTGCGCCAACGTTGGTTGTGTACATCCTGCTCGGAAAGTACTTCGTTGGCGGGCTTATGGCCGGTTCTGTCAAGGGGTAAGGAGTTCGCCTACGGGAAGCGGGCGTGCGGGTAGGGGTTGTGCGGGAATTCCGCAGGGACAATCCTCACTTGCCACTTCAGCCGAGGCCCGCGGGACGCTAACTACACAGTTGTGGCGGGAATTGGGTTTGGTTTCAACCTGATTCCCGCCACAACTGTGTAGTTAAGGGTTTCTAGGTGCTCTGCACCCCTGCCTGCCGCACGCGCACGCAATCAACCCGCACCCCTGCCTTCTGCACACGTGCGGTGCCTGCGGTGGAGGCTCAAGTGCCCACTCCACGACAGGGTGCGCTGGGTTTACGGAGCGACCTAGGACATACGGAGCTGGCTAGGCTCAGTTTGGCCTATTCTTACACCGTTATGCGAGCCTGGCCGGCTCGCTATAGCTTAACCAGCTCGATAATGCGCCTGGGCCGTTGCGAAAAGGGCTGGCAGAAGGCAGCGAGACACTGACAGGGGTGCTGACACCAGGCGGCGGGGCATCGGAGGAGGTGACGGCCGGGTAGCGCCTGGCTTAGCGGGTGCCAGGCCGCGGGACAGTGGCGGCTGGTGCGGCTGGTAGAAGCGGAGTGGACAGTGGCGGCTGGGGCATATCTCCAACGGACCCCACCTGCATTCTTACTAGAACTTCTACGCATTCTACGCGACCACACGAGCGCTAACATTCCCAGATTGTTACCTTCTTGTGACCTTAACGGGTGGCGTGCACCACATGTTAGCGCTAACCTTACTGTCAGTGGGGCTCAAGATCCCCCCTGCGGAAACCAATGCCGCAGATTCTCGAGGAAGAGAGAGATGCGTAAGAGCATTCGAAACGTATTCATGGCTGCCGCTGCTGGCGTGTCCATGGTGGCACTTGCAGCCTGCGGCGGCGGAGATGCCGGTACAACCGACACCGAAGAGTCCGGCGCAGAAGGCACCGACGTCGATACGTCGGCCGAGTGCCCAGCTGACCTGTCCGGCTTGACCGTCGGCTTCGTCGCAGTTGGCCCTGAAGGTGGCTGGCGTGACGCCAACGAAAACAATGTCCAGGCTGCGTTCAAGGAAGCCGGCGCCGACGTCAAATACGCAGGCACCGCAGACAATGACCAGGCCAACCAGCTCCAGGCATTCTCATCATTCGTTGACGAAGGCGTGGACATCATCCTGCTGTCCGCCACTGAAGCAACCGGTTGGGAAACTTCCCTGCAGGATGCTCAGGAAGCAGAGATCCCCGTTATCCTGATTGACCGCATGATTGACCCGGATGAGCCGGATCTCTACGTGCAGCGACTTGCCCCCAATAACGAAGAAGTTGCTGCCAATGCGGCCAAGTGGGCCAACGAGCAGTTCCCCGAGGGTGCAAACTACGTAGTTCTTGAAGGCCCTTCCGGCGTCTCAGTCGTGAACGAGCGCAACAACGGTTGGGATTCCACGATCAACGACAACTTCACCAAGCTGGAAGCACAGACCGCAAACTGGTCAACCGAAGAGGGCAAGACAGTCCTCTCCTCGATGCTGAAGTCCCACAACAACGACATCCAGCTTGTTTTCGCACAGAACGATGAGATGGGTCTTGGCGCCGTTCAGGCCGTTGAAGAAGCAGGTCTCAAGCCGGGCGAGGACGTCAAGATCATCACGATCGATGGCACCAAGCCCGCCCTCGAAGCACTTGCCGAAGGCAAGCTCAGCCTGGTTGCGGAGTACAACCCCCTGTTCGGCGCTGACGCCGTGCAGACCGCCATCGCAACCCTCTGTGGTGAAGAAGTAGAGAAGAACTTCATTGTCCAGAGCGCCATCTTCGACAGCCCTGAGGCTGCAAAGGCCGCACTTGATGCGGGACGCGACTTCTAGTTCGTAGCGAGTTCTCCTAGGCATTGTGAAGTTGCCCCGAGGTTCTTCCTCGGGGCAACTTCATGAGACTCCCTGACATTCCCAAACATCCAGACCTGCACCTGAGCGAGAAATGATGAGCGAAACTGACCCAATCATCGAGATGAAGAACATCTCGGTCGAGTTCCCCGGGGTAAAGGCCCTCCAAAACGTCGACTTCCGTCTGCTACCCGGAGAAGTACACGCGCTAATGGGTGAGAACGGTGCCGGCAAGTCCACTCTCATCAAGGCGCTCACAGGCGTGAACACCCTTGCTAGCGGCACGATATACATGTCTGGCAAAGAGGAAAACTTCGATGGAACTGCCTCGGCTCAGGCTGCTGGTGTGTCAACCGTGTATCAAGAGGTCAACCTCCTCACCAATCTCTCCATTGGTGAAAACGTCATGCTCGGGCACGAAGTACGTGGACCGTTAGGTATCAATTGGAAGAAGACTAACCAGGAGGCCCGCACTGCGCTCGCCGCCCTGGACCTAGGCCACCTTGATCCACGTGCTCCCCTATCCTCTATCTCCATCGCACTCCAACAGCTTGTTGCCATCTCCCGAGCAATGGTCGTCAAGTGCAAGGTTCTTATCCTCGACGAACCGACCTCGAGCCTGGACGACAACGAAGTCGCCCAGCTATTCAAGGTGATCGATGGGCTGCGCAAGCAGGGTGTCGCTATCCTCTTTGTCTCACACTTCCTGGATCAGGTGTACGAAATATCCGACCGAATGACCGTTCTGCGCAACGGCAAACTGGTTGGCGAGTACCTAACAGCAGACCTTCCGAGGGTCGAACTGATCTCAAAGATGATCGGCAAAGATATGGGGGCTCTCCGCGAAGCCGAGCACCGACCCGCATCAACGATTCCCTCAGACCGCGGAACACCGAAACTGAAGGTGCTTGGCCTGGGCAGAAAAGGAATGCTCAAAGCAACCGACCTCGACCTCTACGCCGGGGACATTGTCGGGTTTGCTGGCCTCCTGGGTTCCGGCCGCACCGAGTTGGCCAAGCTGATCTACGGGGCTGACAAGCCTACCGAAGGTTCGATCGCCATTGATGGCAGTGACACCAAGCTGTCGTCACCAGCGGTTTCCCTGAGCAAGCACATCGCCTACTCAACAGAGAACCGACGCGATGAAGGCATCATCGGAGACCTGACGGTCCGCGAGAACATCATCGTTGCGCTGCAGGCGATCCGTGGCTGGACGCATCCCATTCCCCGTAAGGAACAGGATGCCCTCTGCGAGCGCTATATAAAGGAGCTCGGCATCCGCCCGGCCGACCCGGAACGCATGGTGAAGAACCTGTCGGGTGGGAACCAGCAGAAGGTTCTCCTTGCCCGCTGGCTGGCCACCAACCCTGAAGTACTACTCCTTGACGAACCCACCCGTGGCATAGACATCGGCGCGAAGGCCGAGATCATGGAAATCATCAAGCAGCTGGCCGCAGACGGTATGGCCGTTGTGTTCATCTCCTCAGAACTCGGCGAGGTCGCAAGACTCTCAAACCGCATCCTGGTCCTCAAGGACCGCGCCCCACTAGAAACCATTGAAGATACGAGCGACACCACCGTGGATTCCATCGTCAACATCATCGCCGGAGGAGGTGAAGCAGCATGAAGAACCTTCTGCGCAACCAACTGTTTTGGGCTGGCGCCGTCCTCCTTGGACTCATCGTCATCATCCTGCTCAACAACCAGAGTGCCAGCATCGCCTATACCAATGGCAGGCTAACCGGGCCCATCATCGACCTCTTCATTTTCGTTCCACCGATTCTAATGATCTCCCTGGGAATGACACTCGTCATAGCAACTAGCGGCATCGATCTCTCGGTTGGTTCAGTGATGGCGGTTTCTGGCGCCGTGGCGATGCAGTTCCTCGTCAACTCGCCCTCTCCATCCAGCGCGGGAGCGGCAATAGTCGCAGTGCTCTTGGCTCTCCTAGTCGGTGTGCTCTGCGGTGCCTTCTCCGGCTTCCTAGTCTCTGTCGTCCGCCTCCAACCCTTCATAACAACCTTGATTATGATGCTTGCGGGACGAGGCATTGCCAACATGATTACCGGCGGCAAGAATGCCGCGGGAAACTCGACCTCATTCAACTGGATTGCACAGGGACGTGTTCTAGGGTTCCCCGTCGGCTTCCTCCTCGCGCTCGTGGTTCTGGCCATCTTGGTGCTGGTGGTTCGCAAGACGGCCCTCGGGCTTTCGATCGAGGCCGTGGGAATCAATCCACGCGCCGCGGAAATGGCGGGTATCCGCTCCGGACGCATCCTCTTCATTGTCTACGCAATCTCGGGTCTGATGGCCGCCATTGCCGGGGTGTTCGCCGTGTCTTACATCGGTACCGTTGAAGTCTCTTCGAGCGGCACGGGTTCCGGCATGGAAATGGACGCCATCCTCGCTGTTGTCATCGGTGGAACATCTCTTGCCGGAGGCAAGTTCAACCTGGGTGGCACCGTCCTCGGCGCATTTGTTATCACAGCCCTCAACCAAGTAGTTGTCTACCTGGGTGTTTCCTCTGCAGCAGTGCCCGCATTCAAGGCTCTTGTCATCATCTTCATCTGTGTCCTTCAGGCACCCATGGTGCACGGATGGTTCTCCAGACCCGGTCGAGGATCAGATGGCTCAGCCCAAGAAGACAGGACGAACGAGGCCGGTCTCAACAACTCTAAGGTGGTTTCAGCATGAGTGCGGCTCTAGTCGGCGCAACGACCTCCAGAAAATCGCGTCCCAAGGTCCATATCTCCGCCAGCGCGTACCCAACCATTGCAGCGATCGTCTTGCTGGCTGCGCTGCTCATCGGGGGCCAGATTGTTTACGGGAAGATCTTCGCCTGGAACACCATGTCCAGCCTTCTCGACAACAATGCCTACCTCGTCGTTTTGGCTGTGGGTATGACCTTCACGATTTTGACTGGCGGCATCGACCTCTCTGTCGGAGCTGTCTTGGCATTTTCGTCCGTCGCTGGCGTCCTCATGCTGCAGGCAGGTGTACCCGTAGTGGTAGTCATGCCGGCAATCGTCCTCATGGGAACTGCCTTTGGGCTGCTCTCCGGAATTCTGGTGCGCTACTTCAACTTCCAGCCCTTCATCGCCACACTCTCAACGATGTTCCTGGCTCGCGGCCTAGCGTCGATCCTCTCCATTGAGCCCGTTCGTGTTGACCCTGATTCCTCAATGATGGCCCTTTCCGCGCGCATTGTGCTCATTGATGGCCCGAAGAGAAATGACTTCTACATTTCCCTCAACATCCTTATCGCGCTTGCAGTCATTGTCGCGGGCTACTTCCTGTTGCACAGGACCCGATTCGGACGCACCGTCTACGCCCTCGGCGGCAATGCCCAGTCAGCCGAACTGATGGGTCTACCCGCGGGGCGCTCAACAGTCTGGGTCTACGTTGTTTCAGGTACCTGCGCGGGACTTGCCGGACTGGTTTACACAACGACAGTTGGCAACGCTCAGAACATCACCGGCGTGGGCTGGGAGCTGGACGCAATCGCCGCAACCGTCATCGGTGGCACGCTCCTAACCGGCGGTGCTGGATACGTCCTCGGTTCAGTCACGGGTGTCTTCGTCCTCGGCGTCCTCAAGCTGCTCATCACCCGCGACGGCTCCGTACCCGCCGCTGCAACGACCATCATCACCGGAGCAATCCTGTTGATCTTCGTCCTCCTACAGCGGGCGATCGACCTGCGCCCCACCAACGGGGGTGGTGGCGCCCAAGAGGAAGCCACCGTCATCGAGAAGGAGTCAGAGAAGGCCCCACCCGCTGACCTCTAACCTGGTAAAACCAGAGGTAACTCCAAGAAGTATCCCTGATTCCCGTGAACTCCTCCGCGAAAGGTCAAACAACAATGGCAATTGAAATCACAGCCGGCAAATATGGCGCAACTATTGTTTCCGAGGGCGCCGGTCTGGCCTCTCTCACCTACGCGGGTCACGACATCGTCCTCCCACACGACCCTGCAGAAAAGCCCGTCGGCTACAACGGTAAGGTGCTAATCCCCTGGCCCAACCGCATCACCAACGGGCAGTATGTGTGGGAGGGCGAAACCTTCACTCTCGAAGTCAATGAGCCTGAAACGGGCGCTTCCCTTCATGGCTTGAGTTGTTGGGTCGACTGGGAAGTCACCGAACACACCGAATCCTCTGCGACGCTGAGAACCCGGATTGCTCCCACTTCCGGCTACCCTTTCCACCTTGAAACCGCTGTCACCTACACTTTGGACCCGCAAACTGGGCTTTCCATCTCAGTCGCGACAGCAAACACCGGCGACGTTCCCGCCCCATATGGGACGTCCGTGCACCCCTACTTGACAGTCGGGGCCCCTCTTGACGACTGCGTCATTTCAGTCCCTGCAGACATCGTCCTCGAGGTCGATGGTGATCTCAGTCCAACGGGCGACGTGGACGTCACGGGCACCCATCTCGACCTGCGCGGCGCAGTTCCTATGGCGGGCCGCTCCGTTGACCATGCGTTCACCGGGCTTCCCGACGGGACCTGGACCGTGAGCCTCACCGATCCAGAAACCGGGCGAGCAGTTGAAATGACTTCCTCCGAGCGCTGGGTGCAGATCTACACAGCAGAAAACCAGCAGCGCCAAGGTGTTGCCGTTGAACCCATGACGTGCCCTCCCAATGCCTTCAATTCCGGCACCGACCTCATCATTCTTGAGCCAGGACAAACCACAACGTTCAAAACAGCTATCCGCGATGTCTCCCCCACCGCCATCATCGACGCGGGCGCAGCCACACTGGGTATTGAGTTCGGGTCGACTCGCATCAAAGCAGTGCTTGTTGACGGGAAGGGATCCGTCATCGCCAGCGGCGCACATGACTGGGAAAACCAACTTACCGATGATCTCTGGTCCTACCCGGAGTCTGCGATCTGGCAGGGCCTCCAAGGGGCTTACGCCTCGTTGGTGCAGGACGTCCAAGCCCGCTACAACACTGCCATCACGGCACTTTCCGCCCTGGGTTTCTCCGCGATGATGCACGGCTACATTGCATTGGACGAGGACGGGGGCCTGCTCACCCCCTTCCGCACGTGGCGCAACACCAACACGGGACCCGCAACAGAAGTGCTCTCCGCAGCACTGGACTTCAATATGCCCCACCGTTGGAGTTCGGCGCACCTCTACCAGGCTGCGATTGACGGTGAAGACCATGTCGCGAAGATCAAGTCGATCACCACCCTGGCAGGCCTCGTCCACCAGCGCCTCTCGGGTCGTTCCGTCCTCGGCGTTGGCGATGCTTCGGGCATGTTCCCCATTGATCCGGCCACCCACAACTACGACGAGCAACGTCTAGCCAAGTTTGATGAACTGCTTGCCCAGGCGGGCATCGAGTTCTCCCTTCGGGACGTGCTACCAACGGTCCTTGTCGCAGGTCAGGACGCAGGTCACCTCACCGAAGCGGGCGCCCTCCTGCTGGATCCCAGTGGAGTCTTGCAGCCGGGCACACTCATGTGCCCACCCGAGGGCGACGCGGGCACAGGCATGGTTGCTACCAACGCTGTTGCGGCGCGGACTGGCAATGTTTCTGCGGGAACTTCAATCTTTGCGATGGTCGTCCTCGAACATGACCTGCAACGCGTTCACCCGGAACTTGACATGGTGACAACCCCGGACGGACTCCCTGTCGCGATGGTCCATTCCAACAATGGTGCCTCCGAATGGGACCAGTGGGTCGGTGTCTTCGCAGAACTCCTCGAGTCCGCGGGTTGTGAACTGTCGCGACCAGCCCTCTACGACCTCGCCTACGCCAAAGCCCTGGAAGGCGCGCCCGATGGTGGCGGACTGGTGGCCTACAACTTCCTCTCTGGTGAACCCGTCGTTGGGCTGGAGACCGGTCGTCCCCTGTTCTTCCGCACCCCTGACGCCCCCATCACACTGGCGAACTTCATGAGGACCCAACTCATGTCGATCTTCGGTGTTCTCCGTCTGGGAATGGATATCCTGATTGAGGAC
The DNA here is from genome assembly GCF_014069575.1 of Schaalia sp. JY-X169. Lineage (NCBI taxonomy): Bacteria > Bacillati > Actinomycetota > Actinomycetes > Actinomycetales > Actinomycetaceae > Schaalia > Schaalia sp. JY-X169. The sequence goes on from NZ_CP059675.1 coordinate 1,711,713, forward strand.
GAGGGCGTCCAGCTGGACCGACTGTTCGCCCACGGGGGCCTCTTCAAGACCCCGGTGGTTGCACAGACAATCATGGCCGCCGCCCTGAAGACGCCCGTTACGGTGAGTGCAACAGCCGGCGAAGGCGGCCCCTGGGGAATGGCGCTTCTCGCACTCTACGCCAGCAAGTATGCGTCTGAACTAAGTCTCCCCGAGTTCCTCAATCGGCACATCTTTGCTGATCTCGAGGCGCTCTCCGTTGACCCAAACCCGGAAGACGTCGCGGGATTCAACACCTTCCTTGAGCGTTATAAGCGCGCACTACCCGCCGAGGCGGCCGCGGGACAAAACAGCTAAGACAGTAACCAACTTAATTGAGGACGGACACAACATGATGACCTCGCAGTGGTCGCCGCGCATGGCGGAGCACGTTGAAGACGCTAAGAAAGTCGTCTGTGAGCTGCACGCAGAACTAATCAAGTGGAACCTTGTCGTGTGGACTGCAGGCAACGTCTCGCAGCGTGTGCGCGGCATAGACGGTGCCGAGGACGTCCTCGTCATCAAGCCTTCCGGAGTTCCCTACGACAGGTTGACACCGGCTGACATGGTGGTCTGTGACCTTGACGCGAACCTGATTATCGGCGAGCACTCGCCCTCGTCTGACACCGCCGCGCACGCCTACGTTTACCGCCACATGCCCGAGGTCGGTGGCGTGACCCACACCCACTCAACATACGCAACTGCGTGGGCAGCAATCGGTGAAGAGGTTCCCTGTGTCCTCACCATGATGGCTGACGAGTTCGGAGGCCCGGTACCGATCGGCCCGTTCGCCCTCATCGGTGACGATTCCATCGGACGCGGCATCGTTGAGACCCTTTCGAAGTCCAACTCTTCCGCCGTCCTCATGCAAAACCACGGCCCTTTCACGATCGGAGAGGACGCGGAAGCCTCCGTGAAGACGGCGGCGATGGTTGAAGAAGTCTCCCAAACAATCTGGGCGGCCCGGCAGATGGGCGACCTCATCCCCATCCCCCAAGAGAAGATCGATTCTCTCTACTACAGGTATCAAAATGTCTACGGACAGCACAGCGAAGGAGCGAGTGACTCGGAATGAAAAGCGCATTTGAAGGAAAAGAGATCTGGTTCCTAACCGGTAGCCAAGACCTCTACGGTGAGGACACGCTGGCTCAGGTCGCTCACCAGTCACAGGAGGTCGTTACGGATCTGAACCGTGACGGGGACCTTCCTGTGCGGATCGTTTGGAAGCCAACGCTGAAGGATTCAGATTCCATCCGCCGTGCCATGCTCGACGCCAACAGCGACGACAATGTCGTGGGTGTCATCACTTGGATGCACACATTCAGCCCGGCGAAAATGTGGATCAACGGTCTCGGGGTCCTCAAGAAACCCTTGCTTCACCTCAACACTCAAGCCAATGTGGCACTGCCCTGGGACTCAATCGACTTTGACTTCATGAACCTCAACCAGTCCGCGCATGGCGACCGCGAGTACGCGTACATCCTTTCGCGCCTGCGCATTGCACGTGAGACCGTGGTCGGTCACGTCAGTGACCCAAAGGTCCGCGAACGTATCGCCCTGTGGTCCCGCGCGTGCATTGGGTGGGCTGCCGTCAATGGTCTGAACGTGGTGCGGTTTGGCGACAATATGCGCAACGTTGCGGTCACCGACGGGGACAAGACTGAGGCCGAGCGCGTCCTCGGTGTCAACGTCTCAACGTACTCCGCAAATGAGTTGGTTGAAAAGATCAACAAGGTCACTGCAGCCGAGGCCGAAGCGTTGGCAGCAGAGTACGAGTCCCTCTACGACGTGGTTCCAGAACTCCGCGAAGGCGGGGCTCGTCACGACTCTCTGGTTTACGCCGCTAGTCAAGAAATTGCGATTCGGCGCTTCCTTGAGGAGCGGAACGCCGGGGCCTTTACCACGAACTTTGAGGATTTGGGTGCCCTCAAGCAACTCCCCGGCATCGCGGCACAACGCCTCATGGCACAGGGCTATGGGTTTGGCGCCGAGGGCGACTGGAAAACAGCCGTCCTCGTCCGAGCAGTCAAAGCGATGAGTGAGGGGCTGCCCGGTGGTGCTTCCCTAATGGAGGACTACACTTATAACCTGGTCCGCGGCGAAGAGCTGATTCTTGGCGCACATATGCTGGAGATTTGCCCGTCACTGACCACTCAGAAGCCTAGAGTTGAGATCCACCCGCTCGGAATAGGCGGCAAGGAAGACCCTGTACGCATGGTGTTCCACACCGACCCCGGGCCGGCTGTCGTGGTTTCCATGGCAGATATGGGGGCACGCTTCCGCCTGACTGCGAACGAGGTCGAGGTGGTGACGCCACCGGCTCCCATGCCCAACCTGCCGGTCGCACACGCCGTGTGGAAGCCGCAGCCATCGCTTGAAGTCTCGGCAGAATGCTGGATGGAGTCCGGCGGAGCCCATCACACAGTCCTGACAACGTCGGTGGGTGCTGACATTTTCCGACTGTTCGCGGAGATGGCAAGCACTGAGCTACTAGTTATCGACCAGGAGACAACCGTCCCGGCGTTCAAGGACAAGCTACGCTGGAACTTCGCGTACTATCACCTGGCTAACGGGCTGTAGAAAGTAGAATGACGATGTCGCAGAAGCCGATTGCGCCGGGCCAATCCGTAGCTGTTAAAACGGCCCGACGCCCGTCAATGGCGGATGTTGCCGCTGTTGCCGGGGTCTCGCACCAAACGGTTTCTCGCGTCCTCAACAACAAGGGATCCGTCCGGGAAGAAACGCGCCAGCGTATCTTGGAAATCATGTCTGACATGGGCTATCGGCGCAATGAGTCGGCGCGGGCGTTGGCATCGAGCCAGAGCCGACTCATTGGTGTTGTCACTCCCCGCCTTGTTGAGTGGGGGCCAGCCACAACTCTCCTGTCATTGCAGCTTGCGGCAAATGAAACCGGGTACTTCGTGAGTGTGGCAACGCTTGCCGAGTTCACTGCGGAAAACATGGAGCGGGCAGTCGATGATCTGCTCAGCCTGGGAGTTGCGGGCTTGATCGTGATTGCACCAGTGGAGCCTATGGCTCGGGAACTTGAAACCCAGACGATTCCCGTTCCAACGCTTGTTATTGCGTCCAGTTGGATCAGTTCCGACTCTGAGATTGCTCGAATCGGAATTGATCAGCGCGTCGGTGTGAGGGCAGCGCTTGCGCACCTCAAGTCGCTGGGGTGCGACAGTGTTGCTCACATCAAGGGACCAGATGGCGACTTCGATGCAATGGAACGCGACGCCGCGTGGGCAGAGGGCGTGGCAGAGCTGGGTATGACTAAGGGTGCCCGCATTCAGGGCGCCTGGGATGCGGACACGGGGTACGCGGCAGCACAGCAGCTGCTTGCCGCCCCCTTGCCCGATGCGGTGTTTGTGGCGAACGACCAGATGTCTCTGGGAGCTTTGAAGGCTCTGTCCGAGGCCGGGGTACGGGTCCCTGAGGATCTGCGGCTCTTTGGCTTTGACGATCAGGATGGCTCTGCATATTTCGAGCCGGCCCTGACCACGGTGCGCCAGGACTTTCAGGAAATCGGGGATGAAGCGATAGCCGTCCTGCGACGGCTAATCGAAGGTGAGAGCCCGGCGATTGCGATGATTCCAGCAACCTTGGTGCTTCGGGCCAGCGCATAGCGCCGGGCTCCTCCACCCGGACGGCTACTCCGCCGCCAATGCCTCCACCGGTGACACCCTCGATGCGCGGCGCCCCGGGACAATCGACGCCACCAGCGCCGCGCCAATCGCAACGACCACGATAATCAGCCACTGCACCCACGGCACCGCAAGCACAGACTCACTGACACCTGTCGGTAGTGACATGAAGCCGACTGCCCCGAAGTACGCTCCGGCCAGGAGTCCCAGCAGCGTGGAAGTAACCGCAATCAGCAGCGCTTCCCAAGAGAGCATGGACCGCACCTGCTTGCGGGTCATCCCCAGAGCACGCAGCAGCCCATTCTCCCGGCTTCTTTCTGCAACAGATAGCGACAGAGTGTTGGTTATGCCAACCAGGGCAACCAGGACGGAAACTGCCAGCAGGCCCACAACCACCATCACCAGAATGTTGACAATCTGGTCGATTGCGGATCGTAGGGCCACTGCCCCCTCAATCTGTAGGTCTGAACCTGATTCCTGGATCTGGCTGATGATGTCCGCATACTGCCCGGGATCTTCCAGTTGCATCCACACCTGAGTGGGGGCAAGTTCTACGCCCATGTTGGTTGCCGTCGGGGGCGTTACAACGAAGCGATCATCACCCGCGGTTCCTTCCGAAGGGATGAGGGTGACGTCAGCGCAAGTGTCCTCAACACAAACAGATCCTTCAGTTGCAGCCGTCACCAGCCACGCTGGAACAAGCACCTCTCCATCACTCAGAGCTTCGGCACTGCCACGCATGACGGAGTCTAGGCCGGAGTCAACCACCAGTGTCCCCTCAGGTCCGAAGACCTCAGACCCCTCACTAACCTCAATTCTGGCAGGTGCACCATCGACAACCACTGATGTGGCAAGCCCAGGAATCGCTTCCAAATCGCTCAACTGTTTGTCCGTGAATCCCGCAGGTGGTGCAGATACAACCAGGTCAATAGGCGCTGATCGATCCAGTGCTGCGGCCGAGGTCGCGCGCAGCGACTCTGCCCCAAAGGTCACCATTGAAATAAGCGTGACGCCAATGAACACCGCGATTCCAGTGGCAGCAGTTCGCCCCGGATTTCTCACGGTATTCACGGCTGCCAGTCGGTATGACTCCGACGTGCCCCACTTCCCGACCGCCCTCGTAATTAGAGGTAGGACAGCAGATAGAAGGGTTATCAGTGCCGCAGCGGTGAGAACAGCAAGTCCGAGGACGGCTGGGAACCTCTCCATCTTTAGATCCGGATCCGTCGTAGAGAATGCGAGGTACGCGGTGGCGCCGCCCAGGACCGCCGTGAGAACCCCACTGACCACACCAGTCACCACCTGTTTGCGTGTCATCTGCGCAACGGTCTCGGGTCTGCCAGCCAGAGCCTGCACCGGTGCAACCCGAGAGGCCCGGAGCGCGGGACGGAAACCCGCAAGCGTCGTGAGCAGTGTGCCGGTCACTAGAAGCACCAAGACCTGGGTGATGCTCACTGATGTCAGTGCCACGGCAAAGCTGGAAACCACGCCGCCTGCGGATGCAATGGCAGACCCGCCGAGCACCCCCACAACAATGCCGATGACAGAGCCGACCAGGCCCACCGCAACCGACTCCATGACCATGAGTCGGCGCACCTGTTTGCCCGTGGCCCCAATGACGCGAAGGAGTGCCAGTTCGCGTTCGCGTTGCCTGAAGATGACCTGGAAGGTCGTTCCAATAACGATCATCGCGACCGTCGCCGCAATGACCGGGAACAGTAGCAGCATCAGTGTCAGGGCTGCACTGGAGGTGTTGATCGCCTTCAAAGACTCTTCAGTTGCATCGTGGCCGGTCGTGACGACTGCGCCTTCAATGCCGCCCTCGTCCAAGGCTGCTCGTACTGCGGTAGCTAGGTCTTCTTGCTCCTCGGAGGACAGCTCCGCCTTGTCCCCGGCGGCTAGGAGTTCCTCTGGTTGCAGGCCCGGAGAAGCAGCCGCGAGCCCCTCGTTAGTGAAGAAAACGTCCGCAACCGACACCATGATTGATTGCTGTTTCGTTTGGACTATTCCTGTGACGGTAAGGTCGAGAGGGTTGCCCTCCCTGTTCTTCGCGGTGAGGACTGAGCCAACCTCAAGTTCGTACCGCTGCGCCACCCCGTCACTGACGAGAATCTCCGTGGTTGTTGTTGGGTTGGTGCCGGACTCTAGGGTTTGGGTGTGGAGGCGTTGCCCACCAATCGTTGCCGCTGACAGCCAGGGGTTGTCGGGGCGATCCAACTCTATTCCGGAGTATGAGGAGACATAGATTTCCGTGACACCTGGGACGTTTTCAACTATCCCGACGGCCTCGCTCAAGTCGGGCCACTCTGCAGATTCGTAGTCGGGTGACACCACGACTGCTGCCCCCGTGTACTGCCCCGCGACTTGGTCACGGATTCCTTGGTTGAGGGCGCCCCCGAAGACGAGGGCTGCGGCAACGAAGGCCACGGCGATCGCTGCCGCTACCACCGTCGCGGTGTAGCGCCTGGCGTGGTGCTTCAAATTTGCTCGAATTAGGGGACCCATCAGGCCACCTGCTTGATCTGTTCGGCGCTGGGCTTCCACAGGTCGGCAGCGATCCTGCCGTCACGTACCACAATGACCCGATCGGACCTTTGGGCGACATGGTGGTCGTGTGTGACCATGATGATGGTTTGTCCCAGGTCATCAACTGCACTGCGCAACAGCGACAGCACCTCATCTGTCGAGGCCGAATCAAGGTTGCCTGTGGGTTCGTCAGCAACGATGATGGCGGGCGCGGCCACCAGTGCTCTGGCGAGGGCGACCCTCTGCTGCTGGCCTCCGGAGAGCTGCGAGGGGAAATGGTGGAGTCGGTTGGTGATTCCCAGGCTGGAAACAATCATTTGGTAGAGGTCTTCGTCCACCTTGTGACCCGCTAGTCGGCTGGGTAGAAGGATGTTGGCCTTGGCGTCGAGGGTTGGAATCAGATTGAAGCTCTGAAACACAAACCCGATGCGGTCGCGGCGCAGCCTGGTGAGCTTGTCATCCGAGAGGCCCCGAAACTCCACGCCCTCAAGGCTCACAGAGCCGGAAGTGATGGCGTCAAGACCAGCCAAAACATTGAGCATGGTGGACTTCCCTGAGCCCGAGGGCCCCATGATTGCGGCGAACTGCCCCGCGTAGAAATCGACGGACACTCCGTCAAGGGCTGCGACTGCGGTCTCGCCCTCGCCATAGAGGCGACTGACGCCCCGCAGGCTGGAAACCACACCTCCCGGCGCTGTTGCTGGTGGAATTGGATCGGTTGGTGCGCTCTGGTGGCGCGGCTCGATGTTGCTCATGTATTCAAGCATTCCACGCACGGGTTCAGAAACGGCTCGGGGTTCCCCCTGAAATCCCCCTGGTTGCTCCCTAGAGAGACTTGGCAGATTCCGCCTCGTCGGCCGCCTTCTGGTCTGCGTCTTCGTCCCTGTCGCGCGCCACGTCCTCGTACCAGTCCGTCAGCGAACTGTCCTTCTGGTCGAGCCAGCTCCCGGCTCCCCTGTCGGGTTCGGTGACACCGGCTGAGAATGCGAAGGCGTCTCCGTGCTGGCGGATTCCCTTGCGCACGCCCTCTTCAATGGCAACGGTTGCGTATTTGCGGCGCAACACAAGTGGGTCCGTGGAAAGGTCCTTCCACCAGGCAACCATGAGGAAAACCAGGATGATGGCGAACGGCAGCGCTGCAATGGTCACTAGCGCCTGCAGGGCGCTGACTGTCTCTTCTCCCCCGGCAACCAGCAGTGTGATGGCAACTGCGGATAGGGAAACACCCCAGACCACAGTGAGTCTCTTGTCGGGATTGCTCTTCCCGCTCTGGCTGGTAGTCGCCATGACAAGTGAGGCGGAATCGGCGCTCGTCACAAAGAAGATGGTCAGGGAGAACATGGCAACGACGGATGCCAGAGCCGTAAACGGCAGGTTGTCGAGGACGCGGAACAGGTACTCCTGGCTGGACTGCGCAGCGGAGATTTCGGCGCCGTTCATCTCCATCCACATGGAGGTGCCACCCATTATTGAGAACCACAGCAGGCAGACAATTAAGGGGATGATGATGACGACAGTGACAAACTCTCGCAGCGTGCGTCCTCGCGAAATCCGAGCAATGAACATGCCGACGAACGGCGTCCATGACACCCACCATGCCCAGTAGTAGGTCGTCCAGCTCTCCATGAACGCTGCGGCTTCCGTTGACGACGAGGCCGAGACGCTCAGCATGGCCGGGAGGCTACCCACAAATGCGACAAGTGCCGAGGGAATGAAGTCCAAGAGGAACAGCGTGGGTCCGGCAATGAACACGAATAGTGCGAGGGCGAGGGCGGCCACCATGTTGATGTTTGAGAGGATGCGGATGCCGCGTTTGACGCCGGAAACAGCGGAGAAGATGAAGACGATGGTGAGGGCGGCAATCAGTCCGATGACTGCCCCGTTACCAAGCGGCCCGATCCCGGAGACTATCTCTACTCCCCGACCGATCTGCAGTGCACCAAGACCCAGGGATACAGCGGTCCCAAATAGTGTCACGAGGATTGCGAATGTGTCGATGACGCGCCCCAGAGGTATCGCGAGACGTTCATTGAATATGGGGGTGAAGATCGCAGAAATCAGGGGGGAACGCCCTCGGCGATATGCGGAGTAGGCAATGGCGCCCCCAACCAGCGCATAGAAGGACCACGCAAATGGTCCCCAGTGCAGAAGTGTCTGTCCGATTGCGGCATTCATCGCTTCGGGGCTCCCCGGGGTTGCACTGAATCCCGGGGGCGTGTTGAGGAAGAAATGCAGCGGCTCGTATGAGCCGAAGAAGAGCAGCCCAATCCCCATGCCCGCGGAAAACAGCATGGCAATCCACGAGCCCGTAGAGAACTCCGGGGCTTCGTCATCGGTCCCGAGAGGGATATTGCCCTTCGACGAGTACCCCACGATTAGCATGAACGCGAACACCGTGATTGTGAGGATCGTGAAGAACCACCCGGTATTCAACGACACCCAATGAACTCCGGCAGCCGCGGCTTCCCCCAGTTCTTCTGCGTCAAAAATACCCAGGAGGACGAGGGCGATCACGACAACTAGGGCTGTACCCGACACCCACCAATCAACCTTGAACTTCTTGGCGTCCTCGTCAACTGAAATACCTGGAAGCAGTGCAGGATGCAAAGCTCCGTTGGCACCTACTAGGTCTTTAAGGGACTGCTGATTCTCTTGCTGTTTTGATACTTGCTGCGCAGAAGGCATTGTGAAAGTTGGGTAGCTTGCCCTTCTTCAAGGGTCGGTCGAGCCCGGAATCATGTCCGGAACCGCGGTCCACCATAGCATGCGCTTCTCCGGGACCCTGAGCATCCTCAGGATGGAGAGTCCGCCCACAGCCATTAGGGTCAGCATGGCAGGGCTGGGACAATGGGGGTATGAGTTCCCATCAAGACTTCCGCAAGCGCATCATTTTCGTTGATATCGATGGCACACTGATCGACCATGCCTCGCCCGTACTCCGTTCGGCTTCTGACGCCATAAAAAGCGCCCGTGACAACGGACACCTGGTCTACATTTCCACTGGACGTGGAGCGACAGACATCCCCCGTGGCGTCAGAGAGATCGGGTTTGATGGTGAAATCACCAACGGTGGCGCCTTCGCGCAAGTTGGTGATGAGCTGATTTTGTCCCGGCCGATGGCTAGGGAAGACGTGGCGTTCCTCATCGACTACTTTGAGAGTCGTGGGGTCTCGATCTTGGTGCAGACACACGAGAAAACGTACACGACCCCCGGCGCTCACGCCCTCATGAGTGAGTATGCGCGGTTCTTGGACCAGCAGAAGGCCATGGAGGCCGTTGCGGAGCCAGAAGATTTTGTGGAGGGACCGGCGGAGACATTCACCGAGTTTATTGAAGGCTTCGACTTCCTCGACGATTCGAACATGGAGAACGCGGCGAAGCTCCTTTTCATCTCTAATGCACCCGTCGACATGGCGGACGTCGAGGAGAACCTGGGCGACCGTTTCCACATCATTCCGGGCTCCATGCCGATTTCTCAGGGGGCCGACGGAGAGATTTCCCCGCTGGGTGTTTCCAAAGGTTCGGCCATTGAGGCCGTCCTCGAACACGTGGGAATACCTGCTGAGGATGCCGTGGGGATTGGGGACAGCTGGAATGACGTGGAGATGTTTGACATTTGTGGCGAAGCGGTCGCCATGGCGGGTGCCGACGAGGGCGTTAAGGCCCGCGCGAACCGTGTCACAACCAGCGTTCGTGAGGGCGGCGTACACAAAGCGTTCGCAGACCTGGGATTGATATAGCCAATCCCGCCCCGACAATGAGCCTAAAGACGAAACCTTCCGGCATCCTCACCGACCGGGAAGCCGAGGCCGGATACAAGCGGAACCTGAGTTCCCGCCACATCCAGATGATCGCCCTCGGCGGCGCGATAGGGACTGGACTTTTTTACGGATCGTCAGCCGCGATTCAGCTTGCTGGTCCTTCCATCCTTCTGGCGTATCTGGTTGGTGGAACCGTTGTGTTTCTCATTGTCCGCGCCCTCGGCGAGATGTCGGTTGCGGAACCGGTATCGGGAGCATTTTCGTTCTATGCATACAAGCACTGGAGTCGCCGGGCTGGTTTCGTCGCGGGGTGGAACTATTGGTTCACATACATTGCGGTTGCGATGGCGGAACTGGCGGCGGTCGGCGAGTTCGTCAACTACTGGTTACCCGGCGTGCCAAAGTGGGTGACTGCCGCCTTCTTCCTCGTGGTCATCACCGCGACGAACCTGGCTTCGGTGAAGGTTTTTGGGGAGACGGAGTTCTGGCTCTCGTTGATCAAAGTGCTCGCGGTTGTCGGAATGATTGTTTTTGGTGTGGTGATTGTCGTCCTCGGACTGAAGACGCCCTCGGCGGACGTTACGCCGTCTTTCTCCCACCTCTTCGATCAGGGTGGCTTCTTCCCTAACGGCGTCACAGGGTTCCTTCTTGCGTTGGTGGTTGTGGCGTTTTCTTTCGGCGGCACAGAACTGGTGGGGGTGACTGCGGGCGAGGCCGAAAACCCTGAGAAGACGATTCCGAAAGCCATCAACCAGGTCATCCTCCGTATCCTCATCTTCTATGTGGGTGCGCTAGCGGTCATCATGGCCGTCATCCCATGGTTCACGATCGATGGCTCCATGAGCCCATTCGTGCAGATCTTTGACACGCTGGGAATTGCGAGTGCCGCACACATCCTCAACTTCGTCGTCATCGTGGCAGCCGCGTCGGTCTACAACTCAAGTCTGTATGCGAACGGCCGCATGCTCTACACCCTGTCGCAGCAGGGAAACGCCCCCACCTACCTTCAGAAAATGTCGTCCAGCGGGCAACCGTGGGCTGCGATCCTTACCTCCTCGATAGTGACGGTCGCTGCGGTTTTCGTAGTCATGGTGTGGCCAGACTTCGCATTTACGTTCCTTATGGGCCTGGCGACCTTCGCGGTCGCGGCCTCGTGGTTCATGATCACCATGACGGAGTACAAGTTCAGCCGTGGACTGACACCTGGTGAACGCGCAGCTTTGAAGTTCAAACTGCCGGGAGGACGCGCGGCGACCGTTCTGATTCTGGCCTTCTTGGCGCTACTGTTTGTCCTGATGTTCTTCTCTCCCTCGTTCCGCCTTGCGGCAATCATCGGCCCACTGTGGATCGCGTTCTTGCTGGTGGCGTACCAGGTGCGTCAGGGGATCAGTTCAAGGTCGTAGCCGAACCCGGCGCGACAGCCCCCTCCCCCGCGTACGCACCAGCCCACCCCTCCCCCGCGTACGCACCAGCCACCCCTCCCCCGATTCGCGCACCAGCCCCCATCCCCGATTCGCGAAATGTATACGTTGGGCGCTGATGTTGGTCTGGGGTACGTACCCCAGGGCCACTTCGGTTCCCCACGTATACATTTCACGCCATGGGGCGGAAGCTCCCGCGATGAAGACAGGAACATCCACGATCGGAGGTGGTGGGCCCGCACCACTACGGAGTGTCACAGCACTACGGAGCCGGGGAGGACATAGCGAGCCAGCCAGACCCATCGTTGACCAGACATAGGGAGCCAGCCAGACCCAACACAGCCTACATCACACTGTTATGCAAGCCCAGTCGGCTCGCTATGCCCTAGCAGGCTCGCTAACGACTCCCGGCGCAGGCGGACACGCCGGGGCCGGAAGTGGCGCCGGCAACGGTGGCGCGGGCCGTGGCAACGGTGGCAGCGCCGGCCCCGGCGCGGGGGGCTTAAACCAAGTTCCCCTTTGACCGATAGCTTTGCATATCGACCAAGGGGGAAGCAGGTGCGTAATACTACTTCGTCGCCGTCGCAGCCTCCGCTGTCTCCACTACCTTCTGCTTCCTCTTCAGGAATGTCAGAACGTAGAGCAGGACAACCGAGAGGATGATCCCAACGACGAGGGCGATTTGGCCGCCTACTGAGCTAAGCCCACCAAGGAAGAGTCCGACGACTCCATAGTCAGAGTCTGAGAACGTGGCGTTGGACAGACCCATGTCGCCGAGGACGGGCAGCAGGAACAGCGGCAAGAACGTGATCAGCAGGCCATTTGAGAAGGCACCAAGGACCGCGCCCCGCCGTCCTCCAGCACGATTGCCAATCACACCGGCAGCAGCACCTGTCATGAAGTGTGCAACTACGCCAGGGATGATGATGGTCGTACCAAGGGCAATCATCACACCCATACCTGAGTTGGACCACTTTAGTTACCCGTGGTTGTTTCCGAGGTTGTTGAGGAGTTCTTGTGTTTGGGCGCTGATTTTGGGGGTGGCGGTGATTTGCTGGCCGCTGATCTCGATGGTGACGTCTCGCAAGGGACGTAGGGTTTGCACCAGTTTTTTCAAGGTGATCCCAGTCGCTGCGTAGAGGTAGCGGTTGATGGCTAGGGCAGTGAACACCACGGTCAAATGGGCTTCAACAGCATCTCGCTCACGGTGGAAGATAGGGCGAGCCTGCAGATCGGTTTTACTCATGCGGAAAGACTGCTCCACATGCCACAACTCGTGGTAGGAACCCACGATCTCTTGGGCGTCCATCACGGTTTTAGGGATGTTAGTGATGTAGCCTTTCCACCCGGCAAGCAGTAGGGCCCGCTCAAAAGTGGCTTGGTCAAAAACACGCCTGGTGCCACTGGTTTTCACAAACCTGGCCGCTTTACCGGGCCTTTCACCACTGATAATCGTTTCGACGCGTTCACGCTGCTTCTGGAGAGTGTGACGGTCTCTTACTGCCCGTTTGTGGCGGTGTTGCCACACTGTGCGCCACGACCTGGCGTGTGCCGCATTGTTTGGGTCCCACACCGGCTGGGTGAGAGGAACACTGCCCTCCGGGTCAAGGCGCGGCTTACCGCGCTTCAAGGTAGTGGTGTCAACGATTTGACCATCGGTAGCGTCACTGCCGTGCCAGTGGAAGTGGCCCGCCAGGTCTTGGGGTGCTTTAGTCATCCGCGATCCCACAATGAACCGCAACCCGGCTTCCTCGATAGCATCCAGATTGGTGGCTGACAGCATTCCTGCGTCTGCTACCACCACCATGTCAACCACATTGTTACGGTCAGCGAAGGCTTTCAGGGACTGCTGCACGTTTAGGTGACAGGTTGGTCAGGCAGCTTTTGTTGCTTGTTGGTTCATGATGGTTTCGAAATCGATGGGAGTCAATTTCCCGAGACGGGCTTGTCGGCGTCGGCGGTGGTAGGTCCTCTCGATCCCCTATGACTTTCAACAAGAGCGGCCAAGGCTCCGCCTGTTGAGAAACACGGTAATGCACACGGCCAGCCTAACTTCCGAAGGTGCGACGGAGTTGGAAGCTATCAGCAACAATGCGATTGTAAAGCTTATGCAGATACTGGACAAGCTCAACTAAGGTTGCTAACCCGAGAATCGTCACACCACACGTCAATCACAGAGCAACTGATCTCGTCAAGCTTTGTGGATTTGTTACGGCGCGGAAATGGCAGATGAGCAGAGACACTATGTGTGCGCGAATCAGGAAATGGGCAAACTCTGCGCAGAGTCCAACTCTGGGGGTAGATGTTTTACGCTGATCAGTATTGGTTGGGCAATATCGGCCGTTAATGAGACACCTACGACACGCGGTTAGAAAAGGGTTCAAAACATAGGGCCAAAACAGGGCGTGTCTTGGTTTGATTAGTTGTAACGCAGTGCATGTTGCTACGGCCTGGAGGCGTACATGGCGGTTGAGACTGATGAAGTAGTTGTACCCGGCCGGCACGCCGAAGAGGTTGAACGAGTGATGGCTCTAGTTGAGAAGGGGCAACAGCTTGCAGGGCATTTTCCTACGGAGGATGATTTGGCTGCGGCACGGGTAATCCTGGTTGGTGAGGTTTCCTACGAGGACTCAGTTGCGGCTCTAGAGCTGAAGTGTGGAATGGCCCTCGATTGACGTACCTTGGCTTAGATCCCCGAGACTCGGGGCTGTGGTAGGTGATGAGCGTCCTCTTGCGGGGCATTTTAAGAGGTAACTTCACCGGCATCCTGATAGGACGTTGGCCATGGATTTCTCGCGTGCTACGGGTAGGGAGGACGTTTTCGAGCGGGTATGCTCACGGGCCTCGCTCAAGATTAGGGAGTCAAACGCTACGCAGCAGAGTAGAGGGAGAGGGCTATACCGGTAACAGTCAATCAGTCATTGAAGCCGCAGACGGTTGCATTACATGATGGTGGAGCTCGAGGGATCGTACGTGTAAAGTGTCGGGCCATCATTCCCAGATGACCCGACACTTAGCATGCAGTTGCAATCGACCAGCTCAGAGAGTTCGTGTTTCCTGTTCGTCTGGATTCCGGTCGTGCCTGTTTCGTGATGAAGTCACGAATGGGTAGAGGATGAGCCACATGGTTATTCCGATGACTAGGACGGCTCTCGGGTCTTCGGGTAGTCCCACTAGGTAGCCCAGGTTCAGCCCAATGATGGTTCCTACCGCACCGAAGCTGTAAGACCAGCTCATTATTCGCGTGTACTGCTCTCCTCGGAAGAACATCTGGCGATGGGACTGAAGAATGACCATCCTGGCGCGACTCAGTAAGCCGTTGAAGAACACGAAGAAGCATCCCCAGACAAAGCTGGCATGTCCCAAGTACACCACAATTAGTAGTGTTGCCATGTTTGCTACCGATAGGGCAGCCGTAAGTCGTAGTGATGTTTTGGTGCCGAGACGTTCGCCGATGAATCTTCCGATTTGGGGGCCGATTGTTGCAGAAACCCCAAAGATCGCAATGATGATGGCCATTGCATCTGTTGTCGGTATAGATGCTTGCCTGGCTACCCAGATGAGCATGAGGGTCCCGGTTAGTGAAGAGACGAGGCTTAGTCCAAGTTCGATCAACGGTGAAGTGGGTCCGGAAGCGAAGAGGTCGCGAACGAACTGCTTGACTCTCATGCTGGTGCCGAGCATTTCGAAGTCTTCAATACTTGCGTTCGCGACCGGATCCATCGGGTATTTCTGACGGGCGCGGGAGCGAACTCCAGCTCCAAGCAGCGACAGCAGTAGGTTGATTGCTAGAACGAGAGGAACTGATACTCCGGCCAAGAGCGCGCCGACAGGGGAGGCGATCACTAGACCGGTAAATGCCAGTAGTGAATGTAGGTGAGCGTTGAATCGAAGGTTTGCCTGCGGATCGACTTCAGCGACCTTGGCTCCATAGAACTCTTCAGCGATATCGGTTACAGGGAGCAGAAGCGTTGTGAAAATCAAGTAGACAATCAGCGTGCCGACTGTCCAGCTTGGTTTGGCGAGGATAACGGCGATCGCGATAGATGAGGCGACGACCTCTGTCAGGTCGCTGGTGATCATGGCGGTATCGGGGGAGAAGCGCTTCAGGAACTTGGCGTAGAGGGGAAAGGTGAAGACAACTATCTCGTTTAGGGACTCCATCGCTACGAGTGCAAACGCGGCCACCATGCCTGCTGCGGTTAGGCCGTTGAATGTCCCATCAAGTAGTCGATTTCCTAGTACCGATATAACTAGGCCCGCGACCATTAGGGTCCGGGCCCTAGCTAGAGTTCGTCCTGCAGTTGGCCCTGGCCCACTGTCTACCATCAGTCCTCCGAGATTCTTGCTCTATTTAGTGTCTGCAGAGTCTGGTCCCTGCTGGGTCCATCCGGGACCACTGTCTACGCCTTCAGGAGTGACTCTAGTGGGCTGGTCATGGTTTGTGCTGTTACTGGGGACTGCTGCACGTTTAGGTGACAGGTTGGTCAGGCAGCTTTTGTTGCTTGTTGGTTCATGATGGTTTCGAAATCGATGGGAGTCAATTTCCCGAGACGGGCTTGTCGGCGTCGGCGGTGGTAGGTCCTCTCGATCCACCACACGATTGCTATGCGTAGTTGTTCGTGGCTGTCCCATACTTGCTGGTTAAGGACATTCTTTTGCAGGAGAGCGAAGAAACTTTCCATAGCTGCATTGTTACCGGCCGCCCCGACACGGCCCATGCTCCCAACCAACCCATGGCGTGCTAGAGCTCGCAGGAATTTGCGGGAACGAAACTGAGATCCACGGTCGGAATGAACCTTGCAGCCCGCAACATTGCCGCGCATGCGCACCGCGTTCTCTAAAGCATTCACGGCGAGACTGGCTGTCATTCTGGACTCAATGGAGTACCCCACGACACGGTTTGAGAAGGCATCTTTGATGGCACACAGGTAGAGCTTGCCTTCCTTAGTCCAATGCTCCGAAATGTCAGTCAGCCACAGCTCGTTGGGGCCGGTAGCGGTGAACTGGTGGCGAATCACCCCATGCTTATCTTCATAGGCGCACAGATCATCATGGACCGGAGGGCCAGGCTTCTTCCCGTTTCTGCCCTTCTTCTTCCCAAAAGTAGACCACCACTGGTTTTCTGAGCAGATCTTCCACGCGGTCCGATCACACATATCTTGACCGGCGTCTTCGGCTTCGTCAGCCAGGAGACGGTACCCGAACTGGGAATCATCCTTATGTGCGTCATACAAGGCATTAGCCCAATACGCCTCCCTCCATTCGGTATCGCTCACTGGCTGCTTCAACCAGCGGTAATAAGGGGCTCTGGAGAGCTTCAACACCCGCAAGGACACCGAGATGGAGATACCATCTACAGCGAGCTCCCTCACTAGCGGGTATAGCCTTTTCCCGGGAGATTCGCCTGGGACAAATAGGTCGCTGCTCGGCGCAGGACCTCATTTTCTTGCTCAAGTAAGCGATTACGCTTACGAAGCTCCCGAAGCTCCGCTACCTCGGCTTTAGTAGCCCCCGGTTTTTCCCCAGACTCCACTCTCTCCTCACGCAACCACTTATCCAGTGTCCCCACATGGATCCCGAAATCCTTCGCGATCATCTTGATCGTCACTCCGGGCTCTCGGGCCGCAACCACTCGCAGCACATCATCACGGAATTCTTTTGGATACGCAGTAGGCATAACAACATCCTTCCAGGCCAGTAGTGAAACTAGCCAGATCAGATGTCACCCAAACGTGCAGCAGACCCTTACTACGTTTACGCTGTTTCACTTGCGCCCTGTGTCAAACCTATTGGTCCGAGCAAGTGCCGGTGAATCTAGCGGCATCCGGCTCGAAACTCACGCGGGCAGCCATCAACTGGGCGCTGGTATCAGTGGTGTTGGATGGTTTGAGCATCAACGCTGTGGCACGGAATCTGGGGACGGCGTGGAACACTGTCAATGACGCCGTGTTAGAAGCGGGCTACACGCATTTGATCAGTGATCCCACCCGTTTTGATGGGGTCACCACCATCGGGGTGGATGAACACTGCTGGCGGCACGTGGGATGGCGCTCAGACTGGTTCGTAACCGTCATTATCGACTTGACTCCCCGCAGTGATGGCAGGCCAGCACGCCTGTTAGACATGATCCCGGGCCGATCCAAACAAGTACTTGCCTCCTGGCTGAAGGGCCAGGCCACTCAGTTCAGGTTGAACGTGAAAACCGTGGCCATGGATGGATTCACTGGCTATAAAAGCGCGGTGCGAGAAGTCCTCAAAAGTGCCACCACGGTAATGGATCCCTTCCACGTGGTACGCCTAGTCGGTGACAAGGTAACCCAGTGCCGCCAAAGACTCCAACAAGAAACCCTAGGACGTAGAGGACGAAAAAATGATCCTCTCTACCAGGCGCGCCGCCTGCTCCTAACACGTAACAAACTGTTAAGTGAAACGGCTGCACCCAAAGTTGATGCCATCTTGCAAGACCCCCAATATGAGGCCCTGACACGAATATGGAGTCTCTACCAAGCTGTGATCGCCGCCTATGAAAGCCCCAACCGCACAAAGGGTCGCAACAAACTCGCTTCCATAATCGACGCACTAGGTGCCATCAACACCAAGGGCTTTCCCGAACTGCGTTCCCTAGCACGCACCCTACGAAACCGCAGAGATGACATCCTGGCCTACTTCACCCACCCCCACTCCTCCAACGGACCAACCGAAGCCATCAACGGCCGCCTCGAACACCTCCGCGGAATCGCCCTAGGATTCCGAAACCTCCAAAACTACATCCACCGCAGCCTCCTCCACACCGGAGGATTCAAAAACAACCTACAGCCCCTATTATGAAGAGCCGGGAAACCTTCGCGGGGCGCGTCACGGGCTTTTACAGGCAGCAGTCGATCTTGGGCCATGACATCACCACCCAGGTTCTCCGCAACGGAATCGCGGTCAACGCGGAGGCGGCGCAGGCTTTGCAGTTGGACCCAACCGATGAGCTCATTGTGCTGGAACGGCTCCGCTATGTGAACGGCGCACTACACCAGCACGTTGAAACCTACCTGCCTGCAAGCAAGTACCCGGGAGTCTTAGCGCACGACTTCTCAAGCGGGTCCCTTTTCGACTACCTCGAGCAAGCCTACGAGGTAGTGATGAGCCGCAACGATCTCCTGGCGCGCGTGGAGGTCCCAAGCCCGGCCATGGCACACCTCTTGCAAGCCAAACCCGGCACTGCGATCCTCGCAGTTGACTCAACCGTGTACTCCGACGCAGACACGCCCGTGGCGTTCGGAATAGCGCGTCACACCCCCGAGAACAGCGAGATCAGCTTCAGCATGCGCAACCCTAGCTAATCGTCGCGTGCCACTCCTGGAGCGACCTCACCCTCTCACTGCCGCGCAAGTACTCAGCGATACCAAGGGCCGCCATGTACGCCTCCGAAGTGGTGGTCACGTAAGGTACCTTGGCGCGAATCGCAGCCTTACGGATGATGCTGTCGTCATGCTCGGCGTCTGACCCCGCAGGCGAGTTAATCACTAGTTGCGCCCGACCCTCCTGAATCGCATCGACAACATTTGATGACCCCTCATGCACCTTCCTCAGAACCTCCGCGGGAATCCCACGCTCTTGAAGGTAGGTTGCGGTCCCCTCTGTGGCGAGAAGCTTGAAACCATTGGCTCGTAAGGTGCTGGCTGCAGCAAGCAGGTTGTCACCGGAGCTGCCCGGCCCCTCATCGATTCGATCACGCTGCGCCACGGTGATGAGGGCGGCACCACTGGTTGGAAGTTTCGCCTGGGCCGCCTCTTCACTCTTGAAGAATGCCAAGCCAGGCAAAGTGGACAACCCCAAGACCTCCCCCGTTGAACGCATCTCCGGGCCCAGCACCGGATCGACCTCGGGGAACATGTTGAAGGGGAAGACAGACTCTTTGGCCCCAAAATAGGGGACATTCTTCTCCGTCAAGTTCAGGGATTCCAAGGATTCACCCAGCATGAGCTTGGTCGCCAACGAGGCCATATTGACATCGCAGACTTTCGAGACCAGCGGGACCGTCCTCGACGCCCTCGGGTTGGCCTCAAGAACATAAACCACGCCACCTGAGATCGCGTACTGAACGTTGATCAGGCCAACCACCCCAAGTTCCACGGCAATCCGGCGCGTGTAATCCTTAATCGTGGCTAGGTGTTCCGCGGGAATCGTCACGCTGGGAATCATCGCGGCGGAGTCCCCGGAGTGGATTCCCGCGTACTCAACATGTTCAAGAACCGCGGGAACAAACGCCTCAACGCCGTCACTGAGAGCGTCGGCCTCACATTCGAGGGCGTTTTCCAGGAACTGGTCGATAAGGATGGGTGAACCGCCCTCGGCCGCATCCATGTAGCGGCGGAGATTGTCATCATCGTGGATGATCTCCATGCCGCGTCCGCCAAGAACGTAGTTAGGGCGGACGATCACGGGGTAGCCGATGCGAGCGGCTGCATCCAGCGCCTCCGCAGTAGTCACCACCATGTCGGCCTGAGGCATGGGGATTTCCAGGCGATCCATCATCGCCCGGAAGAGGTCGCGGTCTTCCGCAAGATCAATCGTCTCCGGCGACGTGCCGATGATCGGAACTCCGGCATCCTTCAACTGCTGCGCGATGTTCAACGGAGTTTGCCCACCAAACTGACACACCACGCCCTCGGGCTTTTCGCGTTCAACAATGGCGAGGACGTCCTCGACCGTTAGTGGCTCGAAGTAGAGCCGATCAGCAGTGTCATAGTCGGTTGAGACGGTTTCGGGGTTGCAGTTGACCATGATGGTCTCGTAGCCTGCGTCCCGCAGAGTGTAGGCGGCGTGAACGCAACAGTAATCAAACTCAATACCCTGGCCAATGCGGTTCGGGCCGCCACCAAGGACCATGACACGCGGAGCTTTGCCGTCGAGGTCGAGAGTCGAACCCGACCCGTCCTCCGGCTCTCGCGTGTAGGTGGAGTAGTAGTATTCGGCGTCCTCGACGCCAGACACCGGGATGGCTTCATAGCGGTGCATGATTCCGGCGGCTCTGCGGGCGTCGCGCAGTTCGGCCTCGGACACACCGAGCAGATCGGCCAGATAGGCGTCGCTGAGCCCCGCTTCCTTAGCGTTGCGAAGGGTGTCGTCCGGAAGGTCTCCAAGTGCGCCGGCAAACTGCACAACTGCTTCCTCGGCGGCGACCACCTGCGCCATCTGCTCCAGGAACCACACGTCGATAGCAGTTAGCTCCGCGAGGACGGTCGGTGACATGCCGCGACGAAGCGCTTCGTAGAGGACGTACTGACGATCGGACGAGGGCGTAATACACGCCTTGATAAGCGCATCTTGGTCGAGGCGGCACAGTTTGGGAACGTCCCCTAGGCCATCACGGCCGTTCTCCAAGCTCCGCGTCGCCTTACCGAGCGCTTCCTGGTAGGTCTTGGCAATGCTCATGACCTCACCAACTGCGCGCATCTGCGTGCCCAACTCATCACGGGCTGCCGGGAATTTTTCAAATGCCCAGCGCGCCACCTTCGCCACGACATAGTCGCCGCTGGGGGTGTACTTCTCTAGGGATCCGTCACGCCAGTAGGGGATTTCATCCAGCGTGAGTCCTGCCGCAAGAAGGGTCGAAACCATGGCAATGGGTAGTCCCGTTGCTTTGGAGGCGAGGGCGGAACTGCGAGAAGTGCGCGGATTGATCTCGATAACGACAACGCGCCCACTCTTTGGATCATGCGCCAACTGCACGTTGGTGCCGCCGATAACACCCACTTCGCTGACGATTCTGTGGGCGATTTCTTCCAGGCGGTCCTGCAGGGCCTGGTCGATTGTCAGCATTGGCGCGGTACAGAATGAGTCGCCGGTGTGCACGCCGACGGGATCAACGTTTTCGATGAAGCAGACGGAAATCATCTGGTTCTTCGCGTCCCGAATGACCTCGACTTCAAGTTCCTGCCAGCCAAGGATCGACTCTTCAACAAGGATTTGGTCGATGGGTGAAGCCTGGATCCCGCGGGCTGCGACAATGCGCATCTCGTCCTCGTCATCCACAAAACCGCCGCCGGTTCCCCCCATCGTGTAGGCCGGACGAACGACAATTGGGTAGCCGACCTCGGCAGCGAAGTCGAGGGCATCCTCAACCGTCGTGACAGTCTTGGAAGCCGGCGTGTCGACACCTATTTGGGCCATGACACGTTTGAAGGTTTCACGGTCTTCCCCACGCTCAATAACGTCGCGAGTAATCCCGATCATCTGTACGTCGTGAGCCGCCAGAATGCCCTTTTCATCCAGCTGCATCGACAGGTTGAGGGCTGTCTGACCACCCAGGTTGGGCAGGAGCGCATCGGGGCGGGAAGCCTTAATAATCTGCTCAAGGCTTGGCACTGTGAGTGGCTCAATGTAAGTGGCGTCCGCCATCACAGGGTCGGTCATGATGGTTGCGGGGTTGGAGTTGACCAGGGTTACGTCATACCCCAGGCGTCGCAGGGCTTTGCAGGCCTGAGTGCCGGAGTAGTCGAACTCGCAGGCCTGCCCAATCACAATGGGGCCAGAGCCAATGATGAGAACTTTGGCAATGTCAGTGCGCTTCGGCATGACGATCCTCCTGGACCTAGACTGCAGACCGCAAATTTAGAGGCTGCTCTTGAGCCTAAAACGCTTGGCGCATCTTGCGCGTTGCGTGCTCACCGATGGGACTTCAGTTGCGCGCCCGACAAAAATGCGCATCGCGTCGTGGGGCTGGATCAATATGTCGGAACCACGCTCTAGGGTGGGGGATCTTAGAAAGGCAGGGTAAGCATGAGTGTTTGGGTAAGTGGGCTCCTGATCGTGTCGGTGTTACTAACACTGATAATGGCGCTGGTGGCAGTTTGGCTCCTGATACGCAACGGGACCGGTAAGGACGCCGACTTGGTCAGGCAGTTAGCGGGACTGCGTCAGCAACTGCAGATTGTTGAAGCAACATCCGGGTCCAGGTCGGTTGAACTGCAGCAGGTCTTAGAATCACGACTGGCTGGCATCGCGACACGCAACAGTGAGGACGCGGCTCTGCGGGCACGCAATGAGTCTGTGATGCGTGAAGAGCTACAGCGCACCCTTGGTGAGCGCCTCTCCCAAATGGACATGCGGCTTGCTGAACTGGCACGGGCGCAGAACGCAGGGCTCTTGCAGATGAGGGCAGACAACGCCACTGAAATGGAGAAAATGCGCGCCAGCAATGAGGCTGCACTGGAGAAAATGCGCGTGACGGTCGATGAGAAACTGCAGGGAACGCTTGAGAAGCGCTTGGGAGAATCGTTCCAACTGGTGTCGGATAGGTTAGAACAGGTGCAGCGGGGGCTTGGAGAAATGCAGAGCCTCGCAACAGATGTCGGTGGGCTGAAGCGTGTTCTCTCCAACGTGAAGACCAGGGGCGCATGGGGGGAAGTGCAGTTGTCACGTCAGCTAGAGGACATTCTCACTATCGGTCAGTACGAAGAGAACGTGGAAATCCGCCCGGGGTCCCGTGAGCGTGTTGAGTTCGCCGTGAAGCTTCCAGGACGCACCGATGACGCAACTGTCTACCTCCCCATTGACTCCAAGTTTCCACAAGAGTCCTATGAGCGTCTTCTCGAAGCACAAGAGGGCGGGGATCTGGCAGAGATTGCAGCTGCCACCAGGGAACTTGAGAAAGCACTGCGCATCCAAGCGGGACTCATCAGTGAGAAGTACATTGCAGCGCCCCACTCCACCGACTTCGCCATCATGTATCTCCCTACAGAAGGGCTGTTTGCCGAAGCACTGCGGATGCCGGGCTTCGCCGCGGACCTCCAATCCAAGAAGCGCGTCATCATCACCGGGCCCACGACCCTGATGTCCCTGCTCAACAGTTTGCAAATGGGCTTCAAGACGCTCGCGATTGAAAGGCGTTCGTCCGAAGTGTGGCAGGTGCTGTCTGCAGCGAAAGCCGAGTTTGTGAAGTATGGCCAAGTTTGGGAGAAGCTGGGGAAGCAACTGAAGACTGCTCAGACCACAGTTGAAGAAGCGGGACGACGCACGCGAGCCGTCGAACGCCGCTTGCGAACAGTTGAAGAGTGGGATGGCCAGGTAGTGGGCAGCGAAGCGGTTATTGAGATCCCATCATTATCCTAAAGGCGTCCGTGCAATCATCCAGGGCAGCCCGACGCAACCGGCCTGCGGCAGCCCCCTACAGCGTTCAGAGCAGAGCAGATTCGGCAGGTTTACCATGACATCAACGTCCACCAATGCTTACCCCCAGGTGCCTACTGCGTGGTACAACATTGCTGCTGACCTTCCGGAACCGATCCCGCCGCACCTGAACCCGGGAACTGGTGAACCGATCACTGTTGATGAGCTGCAGGCATTGTTTCCCCGGGCACTCTCGGAACAAGAACTGTCGACGGAGCGCTATATTCCCATTCCGGAACCCGTCCGCGAAGTTTACGCGTCCTATCGCCGCACGCCCCTTCTGAGGGCACGCCGCCTCGAGAAGGCTCTGGGCACGAACTCCCACATCTACTTGAAGTTTGAAGGTGCCAGCCCTGTTGGCAGCCACAAACCAAACTCCGCAATCGCGCAGGCATACTTCAACTCTGAGGAAGGCATCACCAAGCTAACAACCGAAACCGGGGCAGGACAGTGGGGCAGTTCGCTGGCGCTCGCAGGAGCCATGTTCGGCATTGATGTTGAAGTTTGGCAGGTGAAGGCCAGTTACGACTCGAAACCCTACCGTCGCTACCTGATGGAGCTGTACGGAGGCAAGGTTCATTCCAGCCCGTCAGACCTCACTGAGGCGGGGCGGGCAATTCTGCAGCAGCAGCCCGACACGTCAGGCAGCCTCGGCATGGCAGTTAGTGAAGCAGTTGAAGTAGCCATGAAGGACCCCCAAGCTCGTTATGCGTTGGGATCCGTGCTGAACCACGTCGTGCTTCACCAAACCGTCATTGGCCAAGAGGCGATAGCACAGTTGGAAGAGTACGGCGAAGGAGCCCCCGACGTAGTCATCGGGTGTGCAGGGGGCGGCTCAAACCTGGCGGGCCTGGCTTTCCCCTTCCTCAAAGATGTCATCAGTGGCGATGCGGACACTAAGGTGATTGCTGCTGAACCTGCTGCTTGCCCCTCTCTAACAGAGGGCGAATACCGTTACGACTTCGGGGATTTCACCGGCATGACCCCGCTGCTGAAGATGTACACCCTCGGCAAAGATTTCGTCCCGGACCCAATCCACGCGGGTGGGCTTCGCTACCACGGGATGGCCCCAGCCCTCAGCCACACGGTGAATCTGGGTTACGTCTCCCCCGTTGCAATCCAGCAGGATGACGCCTTCAACGCTGGCATCCTTTTGGCCCGAACCGAAGGAATTGTGCCGGCCCCCGAATCCACCCATGCGCTTGCCGCCGCGATCGATCACGTCCTCGAAAACGATGATGAGGAAGTGATTGTCATTGGCCTATCTGGACACGGACAACTGGACCTGCCTTCCTACCAGTCGTTCCTTCCCACCTACAAGAACCCTGCGGAGGCCTAGAGCAGGCACATCGTGAAATGTATACGTGGGGGCGAAATGATCGCTTGGGGTACGTACCCCAAGGCCACTCTTGCTCCCCACGTATACATTTCACGAAAGTGCGGCGGAAGAGGCTCATTCCGCGCAGGGGTCGCTGCGGCGGAAGAAGTTCGTCGCAGTTCTACGCGATAATAACGATCCGCCCTCGCAAGAGTCCCGAAGCAAGATCTTCGTATGCCTGCCGAACCTCAGAGAGGCGATACGTCGCGGCCCCTCTCCCTCGCAGGCGGCCTTCGCGCATCAGGTGGTTCATGGCATGCGCTGCCGCGGCCAAGTCATCAACCGATGCATTGCTTATCGCGAAGCCACGAACGCTAACATCGCGCGTGTAGAGCTCACCTACGGGAAGCTCAAGAATGCGTTCCATCCCCGCAGTTAGCAGGATTCGACCACCGCGAACTTGGTGATGCCAGAGCCAACGTCGGCAACCACGCCCACGGCATCGCGACCCACGATGAAAGGAAACTGCAAGGTCGTTTGGTACTGTCCCGAAAGGATGTAGCGATCGATGTGGTTTGCTTCGCTAGCAACGAGGCGCACCAAGACGTCACATCTGCCAAGGACAGGCAGTGGCACTTCTTCTGTCGTGATTCTTTCAGGTCCGCCGTAGTCGTGAATCACGGCGGCGAGCGTCTTGTCGCCCGTCCTCGCCGATCCTTGTCCCCTGCCGAAATCTGCGGTCTCAATCGCTGTCCCCTCCTTCGATACTAGCGAGAGATAGTGTTATTCACCACAGCTAGAGCATCGTTGCTCTCCACATTGCTACAAGAGTGCTGTCGGCCCTGGTTAGTTGTTGTCGCACCAGTTGAGAAACTCTTCAGCCAGGATTATGGGCTTGCCAAACTGCGCTGCCTTCTTCGCCTTGCCAGATTGAGTGCCAGACTCGGCGACGACAAGCACATCTGTCTTGGTCTTCGTCATGTGGGCCGACAGTAGCAAGCCATGGTCGAGGGCGAGTTTTTCCATCTCTTCTCGAAAGATGATGGCACCATCGCCGAGGACGACTGTGCCCGTGAAACAGACGCGTAGACCCGGAGCCAACACTGACGAAGGGGTCGGCGCCCCATCTTCTCTAGCAGTCTGACCTTCAGCGTGAACCCCAAACCTTTCATTCAGCGCAGTGATCGTCTCAAATGCGCTGCGGTCTGGCGCGAGCACACGCGACCAGATTGACTTGAGTAGTTCCTCGGCAGCGACCGTGCCGCGCTTTGCTCCAACAAGCGTCATGCGCTCCGCTACCCCTGGGTCCGCATGCGCGGGAGGCCGAGCCAGCAGCACACCGGGCTCATCCATGGCCGCTCCGAAAGGGGCAGCCCAAGGGGCTGATTCGGCACCATCCTTCAGTGTCACCGCGCCGTCTCGAAGGGTACGAGCGCGGTCTAGGGCACTTCCAGAGCTGAGTGCTCGCCGCAGGTCAACTGGTAGTTCTGAAGTGGGAAGTTCGCGCCCAATCGGCATTTCCACCACCAACCCACCGCGCTTCAGCTCCGTGTCGAGGCGTCCTAGCAAGTTATCAATGTCGACCCCAACGGGGATCCGGTCTTGCATCAGCGGGGCAATTCCATGCCACGCTTCGGGAAGAGTGGGAGCAAACTGGATGTCGCCAACCGTAATGCCGAAGTCGCTACGCGCCGAGTAGAGGTCGCAAGTCGGGTTT
Organism: Schaalia sp. JY-X169; assembly: GCF_014069575.1. Lineage (NCBI taxonomy): Bacteria > Bacillati > Actinomycetota > Actinomycetes > Actinomycetales > Actinomycetaceae > Schaalia > Schaalia sp. JY-X169. The sequence continues at coordinate 1,738,289 of NZ_CP059675.1, forward strand.
ACGAGAGTGCTTGCTTCGCGCCCATCATCGGTTACAACCGCGATTTCAACAGGGCGTGGACGGTAACGATCACCCTCGTTTCCAACCATCAGGGCACTGAGATAGACTTCGCCGCGCGCTGACTGGGGGCGGGAAGTTGACTCAAGATAACGCCGCACCCGCGTGTCGGTCTTCAGGTCTCGCGGCAGAACATCTCGTTTGAGTACCAGTCCCTCTAGGCTGGTGCAACGACTCAAAGCCACATAGAGCTGCCCATTCGCGAATGTTCCCCCGGTTAGGTCTACGACCACCCGGTCTAGTGTCTGGCCCTGGCTCTTGTGGATGGTGATTGCCCATGCCAGCTTCATCGGCAGTTGTGTGAAAGAGCCAATCATCTCGTGTCGGATGCGTCCGTCCTCGACCGTGGGCCTGGTGATCTGCCATTCGTGCGGTTCGACCTCGACAAGATCGCCCTCGCGGGTACGGACCATAACGGACTCGCCGGGTGTCACCTGCTCGATTCGACCAAGGGTTCCGTTCACCCAGCGGTCACCGGAGTCATTGTTGAGGAGCATCACCTGCGCCCCGACAGCAACCTCCAAAACTTCCTCAGCTGGGAACTCAAAGGCATCCCTGTCTCCGGAAGTAGTAGCAACAAACTCGTGGGTCTGGGCCGGGAGCCTTGCCAGCATCGCCTTATTGCGGGCTGCGGCAATGCGGTTCGTGGTTGCTAATGTCAGCCAGAACTCGTCGAGGGGCGGCTCAAAGTTAGGATTTGTGCGCTGGTTGAGCTGAGCGCGCGCCTCATTGAGCAGAGCACCATCACGGACCCCGTTGAGGAGGGACACCAGCTGGTAGTCGCCAAGCTGGCGGAAGACGGTGGAAAGCTCAACGGTTGGGAAGGCACCCTGGTTGAAGTTCTTCGCCGAGAAGAAAAACGGAGTGCCATAAGTCTCTTCGAAGAAGGCACGTTCTTCGTCCCGTACTACTGGCGGTAGCTGATAGAGATCTCCCACCAGCACAAGCTGCACGCCACCGAAAGGCTCACCCGGGCTAGGACCAAAACGTTCTAACGCCACAGCCATGGCGTCGAAAAGGTCGGCACGCAACATTGAAGCCTCATCAACAATCAGCGTGTCCAAGCTGGATAGCGCCTTCATAAATCGGCCGGGGCGGTAGCGGGAACTCCGCGCGTACGCGGCGTCCGCTCCTGGGCGGAATGAGAAGAGTCGGTGGATCGTGTAACCCTCAACATTCAGAGCCGCGATCCCCGTCGGTGCCACCGTGAGGGTTTTCCGATCCGTGCTCGCGAGGAACTCCCGTACCAGCGTTGACTTCCCGGTGCCTGCTTTGCCAGTAACAAACACGTTCTCCCCAGCGTGGAGGAGATCTAGGGCACGCATGAATTCTGCGGTCATGACCAATGGCATCCCACTACGTTACCCGCAGTAGCGTCGGGCGAACGCCGAACACCTCATACAGTGAAAACAGCGCTACCAAGCACCGAAACCAGACCGTGGTAGTCGGAATACAATCCCAGCAGCACACGGAAGCCTGCAGTTCGGATGACGGCGGCCGCTCCTAGTCAGTAGGCGACAGTGAAGCGGCTCCCCGTGTGGGCGGGCTCTTCGATCTCGGTGACGATTGCCTTTGCGAGGTCGGCGCCCGAAATGTTGGACTGACCGTCCGCATCCGTTAGGAGGACGTCCCCGCCAATGCGGTAGGTGCCGGTTGCTTCACCGGGAGCCCAAGCCCCAAACCCACCCGCAGGGCTAACGTAGAACCATTCCAGGCCACCACTGCTTGCACGCAGGTCTTCTAGGACCGCTCCCATCTCGGCGGCTTCCGGCTTGAACGCATCTGGGAAGCCATCAGTTTCAGCCAGTTTCGGACCGTCGGGTGCGACCAGCAGAGAACCCGCGCCCCCGATCACTCCAAGCCTTACACCGCTGTTGCGTGCGAGGTCGGCAACCTTCGCAAGCACACCGCTTGTCTGACCTTCCATGTCCCCCCGAGGCGACAACGCGGAGACAACGACGTCGGTGTCAGCGACTGCCTGAACTAGAACGGCCTCGTCAAGGACCGAGCCAGTTTTGTAGTCCACGCCAGCTACTGGCTGCTCGGGCGCCTTCCGACTATATGAAGTCACCTGGTGTCCGCGGCAGCCGCTTCGCGTACAACGTTTGATCCAGCGTATCCGGTGCCTCCGATAACGGTAATGCGTGCCATGCCATCTTCCTTTCGATTGGTACGGTTTCGATTCCGCTGTTACTTACGATAAGTAACTCCCGGCCGCCTGCGAAGAGGGCACTTTGGAGTGCGTTACCCACCGCAAAGCAACCCTTCGAGAACGCTTGAGTATCTATTGGTAAGTCGCTATCGTTAGGTTACTTTGGAGGTTAGATATGAGTGAGCCAATCTGGGATCCCTACTACAAGGACTGCCCGTCACGAAAACTACTTGATCGCATTGGCGACCGCTGGACGGTACTGGTAGTTGGAACTCTTGAGTCCGGCCCCAAACGCTTCTCGGAGCTGCACCACGGTATCGACGGCATCTCGCAGAAGATGCTGACGCAAGCACTGCGCGGTCTTGAACGTGATGGGCTTGCGAAACGAACCGTGTATGCGGAAGTGCCGCCACGCGTTGTCTACGAACTAAGCCCTACCGGGCGCAGCCTGATCGAACCGCTCACGGCGCTTACCGCCTGGGCAACCACCCACATGTCCGACGTCAAAGCAGCGCAATCGGCCTATGACAAGGTGAACGTAACCTCAGTATGACCTTGTGCGAAGCACGATTCCTTTGCCACCCAGGAGTCCCGCTGTCATTTCGACGAGGTCGTCCCTGCGGTGCAGGTCCGCAACCCACTCCTCGGGGATTGCCCTAGCACCATAAAGGGCGCCCGCCATCTGTCCCGTGATGGCAGCGACCGTATCCGCGTCATCGCCCAGATTCACGGCCGTAAGCACTGCGTCCTCAAACTTGTCGGTGCTCCGGACCGCCCAAATTGCGGTGCCCAACGACGGGATAACGAACCCTGAGTTGTTCGCGGCCTCGTCATCAAACGCGTAGACCGTTTCAGCAACAAGTTGAGAAGGAAGTCCACGCTCTTTGAGGTGGCGTTCCGTCGACTCTGCAGCCAGAACCAAGCAAACCCCGCTGATTGCGTGGACTCTGCAATCGCGGGGTTTGCTCGGAACTGGCGCAGGGCTTTGGCGGTCTGAATCCCGATGTCAAAGCAGGTTCCATTCGGGGAGTTGTGGCCGCGCACCATCCAGTCAACGTAATCCTGCATCACAGCAAAGCTGTCGTATCCGCCCTCGGCAATTATCGACTCCGCCATGCAGACAGCCATGATCGTGTCATCAGTCCACGCTCCAGGCTCAAGGCCAAATCGTGGCGATGGCTGGTACCCAGTCACCTTGGGAAAGGTGCCCGGGGTAAGGAACTCCACCGGCGCCCCCATTGCATCCCCAACTGCCAATCCCCAAAAAGCCCCAAGGGCCCTGTCCTCACTACCCTGCATCTTTGCTGCCTCCTCCTCGGTCGACTTTACTCGTCCGCGACGACGCCGAAGTTGACCTGCTACCGCATCCCCGCCCTCGTCGTCACACCGGCCGGAACGCTGCTCGCAGCGTACGACGGTCGCCCCAATCCGGATGACCTACCGGGCCCTATTGACCTGCTCCTTCGCCGTAGCCACGACAACGGTGACACGTGGGAGCCCCAAGAGGTTCTCCGTACCGGCGTAGGTCTGGAGGGATTCGGCGATCCGTCGTTCATCGTCGACCACGACACCGGCACTATCCTGGCCTTCCATGCAACAGGCACCCTGGCCGGGTTCTTTGAGGCGGTCGAAGGATGGGAGCCTCCCGACCTCGTACAACACGTGGGGCTGTCCACCTCCGACGATGACGGGCGAACATGGACCCACAGGATCATCACCGATCAGCTCAAGAGACCCGGGATATCGGGAATCTTCGCAGCATCTGGCACCGGAACCCAGGTCCGTTCCGGTAGGTACAAAGGGCGCCTAGTTCAGCCGATGGTGCTGCGCGACCACGACCAGATCACCGCTGCGGTTGCTTTCAGCGATGACCACGGTGCGACCTGGGCTCTGAGCGCACCTATCGGTGTCGGGACCGACGAATCGGCCGTGGCTGCGCTTGCGGACGGACGACTCCTGATGCATTCGCGATCGGTCGGGCATCGCCTGGCCTCTTATTCCGAGGACGGAGGCGCCACCTGGTCGACCCCCCAGCCCATCAACGGATTGCCAGACCCCAGCGACAACGGCTCCCTCATCGTCCTCGGCCAAACCGCCGACGAGGGCGATCCCCGTGCCGCACTCCTGGCCTCGTCAAACTTGGATCCGAGCCTGCGCCGCAACACTGCGTTGAGCATGTCACACGATGGAGGTGAAACATGGCCCCACCAGCTGGTACTTCAACCTGGTAGTTCTGCATACTCATGCGCCGCCCAGCTTCCCAACGGCCGCATAGGAGTGCTCTATGAAGAGGACGCATACACGCACATCACCTTCACTTCCGTGGCGCTGGCGGAGATCGAAAAAAGTGGTCCCGCAGACCCGGTCCAAGCCGGAATTGCCTGCCCTGAAGAGCCACTGCTTGAAGTGATCCGCGAGGCAATCAACCCGGCGCCCCCGCTGAACTGGGATTCCGCAAGCGACGCTCGGACTTCTGGCAGTGACGGCGTAGACGCAGAGGTGTGGAACGCTACAGCGGCTCGATTTGGCGCGGCAGGTAGAGTCTTCGTCGGCACCCGCGACGCTCAGCGCCGCCTCTTTGGCGCACCGAAGCCGGGATTACGCGCGGGCGACACCCTACTGTTCAATGCTCGCGTGCGGATGCCCGAGGACGAAGGGGTGAACGCAGTCGTCCTCGAGCACCCCGGCGGGGCCACCGAACCCCGCGACATCCCACCTGGGGGGCAGGCAACCTACTTCCGTCTCCCTTACACTGTCACCGACGAGGACGTCGCGGCGAACCTAGTCTCAGTGCGATTCCAGGTGCGCGCGCTTGGACTATCGCGCGTCCTCACCTTCACTCCTCAGAACGAGTAACGCAGAATGCCCGTGGCCTGGAGTTCGCCGGGCATGTCATCTTCGCGCAACGCTAGGACTTGGGCGCCTGAGAGTAGTGCACGCCGCGCAATGTCCTCTAGCGCGTCGTGTTCTGTATCCAGCTCTAACGCACCGCCGTCCGTCACTGAGCCGGCGACTTCGGCGTTCATGTCGATAGCGAGTATATCGATTGCCCCGAAAGCCGCTGCTCTGGCCAAGTCGCTAAGGTCCGATGAGGCGAGGCCATTTGCCTGCAACTCGAAGAAGGTCTCATGTAGTTCCTTCAGGTCCTTGGCATAGATTGCATCGAGGATTTCACGGGCTGAGTCTGCAAGCTGCTCTTCGGTGAGCGCGTCAGGGTTGCCGGTGATAGCGTCCTCGGCAACGTGTGCGTAGCTGGAGTTCTGACGAAAGATGCTGAGCGTTGGTTCAGTCGCGGCAATTATCAGGGGAAGTGTTTCTCCATTGAGCTGAGGGCGAAGCGCGCGGTCGACGGCGCGTGCATACTGTGCAATACGCACCTTCCTGCCTTCATCGCCCTGCAAACGTCCGCCCTGGGTCGGCCCCGCGATTGAGGTGAGCCTCGAAACGCTGGCCGCATCGTCAGGCATGTCAGCAACCGGGAGCTCCTGGGCGGGACCGTCCGCGCTAACCTCAACCAGGCGGGCCCCGTTCTGGGACAGAGCAAGGACAAACGCGGCCTGCGGGAAGGTGACCGCGCGGAGGAGAGAGGTGATCGCGAACCTGTCCCCCACTGCAAACTGCGCCTCCAACTCATTTGGGAGCCTCAGTTCCAAGGCACTGGTAGGAGTCAGGAAAATGGCCAGGCTACGACCCAGGTTGGTCCAAAAGTAGGCATCTTCAAGTAGGTCGTCAAACTGGACCTGAACTGCATCTGCGTCGTCCTTGTCAGCGGTGTCGCGCACGACCTCCATCGCCGCGTCAAACAGAGCGCGAGCCTGCAGAAGGTTGTGTTCCGATTCGGTTGGAAGCGGACTGGTTGGGACGTAGATCGTCACGCAAAGGGGGTCGCGCAGACTGGCGATCCGGGTGACATCATCTCTGGTTGGCATATCGATGTGCATTTGTTTCTCCTTATCAATACTGACTTGGGGCGTTGGTGCACGTTGCGCACTCCCCTGGAGAAACGGGTCTCCCCTCCCCAGGGGACCTAGCTTCGAGGCTAACATCACAGCGGAGAGGATGGAACCCGGGTGAATCGCCTCAGTTGACTACGGGGATCCCGGTGGCCGAGGACGCCTGCTCGAGTGAACCCAGGTTGACGACATTGGTAAACCCGGCCTGCTCCATCATCGCGGTGGCCTGACTGGACCGGTTTCCTGAGCGGCAGTAGACCACGTACTCCGCCTCGGGATCCAGGTTCGGAATCGCTGCCGCGACTTCCCCACCGTTGAAGTCCAGCAGGGTGGCACCCTCCAGATGTCCGGCTGCATACTCCTCAGGAGTGCGGACATCCAAGATGATCGTCTCTTCACTCACCTGCAGCGCCGAGTCGCTTGCGGCGCCACTCCCGGAGCTGCAAGCAGCGATGCCGAAGACGAGGACGAAGGCGGATAGTGCGAGTGCGATCATGCGGCGCATTATGTGGTCCTTTCAATCGATATGCGTTATACCCTACAGGGTATTCTGGCCTTTCAGCTATTCTCAGTGGCCCGACCTCGACTATTTGAGCACCTCATGGATACGGTCTACGAGGATTGGCGCCATAGTCTGCGCATACGTCTGGGTGACATGGTTGGTGTCCAGATAGATTTGCACATTTCCAGCGATCGTTGGGCAAACCTCACCAGAGCAGTAGAGGTCCATCACGTCGACGTAGCGAAATCCGGGTATTTCGAGCAGGGGATCAATAATGCCATCACCGGCGAAGTGGTCACTTCTATTCAACAGGCATCCCCCATAGGCGACGTCTGGGCCCTGACTCGGCGCACATTGGTACAGGTCCGTGTTTGCTCGCAGATTATCTCGGATTCCCACAACGGTGGCCCCTGTCGCAGCTACGGACTGCACCAGCTCCACCACGCCGTGCCCCAACTGCTCGACACCATTGGCGCTAGTCGCGGTGACGATCAAGAACACATAGTCAACCGGGTTCTCCTGCAGGTACTGCAAAATCATGGCGTTGTGCCCCGCACAGTCCTCCCCACTCGCCGGGTCAGGGGCCGACCAGGGGCAGCCCGCCTTTAGAGCGGCCTCGACATAGTACCCATCCTGGTCCGCCAAGAGACGCGCCGCTGGCATTAATACCTGCTCGGCATGCGAACTCCCGCCCACAAAGATACGAGGGTTTGCGGGGTCGCCATGTCCGTGGCATCCGGTCTTGGAATGCTGAAGTAAGAGAGCTCGTGCGGGGTCAGAACACTTTCCCTCATACATCACCCACTCGTTCTCGAGGGTTAGGGGACCTGGGATAGCATCGCCCTCGAACGCGAAAGGCCCTGAATAGACCATGGCGGCTGCCCCGGGGAAGCCTGTCAGCGGTGGTAGCGGCTCCGGCGCAACTTCCAAGTCTACCCCTGCGCCCTCGTCGTTCATGGTAAGGATGTCGACAAGGGCGGGTTGGGTAAGAAGCGCATCCGTCGTGATCTGCGAGTCTTCGGAATAGCGGAACTGCGCCTGCGAAGTCTTCCACAACCCCACCTGGATGTTGAATACGAAAGTCAGTCCCAACCACAGGGTCAAGCCGATGATCTGGGTTTTGCGCAGTGTCGTATTGGCCCAGGCCAGCCTACGAATCGGCGTATCCACATACTTGGTCAACGCCGCTGCGAGGACAATGGAAACTGCCATGAGTGCAATCCCATCTACGACCCCAAGAGCCTCCTTATCGACAGCGACTAGGTAAAACACGAAGATCGGCCAGTGCACCAGGTACACGGAATACGAGACACTTCCGAGCATCACCAGAGGACGCCACGAAAGGGCCCTTGCTGCTGGCCCGCCTTGCGCAGCAAACAGCATCAGGGCACTGGTCGCCAGAAGGGGAACGGCCGCCATCGGTCCGGGATAAGTGCCGATCGAGACTAGACAGAAGAGCACGAGGACGCCCAGCGCCACAACGGACACCGTCTGTGCCGCCCGCTTTGGAAGCCGCAGATAGGGCGCCAGGGCAGCGATCGCGGACCCTAGTGCAAACTCCCAGATGCGTGCCCGCGTGTCAAAGTAGATCGTGCCAGAGGGGTCCGAGGCCGTCACCAGCCAGATCAGCGACAGTGCCGTGATCGCTACAAAACCCCCGAAGATGGCGCGCCTCACCGACAGCCCCATCTTGCGTGCAATCACCACCGTCAGAGCCATTAGCGCGGGCCAAAGCAGGAACATCTGTCCCTGCATCGACATGGACCACAGATGTTGCAGTGGGCTAGCTAGAGCATGGTCTTCAGCGAAGTAGTCGGTAGAGACATGCGCGAGTAGCCAGTTCTGCCAATAGGTCAGGGACGCGAAAGACTGGTCGACCGTGTCCTGCCAACGTCGTGCAGGAAGAAGCGCGATCGAGGCCGTCAGCGTCACCGCCACAGTGATTGCCAGCGGGGGCAGCAGTCTCTTGAATGTTGTTGTCCACCGTTCCAGCACCGAAGGTGTTGCGCCTGCTTCACTCCGCCGAATAAACGAGGAGGTCATCAGGAATGCAGAGATCATGATGAAGGCGTCGACACCGATCGGGGACCCCACGAACCACGCGTGGAAGAACAGAACCTGCAGCATCAAAACTGCACGAAGGCCCTGAATGTCCTTGCGATGAGGGGTCTTCTGAAGGGTCGAAACGGGCGCGACCATACCGACCTCGCCCACTTGCTATCCCCTATCCGTGACGCATATGCCCACGGCTCCTGATTTTAGGCCACCCCTACTTAAGCAGAGCGTTCCAACGGGTGTGATCCTGACTGCGCTGCGAGTTCTCCCGTGCGGAGGACAGGACTCAAGTGCACGTGCGCAGACTAGTGGTTCCCGCCAACATCGCAGGTGCCACCCGGGCAATACTGCGGAGCTTGCTTGCCGAAGCGAGCTTGAAGCGAGCAGCCGACACAGACTCCAAACGCAGCCTCTAGAAACAGCAACGTCAAGCAGACGCTACAAAGCGCCAACGTCAGCCATAGCGGAGCGGAGAGCAAGCCCATACTTGTACACGAGACGAGGGCGAGTGCGAATCCGAGCCACCAGGCGAACTCCTTCTGCGGTGCACCAACCCACTGCGGTTCCCGCCCTCGCACAGCGAGACGGCCGAGGGCGAGTGTCGGAGACCAACGGTCCCCCGCCATCAGCCGCAACAGCATGTCCATCATGAAGAACATTCCAAAGGGTTGCAGCGGCCGAGACGTTCCTTCGACGAGCGCCGCGAGGAAGGAGATGAGACCGAGAGAAAAGAGTATTCCGGCCCCAATCCGCACCGCACGTTCGTCAATCACAGGCACAGAGTACCCCGGGACGATCCTTCCGATATGTGGAGCATCGGGCTCGGTCTTGGCAATTCTTGGGGTCTTTGTACTACTAGCGCTCACGGGGGCCTCTCGGTCTGACTAGATAATACCCTATAGGGTATCAGACCCAGGAGTTCTCGACGCTCCTGCCGACACCGGCGACGGGCTCCGACGGCTCGCACTAGACGTTCAGGGAGGCAATCAACTCCTCAACTCGCGCCTTGATGGCGTCGCGGATGGGGCGGACAGCGTCAAGACTCCGGCCAGCGGGATCATCGAGGTTCCAATCTTCGTAGCGCTTCCCGGGGTAGAACGGACAAGTGTCACCACAGCCCATCGTGACGACAACATCTGAGTCGCGGACTACGTCAGTTGTAAGAGCCTTCGGTTGTTCAGCGGCAATGTCAATGCCTTCTTCAAGCATTGCTTCGATGGCTACGGGATTGAGCTGGTCAGCGGGGACCGAGCCTGCCGAGCGAACTTCAATTCGACCACCACCGAGGTGGCACAGATAACCTGCTGCCATCTGAGAACGACCGGCATTGTGCACGCACACGAAGAGCACTGACGGCTTGGAAGGAGTCACGGCTGAACCACTTTCCGTTGCTGGTCGATTGGTTGACTCACTGAGCAGCTGCTCGGATCTGGCAGACCTCCAAGGAATTCTCGTATCATCTCAAGTCCTTGCGGAGTGGCGTGATAGTGCGCCCACTTGTGCCTCATCTCCCGGCTAATCAGACCCACCTTGACTAGGCGGCCTAGGTGATAAGAAAGAGTCGGCTGACTGATCCCGAGACTGTCCGGCATATGACAGGCACACACGCTGGAGCAGCAGTTGGCAGATATGTGGTGAAGCAGCTTGACGCGGACTGGGTCGGAGAGCGCCTTAAAGGTGGCGGAGACCTGATTCGCCACGTCATCGGCAAGGACTAATGCCCCCTGCGGGACACAGTCAACTACAGGGAGATTCTGAGTCATGACCGAGAGCATACCACTTCAGATTGACAGTTATCGATATGAGCCGTAGCCTTCATATCGAACATCATCAATCTGAGAGAGGTGTCCACATGATCCAGGTTTTCGAAGGCCCGCTTTGCTGCAACACCGGGGTTTGCGGCCCAGACCCCGACCAGGCGCTGGTGAACTTCACCGCGGATCTCGACTGGCTACAGCGCCAAGGCGTACCCATTAGACGAGTAAACCTGGCACAGGATCCAGCTGCCTTCGCAGACAGCGATTTGGCTCGCTCCTTTATACAGAAGGTCGGCGCCTCTGGGCTCCCACTGATCGTCGTCGACGACGTAACTGTCGCAACCGGCCGTTACCCCTCTCGCTCCGAGCTGGCTCGGATCGCGGGTCTGGAAGCACCAACCGATGTCGCGGCAAGCGGCTGCTGCAGCGAGGACTCTCCTACCTCAGCGGGTTGTTGCAACACTCCTCAGAGAGCATCCATCCAGCCCACACCTCAGGCATAGAGGCGGTCAAGATGATCGAGCTCATCCATAACCCTCCCAGGTTCCTGTTCCTAACTGGCAAAGGCGGTGTCGGCAAAACAAGCATTGCCTGCGCCAGCGCAACGGAGCTCGCACGCCGAGGGAACCGGGTCCTGCTGGTCTCCACCGATCCTGCCTCGAACGTCGGGCATGTCTTCGACCAACCGGTCGGTAACAAGATCACCCCGATCGAGGGTGTGAAAGGTCTCGACGCACTGGAGATTGACCCCGAGGATGCCGCGGAAGAGTACCGCGAGCGCGCCCTCGCCCCCATTCGTGACTTTCTGTCAGCGACCGACCTTGCCGACGTTACCGAACAGCTGTCGGGATCCTGCACAACCGAAATCGCCTCGTTCAACGAGTTCACCAGCTTCCTCGCAAGCGACGAAACGACGCGAGACTACGACCATGTTGTCTTCGATACCGCACCGACAGGCCACACCGTCCGGCTCCTCAAGCTACCCGGGGAGTGGACTGACTTCCTCGAGGACGGCCTTGGCGACGCCTCATGTTTGGGTCCGATGGCCGGCCTAGATAAGACCCGAACCACCTACGCTGCCGCACTCGCAGCCCTTGCCGACCCGGAAGTGACACGACTTGGCCTGGTTGCCCGTCCGCAAACCTCCTCACTAGCTGAAGCCTCCCGCACGGCCGATGAACTTGCCGAAGCCGGGGTAGGCGCCACCCACCTGGTCGTCAATGGCATCCTTCCCGAGGAAGGTGTCGAAGACGCCCTCGCTGATGCCATTCGCACTGAGGAGGCATCCGCCCTGGTTGACATGCCTGCGAATCTCTCGGAACTTGTCATCGACAGGCTCCCGCTACGATCCCGCGATGTCATGGGCCTCAGTGCACTCACCACATTGCTGTCCGAGACTGCAGATCAAGCCCATGTCTCACACGAGACACCTATCAGCACCCGTGAAACGCTGGGGACCCTGACAGACACTATCGATCAGCTGGCAGCTCGGGACCACGGCCTCGTCATGCTCGTGGGAAAGGGAGGTGTGGGCAAGACGACAATGGCCGCCGCCATCGCTGTCGGCCTGTCCGATCGTGGCAAAGACGTGCTCCTAACCACCACTGATCCCGCCGCTCACCTTTCCTGGACCGTGGGAGATGAGGGAACCTTCGAGGTCTCCAGCATTGATCCAACGAAGGCAGTCGAAGACTACCGACGTCACGTCATGGAGACCAAGGGCGCCGCACTAGACGATGCTGGACGCGCGAACCTCGCAGAGGATCTGCGCTCACCGTGCACCGAGGAGGTTGCGGTATTTCAAGCCTTCGCAGCGGCCGTGGAGCAGTCCACTCACAGGTTCGTCATCATGGATACGGCGCCAACCGGGCACACACTACTCCTCATGGATGCCACTGGTTCCTACCATCGCGAGGTTGCCCGCAACCTTCCCGACGAGGCCGGACACACGCCCCTAACCCGACTTCAGGACCCCGACAACACCACGGTCATCATCGTCACACTGCCGGAGACAACTCCGGTGTTGGAAGCCGCTGGGCTTTGCTCTGAACTAGGCAGAGCCGATATCGCCACATGGGGATGGATCGTCAATCGCGCGCTGACTCCCACCGATACGTCCAGTCCGCTTTTGACCGAGAGGATTCATGCGGAGCAAGACCCACTGAAACACGTCAAAGCCCACGCCAGCCGCATAGCTGTCACGCCTTACCGCGAAACCCCACCCGTTGGTGTTGGGCAGCTTCGCGCGTTGGGAACTGCCCGGTAGCCAGAAAAAGCTCAGCACCCTGCAGTTGTTGGCGCCTGGTCTTGAAGATGGAGGACCTACTGGAGTCCGCTCTGCGTGTCCACAGCACCTGATTGTGGGCGTTTTCCACAGTTCGGTCGTCTCCGGTCGCCAGTGTCGCTGACCTTCCAGCAGACTGTGTCCATGGTGGCAGACAGAAGCCACATAGGCGATACTGGGAGGATGATAGAGGTGTCAGTAGAAACACTGGCCACCGTGCTCACGGGGCTGGGAGTTGTCGTCGCGATGTTCTCCGCAATGGCAGTCTTTTCCAGCAGCCTGCGCAGAGAGATCCGGGAAGTGGAAAGCTCACTTCGCAAAGAAATACAGGTGGGAGACGAGTCCCTCCGCACCGAAATCAGCAAACTCCGCACAGACATGCAAGCCGGAGACGAATCCCTGCGTAGCGCAATGCAAGCCGGAGACGAATCCCTCCGCACCGAAATCAGCAAACTCCGCACAGACATGCAAGCCGGAGACGAATCCCTCCGCACCGAAATCAGCAAACTCCGCACAGACATGCAAGCCGGAGACGAATCCCTCCGCACCGAGATCGGCGAACTCCGCACCCAAACACAGAATGCAGATGACGCGCTTCGGCAGGAAATCTCAGAGCTACGCGGCGATATGAAAGCCGAGCTTCGTTCCCTAAATGACCGTCTTGACGGTACCAACATGAGGATTGATCGCCTCGTGGATTCCCTGAGGATGCCGGCGAGCGCCTAGTGGCGCCTGTCTGCCATGCCGGTAGCAAGTAAACGCAACGCCTCATGCGTCGGGCTGCCAGGCTCTGCTGTCCAGACTACGAGTTGCTGGTCGGCGTCATCGGCCTCGGCGAGTGTGTCCCAGTCGAGTACGAGTTCCCCCACTTTCGGGTGGATCACAGTTTTGGTCCCGGTGGATAGGCTGGCAACTCCTTGGGCCACCCACCACTGGGCGAACTGCGCGTCGGACACTGAGAGCTCACCAACCAAGGTAGCGAGACGCGGGTCATCGGGGTACCTAGCGGCCTGCATCCGCAGTTGCGCTACAGCGGTCCTTGCGACGGACTCCCAGTCCTTATAAAGTCGGCGCATCGCCGAGTCGGTAAAGAGGGTGCGCACGTAGTTGCGGTGCTTAGCAGGCACCTGGCCAAAGTCGGTGATCATTGCTGCGGCAAGCCTGTTCCAGGCCAAAACATCCAGCCGCCTGCCCATCACAATCGCCGGAGTTGTCACCAGATCGTCAAGCAAACGCTGGAGTTGAGGTTTGACTTTCTGCACGCTCTGCCGGGGGCTCCTTGTGGAGGGTTTGCCCGCAAGGTCAAGCAGGTAGCGACGCTGGTCCTGGTCAAGACTGAGCACATCGGCAAGGGTGTTGTGGACAGGTGCTGAAGCTTGGATGCGTCCCTGCTCAATACGCGTGTAATAGTCGGTGCTGATGGAGGCGAGTGTTGCAACCTCCTCCCGACGGAGTCCCGCAACACGGCGCGGCCCAACACCGTCTGGAAGGCCTACTCGGCGAGGGCTTAGTTCGGCGCGGCGGGCCTTGAGGAAGGTCCCGAGCTCGTTGTGCAGCATGTCGCGTTTCATCCCTCCATTGTCCTTGAAACCCACGACTTTGTGAGGGGGATAGATCCCTCCCAGGATAAAACTCTCCACTCCCGTGAAGCAGCGAAACGCAGGAACATGGACATGTGCTGATCAGAAGAAGCCAGCAAAATGAACAGGAGAAGCCATGACGAGACCGTACGTTTTCTGCCACATGATGACGTCACTGGATGGGAAGATAATCGGCAACTAGATGCGCACGCCGGAAGCGGACGCAGCCCCCGTGCCCGATGGAGACTTCGTCGCCGTGAGTGATGCAAGCAAGTACTACATATCTATTGACCCCTCCGGACGGCTCGGCTGGGATAGTGCGGAGATGACTTACCGGACCACCACTGCGCACGTCATCGAGGTCCTCACCGGAAGAGCATCGAACGCTTATAAGGCATTCTTACGAAAACTGGGGATCTCCTACGTGATCGCCGGGGACACAAATATTGACTTCGAGCTGCTCTTGGACAAGCTTTCAGATCTATTCGATGTCCAGACGCTGATGCTGGGAGGCGGTGGCGTCCTCAACTGGTCCTTCATCCAAGCCAACCTCTGCGATGAACTTAGTGTCGTCATCGCCCCCACCGCGGACGGGTCTTCAGATACGCCCGCGACTACGGCGAACACAGCGACTTCCCCGTCTACTCAGGAAAGTAGGGGAAGACGCGCCGTCCGGGGAAGCCTCCTACCTCAGGAAGCCTGCTTCTCCTGAGCGTTCAGCAACTCATTTGAAATCCGCACAACCCAGTTACCAACTTCCGGGTCCGGGAGGATCGCATCCGCACTGTAAAGAACCCGCGAAGGATCCGCCGACTCCTTGGTTGCCCGCCCAACAATGCGTTCCTGGAACATTGGATCATAGGAAACCAACTGCGGAACCACTACCACCTGGTCGGTTTGTTCAAGCATTTTGTTTATCGCATCCACCGTGGGCTTGCGGCTGTAATCAACCAGATGCCCGCACCACGCGTGGGTAGAGGCCACAACTCCCAAATCCTCCTCCGCGTGACGCCGGGTCTCTTCGAAGAATGCCGTCCACTCGTCATCGAACTCGGCACTGCCATAACCAACAAGCACCAGGCCCGTGCGGGTGTCATCCGAGGCCCGCTTCCCCAGCAACTTGTCGGCCCGACGGGCAAGGTTTGCCCTAACGAGCCCAGAGAAATCAAGTGTCGGAGAGAACTGAATGTCCGCTTTGGGGTGATACACCTCAATGTTTTCCGAAGCCAGCTGAGCCAAGAGCTTCGGATCATGGGATTGTCCACAAATCGCCGGAATGTCATCAAGGCTGTGGTCACTGACCGTGAGCAACAATGGAATGACAAGGACATCGGTGATCCCATCGGCGTCAAAGGCCTTGAGCTGCGTGGCGATTGACGGCTCCGAGTACTCCATATAAGCAGTGCGAACTTGCGCCACCCCGGGGATGGCAAGTAAGTCGTCCGGCACCCAGCGTCCGGCACCCAACGTCGCCGATGTCGGCATATGTCGCCGATAAATCGCCAAAACAACGGCGATATATGTTGACATCGGCGACCTAGTGACAAGCTCGAGACGAACCCTGGATAACGGTGCGCGGTTGGCGCGATTTCGTCCGTCATCACACCGTTATTCAAGCCAAACGCGCACCGTTACGCCAAACGCGCACCGTTACGCTCGGGGGCGGCGAGATAGGGATAGCGGGATAGCGGCCCCAAACAGCACGACACCGCCCTGGACCAAATCGTCGAGCGGCTCGGCGTGTCCGGCGATCGCTACGACGCTGCAGGCATGCGCGCCGTCGGCCGCTGACGCAAAGAAAAAGGGCCAGGCAGGACCCGCAACCAAGGGCGGACCCTGGCCACAAGTTCAAACCTGACCCATCTGGGGTGATCGCGCTGCGCGCATCAACCCCTGCGTCGGCCTCGGAAGTGTGAGCAAGCTCCCACTTCTCTCAGCTCTCCTTGGGGTTCCTGCGTAGAGAGTTTTCAAACCCTACCCCGATGCTGAAATCGTTGATATCCCGCTGGAAACGAGGCGTCTACCGGGTGTCTCAGCGGGTCGAGAACACCCCAATTCAGGACGTTCGAGGGGCCTGCGTCAGGAGGATTGGGAAACCTCAAACCTTTCTCACCCCCTCTGAAGTAGACCGCCTGGTCGACGATTACCTCGCTGGTCTCAGCGTCGGCTATCTCGCACAGAAGTATGGTGTGCACCGTGCAACAGTCTCGAAGCACCTCACCCGGAACAATGTCGTGCGCCGCCAGCACGGACTCACGATCGAGGATGCCGCTGAAGCAGTGAAACTGCACGGCGGCGGCATCTAGATACGCGCGATCGCCCGCACACTCGGCGCCGACCGAAAGCAGGTGCGCATCTCGCTAGTCACAGCTGGTGCAATTATCGCGAACGCTCGACCGTGAATTGAGATGAAGCCCCCACGACAAGCACACAGTCACGCTCGGGTCTGATGCTCGTTCAGGTGAGAGTGGAAATAAAACTGTAGGTCAGGTCACAAGTGAGCCCATATCCCTTTGCTCCCCGGCTTCGCATGACTTTGCCCGATCACTGAACTTGTGCTGGCCTCACATAGATACCCCTGGTAGTATCAGGACACGCATTACGATCACACAGTTTGGGGTTTCGAAATGATCAGGCAGTTCGCCCTTCTCGCAACAACCGCCCTGATGATAGGACTGGCTGGATGCACGACAGTCGCACCAGTCACAGAGAACGCCGACACGCCAGCCACGACGGAGGCCCCAGCCGAGAGCACGGTGGAGGAGAGCGCCGAGCGGGATTCCCCGGAAAGCGTGACTCTTCCGGAGGCTCCCCCTGCAGGCACCGACGCAGCGATCGCCTGGGAGGCTTTGATGGGCCCCGACGGCGAGTACCATGCCTCCGCGAGTTATCTCGCAGTCATCGAGAAATTCGGTGAAGTCGAACCTTATGTTTCGATCCGAGCTGCGGAGGATCGACACAGCAGCGCGCTCGTCAGACAGTTGGAACGGCTTGGCATCGAGGTTCCCGAAAACCCTTACCTCGGGAGGCTCCAGGCCCCCTCAGATCTAACGACGGCCGCCCGGGCGTGGGCCGACGGAGAAGTCGCGAACATTGCCATGTACGACACCCTCCTCGCTCAGACGGATGATGCCGCGCTGTTCCGTGTGCTCACCAATCTTCGCCGCGCTTCAGCCGATGTCCATTTGCCAGCGTTTCAGGCAGCCGCCGAGCAAGGTGGAACACTCACCCCGGAGCAAATGGCCGAGTTTCAGACCGGACGACCTTAGGGCCGATCATCCCCGGATTCATGACTGACACGCAGCCTGAACTCCGCAAGCGCATCAACCCCTCCGGTCGTATACGCGAGCCAATCGCTTCCCGCACCACGTGACTGCAGTTCCGCGAGGCGCTCCTGCCAGACGGCACCCAATGCCAGCGACGCTTCTTCGGTGGCGCCCTGGGACTTCAGCTCGCGCAGCGCAGCCCATCGTCCCTCAGCATATTTCAGTGCGGGAACGGGCACACCTGACTTCGTGAAACTGCACACCGAGGCGCCGCCTGAGGCCTGCTCCATCGCGCCCATCGCCTCGGCAAGCAGTTCGCGCAGCACTCCCTCCGCGGTCGTCATCAGTTCCCACCCCTCACGCAGCCTGTAACTCAACAGTACGCTGTGAGACTGCCGCGCCCCGTGCAGCACCCGACGAGAACTCAATCACCACACGCCCCGACTCACATCGAATATTATCAATGCAAGCACGAACTCCGGGAGGCACGCATGACGGTCGACAGTGCGCGCCCGACGCGATCCGCGTCACCCCGAGACGACCTGAAGGTTTGGGCACTACTTGTGGTCCTGGCAGCAGTTTGGGGCGTGGTGTTTGCCGTGAACGAGGTGCTGTGGCCGTGGCTGCTTGGCGACCTCTTCCGGGTAGATCTCGCATCCACACTCGGCGCGGCCCTTGAGTTCTTTCTCTACGACACCGTCAAAATCACCTTGCTGCTCGTGGGGCTCCTGTTCCTCGTGGGCCTCGTGAACACGCAGATCTCACCAGAGAGGGTGCGCGGGGTGCTCACCGGCAAGGGGCTCTTCGTGGGCATCCTGCTGGCGGTGGCGCTCGGGGCAATCACCCCGTTCTGCTCGTGCAGTTCGATCCCGATCTTCATCGGCCTCGTCGCCGCGGGCGTTCCCCTCGCCGTGACCCTCGCCTTCCTCGTCTCCTCCCCACTCATTAGCGAGACAGGCATCATCCTGATGGGCGGCACCTTCGGGTGGGACATCGCCGCAGGCTGGGCCCTCGCCGGTGCGACCGTCTCGATCACGGTCGGACTGGTGCTGTCGCGTTTCAAACTTGACCAGTGGATCGAGCCCTTCGTCTTCACCAGCCGCACCACGCAGCTCGCAACCGCTCAGAAGAGGCCCAGCATGCGTGACAGGGTGGACGCTTCATGGGCGGAGACCCGGCAGATAATCGTAAAGATCCTCCCCTACCTGGTGCTCGGCGTGCTCATCGGTGCCGCGATTCACGGGTGGGTGCCCGACGAGTTTTTCGCCGAGGTCGCGGGCCCCGAGAATCCGTTCTCGCTCCTCATCGCCACATTTGCCGGGGCCCCGCTCTATGCGAACCCGGCAGCGGTCGTGCCGCTCGCCTCAGCGCTCTTCACGAAGGGTGTCGCACTCGGTACCACGATGGCGTTCATGATGAGCCTCGTCGCGCTCTCCATCCCCTCACTCATCATGCTGCGCCGGGTCATGAAGTGGCCGCTGCTGGCGCTCTTCACCGGGATCGTGCTCGCCGCGATCTTCCTCATCGGCTTCATCTTCAACCTCATCCCGATCGCCTGATAGCCGCCCGAAGGCCATCGCGCCGACTGGCTGGCAGATCCACCCTCGAAAGGCCACGCACATGGACATCAAGATTCTCGGCCCCGGCTGCCGCAACTGCGCCACACTCGAGAAGCGCACCCATGAGGCTCTCGCTGAACTCGGGCGAGACGCCACCGTCACCAAGGTGACCGACTACGCCGAGATCGCCGCATACGGGGTCATGCAGACCCCCGCGCTCGTGATCGACGAGCAGGTCGTGGTCTCGGGCAAGGTCCCCGTGACGCGGGCGCTGCGCGAACTCATTGAGGCGGCCGGGTAATGGCGACACCTCGCGACCGACGTGTGCTCAATCATTCCCGGGGTCCGCTAAGAAGACTGGGCAGTGGGCGATCCCGCCCTCGCCTCC
The DNA here is from genome assembly GCF_014069575.1 of Schaalia sp. JY-X169. Lineage (NCBI taxonomy): Bacteria > Bacillati > Actinomycetota > Actinomycetes > Actinomycetales > Actinomycetaceae > Schaalia > Schaalia sp. JY-X169. The sequence goes on from NZ_CP059675.1 coordinate 1,757,842, forward strand.
ACCGACGAACTCGCTGAGATACGCGAAGATATCGCAGGCCGCGTGCGTACACTGCTCAACTCCCTCGCCTCAGACTGAAAGTGCAACCCAGACAAGACTACCGAACACCAGCCCACCGTACCCTTCGATTGCGTCCACAACGCGGGTCGTTCCCAAATGACTGCCGGTTGGCTGCGCGATCTCCCGGAGAGTCTGCCCAAAGCACGTCACCATACATGAAGGGGGCAGCAACCGATCTGGTTCCTGCCCCCTTGGTCGTTCAGGATTCAGCAGCAGGTCGAGGACGCCGTTCCGACCTGAACAAGCTGCGGTGCTGGCGCACAGCAGGACCCGCCAGCCGATTCCTCTGCAGGTGCGTCGAAGAGGCCGGCACCGCCGCACACTCCGGTATCTGGCAGAACAAGATCAACCCGCGCAGCCGCTGCGGTGTCACCTGCGATCGCCGCCACCACGCTGCGCACTTGTTCGAAGCCGGTGAGAGCGAGAAACGTCGGGGCGCGACCGTACGACTTCGCACCCACGATGCAGAAGCCCGACTCCGGCTGGGCAAGATCTGCCGCACCAGTAGCGCGCACGGATCCACAGGAATGCAGGTTCGGGTCGACTTCAAGCGCGACCTTCGAGGGGGCCTGCAACCGCACATCGAGGTCGAGTCGAATCTCGGAGAGGAAGGACAGGTCAGGCCGGAACCCGGCTGCAACAAACACCTTGGCCGCACGGTCAAGGTGACGGCCGTCCTCTGCCGCAAGCTCAGCTTGGCCTTCACGCATCAGGATCTGTTCCGTGCGAAAACCAGCGACGAGGTCGACAATTCCGTCCTCGACGGCCTGCTTTGCCCGCTGCCCCAGCGCGCCGCGTTCGGGCAGCTCGTCTTCACTGCCCCCGCCGAATGTGTTCCCGACGGTGCCGCGCCGCAGCACCCAGGTGATGCGTGTATCTGGGTTGCGCTTCGCGACACGGGTGAGGGGCCTTGACCCTTGATTTTGGACATCTTGTTCACATAGTTATGCCGCGCTCTGAAGCATATCCGCCTCACGCCGCTCGTACTCGTTTGGTGCAATATTCCCGATCGCTGAATGCCTCCGCCTGGTGTTGTAGCGGTTCGCCCATCTGAACACCGCCCGATACGCACTCGCCTGATCAGCAAACGCGGCCCGCCCCTCAAGGAGCTCACGCTTGAGTGCCGCGTTGAACGATTCCGCAAGCGCGTTATCGGCAGACGAACCTACCTGCCCCATCGACTGGCGCACCCCGTACTGTGTACACAGCTGCCCATACGCTTTCGAGGTGTAGACCGAGCCGTGGTCGCTGTGAAACACAGCCTCTTGAAGACAGCCGCCACGCGCACGCCACGCAGCCGTGAGCGCATCAGTAACAAGTTCGGTGCGCATATGATCGGCCATCGACCAACCCGCAAGCTTGCGCGACCCCAAATCGATACAGGTCGCGAGATACAAGTTCGTGCCATCTTTAATCGGCAGATAAGTGATATCGCCCACATAGCGGCGCCCCGACTCGCCGGTACTGAAGTCACGATCCAGTAGATCAGGGAACTTCTCGTCGCTCTGCTCAGCGATCGTGGTCCTCACCCGACGCCGCAGCCGTATCCCTACAAGTTGATGCTCACGCATCACCCTGGCAACTCGCTTGTGGTTCACCCGTTCACCAGCAGACACCCCATCGTTAAGTTCGGCAGTGACTCGCGGCGCACCATACGCACGATCACCACCTTGTTCCGTGTCCTGCAATCTCCGAATACGAGCCGCCAACTCATCGTCGGCCGCAGCCCTCGCAGCTCGTCCTGCAGCGGCGTTGAGCCAGGCATAGAACGAGGACCTCGCGACGTCGATAACTTCACACAACCGCTTCACGCCCCAGACGTGCTTATGGTCTTCAACGAACTGGAAGCGGCTCACCAGTTCGTCTCTCCCGCGAAATATTTGGCCGCCTGACGCAGGATGTCACGCTCGGTGGTGAGCTTCCTAGTTTCGGCTTTCGCTGCCGCCAGCTGGGCCTCTAAGCGGCGAATCGTGAATTCTGGTGTGTCAGCACCTGTGGTGGTTGCTGTCGGCGTAGCAGGGGCTCGTTGCCCGGTCCCGTATTTCGCGACCCACGTGTCCAGGGCACTGCGAGAGATCCCAAGGTCTGTTGCAATCTCCTGCATCGTCTGCTCAGGGGTGGATTCGTAGAGGTCGACCGCTTTGCGCCGGAATTCCTCGGGGTAGTAGTTCTTTGCCATCTCTTAGATTCTCGCTCTCTTCCAACAGGAATGCAGGAAATCACGTGTCCAAGAACAAGGGGTAAGCCCCGTCAGCGAATGGCCCCGATCGATGGTGTACCCCGGGTTTCTGGCACCTCTACTGTTATCGACGGGAATCCAACGCTCGTTCTCGCTGCTGTGCACTCCTATGCGCTCGGACCAGGCCGCCCGCGATATTCGGAAGAAGAAGACCGAATACATTTCGGACGCTCACCAGCGCCAACGCATCGGTCAGATCGAGGACGCGTCACAAACAGCAGAGTTTCATGATGTGCTGCAACAAGAGGCTGATCTCACCGCTGGCCACGGCGTGCTCCGCTACACCGGCCTAGTCAGCGTGTCTGCAACGACCGCGGAAGAACTTGATGCTGCTGTCGCCGCGATCGAGCAGGCCGCGATCCAGGCGTCCTGTGAAACCCGGCTACTCGTTGGGCAACAGGCTCAAGCATTCACTGCTGCGGCATTGCCCTTGTGCCGCAACGTTTGAAAACTGAGCATTGGGCATGGTTCATCCAGAATCCTTATAGCAATCATTTTCATTACTCACAGTGTGCACACCACGCAACGGGAACCGCATGGTGCCTGTCGTTGCGTGGTGTGCATCACCTGAGGTTAGTGGGCTGTATTGGGGTGAGCCCCGCCTTCGACCTGCTGTTTGGCGTTTGAACTCTGGTGGAGGTGTTTCAAGAGTCGGTCGCCTTCGATATCGAGGTTGGGGAGCAGCTTGTCGAGCCACTTCGGAATCCACCATGCCGCTTTTCCAAGCACCGACATGAGCGCTGGAACAAGCGTCATACGCACGAGGAACGCGTCGACGAGAATGCCAACTGCCAGGGCGAGACCGAATTGTTTCACCATGCTGTCGTCGCTGAAGATGAATCCTGCGAACACGGACACCATGATGACTGCTGCTGCGACGACGACGCGGCTGGCCTGCTCAAATCCATGAATCACCGACTGTTTGCCTGCGCGCCCGTGTACGTGGGCTTCACGCATGGAGCTGACCAGGAACATTTCGTAGTCCATGGCGAGGCCGTACAAGATGCCGGTCACCATGATCGGTAGGAACGAGAGGATCGGGCCTGGCGTGTCGAATCCTACAATCTCTTTCAGCCAGCCCCACTGGAAGATAGCGGTCATAATGCCGAAGGTGGCACCGATCGTGAGCAAGAATCCGGCGGTTGCTTTGACTGGAATCAGCACCGACCGGAATACGACGAGCAGCACGAGAAGTGACAGCACCACGATGATGGTGATGTAGAGCGGCAAGACGCTTGCGAGTTTCTCTGAAATGTCGAGGTTGATGGCGGTGAGCCCTGTCACGCCGATGGTGGTGCCACTAATACCGGTGAGCGTGCCCGTGTCTTCACGCAGGGTATGCACGAGTGTCTTCGTTGCGTCATCATCAGCACCGGCAGTCGGGATCACCGAGAACAACGCCAGCGAACTATCAGGCGAAATGCCCATTGGGCGTACCGTTTCGATCGCGTCGCTTTGTTCAAGTTCGCTGGTGATGCCAGGCAGTTGGGAATCTGTGAAGCTAGTGCCGTCGGGGGCGTGGATCACGGTGACAAGGGGTGCGTTGTACCCGTCACCGAAGCTTTCGGAGACGGCGTCTGCTGCTTGGCGTTCGGTGGTGTCGAGGTTTGCTGTGGCACCGTTTGGCATGCCCAGGCTCATTTGCGTCATCGGGATTGCGGCCACACCAAGAAGGGCCACGACCGCAACGATCACTACCCACCTGCCCTTTACCAGTGCTGTCGCGTAGCGGTGGGCGAAGCCGTGGCGCTGTTCGTAGCTGCGCTTCTGCCCGCGAGTACGCGCTTTTGTGCTCAGGATTCGTTCGCCGATGAGCCCGAGAAGTGCTGGTAAGAGTGTCAATGCGATCAACACTGCACAGAGCACAGTTGCTGCCGCTACCAGCGCCATTGTGGTGAGGAACGAGATACCGATGAGGGTAAGGCCCCCGAGGGCGATGATGACGATGAGGCCTGCAAAGAGCACGGCGCTTCCTGCTGTACCTGCGGCCCTGCCTGCGGCTTCTTCTGCCGAAAGGCCCTCACGCAGAATCAGGTGGCGTTGCCGGTTCACGATAAAGAGTGCGTAATCTAGCCCGACGGCGAGCCCGATCATGAGGGCGAGTACCGGGGTGGCGCTGGTGAGTTCGATGCTCTGGGAGAGTGCGAAGGCTCCGCCGAGCCCGACCGCGACACCGATGATGCCGGTCACCAGTGGCAGGCCCGCCGCTCGAAGCGAGCCGAGCGTGAGCAAGAGTACGAGGCCCGCGACGAGTAACCCGAGCGCTTCATGGCCACCCAAGGGTGGTTCGTGTGGTTTCAGAGATTCCGTGGGAAGTGCCGTGAGCCCTGCTGTGTCGGCATGCTCGGATGCGATCGCAACGACGTCTTCGATGACGCCAGATGGCAGGTCTTCAACCTGTTCGGTGAACTGGATCTGCATGAGGGCAACAGCCCCGTCAGCTGACACGAGCACCCCGGGTGCAAGCATGCCCTGTTTCAGCAAGGCCTCTTGCATCATCTTTTCTTGCTGCTCAGGACTTGGCGGAGCATTCGGGGATGGCATCGGTGACTGCTCAGCTGATTGTTGTGGCAGCCCCGGTTGCTGCGCCTGTTGACCAGCTGTCGCTTGGGTGGGTGGGGTTGCTAATGCTGGGGCTTCACGGGCAACGACGTATTCGTTTTCAGAAATTTCTTTCATTGCCGCGCGAACCGCGTCTGCAGCTCCATCCTCATCAAGGCGTTTGCCTTCATCAGCGGTGAAGACGATGGTGCCCTGACCGCCAGAAGTTTCGGGAAACTCGGTGCGCAGCTGGTCGATGACCGTCTGACTTTGGGTGCCATCGATCGTGATTGCCGAGCTGATTTTGGCCCCGCTTGCAACAGCAAGGCCGAGCACCCCGCCAACGATGAGCAGCCAAGTGAGAATGAACACCCACGGACGCCGGTAGGAAAACCGTGATAAACGGTACAGAAATATGGACATCAAAAGCCTTTCTGGCATGCCGAGTAAACGTAGGGTGGGCCCCTACGTGCGAAGAGTTGAAAAATGGTGGGGTTAGAGACCGGCTCTGAGCTTTGAGAACACCTTCTCAACGAACTCATCGAGCGACGACTCCGACCCCGAAGACCCGGCTTCGATGAACGAAGTCAGTGCACCGTAGGCGGCTCCAACGATGATCGGAGCCGCAAACTTCGCCGCAGAATTCTTAGCTTGCGCCGTGACCACAGCCTGCGCAGTTCTACGAATTTCTGCGTGCACGTTCTCAACGAACGGCTGCAAAGCCGGATCTTTCCGTGCCAGGTCTCGCAGCTGGGTCAACAGGTCAAGCATGCCCCCCGAAAGTTGATGAAGCGCGAGTGCGCGCACCCACTCCAGTAGCGGGATGCCCTCGGGCATCTCCGGCAGCATGGCAATGCCGTCTTCTAACTGTTCAAGAGCGAGCGCTGCAACAGCTTCTTCTTTGCACGAGAAATAGTTAGCGAATGTACGCCTGGAAACACCGACCTGCTTGACAACGTCGTCGATGGTAAACCCATCCAGGCCACGTTCCTGGGTGAATTCAAACGCCGTGCGCGAAAGCGCGTGCGAGGTCTGTTTGCGTTTCTGGTCTCTCAACCCGGGTGTTGTCATACAGCGAGAGTAACAGCAACTTTGCCCATTGAGCAACTTTGCGCGTTGGGAAATGTTTAAACAGGTTTGCTGTCAAGTTGCGCGACCAAGCACACCTATCAGATCAGTGATCCAACACTCTTCATGGAGGAGGCCGTCATGCCTACTTTTTACGATCCAGTCGCCGATGCCAGTGAAGCCGCCGACGCGATGCGCGGGCTTGCCCATGCGAGCCGCAACTTCGAGCACCCACAAGACATGTACGGAGTGCTCGGTGATCTACTCGCTAACATACGCTCACTGCGGCAGGTGCTCGATCAGCTGGCTACTGCTCATGCTTCGACGCGATCACGCGCCTTCGACGATCACGGCAACCACCAAACAGGGGCAAGAGATGCTCTCGCAGCAGCTGACGAACTACATCAAGCCGCAATCTTCATTGACCAAGCGGAAGAGCACGTAAACGCTGGAGCATCAGCGGCAGCTCGAATCGCGTGGCATGCTGAGTCTCCCGCAGAACCCGCCACAGTCAAGCGTTGGGTGAGCATCTGCTTCTTACAGGGCGAAGACGCTGACGAAGTACTGCAACTGATCGATGACGAGGGCATCGATGCTGCTCTCAACCATCTCAAGAGCTGGGATTACGGCGACGAAAGCACGCAAGCCGCCTTAGAGAACGGGCATGTCTATGAGTCACCGCCGACGGGTCCATTGGAACGCGAAGTTCGTGACGGCGACTACGACATGACCTACAGTCACTCCTTCGGATATGTTGCCCTCTACCGGCAGCACGAGATCAGTGCCGAAGACGCCGTCGAGGATCAGCCCGTGCTCAACACGACTGCACGTAACTCTCAGCATGTTCATCACTCCTCGTGGTTTGAACATCCCGGAGTCGCCGCGGTGAAACGAGCGAGAGGGCTCGGGCTGTGAAACGCGATGAGCGTGAGCGTCTGCACACATCGGTGCTCGTTTCACCCGCGGCAGAAAACGTGGCCTTCGTAAGCAGCGGGTGAAAGCAGCGAAGCAGATTGAAGTCGCACAGCACCGGACCGAGCAGGCTGCAGCGCGCGAGAAATGGGAGGCGGAGCAGGCGGAGCGCCGATCCACCATATATTTACCCAACTCAGGAGAACCTGGCACTGCACAATTGCGATCGCCAGGCAGGTTCAAATTGCCGCGGCATCAAGACACGTCAGCAACGCTCGCTGGCGCGTACCCGTTTCTTGCCGAGGGTGGGCTCGGCTCCGACGGTGTATTCGTTGGCCAAGACCTCTACTCGGGTGGGTCCTTCGTGTATGACCCCTGGGTGCTCTACTCGCGCGGCATCATCACGGCCCCAAATCTCGTGCTCGCTGGCATCGTCGGGTCAGGGAAATCGAGCCTCGCAAAGAGCCTCTACACTCGATCGCTCCCATTCGGGCGGCGTGTCTACGTGCCGGGAGACCCGAAAGGTGAACACACTGCCGTCGCTGAAGCAGTCGGTGGGCGCGCGATCGTGCTCGGCCACGGACTCATCACGCGCCTCAACCCTCTCGACGAAGGCTACCGGCCCTCAGGAATAGGTGACGATGAGTGGGCAATTACAGTTGCCGCAAGGCGTCGTGACCTGATCGGAGCACTCGCAGAGACAGTGCTCGACCGGCCGCTCTCGCCGCTTGAACACACGGCGATCGATACTGCGCTGACAGAAACCGTGAGGCACAACACGGTACCGATCCTGCCAATGATCGTCGACCATGTACTTGCCCCCGACCAGGCGGCTGATAGTGATGGGCGGCTTGCCGAAGATGGCAGGCTCGTCGGGCACGCACTCAGAAGACTCGTATCAGGCGATCTTGCAGGGCTCTTTGACGGGCCATCGACGGTGCAGTTTGACCCGACGCTACCGATGATCTCGCTCGATCTGTCACGCGTTGCAGAGAACTCGACACTGATATCGGTGCTGATGACCTGCTCGTCAGCGTGGATGGAATCGGCGCTGCTTGACCCGAACGGCGGGCAACGCTGGTGTATCTACGATGAAGCCTGGCGGCTCATGTCACACCCGGCCCTGTTGAAGCGTATGGACGCGCACTGGCGACTTGCACGCCACTACGGCATCGCAAACATGCTCATCTTCCACAAACTCACCGATCTTGAAAACGTAGGCGACCAAGGATCAGCAATGCGTTCCCTCGCAAACTCACTGCTCGCGAACGCAGAAACACGGATCATCTACCGCCAAGAATCTGACCAACTCGGCGCTACTGCAAACGCGCTCGGACTCACCGGCACCGAACGGCAGCTTTTGCCTGGCCTCGGTGTCGGCCAAGGGCTGTGGCGTATCAAAGACCGCTCGTTCGTCTGCCAGCATCAGCTCCACCCCGCTGAACTTGAGCTTTTCGATACAACTGGGCGGATGAACACGCAGTAACGCACCAATTTCTGCAGTGCAAAGCCTTCCACGGCAGGCGACACAGCTCGGTGAATGCCGTCTGGGAAAGTAAGCGCACCTACGTCGCATGAGCATAAAGAACCCCCACTCGAACGTCACCGAAGCACCGTTGATTGAGCTGCCGCTTGCGGTCATCACTGTTGGTGGAATCGGTCACGTACACGTCACACTCGATGGTGCTGATTTTCCAGCTACCGAACCGGATGCTCCCTGGAGTCGAGCGCGGTTCGGTGAGCTGCTCGACGCCCTCACTCTGAACCGCACGCGAACTATTCGGGTTGAGGTGCGCGAGAGCGACGGCACCGTGTTCACCGACATTATTCACACCACACGCCCAATCATGTCTACACACATGCCTGCAGCCCCTTCGACGCCAGCACCGGTGTCACAGCGCGCACGGAGGGGCCGAATACCGCAGCTGCTCGAACTTGGTGGGGCCGGGTTCATCCCTGGCGAAGACATCACCGTCGCACTTACCATCAGCTCCGCTGAAAGTGATGCACGTGGTGTAGTGCGCGCACTGATCGATCTCGCCCAACTGGCCGAGTACGCAACCGAGGTGCTGTTGATCGGCAACATCTCGGGCCGAATCATTACCGAGCAGCTGCCATGAAACCAACGAACCGACAAGCTGGTGCGCTCGGAGACGAACTCACCAACATCATGATTGCAGCACTCATCGGAGTCTTCGCCCTCGCCCTCGTGCTGCGCGCAGCCGGAACAATCACGGCATTCATAATGAGCAGCGACCCACCACAGGTAGGTATTGCGGGCGGCGTGAACGTACTATTCACGCCTGGCCATCCCGGCACTGCGCTCGGAACTGAAGATCTGAACTCATTCGCGTATTGGATGGTCACAGCGATCATGCTCAGTGTTTTGGGCACTGTGACCGTCTGGGTGTGGAGCCTCTGGCGTCGGCATTCGCGCAAGATTGACACTGACCCGCGCAGGCTCGTTGGTGTTGCGACCACCCATGAGGTGCACACCGCGGCCTCTGCGAAGTCTCTGCTGCGCAGGGCCGGAACGCTTCGGCCATCGCTCGAACACCCGACGCCAGCAGATATCGGGTACCTACTCGGGCAATCTCGCGGCAAAGACGTGTGGGCGAGCGTTGAAGATTCAATCTTGCTCATCGGCCCACCCCGTTCAGGGAAAGGGCTGCACATAGTGATCCCAGCAATTCTTGATGCGCCCGGCGCAGTAGTAACGACCTCGACCCGGCCAGATAACCTCACCGCGACGCTGCGTGCACGAGAACGGATCGGCCCGGTGATGGTGTTTGACCCCCAACACCTCGCCGACGGCGTTGCCTCAGGGTTACGATGGTCGCCAATTCGCGGGTGCGAGGATCCGCTCACCGCAATGATCCGTGCCACCGGGCTCGCAGCAGCCACCGGACTTGGCGACGGCGGTGTTGATGGTGGCGGGTTTTGGGAAGGAAAAACCCGTGTCGCGCTCCAAGCACTGCTGCATGCTGCCGCACTCGATAATCGCAGCCCTGCTGAACTGTTTCGATGGACGCTCGACCCATCAGCTGCAGCAGACGCAGTCGCAATTCTGCACACCTCTTCACGGGCAGCGACGGGATGGGCGGACTCGCTGGAGGCGATGATCGAAGCAGACCCGCGCACCCGGGATTCCATATGGCAAGGTGTTTCACTCGCACTTGCGGCTCTGGCTGACCCGCGCGTGATGGATGCAGTGAGCCCTACAGAAGATGAAACATTTGACCCCGAAGTGTTCATTCGAAGCAAGGGCACCCTGTATTTGCTGGCTACCGGGGCCGGTGCTGGCAATAGCGCAGCGCTGGTTGCGGCACTCGTCGAGGATCTCGTGGAGATGTGCCGTCGTATTGCGGCACGATCACCCGGTGCACGACTTGACCCGCCGCTTCTGCTGGCACTCGACGAGATCGGCAATCTCGCACCGCTGCCCTCTCTACCAACGCTGATGGCAGAAGGTGGAGGCACAGGCATCACGACAATGCCGGTGTTGCAGTCGCTCGCGCAGGCGAGAGATAAATGGAGCGACGATCAGGCGTCCGCCATCTGGGACGCCAGCATCGTGAAGATCGTGCTCGGCGGCGCTTCAAACTCACGAGACTTGCAAGACCTCTCTACGCTCATCGGTGAACGGGACGAGTTCACCGACTCAGTGAGCCTTGGCGACTACGGCTCACGCACGAGCCAGCGTTCTGTGCGCCGTGTGCCGATCCTGCCGCCCGACCGTATCCGTACGATCCCGTTTGGCACCGGTGTTCTGCTGTTGCGTTCAGCCCCGCCCATCATTACCGACTTGCATCCGTGGCCCAAGCGCTCCGACGCGAAGGCTCTGCAACGAGAACGCAGCGAAATCGAAACGCTGCTGCTTAAACCTGCATCTGATGACTGAAACTCCCCGCGGGGGTGCTCGCGCACCTGCCTGATAGGAGCTACCGGCCTGGCGGCTTCCACTCAGACAGGAGAACAGTCCAATGACTATTCGCACACAGCAGTCGATCTCTGGTTTTATCGCCAGCGACCCGCAGCTCACTGAAACAGACCGTGGTGAAGCGCGATTTTATGCACGCTTCGGGCAAGAAAACTACCGGCACGAAAGCGACGGCACGTTCACGAAACTTGAAACAAGTTTCCACAACCTCGTCATATACCGTGCCACCGCCGAGCGGGCCTACGAGCGGTTCGTGAAAGGCGACAGCTTCGTCGCTGAAGGCTACTTGCATCCGTACAACTACGAGCGCGATGGGCAAAACCTCGAAGGTGAAGAGTTCGTCGCAAAGAAAATCGGGCACGACACCGCTCGCACACACTACAGCGTCGATCGCAGTTCTCGCAGTGGCGCGCACGACGTGCCGTCACGAGGGGAAAATAGAACGTTCGAAGCGCCCAGGCGGCGGCCAAGTAGCGATACTCCAGGCCTCGGTCGTTGAACGGGAATAGGGGCGTCTCTCATGAACGATCACACTGAATTCGATGACACTGCGGAGTCCAGCTTTTCTCCCGAGCCAGCTGCCGTGCCGCCGCACCCAATCAATTGGAACCTGCTGACAGCGCACGATCTGGAACAGGAGCTGTTGGTGCTCAACCGCTGGGTCAACTGGCTTCGCACGGAGTACGGGCTACCAGCGTCAGAAATACCACCGATGTGGCACCGGCACTCCGAGCTGCTTTGGGAGCTGTCTGCCCTGCATCTGCATTGGCTCTGCGCTTATGACCCGGAGCAAGACGGTTCAGCACCATTTGGGTGGCACCGCGACTTCTCTGACGCTCGTGTCAGGCTGCGGGATTGGGTTGCCGCAAGCGGCACTCGCCGAGATCGAGACCGGCCGACGCGGCAAACACCCTGGCCCGGCGAGGAACAACCTCCACAAATTGCAGAACAGGTCGTCACCGACCGTGACGCTGACTTTGTGCAGTTCGTTCTCGACCAGGTCGCAGCCCGCCAAGCCGCAGAAGATGCCTTCTTTGCAAGCATCGATTTGCACGCCAGTGAGGCAGAAGAGTGATGACTCCGAACTATGAACGAGTGACTGATCGACGGAGCAGAGAAGAACGTCAGCTCAGCATCCGCGCAGTGCACCGCGACACTCCTGATGTCGATCTCCTCACCGAGCTACTCATCCGTTTCTCCCTCCAAGATGTTGGGGCACGACGAACCACTGAATCAGGCGACCGCATATTCGAGGCCAAATCTGCGCGGTCGGCGTAGAATGAAGTTGTCTGCCGCTGCGGTAGATGTTGTGGCATTAAACCCTCGGGCAATAATTCGAGGCAAGATAACGTGGCCGATTCGGCTTAGTCCTACAGCCTTCGGGCTCTTCTCACGATCAACATTTGCAGTTGATGATTCTGCGGTGGGCACTTGTTACCCCACTTTGGAGAAGAGCCAATGACCATCACTGTTCCAGACAGGCAGCCGATCGATGATCTTGCGTACCCTTCGATCCCTTCGGGCGGAGCGGTTGCGGTCACGTATCTTCGTGTCTCAACCAAGGAACAGGCTGAGAAAGGTGGCACAGAGGAGGGCTACTCAATCCCCGCCCAGCGTGAAGCGAATCAGCGCAAAGCCGATGACCTTGGGGCGACCGTTGTCGCCGAATTTGTTGATGCTGGCGAATCTGCGCGCAAGGCAGACCGACCCGAGTTGATGCGGATGATCAAATACGTCGCCCAGCACCAGATCAACTACTGCATCGTGCATAAGGTTGACCGGCTTGCGCGAAACCGCGCCGACGACGTTGCGATCCATTTGGCGCTGCGTGATGCAGGGGTCACGCTCGTGTCGGCGAGTGAAAACATTGACGAGACGCCGTCGGGCATGCTGTTACACGGCATCATGTCGTCAATCGCAGAGTTCTACTCACGTAACTTGGCTACCGAAACGGTGAAGGGCCTCTCGCAGAAGGCCGCGCAGGGTGGTACCACGAACCGGGCACCGATCGGATACGTGAATGTCGGTGTGCGCGACAAGCGCGGCCGTGAGAATCGTACCGTTGAGGTAGATGTAGAGCGGGCAGCACACATCAAGTGGGCTTTCGAACGATTCGCTTCAGGCAGGTGGACACTCTCGCAGCTGCACCGAGAACTCGAACGCCGAGGGCTCACGACACTGCCGACACCGAAGCGGCCATCAAAGCCGATCAGCCTGTCGGGCTTGCAGCGCATCCTCACAAACCCTTATTACACCGGAGTCGTCAGATTCAAAGGCGCAACCTACCCGGGTGCGCACGAGGTGATCGTGCCGAAAGAGGTCTGGTATCAGGTGCAGAACGTGTTGGATTCGCACAAGTCAGCGGCCGACGCGACCCAAGTGCATGACCATTACTTGAAGGGCACCGTGTATTGCGGGCAGTGCGGTGGGCGGTTGATTATTGTCAACGCAAAGAACCGGCACGGCAAGGTCTACCCATATTTCGTATGCAACGGTAGGCATTCAAAGAAAACGAACTGCACGCGGCAAGCCGTGCTCATAGAAGATGTCGAACGGCTCATCGAGGCGTACTACGGGCGCATACAAGTGAGTGGCGAGGTGCGGCAGTCGCTTGCTGGCATGCTGCATGCCGAGTTCGATCGGTTGATGGCCAGCGAATCGGCTGAGCTTGCAAACCTTGCTGCCGAACGCGACCAGCTCGATGAAGAGCGCACAAAACTATTGCAGGCTCACTATGCGGGGGCAGTGCCGCTTGATTTGTTGAAACGGGAGCAGGGGAGGATTTCGAACCGGCTCGAAGATATTGAGCATCGCATTAACGCACATCACGAAGAGTACGCGTCTTCGCGTGAAAACCTTGAAGATTCACTCGCGTTACTCGCGAACGTGTCGCTGATCTATGGGCGCTGCGATGACGCGAACCGGAGAATCTGTAACCAGGCGTTCTTTCGTAAAATCTTCATCGATGAAGACGGGGAAGCGCGGGCTGAGTACCAGCGACCGTATGGGTCATTGTGTGATGCCGAACAGCAGGCGAACGCACTGAACTGGGCAGCGGCAGCAACAGATGCAAAAACAAAAAAGGGTGAGGTTCAAACCTTCACAAGACTGGATAATCTTGTCGAGGGTTTGAACCTCACCACTATGGGGTGGCTGACGGGACTTGAACCCGCGACAACCGGCACCACAAGCCGGGGCTCTACCAACTGAGCTACAGCCACCATTGCCGCCCATAACCTCAGGCAGCACCTACAGATATTAGCAGAGGAAACCCGCCGTTCAGACCACGAGCGCCCCTCCGTGAGGGTGAGGTGCGTCTACCAACCCAATCCGTGCAGCTCCTCGTCATCCATCCCGAAGTAATGCCCGATCTCATGCACCACGGTTCTGTACACCTCTTCACGCACCCGTTCCCGCGTCCGAAACACGCGGATGATCGGGTTCTGGTAAATGGTGATTGTGTCCGGCATCGCACCCGAGTAATGCCCCCGATTCGGCAGCGACACACCGTGATACAGCCCCAGCAGGTTGCGGCGACCACCCGGCGGATCATGCTCCACAATGAAAGCGCAGTTCTCCACCGCTGCCGTGAAGTGTTTGGGGACACGTTCGAGGGCGGCTTCCACCATCTCCTCGAACTCCTCATCCGTGATGGGGAGCTCAACTTCTGGAGCATCCGGCTCGGCTGCGACCGGTTCGGCCCCATCCGGTTCGTGCGTTTCCCCCGCTGCGGCGCCCCCGTCCTCGTCCATCACCAGAACGCGCGCATCCCAATCGCGTCAGCGAAGTTACCCATGGCGTCCGGCGTGGAATCTTCATAAAGATCAGCATCGACGAGGGCGATCTCCATCACCAGGAATGACCCTTCCCCATCGGGGACCACGTCGACGCGGTTGAAGAGGAACTGTTCATCCCGACCCAGCCGTGAACGGACGTAGTCGTGGATGACTAGGCGAATCTGCTCCCCCCACACCAGTTCCTGCTCGGTTGGAATATGCGCGGAGACAACAGCCTCACGAATGGAACGATCCGTCACTTCCGATGGGTGCAGTAACGCCTTCTTCTGTACGGCGTGAGACAAAAGCCCGTTGAAGAAGATCAACGACATCTCACCATGTTCGTCAATCTCTTCGCGGTAGCGCTGCACCATGATGTCGCGCCCCTCACCAAGCAGCGTCATCGCCTGAGCCATTGCCGCCTGACGTTGCTTCAAGTCATTCGTGCTGTAGCGTCCAATGTCGCGCACACCCGAAGACACCGTCGGCTTGACGACAAAGTCACCAAACGCTGGGAAACGCGCGTGGACCTGCCGTTTTTCGTAGTTGTTTGCCGCCGCGATCCACGTGGTCTGGATGGTGGGGAGCCCGCGACTGGCCAACTCCTGCAAGTAGTGTTTGTCCGAGTTCCACGTCAGCGCATCCGCACTATTGAGAATACGTGGCACGCTGCGAGCCCAGGTAAGGAACTTCTTGCGATCACGCGCGTAATCAATGACTGAGCGGACCACAACCAGTCCCGCGTCATCCCAGTTCACATCAGGGTCGGTCCACGCCTTGATCTGCGGGTCCATGCCGCGTTCGGCGAGGGCGTCCAGCAGTCCATTTTCATCCGGGTACAGGTTCGGCATCGACGCCGCTGTCGCCAGGGTCACCTTTGGTTTGCTCATGACCCTACGTTACCGCGTCGGCGTCGCGCAGATGCCGTGGTTACAGGGAAGCTGTTAGCGCAATCCCACCGGCCGTGCTGCTGCCTCTTCCAAGAGCGCGCTCACCAGTTCTGGATACGTGATCCCCACTCGGTCGAACATGACGGGGTATAACGAGCCGGGGGTGAAGCCGGGCAACGTGTTGATTTCGTTGAGGACGATGCGCCCACTTTCTTCGTTGTAGAAGAAGTCGATACGGGAAATCCCCTCCCCCTCTACCGCTTCGAATGCGACGAGGGCGATCTTCTGGATTGCTCGCGCCACGTCCTCGGGAAGATCGGCTGGGCAGTCCAGTTGTACGGCCTGGGGGGCAAAATACTTGGATTCGTAGTCGTAGAAGCCTTCCGTGAGGACGCGGATTTCCCCAATTGCGGAGGCGCTCAGGGAGCCGTCCGCCGTTCCAAGGACTCCACACTCAACTTCACGACCAGGGCATGCTGCCTCAACAATCACGCGCGGATCATGACGCATGGCTTCGTCGAGGGCGGCGGCTAGGTCGGCTGCCGCATCCACCCTGGAGACACCGAGGGACGACCCGGCACGACACGGCTTCACAAATACCGGGAAGCCGAGGGCGGCGACTTGCGCCTCCCATTCCTGCTGGTCACCTAGCCAGTCTCGCTGCGTGAAGGCGACCCACTCCCCCACGTCGATGCCCGCGGCGCCGAGGACGGTCTTCGTCAGGTACTTGTCCTGGCATACCGCCGAGGACGCGACCCCGCACCCCACGTAGCGAACCTTGGAGAGTTCCAGCAGCCCCTGCACGGTTCCGTCCTCGCCGTACGGGCCGTGAAGCAGTGGGAAGAGGACGTCGATGTCACCGATGGTGCGCACGGTTTCTGGGACTGGATGACCGCCGTCGTCCACCTCAAACTGAATCAGCCGCGGCGAACCCGGCAGGATTGCGACGCGCAGGTCCCCTGCCTCAACCGTGTACCCACCGTCGTCGCCAAGGACGTAGGCAAGCGGGTCCGAGGGCATAGGAACCCACTGCCCGTCGGGCGTGATACCGATGGCGAAGGTCTGCCACTTCTCTTCGTCAATAGCGCCGAGGACGCCACCGGCAGTTGCACAGGAAATCTGGTGTTCCCCTGACATTCCGCCGAAGAGGACGGCGACGAGGGGGCGAGGATCAGCAGTCATGGGAACAACTTTAGTACCCGCCCCCCGCAGGTCATGCCGACTCCAGGGCAGCCCCCAGATCAGCTATCAGGTCTTCCGCATCCTCCAGTCCCACTGACAGGCGCAGGTGACCATAGTCCTTGAAAGGCTCGGGGTAGTAGACCACGCGCGGCCCCTCATTGCTGACGTGCATGATGAGGGTTTCGTCGTGTCCCAGCGAGACTGCGGAGGTGATCACTTTCAGGTTCGCGACAAAACGGTTCTGGGTGTCACGGTCGCCCTCGACGGCAAAGCAAAGCACACCGCCGTACCCGCGGCCGCCAAACTGGCGGGTGGCGAGTTCGTGTTGAGGATGCGATTCCAGGCCCGGATAGTAGACGTACGCGACCTTGGGGTGGCCTTCAAGGAACCGCGCGACCTTCTGGGCGCTTTCCTGGTGGCGCTGCAGGCGCAGCGGCAAGGTGACGGAGCCACGCTGGATGAGCCAGGCGTTGAACGGAGAGATTGCCCCGCCCACATCAACCATGGCGTCAGACTTGATGGTCTGGATCAGCTCTGTGGACCCGGCAACCGATCCCCCCATCGCGTCCCCGTGACCATTGATGTACTTGGTTAGCGACTGCACCGCGAAGTCTGCACCGTCCTCGAGCGGGCGATACAGGGGCGGCGGCGTGAAGGTCGAATCCACGCTGAGGAGGGCGCCATTATCGTGAGCAATCTGCGCCAAGGCCGCTACGTCCGCAGTCAGCGTAGTTGGATTGGCGATGGTCTCCGTGTGGATGAGGCGCGTGTTGGGACGCAGGGCAGCTCGCACAGCATCCAGGTCAGTCACGTCCACGAAAGTCCCCTCGATCCCGTACTTCTCTGGGAAGATCTCTTCAAATAGGCGCCAAGTCGCCTCGTAGGTGGTGTCAGAGATGATCGCGTGGTCCCCCGACTTCAGGGTCGTGAAGAACACGCCGTGCAGAGCAGCGACTCCGGTTGCCAAGACAACCGCGTCCTCGGCGCCTTCGAGGGCAGTGATTTTTTGCTGCAGGGCGATCTGGTTTGCGCCGGTATTGCGTGTGTAGAGCGGAATGTCGGTGCCGGACCAGTCAACCGTGGAAGGGTCGTAGGGCAGCGCATAGGAGTTAGCCATGATGATCGGGGTGCGGATCGCGCCCGAACCTTCATCAATAGCGTTGCCAACGTGGATGGCCTGGGTATTGAACCCCAGGGTCTCAGGATGGGCTTTGTCGGGTCGGGTTGTCATGGGTTATGCCCCCTCGGGTGCGAGTTCTGCGCGCACCGTCTTCGCTGCTTCAACCAGGTTCTTCAAAGCGGCCTCAGTTTCGGCATAGCCGCGGGTTTTCAACCCGCAATCCGGGTTTGCCCACAGCAGCCCTGCGGGGACCGCTGCGGCTGCGGCGCGGAGAAGATCAGCCAGCTCCTGGGCGCTTGGGACACGCGGCGAATGGATATCCCACACTCCCGGACCCAACCCGCGAATGAGGTCGTCGGTGTCGACGTCCTCAAGCAACTCCATCCGGGAACGCGCGGCCTCAATCGAGGTAACATCCGCATTCAGGCCGAGGATTGCCTCAAGGACCTGACCAAACTCTGAATAGCACAGGTGGGTGTGAATCTGAGTGGCAGTATCCACGTTCGAGGTCGCCAGGCGGAATGCCGTCACCGACTGGTCTAGGTAGTCCTGGTGCTTGGAAGAGTCGAGGGGAAGCAGTTCACGAAGGGCCGGTTCGTCAACCTGGATGATGTGGATTCCAGCGGCTTCGAGGTCTCTCACCTCATCCTGTAGCGCCAGGCCAATCTGCGCCGCAACCTCACCGAAGGGTAGGTCTTCGCGAGGGAACGACCAGGCGATCATGGTGGTTGGACCAGTGAGCATTCCCTTCACCGGCTTGTCTGTCAAAGACGCAGCGTATGTCGTCCAGCCAACCGTCATCGGCTCGGGGCGGGTCACATCACCCCAGAGGATCGACGGCCTCGTACAACGCGTGCCGTAAGACTGCACCCAGCCGTTAGTGGTTGCCGCATACCCGTCAAGTTGCTCGGCGAAGTACTGCACCATGTCGTTGCGTTCGGCTTCGCCATGAACGAGGACGTCCAGGCCCAGATCCTCCTGCAGACGGATAACGGAGGCGATTTCGGCCTCCATTGCCTCCCGGTACTGCTCTGCCGTGAGGTCGCCCCGCACGTGAGCGGCCCGGGCCCGACGGATTTCTGGCGTCTGGGGGAAGGAACCAATCGTCGTTGTCGGCAGGGGTGGCAGGTTGAGGACCTCGGCCTGCGCGGCCCGGCGGGCTTCTGAATCCTCACGCTCGGTGTCTGCGGGGGTGACGTTGGCGGTGCGTTGCCGCACCTCAGGGCGGATCACGCCTTCATATGCCGCGCGTGACGTGATGGCCCGGTCGGATGCCACTAGCCTGTCCTCCACCGCGATCCAGCCTTGCGTCAGGCCCTTACCTAGCAAGACAACCTCTTCGACTTTCTGGTCGGCAAACGACAGCCAACTGTGCAATGCACCGTCGAGGGCGGGATCGTCCCACTGCTCCGCCGAGGTCGTGATCGGGACGTGCTGCAGCGAGGTTGCGGTGGCGGCTGAAAGGTTGGTGATCCCTGCCTGTTGCAGTGCTTCCAGCGTTTGAGCTGCTTTCCGCAGGTCAGCGCGCCAGATATTGCGCCCTTCCACGACTCCGGCCACGACTGTCTTGGTTGTCAGAGCTGTGGTGAGTTCCGCATCGGGCGCTGGGCTACGACGCAGATCCAGGTGGATTGCTTCGACGTCGGTGTCCGCAAGTGCCTTTGCGGCGGCGCTTCCGTCGCCGTAGGGAAGCGCAACCAAGATCTGCGGTCGCTCCGAGCTTCGAGAGAGCTCACTCCACACCGCCTTGGCAGCACTGATCAGTTCGGCGCGGGGCGCGTCTAAGTTGTCAGAGGTCAGCGCAGGTTCATCGAACTGGATCCATTCGGCGCCGGCCTCGGCAAATGCACTCAGAACGGTGCGGTAGGCCGCCGTGACCCTGTCGATTAATTCCAGGGGATGCCAGTCGCCGGGTGCGTCCTCGTCCGCTTTCGAAAGGGCGAGGAAGGTGACCGGCCCGACCAGAGTGGGACGAACCAGATAGCCGTTGTCCCGAGCACGTTCGAACTCGGCGACCTTACTGACGTCCTCGAACTCAAACTGAGAAGACGGCGAGAGTTCGGGAACCAGGTAGTGGTAGTTGGTGTCGAACCATTTTGTCATTTCGAGGGCGGGCAGCGTATCGGTGCCACGGGCGAGGGCGAAGTAGCGCTCCAAACCGTCGAGTCCGCGGTAGCGCTGCGGGATCGCGCCTAGTGCGACGGCCGTGTCGAGGACCTGGTCGTAGAGGGAAAAGGACTCTGGGATGGCGTATCCGCCCTTGTCCAGCCCCAGCTCCGCGAGTCGGGCGTAGGTGGCGTCACGCAGATCCGTTGTGGCGGCCAGGAGGTCTTCGTCGGAAAGCTCATTCCTCCAGTATTTCTCCGTGGCGCGCTTCAACTCGCGATCCGCTCCGATCCGCGGGTAGCCAATGATTGTTGCGTTTGGGAAAGAGGTGGTCACGGTAAGCCTTCCGTTTGATGGGCTGGTTTCAGGGGTGGATTGTGGGTGTTGCTTGGTCATATCAGTTCCTTTGAAGGAAGCGAAAGTGAGGTTTCGTGTGAGTCAGAGAGGTCAAGATCACGCACCAGGTCGAGGGCGGGTCCGGCCTGGTTGAAGGTGAAGACGTGTAGGCCGGGCGAACCGGCCTCGAGCACTTCCCTGGCGATCTTGCGGCCCAGGGCAGTGCCAACTTCCCGTGCTTCTTCTGCGTTCGAGGTCGCATCCAGCGGGTCCAGCAGCCACGACGGGGCGGCAACCCCGGTGAGTTCCTGCATCCGTCGCACCCGCCTGGGGTCCGTTGGCGGCAGGATCCCGGCAACGATGGGGATGGTGACGCCCCTTCGACGCGCGAGCTCGAGGAATAACTCGTAGCATCCGGGATTCCAGAACAACTGGGTAACCGCGAAGGATGCTCCGGCGTTCTGTTTCGCTAGGAGGCGGTCCGCCTCTTGTTCCGGAGTTGTTCCCGCTGCTGGATTGCCGCCAGGGAATGTTGCCACGGCAATCGTCAGCGGTTTGAATGCAGAGCGCAGGGCGAAACCCGGGTCGACTGCGATGCGCTCGGCCTCGACCTGCCTCATGAGGGCGACGAGGTCGGTGGCCTGCTCAAGGTCACCCGGCGCGGGTATCCACCCTTCGGCGCCTCGGGGAGGGTCACCACGAAGCGCCATGAAAGAGCGAACACCCAGGTCCAGGTAGCGTTCCACAACGGAGCGCACCTCGGCTCTGGGGGAGGCGACGCAGGTCAGATGCGCGATGGGCTGAACCGGGGTCTCCCGGACCAGCTGCTCAACAACCGTACAGGCTCCATCGCGGTCCGTGCCGCCTGCGCCGTATGTTACTGAAATGAAATTTGGTCTGCTTGCTAGGAGCTGGTCGACGTTAGACCAGAACCTGGTGATGAGGTCGGGTCGTCTGGGTGGAAGCACCTCAAACGAAACCATGTGTGATGGTCGAAAATGCGGATTCATATCCCTATGTCCAATGCCAGATAGTGCGGGGCACTCTGTCTAGAACACAGCTTCTCGAAGGGGATACCTCAGGTTGGCACCGGAGGTTGGTTGAAACCTGGAGGTCACCTAGTTACTGGGAGGCCAGTTGCAACCTGGAGGTCTGCTTATCCCGGGAGGCGAAAAAGTGCGGTTAGTCGTCTCTACTTCGAGAAGCCGTTGCACATTCGAACCATGGCCATAACAACTTCGTCCCGGCTGCAGATAGCAGCGGGAGCGGTTGTGGCGCAGTCCAGGTTCTTGTTCACGAGGAAAACCTAACACCACTTCCCGGATTCCGCAGGAATCATCCCACAGGCTGACACCTTCGGCACCTGAGGCTGACGCGCCAGCCGGGGGCGCCCTCGTACTTTTACTACATGGGGTCACGGAGGCCCACAAGACCGACAAAAGGAACATCATGATCGAGGCAACACACCTCACGAAGACGTACGGCAAGAAAACGGCGGTATCAGACGTCAGCTTTTCACTGGCGCCCGGCCAGGTCACTGGCTTTCTGGGTCCAAATGGCGCCGGCAAATCAACGACTATGCGCCTACTTATGGGACTCGACCGCCCTACCAGCGGATCTATCACCGTAATGGGTAAACCCTACGTTGAGCACCGCAACCCACTGTGTGTTGTCGGAGCCTTGCTGGATGCGAAAGGTGTTCATCCGGGACGCACCGCACGCAGTCACCTGCGGGCCCTCGCAGCCACGCACAGCATCAGTGAAGCACGTGTCAACCAGGTACTTGAACTCACCGGACTGGAGTCGGTTGCGAACAAGAGGGTCGGTGGGTTCTCGCTGGGGATGGGGCAGCGACTCGGCATAGCTGCAGCCCTACTCGGCGACCCGCAAGTGCTTGTGTTGGATGAGCCGGTCAACGGCCTCGACCCCGACGGCGTTCTTTGGGTCCGCAACTTCGTGCGGTCTTTTGCGGCCGAGGGCGGTACGGTGCTGCTCTCCAGCCACCTCATGAGCGAAATGGCTCAGACCGCGGACCACGTCATCGTGCTTGGACGCGGAGCGGTGATCGCTGATGCTCCGATTGGCGACCTTATCGCCACTGGCAAGGGGCAACGGACCGTCCGCGTCACATCACCAGACTCGCTCAGGCTCGGCGAACTCCTTCGCGCGCAAGGGGCACACACGACCCAACTGAAGGGCGGCAACGAGCTCCTCATTCACGGAGTGCCTGCGGAACGTATCGGTGAGATCGCGGCAGCAAACGCCCTCGTCCTGCACTCTCTCTCTACAGACTCGGCCTCCCTCGAAGACGCCTACCTCGAACTAACCCACGGAGAGATCGAGTACGTCGCGGCGTAACGCCGTGACCGACCGACCTGCTCATCACCGACTTTCGCCTTTTGCCTACTGCTCCCCGAGGAGAACAAATCATGACTACCGCAACCGCCACCGCGGCCAACACGCTGGCCCCCACCGTTCACAGCCCAACCAGAGCAAGGCAGACGGAAGGGCATCTCACCTTCGCAGGCATTCTTCGCAGTGAGTGGATCAAGCTGGCATCCTTGCGCTCGATCCGCTGGTCAATCATCACCATGCTCCTTGTTAGCGCGGCTGGCGCAGCGCTCATGAGTTTCGCGATGGTGGACACGGGGTCCGTCGATGCCGACACGCTGCCAACACTGCTCGCTCAGTCTGCGACCTTCGGGAGTAACATCACCGTCCTCATCATGGGTGTAATCGGGGTTTTGGCCGCCACAAGTGAGTACTCCAGCGGAATGATCCTCAGTACGTTGTCCGCTACGCCGCGCCGCGGCTTGCTGCTTACTGCCAAGGCACTGGTCGTCGCTGGCATTGCATTCGTCGTGGGCGGGCTCTCCACCCTTGGTGGCGGTGTCATTGCCGCACTCTTCATGGGCGGGGACGCGTTCGGTGTCCTTGTTTCACCTGCCGTGCTCGCTTCGATGCTGGGCACAACAATCTACCTGACACTCGCTACCCTCCTTTCGCTCGGCATTGGCGTGATATTCCGTTCCGGTGCTGGCGCAATCTCCGTGGTGGTGCTGCTACTGTTCGTCTCAACCCTTGTGTTCCAGATTCTCAGCGTCACCGGCTGGGCCTGGGTACCGGAGGCGGCACAGTGGTTGCCAGCCGACCTCGGATACGAAATGTCATCCAGCCCCCTCCTACCGGCTGATGCCCCCACTGAGATCGTCGGCGTGGGATACTGGGCGGCGTTGGGCGGCCTAGTCGCCTGGGCTGGCGCAGCACTGGTGCCAGCAGCGATTCTGCTCAAGACAAGAGACGCTGTGTGAACATGAACGTGACAGGCACCCCGGTCGGTGTGGACACCGCCACGAACTCTGAGCTTGACTCGGAGCTGCGGCTTCCGCGCCCACCCGGGGTGCTTCGCCGTTGGATCGCAGCACACCCCAGAGCGGTCGACTGGATAATTGTCGCCACATACCTCCTGGCCTGTGCGCTTGCGATTATGTTCGCACTTACGGTGAGTCGTTTTGCTGGCGAGTTCGCCGCCATCGACCCCGAAGCCCAAGCCGAGGTCGCGGGGGTTGCTTCTTTTCTTGAGTGGCCGTGGGCAATGGTGGTCATCCTCATTATCGTCGTCACTGCCGTGGCACTGCTGTACCGGCGTCGATTCCCGCTGGTCGGCCTGGTAGTCGTTGCGCTCCTGCTCTTCCTTGAGCAAGGAACACTGACCGTCCCCAACTCAATGGCACTGGTAGTGCTCCTCTACGCTGTGCCTCTCTACCGCGGACTAGCGCAAGGGTGGGTCGGCTACGCGATTGTCGTGGCGGTCAACACGGCGCAGATCTTCCTCTCTGGCAACACTTCCACTGCCGTCATCGGCCCAAGCGTGACGATCTTCGCCGCCGATGGCCAGTACCTTCAAGACAGCAACTTCATACTCTCCACCATCAATGCACTTTGGCTCCTGGCCGTCCTCATGATCTCGATCAACCTCAGCAACCGCAGACGCTACGTGGGCGCACTCATCGAACGGGCCCACCAACTGGAGCGCGAACGCGAGCAACAGGCCGCACTGGCCGCCGCCGCCGAACGGTCGCGGATCGCACGCGAAATGCACGACATTGTTGCCCACTCCCTTTCCGTCGTCGTTACGTTGAGTGAGGCGGCCTCGGTGACGGTTGAGTCCCAACCAGAAGCGGCGAAGAACGCTATGGAACGCGCGGCGGAAACCGGCCGTACCGCCCTCGTCGAGATGCGTAGGCTGCTTGGCGTGTTGGGCGAGGGGGACGGAAAGACGACTGGCAGCAAACCCGCTGCAGATCGAGGTCCGGGCGAAGTTGCGAAGACCGCAGAGGCAAGCAGCGCTCCGAGAAACCCCCAACCGGGCATGGCGGAGCTCTACGGGCTGATCGATGGATTCCGTCAGGCCGGGCTGGAGGTTACCGTGGCCGAGACCGGAGTCTCCGCTGGCGATGCGAGCCAGCAGCTCGCGGTGTTCCGGATCATCCAGGAGGGGCTCACAAACACCCTGCGCTATGCGGGTCGAGGTGCTCGGACACATTTGACGCTTCACCATTCGCCGGAGGAAACCTCCGTCGAGGTGCTTGACCACGGACCTGCCCATAGAGCGGGGGAAGCAGATCAAGGTGGCGGCGCCGCGACGTCCACCTTGGCTCGGCCCATCCCGGGGAGCGGACGGGGCCTTACTGGCGCGGCACAGCGCGCAAAGATCTTTGGCGGTTCGTTCGAGGCCGGGCCTCACGGAACCGGCTGGCGCCTGGTGGCAACGGTGCCAGCCGCGGCACCCGCAGAGGACCATCACGGCATCCCGGAGGAAAGGAGTGAGCAGCAGTGAGAAGCAACCGAGACCACGATGACTCAACAGTTGAAGATCTCAGCGGCGAAGGCTGGCGCGATGACGATGTGATCCGCGTCCTCCTTGTCGACGATCAGGAACTCATCCGCACGGGGTTCGCCCTCATACTTTCTACGTCAGGCGCTGGCGGCGGCCCAAGCGTCGAGGTTGTGGGGGAAGCAGGCGACGGGGTCCAAGCGCTCAGAGTCATGCAGAGGCTCGCAGAGCAGGACCGCCTGCCCAATGTCGTGCTGATGGACGTACGCATGCCGGGCATGGATGGCATCGAAGCTACGCGGCTAATAGTCAGGGACTATCCCGACTCACGCGTCCTCGTCCTCACCACCTTTGACCTCGACGAATACGCGCTTGCTGCCATCGAGGCGGGAGCCGGCGGGTTCCTCTTGAAGGATGCAAGGGCACCGGAGTTGGTCGCCGCAGTTCGCTCCGTTGCCGAGGGCGACGCCGTCATGGCAGCCAGCCTGACACGGCGGCTCATCTCTAGACTGCGCGACGGTGCGGAGCCCATAGGGAACCCGCAGGGACCTAATCCGAATGGCTCCGGTCGCGCAACCGCCGACGTCAGGGACGGTGCTCGTAGCACCGAGGATGCTGCCGCTATCCTTGAACGTCTCACCGACAGGGAACGAGACGTATTCGCCCTCATCGCCGAGGGTCTCACGAACGCTGAGATCGGCGACCGCTTGTTTTTGTCGGTGTCGACGGTGAAGACACACGTTGGAAGAGTGCTGACCAAGCTGGAACTGCGCGACCGAGTTCACGCCGTGATCCTGGCGTACGAGGCCGGAGTGCGCTGACCTGCAGATAGGCGCCCCCAGTTAGGAGCCCCTAATCCAGCAGTTCTATCTCCCAGCCGTCCATCTTCTGGGGCCGGCCCAGCAACATCTCTCCCATTTGTGCGACGGTCGCACGGCCCTCAATCACCTCGACAACGCCGCGCGTGATCGGCATATCAACGTCGTGATCACCGGCCAGCGCCAGCATCGGCGGAGCCGTTTTGTACCCTTCCGCGATGCCCGGTGACAGCGCCAACGCCTCCTCAAGGGTCATGCCCTTGCCGAGGCGGAACCCCAGCGAGTAGTTGCGTGACAGCCTTGACGAACATGTCGCCACAAGGTCGCCAACACCGGCCAAGCCCGCAAATGTGGAGGCTCGCGCACCGAGAGCAACACCCAAGCGAGTCATCTCTGCCAAACCACGCGTAATCAGGGTGGCACGCGTGTTAGCTCCGAGCCCCATCCCTTCAGAGGCTCCAATGGCGAGGGCGATGACATTCTTTGCTGCCCCCGCGACCTCGACCCCGGTCAGGTCTGTCGACACGTACGGACGGAAGTATTCGTTGTGGCAGGCCCGGGCGATCTGCTTGGCTGTTTCTACGTCTTCACTTGCCACGACGGCTGCAGTGGGCTGACGCATGGCGATTTCCATGGACAGGTTGGGTCCGGAAATTGCGACGATTTGCGACGGCGGCAAGTTGCCTGCGGCTGCAATCAGCTGCGAAACCGTGCGCATCGTGCCGGGCTCAATACCCTTCGATAGCGACACAAAGGGAGCCTCGGGAGCATGGGCAACTGCAGCCTCAACGACTTCCCCAGTGACACCCACGGGAACCGCTAGGACCACTGCCGAAGCTCCGGTTACAGCCGACTTGAGATCCGTGGTTGCAGTGATTCTGCTAGAGAGCTCAACACCCGGCAGGTACGCCGAGTTCTCCCCAGAGTTCACCATTTCCACGATCGTCCCACGGCGCCCCCACATGCGAACCTCTAGGCCCGCATCAGCCAGTACCTGTGAAAAAGTGGTACCCCAAGAGCCTGTCCCGAGCACTGCTATATGACTATTTGTCTGTCCCACGCCGGACCCCCAAAATTGACTGGTACTTGCAACTACGGCCTTAAGCTAAGGGTAGCTCCTAAGGAGGAATCATGCCGCACACCACAGTTCGAAATGTCTCGCTTCCCCGGTTTGCGGGAGTTTGCGCAGCCACGCTTCTCACGCTGGGAGCGCTTGCTGGCTGCTCGCCCTCGACTCCAACGACTGACGACGAGGGCGAACAGTCACAGTCCCAGCCCCAATCCGTCGTGCCGCCGCAATCCTCTGACCCAGGCGACCAGTCGGGCGGGGATGGCGACTCAGAGGCACTGCCCGATGAGGACGAGGCCGCGGGCGTGGACACCTCAACCTGGGCCCTAACTTCAACTGCGGAACCGACAACAACCGGTGAAGATGGCGTCATCGTCACCGGGCTCCGAGTCGCAGCACATGAGGGCTTCGAAAGGGTGGTTGTTGACTTGGGTGGACCAGGTGCTGGATGGCAGGCCCGCTACGTTGATACCCCGACCGGCCAGGGCAAAGGTGACCCCATCGAGATTGCCGGCAATGCCTTCTTGCAAGTGGATGTCACAGGGGTGTCGATTCCGGTCACGGATGCAGACTACGCGGCCTACTACGAGGGCGGACAGCAGGTATCTGGAAACTCCGTGCACGCAATCTACGAGTCAACGTTTGAAGGCCGAGCCCAGTTCATCATCGGCGTTGACAGTGTCGAACCGTTCTACATCTTCGCCCTCGACAACCCAAGCCGCATCGTCATTGACATAGCAACTAAGTAGCGTGTGGGGCGCCCGCGGCCTGCCTTACGCCTGCCGGCGCCCCATGCCTGCCGGCGCCCTCCAATACGACTTCCGACGCCCCGCAGCTGTGCTGGTTTCCCAATGCCACAGTCTGAAACGTGCACTGAGGAAGCCGATGCGCACCTGTGCGTGGACCCCTGACAAATTTCAGCACCCAGCATGCGCACTTCGGGAAATTCGTCGGAACACGCTGCTAAGCAGCTACCCGTCGAGCCACGCAAATCCCAAGGTCGCCGAACACAACACCCTCAAACCCCAAGGTCGCCGAACACAACATGGGTCGCCGCTGTTCCAGCGAATTGTCGGCGACCTATGCCGACATCGGCGACCTTGCTGGGCCCCCACGCAGACATCGGCGACCTTGCCGGGCCCTCCCCGCGAGATCGCTTAACTTCGCCACATTACTCTGTTATTTTACCCTCGGCTGGCTGAGTTAAGCGATCTCGCGGAATGGGGTCGAACGGGGTGGGATGGGGTCGAACGGGGTAAAACGGGGCTGGTGCTACGCCCGGTCGAACGACGGCCGGGCCGCCAAAATATCCTGCCTACGACTCGCCCTCGCCAAAGAGCGCCTCCACTTCGACAGCGAAGTCAGCTCATCCTTCGACGGCCCGCCCTCAAGCTTTTGGTCCCACGGCTCCCGAGGACCAGTTTCTCCACGAAGCGCCTCGCTCCCCTCACCAAGGGCGCGCTGCAGGCGCGCGGTGAGCTCCCGAACGCCCTCGTGGTTCGAAGAATCCCCTTCAATATCCGAGTAGTCGATCGGCGGCAACACGCGGACAAACAGACCCGGCCGCCTCCGGTTGAGCGACAACCCAACATAGCGATCCATAATGTCCTGCGCGCCCCACTGCACAACCGGGACCACCGGCACCCTGGTATCCAGCGCGAGGCGTGCCAGGCCAGTCTTGCCCTTCATCGGCCAAAACCCAGGGTCCCGTGTCAGAGTCCCCTCGAAGTAGATGCCCACCACATCGCCCTTGACCAGCGCTTCATGGGCGTACTTCAGGGCGTCGCCCGCTTGGTCCGAGCCGCGCAGCACCGGGATCATCCCCCACCAACGCAGGAACGGCCCCACCACCGGCACCTTGAACAGCGAATGCTTGGCAAGGAAGCGCACTTCAAAGCCGTTGTCTCCCAGAAAGTAGCCCATTAAGACCGGGTCGAAGTTAGACATGTGGTTCGGTGCCAGGATGAAGGGACCCGTGGACGGGAGGTTCTCAAGTCCGTCCCATCGAGGTCGAGAAAGCAGGTGCACCACCGGGGTGAGGATCCTGTAGCCCAGCCAGTACATGCCGTGCAGGTTTCCCCGGTGGGTCCGTACCTGGGTCGGGTTCTTGACCATCTGCTCTCCTGACTACTTCTCTGTGCGAATGTCGACAGTGCGCTCCACCTGCTGCCCAGGCGCCACCACCGTGAGCGCGTCCGGAATGACACGCATCGAAAGCGGCAGATGCCCGACCACGTCCCCATCCGCAAGCGCCCGCAGCCCTACCGGCCGCATCATCTCAATCTTCCGCCCCATTTTCACAGTGATCATCGGGTGATCAATTTGCCGCGCCACCAGTGCGCGCCCCAAAAGCGGAAGCGCGCGCAGCCTCGACATCTTCTCTACGTTGATGATCTCCAGTGTCCCATCGTCAGCCCTCGACTGCGGGAGAATATTGACCCCGCCCCCAAACCAGCCGGTATTCGACACAGAAGTAAGCCACCCGCCGAGTTCGGTGGCTCGCCCGTCGATGCGTGCTTCAATAGGCCAGGGCTTGAATCCTCCGGCGAATCCGACGACGGCGCCCCACGCGTAGGCCAACGGCCCAGAACGGAGCCAAGAGTGGTTGCCCACCCAGTTAGCTGTCGCATCGATACCTAAGGAGATGATTCCGAGGGCGGTTTTGGTCCCCTCCGCACTGGTGACCTCAACGGCGTCCAGCGGACCCGTCCACCGATCCATGGTTGCGCGGTCGGCTTCAGCGAGCTGTTGTGCCCATGCCACCGGATCGACACCGATCCCCAAATAGCGGCACAAATCGTTACCTCGTCCTCCAGGAAATGGGACGAGGACGCCTTCGTGTCCCACCCGCCCCGTCGCTGCGCTAGCGAGGTAGCCGTCGCCACCGAGGGCGCCAATGTAGTAGTCCGAGCACGTCCGAGAGAGCTCTTCAACGTCGCTCGCAGTGGACGTAACACTCACGTGTACTTCCCAGCCACCGGCTCGCAACGCAGCAACGACGTCGCGTCCCAGCCTCAATGCTCGCCCTCGAGCAGAAACAGATGACACCAATAGTGTCATCGAACGGGGCGGCCTCACACGTATTCCACTCTTGCGTGGAGTTTGAGGAGCTTAGCCATGAAGTGCTCGTAGCCGCGGGAAATGACGTCGATCCCGGAGACGTGAGAAACCCCGTCGGCCGCGAGTGCCGCAATGAGGTGGCTGAATCCGCCGCGCAGGTCCGGCACCGTAATGTCGGCCCCGTGCAGGGGTGTGGGACCGGAAATAACCGCGGAGTGAGAGAAGTTGCGCGCACCAAACCGACACGGCGCCGAGCCAACGCATTCGGTGTAAACCTGAATGTTCGCACCCATTTGACGAAGGGCCGACACAAAACCAAAGCGGTTCTCATAAACCGTCTCGTGAACGATCGATAGGCCCTCCGCCTGGGTCAGCGCCACGACCAGCGGCTGCTGCCAGTCCGTCATAAAGCCGGGGTGAACATTGGTTTCGAGGACGATCGAGCGGAGCGGGCCGCCCGGGTGGTAAAATCGGATGCCGTCCTCTTCCACGTCGAATGCACCTCCAACCTTGCGGAAGGTATTGAGGAAGGTGCTCATGTCTGGCTGGTGCGCTCCGCGAACGAAGACGTCACCCCTGGTCGCAAGGGCTGCAGCCCCCCACGATGCCGCCTCGATCCGGTCGGGTAGCGCGGTGTGGGAGTAACCATCTAGGCGGTCAACGCCCTCGATGCGGATAGTACGGTCCGTATCCACGGAGATGATTGCGCCCATCTTCTGGAGGACGTTGATCAGATCCATGATTTCTGGCTCAATGGCCGCACCCGTCAGGGTGGTAATGCCCTGAGCCTGAACTGCTGTCAGCAGGGTTTGCTCGGTCGCTCCGACCGAGGGGTAAGGCAGGTCGATCCGGGTGCCAACCAAGCCGCCCTCGGGCGCTCGCAACCGTATGCCGTCTGCTTCTTTGACGACCTCTGCACCAAATCTGCGCAGGGTCTCGAGGTGGAAGTCAATGGGGCGATCCCCAATGACGCATCCGCCGAGCTCCGGAATAAAGGCCTCACCCAGACGGTGCAGCAGCGGTCCGCAGAAGAGAATGGGGATGCGCGACGAACCTGAAAGGGCATCAATCTCTGTCGCACTTGCCGCATCAATGTTTGACGGATCCAGGTTGATCACGCCCTCGTCCTCGTCAAAGATGACGTCGACTCCGTGGGCTTCAAGCATCTCCTTCACCACGTCAACGTCGCGGATCAGGGGCACATTGCGCAGTTGGGAGGGCGTGTGCCCCAGAAGGGCCGCAACCATCGCTTTGGGTACAAAGTTCTTGGCACCCCGAACCGAGATGGTCCCATAAAGTGGTCGTCCACCTTCTACGCGGAGCACATTATTGCTCGCTGCTGGGGTGTGGATTCCGAGAGCCGATTCCGTCTGCTGCAAAGGTAACTCCCTGCTCATGATCGTCATTGAAGCGAGCTTACCCCGGCCACCCCGAACACCCGGTTGATCCTCCGCACACTTCACGGAGTTTTCACCCCGCGCGCAACCCCCTATTGACCTGCAAGCGTCTTCGGCTTCCAAGTGGGACGCTGGGCCTCAAACTCAGTGATGGCGTCCTCGGACCGCAACGTCAACCCGATGTCGTCAAGGCCCTCCATGAGGCGCCACCGCGTGTAGTCATCGACCTCGAACGGGTATGTGGCGCCACCACCCGTGACCGTCATGTCTTCGAGCGAAACGGTCAGTTCCGCGCCCGGCTCAGTTTCCAAGTACTTCCACAGCGCCTCGCAGTCCTCCTGTGAAATCACCCCTGCGACAAGCCCCTGCTTCCCCGAGTTGGAACGGAAAATATCCCCGAACTTGGGTGCGAGGACGACACGGAAACCGTAGTCCTTGAGCGCCCACACCGCGTGCTCACGCGATGAGCCCGTGCCGAAGTCGGGGCCCGCCACCAGCACTGATCCTTTGGCGTAAGCAGGGTCGTTGAGGACGAAGGTTGGGTCTTTACGCCACGCTGCGAACAGCGCGTCATCGAATCCAGTGCGAGTGATGCGCTTCAAGTAAACAGCGGGAATAATCTGGTCGGTATCGACATTGGAGCGGCGCATCGGGACGCCGACGCCGGTGTGAGAGGTGAACTTCTCCATGGCTACTTTGCCTCTACTTTCGCGCTCTGTGCAGTTGCGCCGCTCGACCGATACTCGGAACCAAGTCCCACCCCGGCGGGGAGGTCGTCGAGGTCGGCCGGGCTTGACAGTGTGCCGCGAATAGCGGTCGCCGCCGCAACCAAAGGGGAAACAAGGTGGGTGCGGGCGTCGCGCCCCTGGCGTCCCTCATAGTTGCGGTTCGAGGTCGATGCGCTGCGCTGGCCCGGTTGCAACTGGTCGGGGTTCATCCCCAGGCACATCGAGCAGCCTGCACTTCGCCACTCTGCGCCGAAGTCGAGGAAGACTTTGTCCAGTCCTTCGGCCTCGGCCTGCAGCTTGACCTTCTGCGAGCCTGGCACCACCAGCATCTCCAGCGTGTCGGCCTTCTTCTTGCCCTTAAGGACCGCCGCAGCCATACGTAGATCCTCAATGCGGGCGTTGGTGCAGGACCCCAGGAAGACCACGTCAACCGGGATATCGCGCATCTTCGTGCCGGGAGCCAGATCCATGTAGGCCAGGGCACGCTGCGCTGTGGCGCGGTCAATGGGGTCCTGGAACGAATCGGGGTCAGGAACTTCGCCGGACAGCGGTACACCCTGACCGGGGTTCGTCCCCCAGGTGACGAACGGTTCGATGTCGGCGGCGTCGAGGACGACCTCGGCATCAAACGTAGCGTCCTCGTCCGAAGCCAGCTGCTTCCAGTACTCGACAGCCGCATCCCAGTCCGCGCCCGTGGGTGCGCTGGGGCGACCCTTGATGAACTCAAACGTGGTTTCATCCGGGGCGATCATGCCTGCCCGCGCCCCGGCCTCGATCGACATGTTGCAAATCGTCATGCGGGCTTCCATGGAGAGCTCGCGAATGGCCTGCCCGCGGTATTCGAGGACGTACCCCTGGCCCCCTCCGGTGCCGATCTTGGCGATGATTGCCAGGATGATGTCCTTGGAAGTGACACCGGGTTTCAGTGAGCCGTTGACGGTGATCGCCATGGTTTTGAAGGGCATGACGGGAAGTGTTTGGGTGGCGAGGACGTGTTCGACCTCGGACGTGCCGATCCCGAACGCCAAGGCACCAAACGCGCCGTGGGTGGAAGTGTGGGAGTCGCCGCAGACGATGGTGGCGCCCGGTTGCGTCAGTCCCAGCTGAGGGCCGACGACGTGGACGATACCCTGCTCAACGTCACCCAGGGAGTGCAGTCGCACCCCGAACTCCTCAGCATTCTGACGCAGCGTGTCAATCTGTAGTCGCGAAGTCAGGTCGGCGATGGGCAGGAAGATGTCCTTGGTTGGGGTGTTGTGATCTTCGGTGGCGATCGTCAGGTCGGGGCGCCGCACGGGACGCCCGGCAAGGCGCAGGCCTTCAAAAGCCTGCGGGCTTGTCACCTCATGAACGAAGTGCAAGTCCACGTAAAGCAGGTCGGGCGCCGCGCCCTCACCCTTCTTTACGATGTGTGCCTCACGCACCTTTTCGGCCATAGTCTTGGCCATGCGAATCCACTCCTTGAAAACCCATCGAGGCCGTGCCGGCTGCGGCTGCTCCTGTGTCGACCACGCCTGTGTCAGCTGCGCGGGTGTTTAGGGGCGGGTTGTGCTTTTCTTGCACTTCAACTGCCAGCTGGTGACGGCTGTACCTCCTGTTCACAAAAGTTTGCGGCCCGTTCACGCTGTGTCGATTTGGCATCTCACAGATTGGGATGACAGTATTCATCCATGGACGAGACTAGCGATTCCAGCGGCGTTGGTGTACTAGATAAGGCAGCCACGGTTCTGGGAGCCCTTGAAGCGGGCCCCGCAACCCTGGCTCAACTGGTTGCGGCCACAGGGTTGGCAAGACCCACGGCCCACCGTTTGGCGGTGGCACTTGAGCACCACCGGTTCGTAACCCGGGATATGCAGGGACGGTTCGTGCTTGGACCCCGCTTGCAAGAGCTGGCTTCGGCAGCCGGTGAAGACCGCCTGATTTCATCATCCTTGCCGATCCTGGTGGCGCTTCGCGACCACACGAAAGAGTCCGCCCAGCTGTTCCGCTGGCAGGGTGAGTACCGCGTTTGTGTCGCATCGGCAGAACCAACCACCGGGCTTCGTGATTCCATACCCGTTGGTGCAACCCTGTCCCTCAAGGCCGGCTCTGGCGCGCAGGTGCTGCTGGCCTGGGAAGAGCCCGAGAGATTGCACCGTGGCCTCATCGACGCATCGTTTACTGCCACAACCTTGTCGGAGGTGCGCAGGCGCGGGTGGGCACAGTCCGTTGGGGAGCGTGAACCCGGTGTTGCTTCCGTGTCCGCCCCCGTGCGCGGCGTTGATGGGCGCGTCATCGCGGCTTTGTCCGTGTCGGGGCCGATTGAGCGCATGGGGCGTCAGCCGGGACGCCTCTACGGTCCAGCGGTGGTAGCCGCCGCAAACCGCCTCACCGACTTCCTGAGGACGGCTGAGGAGATGGGCCTGTAACGCCTCTCTGCTGCCGGACCCGCCCCCCACTTCGCGAAATGTGTATGCGGGGGCGGAATGTTTGTCGGGGGTACGCACCCCAGGGGCATATTTCGTCCCCACATATACATTTGGGGGCGGCTCATGAGTTTCACATGCGGCTCAGGTGCAGGGCGGCCGCATCCTTATAGGCCCGCTCAATCTGTGGAAGAGCGTTCTTCCACGAGTACGGCATTTCCACCGCCTGGTTGTGGTCCTTGTATCGCGCAACGTCCGCCGGGTCCCGCGCCCACTCCACTAGGACTGCCGCCATCGCGCGATCCGTGGGGACTGCTCGTCCCTCGATTCCGTCGAGGACGGCAGCGCCGAAGCCCGACTGGGACCTGGTGAGGATCGCTAGGCCAGCGGCGCGCGCCTCCAGTCCCGAAATGGAGAAGGCATCCTTGACGCTGGGAGCCAGGTAGATGTCGCTGCGGGAATAGAGTTCGACGAGGGCGTCCTTGCTGAGGCGCCCGGGGAGCTCCACCCAGCCGGACATGCCGCGCCGGTCAAGGTAGGTTTGGGCAGCCTTGAGTCCGGGCCCCTCACCGGCAACAACGACACGCAGCGGACGAGGGCGCTGGCCTGCTCCGTTCAGCCCCAGCTGCTCCCCCACTTCCCGCAGCATGCGCAGCAGGGCGGGCACGCGCTTGCGAAGCGCAAACCGGGTGGCGGTGACGGCAACGAGGCCATCGTGTGGGACAGGCTCAGTCTTCCATCCTGCTGGATCAACAGAATTGTTCTGCACGCGGACACGATCGGGGTTGACGACCTCGCGGACACGGCTTGCTGTCAGCTCTGAGTTTGGGAGCCAGAGGATTGGCGCATCGTAGAGGTCGAGGAGCTTCGCACCGCCCCGGTACAGCGGGACAGTTGGGAACTTGGACCAGATGCAGTGCACGGACGCGACGGTTGGGATGTCGCCATCCTTGAGGGCGGCAAGCACTCCCATCGCCACCGGGGTCAGTTCGCCGAGGTGAACATGGACGGCGTCAGGCTTTTGCGCGCGGATGTACTCGATGAACCGACCTGCGGCGTGCGGGTCAACCGGGGCACCGAAGGGGTTCTGCCACTGTGAGCGCGCAACGGTGTAGAGCTGGGCGCCCTCGGCGTCAAACACAAGCCCATCACCAACGCTGTGGGGCAAGCCCTTGGTTGGATCAGCCATGGCGGCAGTCAGGACGGTGACATCGTGACCGGCGCGAGCCTGTTGGGTGGCGAGGCGGGCAACCTGGGTTTCGATCCCGCCCATGACGGGAGCAAACGTGTCAGAAACGTGGATGATGCGCACCGGATCTCCCATGGTTGAGCAAGCATGTCGGCCGCACTGAGCTTACGGGATCTGGGCTTGCGGTGGTCCCGGCTAAGGTCGCCGCTGCCATCCACCCCAGGGGCAAAGTCGCCGCTGTCGCCCACCCCAGAGGCCAAGGTCGCCGCTGTCGCCCACCCCAGAGCCTAAGGTCGCCGCTGTCGCCCACCCCAGAGCCTAAGGTCGCCGCTGTCGCCTAAGGTCGCCGCTGTTTGCGCGAATTACCGGCGACCTATGCTGACATCGGCGACCTTGGGCATGGGGTCGAAGGGCCGCGCACCCCAAGCAGAGTTGAGAAGTACCCCCAACGGGATTTGAACCCGTGTTACCGCCGTGAGAGGGCGGCGTCCTGGGCCGCTAGACGATGGGGGCCCGACGCTACGATCACCCGGAAAACCGGGCGTCGCCACGCTTGTACTCCCAACGGGATTTGAACCCGTGTTACCGCCGTGAGAGGGCGGCGTCCTAGGCCACTAGACGATGGGAGCCTCTGAAACCATTGGCCACGAAGTGACCACCGGAATCGCTGGGGTACTAGGACTCGAACCTAGACTAAATGAACCAGAATCACTCGTGCTGCCAATTACACCATACCCCAAGGTTTGCTGGCCCTTGTGGGGCCAGCGAAAGAAAAGATTACCGGAGCGAACGCCCATCCCCAAATCATCACGGCCATCTGTGGTGCATGTCGCGGGGACACCCCACAGATACCGTGCCGAGGGACGTCTTGAACGATTCTACTTAGCCCGCCTAGACTAAGGCTATGAGCCAACAAGTCGACAGGGTCACCGCTCCCCGGGCCCGCAGCCAAGTAAACATGCATGAGGCGAAGACGCAGCTCTCAGCGCTCGTGGAGAGAGTTCTTGCCGGGGAGGAAGTGACCATTGCGCGAGCTGGAACGCCTGTTGCTGACCTTGTTCCCCACCGCAAGCGAACAGTCGTCTTCGGCTTGGGCAAGGGTAAGTTCCAGTTTGACGAGGGCGCCTTCGACGGTGCAGATGCTGAGGTCAGAGCCATGTTCTACGGGCAGGGCGCATGATCCTGCTCGACACCCACGCTCTCCTCTGGCTCTACTTGGATTCACCTCGCCTGGGGCGGGAAGCCCGCGAGCTTGTTGCCCGCTCAGATGTGGTTGCCTATTCCTCAGTTTCGGTCGCAGAGATTGTCATCAAACACCTGCTTGGCAGGTTGGAGATGCCCGGAAACGGGGATCTCCCACGGGCTTTAGCGGAATCCGGACTCCTTGAGTTGCCGCTCACCGGCCCCGATGCCCTTGCCATGCTGGATGTGCCAGAGCTTGCCAGGCATGACCCGTTCGACCGTTTCATCTATGCGCAGGCACTCCATGAGAACTGCACGCTCCTGACCGCAGACACCACTCTGCTCTCCCTTGGGAGCAAGTGGGTGAGGGACGCCCGGGTCTGACGACCGCGGGCATTGCCCCAGCAGCCAGTGGCGGGGCACGTGCGAACGTTGGTGCGGCAGCGACCTGTCGCGCCCCACGCGGCGGGCCGCTACTTGAAGTTTTTCAAGCGCGTCAGCGACGCATCCTTCCCAAGGATCTCCATCGACTCAAACAGCGGCGGTGAAACCCGACGCCCCGTCAGCGCCACCCGCGGGGGCGTAAACGCGAAGCGCGGCTTCAACTCCAACCCCTCGATCAGCGCAACATTCAGCGCATCGTGGATCCGCTCAGCCGTGAACTCCTCAGCCGGGATCACCTCAAGAGCAGCGACCGCCGCGGCCAAAACGGCCTCGGTGTCACCCTTCAACTGCTTGCGCGCATCGTCCTCGACCACAATCTGCTCATCCAGTGTGAAGAGGAAGCCCAGCATCCCCACGGCCTCGGACAGCACCTGCACGCGGGTCTGCACAAGCGGCGCCGCCTTGGTCAAAATCTCACGTTCCCGCGGCAACAGGTCCTCAAACCGGTCAGCGGACACCAACGACTGCGAGTGCAGGAACGGCACAACCCGCGCCGCGAAATCGTCCTCGGACAACATGCGAATGTGGGTAGCGTTGATGGCCGTGCACTTCTTCTGGTCAAAGCGCGCCGGGTTCGGGTTCACGTCGGCGACGTCGAACGCAGCCACCATCTCTTCCATGGAGAAGATGTCCTCATCAGGGCTGATTGACCAGCCGAGCAGCGCCAAGTAGTTGAGCAGTCCCTCCGCGATCATCCCGTTTTCACGGTGCAGCAGCAGGTTGGACTCCGGGTCACGCTTGGAGAGTTTCTTGTTCCCCTCCCCCATCACGTAGGGCAGGTGACCGTACAGGGGAATCTCATCCGCCACACCGATTTCGACGAGGGCGCGCATGAGGACGACCTGGCGCGGCGTCGAAGACAGCAGGTCCTCCCCCCGCAGCACGTGGGTGATCTTCATGAGCGCGTCGTCCACCGGGTTGACCAGCGTGTAAAGCGGATCCCCGTTGGCGCGGACAATGACGTAGTCCGGCACCGAGCCGGCCTTGAACGTCACTTCGCCGCGGATCAGGTCGTCGAACGAGATGTCCTCGTCCGGCATGCGCATGCGGATCACGGGCTCACGACCTTCGGCGCGGAATGCCGCCTTCTGTTCGTCGGTGAGGTCGCGGTCGAACCCGTCGTATCCCAGCTTCGGGTTACGCCCGGCAGCCCGGTGGCGCTCTTCGACCTCGTCGGGGGTGGAGAAGGATTCGTAGGCATACCCGCCCTCGAGCAACTTCGCCGCCACCTCCTTGTAAAGGTCCATGCGCTCCGACTGGCG
The DNA here is from genome assembly GCF_014069575.1 of Schaalia sp. JY-X169. NCBI lineage: Bacteria > Bacillati > Actinomycetota > Actinomycetes > Actinomycetales > Actinomycetaceae > Schaalia > Schaalia sp. JY-X169. The sequence continues at coordinate 1,796,403 of NZ_CP059675.1, forward strand.
GTAGGGGCCGTGGGGGCCGCCGACGCCAACGCCCTCGTCCCAATCCAAGCCCAGCCAGCGCATTGACTCAATGATCTGGTCGAAGGATTCCTGGGAGTCCCGCTGCGCGTCAGTGTCTTCAATGCGGAAGACAAAAGTACCGCCGGTGTGGCGCGCGTAGGCCCAGTTGAAGAGGGCGGTGCGAACCATACCGACGTGCGGGGTTCCGGTCGGAGAGGGGCAGAAGCGGACGCGGACCTGGGATCCGTCAACAGGCGATGTAGTCATGATGAACCAGCTTACCGCCCGCGCAGAAGGTGGAAGAATGGGGGCGGACCAACCCCCTAGTGAAGTAGGTGCGAAGAATGACCCTGTGGACTCCGACCGAGGCCGAACTCTACGAAACCGGCACCCAAAAGTGGTCGGGCGTGAAGACGACCGATGGTGAGTCAACCCTTGGAGCATGGGTAGCGGAGATGGATTTCGGCACCTCCCCCGCCGTGAAGGCACGCCTCCAAAAGGCTGTTGAGCAGGGGTTTCTTGGCTACCCTCCGGCCTGGGCGGGCGAGGCCGTCAAGGAGGCGCTGGTTGAGCTTGAAGACCGCCGCTACGGTTGGGCCATCAAGCCGGGGTGGGTCACCCTGGCCCCGTCGATCCTCGCCTCCCTGCGCGTCACCATCGACGCCCTTACCCGGCCCGGTTCCGCGGTGATCGTTCCCACTCCGGCCTACATGCCCTTCCTCACCATCCCTGCCGAGCACGGCCGCGACGTCATCGAGATTCCTTCCCTCCACCATGCTGAATCGGACGAGGACGAGGACGCCTGGGCGCTCAACCTGATCGCCATTGAGGAAGCCCTGCAAAACGGCGCGGGCCTGGTCGTTCTGTGTAATCCGTGGAACCCGACCGGGCGCAGTCTCACCGTGGCTGAACTGCAGGCTTTGCACGCCGTGGTCGGCAAGTACGACGCCCTGGTCTTTGCGGATGAGGTGCACGCCCCGCTCGTCCTCGGCGATCCCGGCAGTTTCGTTTCTTACGCCTCGCTTGGCCCCGACTACGCGGCACACACCGTCACCGCCGTTGCGGCCTCGAAGGCGTGGAACGTGGCGGGCCTCAACTGCGCCCAGGTGATCCTGCCCGATGCCGCGTTGCGGCAGAAGTACGAGGACGCCCCAAAGTCACGATTCGGCTACCCGGCAGCACTTGGCCAGTTGGCTACGGTCCCGGCCTACCTGGAGTCGGACGAGTGGCTGGTAGAAGCAATCGCCCAGATCAACGCCAACTTGGACCTACTCGGCGAGGCGCTGCAGGGCACAGACGTCGACTACCACCGCCCTGAAGCCACCTACCTGACCTGGTTGGGATTCGACGCCTATCCGGAGCTTGAGGACCCGGCCGTGACGCTTCGTGAGGAGTACCGAGTGGGCGTCAATGACGGCGCGACCCTGGGCCGGGGCTACGAGCGCTGGATCCGCGTCAACGCCGCCATGTCGCCCGAACCGTGGAAGAAGGTCGTGGCAGCGATCGCGGACCTGGCCCGGCGGTAGTGGGCGGGGAGGGCCTGGCCTAGCGGCGCACCACCGGGTTCGACAGCGTGCCGATGCCCTCAATGGTGATGTCGACCCGGTCGCCCGGGTGGATCGGCGCCACTCCGGCGGGAGTGCCGGTGAGGATGACGTCGCCCGGCAAAAGCGTGAACGTCTGGGACGCGGCAACCACCAGTTCCCGCACCCCAACAATCATCGACGAGGTCGAATCATCCTGACGCACCTGGCCGTCAACCGTGGTGGTGAGGCGCAGGTTGTCAACATCGAGGTCGGGGTCAACAACCACCCACGGCCCCAGCGGGCAGGCAGTGTCAAACCCTTTCGCCCTCGTCCACTGGCCGTCCAGTTTCTGCTTGTCCCGCGCCGAAACGTCATTGCCAATGGTGTAACCAAAAACGACGTCGTCAACCGCGTCAAGGGTGAGGTCCTTCGCGACGGTCTTGATGATGACGGCCAACTCGCCCTCGGGTTCAACATGGTTTGACCACGAAGGCAGAACAATCGGGTCATCCGGGCCGATCACGGAGGTGTTCGGTTTGATGAAAAACACCGGTTCAGCGGGAATCTCAGACCCCATCTCAGCAACGTGAGCCGCGTAGTTGCGCCCAACTCCCACAACTTTCGAGCGGGGAATGACGGGTGACAACAACCGCACCTCATCCAGTTCGAAAACCTCACCACTTAGCTCAATCTTGGAGAACAGCGGGTCCCCCCGCAGCACAAAGATCCTTGTGGAATCATCTTTGAGGAAGCCATATTTGGGTGAGGAACCATCGGAGAATCGCACGATACGCATGCAACGATCCTAGCTGCGCACCGCTGACCTGGCAGCTCCAAATCCGTTCCTTTCGCCCGCGGCGCACATCCGGCGCGACTCACCAGAGCAGACGTGGGATGATCAACAGATGGTGCCAGGATCGCTAAACAAAGTACTCGATGAACTCGACGACACGGAGCAGGCCGACAACATTGACGCCCTCTACGAAACCTTTGCGGATTGGGCTGAAGAGTCGGGTCGCCCCCTCTACCCCCACCAAGAGGATGCGCTCTTGGAGTTGCTGGACGGCAACCACGTCATCGCCCAAACCCCCACGGGCAGTGGAAAGTCGCTGATTGCGCTGGCCGCCCACTTCATCTCCCTGGCGCGCGGGGGCCGCTCGTACTACACCGCCCCCCTGAAGGCGCTGGTGTCTGAAAAGTTCTTTGACCTTGTCGATGCTTTCGGCGCCGCCAACGTGGGGATGGTGACCGGCGATGTTGCCCTCAACCCGAAGGCACCCATCATCTGTTGCACCGCTGAAATCCTTGCCAACCAATCTTTGCGCGAGGGCGCAGACCTCGACACCGACATGGTGATCATGGATGAGTTCCACTTCTACGGCGACCCGCAACGCGGCTGGGCATGGCAGGTGCCTCTGCTGGAACTGCCCAGCCCGCAGTTCGTCTTCCTCTCAGCCACCCTGGGCGACACCGCTGAAATCGCGGCGGAGCTCAAGGAACGCACCGGACGTGACACATCCCTGATCTCTGACGCCGTTCGCCCTGTTCCTCTGGAGTTTGAGTACCTTGTTGACGACCTTGACCCCATCGTCCAACGCCTCATCAAAGAGGACCGCGCCCCCGTCTACATTGTCCACTTCACCCAAAATGATGCGGTGAAGACGGCCGTTACCCTGGGAAAAACGCTCGACGTGCCCAAGGAGACGAGGGCGGAAATCCAGGACGCCCTGCGAGGTGTCGAACTGTCACGAGGTTTCGGCAAAACACTGCGGGAACTGCTCCTTAAGGGTGTCGCCGTCCACCACGCCGGCATGCTCCCCCGCTACCGCCGCCTAGTTGAACGCCTGGCCCAGCGCGGCCTCCTCCAGGTGATTTGTGGGACCGACACCCTCGGCGTCGGCATCAACGTGCCGATCCGCACCGTCCTGTTCACGTCTCTAGTCAAGTACGACGGCTCCCGCACCCGCCACCTCTCGGCCCGCGAGTTCCACCAGATTGCCGGACGCGCTGGCCGCCCCGGGTTTGACACTATTGGTTACGTCAAGGCCATTGCAGCTCCGGCCGAGGTCGAA